>NZ_CALXEG010000024.1 GCF_944387275.1 uncultured Pseudoflavonifractor sp.
AACCCGGCCCGGGCCATCGGCATCTACAGCCGGTGCGGCAGCCTGGAGAGCGGCAAGTGGGCCAACGTGGTGCTGCTCAACAGAGACCTGTCCATCCGCAACGTGATCTTCAAGGGCAAAGTAGTGAAATAACCGCACAATTGTGCAAAAATAGCCGTCCCAGTTGGGGACGGCTATTTTTTTATCCGGGCCGGAACAGGGCGCGGCCTGACGATTGCCGGGAACGCGCCGTTGTGGTAAGATGGTCCACAGCACAGGGGCGGCGCCACGCCGTCCCGGACAGGGAGGCATCATATGAGCCGCTTTGAAATCAGAGAGCAATTCTACCTGGACGGCGCGCCCTTCAAAATCATCTCGGGCGCCATCCACTACTTCCGGGTCCACCCGGCCTACTGGCGGGACCGGCTGGAGAAGCTGCGGGCCATGGGCTGCAACTGCGTGGAGACCTATGTGCCCTGGAACCTCCATGAGCCTGCGCCGGGACAGTTCCGCTTTGAGGGCGGGCTGGACCTGGCCGCCTTTCTGCGCACGGCCCAGGCGGTGGGACTGTACGCCATCGTCCGCCCCTCGCCCTACATCTGCGCCGAGTGGGAGTTCGGCGGTCTGCCCGCCTGGCTGCTGTCCGGGGAGGATATGCCCCTCCGGTCCTCCGAGGGCCCCTTTCTCTCCCACGTGGCCAGGTACTACAGGCGGCTCTTCCAGGAGCTGGCCCCCATGCAGATCGACCGGGGCGGGCCGGTGCTCCTGATGCAGGTGGAGAATGAGTTCGGCGTCTGGGGCAGGGAGGACCCGGCCTACCTGGAGGGCCTGGCCGGGCTGATGCGGGAGAACGGCGCCACCGTGCCCTTCATCACGGCGGACAACCTGGACGAGCACGCCCTGGACCGGGGCGGCATGGTCGGCGCGCTGTCCACCGTCAACTTCGGCTCCGGCGCAGCGGAGAAGCTGGAGGTGCTCCGGCCCCACGCCAAGGGCGGCCCGCTGATGGTCACCGAGTTCTGGGTGGGGTGGTTTGACGCCTGGGGGGACGTGCACCACACCGCCGGGGCGGAGGAGAACGCCGCCGACCTGGATGAGATCCTGCGCCGGGGCAGCGTGAACTTCTACATGTTCCACGGCGGCACCAACCCGGGGCTGTACAACGGCTCCAACTACTTTGACCACCTCACCCCCGACGTGACCTCCTACGACTACGACTCCCCCCTCACCGAGGACGGCCGGGAGACGGAGAAATACCGGGCCTTCCAGCGGGTCATCGGGAAATACGCCCCCATCCCCCGGGTGGAGCTGACCACGGAGATCGTCCGCCGGGGCTACGGCGCTCTGGAGGCGTCGGGCCGGGTGGGCCTCTTTGACGCCCTGGACAGTCTGGGACAGCCCGTGGCGCTGGACACCCCCAGATCCATGGAGCGGCTGGGCCAGAGCTGCGGGTATATCCTCTACCGGACCACCCTGCCCGCAGGGACCCGGGCCAAGTGTCTGGAACTGACAAACGCGGCGGACCGGGCCTTGATTTTCCTGGACGGCGTGCCGGCGCTCACCCTGATGGACCGGGCGCTGGAGGGCCCCCACAGCGTGGACTGGGCGCTGGAGCGTGACACCCGCCTGGACATCCTGGTGGAGAACCTGGGCCGGGTGAACTACGGCCCCAGGATGGCCCGGCAGCGCAAGGGCATCGACGGTCCGGTGCTGCTGGACGGCGTGCCGGTGACCGATTGGCAGGCCTGGCCCCTGCCCATGGAGGGGCTGGAGGGCCTGAAGTTCGTCGGCCGGGCGGCGGGCCCCGCCTTCTACCGCTTCACCTTCCGCCCGGAGGAGCGGGGGGACACCTTCCTGGACACCACGGGCTGGGGCAAGGGCTGCGCCCTGCTCAACGGGGTGAATATCGGCCGCTTCTGGGACATCGGCCCCCAGCGCAGGCTGTACATCCCCGGCCCCATGCTCAAGGAGGGGGAGAACGAGCTCATCCTCTTCGAGAGCGAGGGACGCTCCCCCGGGACCGTGACCCTGGCGGCGGAGCCCGACCTGGGCTGAGGGGGCGGATTGCCTTTTTCCCGCCGCCGGGTTATACTGTTGCTATGACTTCGAAAAAGGAGCGTGAGGACGGTGTCCAAGACGCTGGTACTGGCAGAAAAACCCTCTGTGGGCCGGGAGCTGGCCCGGGTGCTGGGCTGCAAACACCAGGGAGAGGGCTGCCTGGAGGGGGACCGATATGTGGTCACCTGGGCCCTGGGCCATCTGGTGGAGCTGTCGCCCCCGGAGGAGTACGACAAGGCCTGGGCCAAGTGGGACATGCTCACCCTGCCCATGCTGCCCGAGAAGATGAAGACCCAGGTCATCCCCCAGACCGGCCGCCAGTTCCGGGCCGTCCAGGCCCTCATGCGCCGGGGAGACATCTCCGACCTGGTCATCGCCACCGACTCGGGCCGCGAGGGCGAGCTGGTGGCCCGGTGGATCATGGAGAAGGCGGGCTGGAAGAAGCCGGCCAAACGGCTGTGGATCTCCTCCCAGACCGACAAGGCCATCAAGGAGGGCTTCGCCCACCTGCGCCCGGCATCGGAGTACGACAACCTGTTCCGCTCCGCCCGGGCCCGCAGCGAGGCCGACTGGCTGGTGGGCCTGAACGTGACCAGGGCCCTGACCTGCAAGTTCAACGCCCAGCTCTCCGCCGGGCGGGTCCAGACCCCCACCCTGGCCCTTATCGTGGACCGGGAGCAGGAGATCCGCCGGTTCGTGCCCAAGGACTTCTTCACCCTGGTGGCCAAAACTCCCGGCTTCACTGCCACCTGGCGGGACAAGAAGGGCCAGGCCAGGATCTTTGACCGGGCGCAGGCCGAGGCTCTGGCCAAGAAGCTGGAGGGCAAGACCGGCGTGCTCACCCAGGTGAAGAAGACCTGGAAGCAGACCCCGCCGCCCCCGGCCTACGACCTGACCGAGCTCCAGCGGGACGCCAACCGGAAGTACGCCTACTCCGCCAAGGAGACGCTGTCCATCATGCAGAATCTCTACGAGATTCACAAGGTGCTCACCTACCCCCGCACCGACTCCCGCTACATCTCCGACGACGTGGTGCCCACCCTGCCGGAGCGTCTGCGCAGCGTGATGGTGGACGAGTACAAGCCCCTGGCCCAGCAGATCATGCGCAATCGTCCCCTCCAGACCCGGTATCTGGTCAACAACGCCAAGGTCACCGACCACCACGCCATCATCCCCACCGAGGAGCAGCCCGACCTGTGGCGGCTCACCGGGCCGGAGCGGAACATCTACGACCTGGTGGTCCGCCGGTTCCTGGCGGTGCTGCTGCCCCCCTTCACCTACGAGGAGATCCGCCTGACCATGACGGTGGACGGGGAGACCTTCACCGCCCGGGGCAAGATCGTGAAGGACCAGGGCTGGAAGGCGGCCTACAGCTGCTTCACCCTGGAGGAGGACGAGGGCGCCGCCGAGGACGAGGACGCGGAGCAGAACCTGCCGCCCCTGAGCCAGGGGGACAAGATCAAGCTGACCGGGCTGCAGATCAACGCGGGCAAGACGGCGCCCCCCAAGCGGTACACCGAGGCCACCCTCCTCACCGCCATGGAGCACCCCCAGGCCCAGGTGAAGGACGCGGAGCAGTCCCGCATCCTGGAGGAGACCGGCGGCCTGGGCACCCCGGCCACCCGGGCGGACATCATCGAGAAGCTGTTCTCCGCCTTCTACATCGAGCGGCGGGGCAAGGAGCTCTATCCCACCTCCAAGGGTATCCAGGTGGTGGAGCTGGCCCCTTCCGACCTGCGCAGCGCCCAGCTCACCGCCAAATGGGAGAAGCGGCTGGGGGATATCGCCCAGGGCAGGGAGAAGGAGAGCGCCTTTGTGGGGGAGATGCGGTCCTACGCCTCCCGGCTGGTGAGCGAGGTCAAGGCCAGCGACGCGTCCTACCACCACGACAACCAGACCCGCACCCCATGCCCCGACTGCGGCAAGTACCTGCTCAAGGTCAAGACCAAGCGGGGGGAGATGCTGGTGTGTCCCGACCGGGAGTGCGGCTACCGCCGCAGCGTCAAGCAGATCACCAACGCCCGCTGCCCCAACTGCCATAAGAAGATGGAGCTGCGGGGCGAGGGGGAGAAGCAGATGTTCGCCTGTGTGTGCGGCTACCGGGAGAAGCTGAGCGACTTCAAGAAGCGCCGCTCGGAGAAATCAGCAGGCAAGGGGGATGTGCGCCGCTATTTGGAGCAGCAGGACCGCCGGGAGGAGCAGGGCTCCTCGGCCATGGCGGAGCAGCTGAAGAAGTGGCTGGAGCAGAACAAATAGAATACGGGGCACAGGATGAAACAGAATGGAGCCATGGGAAGACCATGGCTCCATTTTTTGAACATCGGGTTGGACCGTGTAAGAATTGGGCCATAAGGAGGGCTGATATGCTTTTTGCACAATGTCGGAAAAATAACACGCATTGATTTGGTAATGTTCAACAGGAGGGCGGCGTGCTAAGATGAGGTCAATCAAAAAAGAGAACCTTTCCATAGGGAAAACAGCAGAACAGAAAGGATGGAACTCATTATGTACGAGGAAAAAATCACCATTCAGAATCAGAGCGGCCTGCACGCCCGTCCGGCCTCCGAGCTGGTCGAGGTCAGCTCCAAGTACGCAAGCGACATTATCCTGGTCCATGAGGACGACGAGATCAATGCCAAGAGCATCATCAGCGTGCTCTCCGGCGGCATCCTGCCCGGTATGGAGGTTATGCTCCAGGTGGAGGGGAGCGATGAGCGGGAGGCGGCCCAGGCGGTCTCCGCGCTGCTGCACAATCTGCCCGACTGACGAGACAAACGGAATGGAGGAGCGCAAGTGGAATTAAAGAGCCGACAGACCTATATCCTGCGCAGTCTGCTGGATGCGGAACAGGGCCTGACCTCCTCCTACCTGCTTCAGGTACTTGGCATTGCCAAACGGACCCTTTACTATGACGTGGAGAAGATCAACGACTATCTGGCGCAGTACCGGATGGGCCGCCTGGTGATCGGCGGGCAGCGCATCCGGGCGGAGATCTCCGACCGGGCGGCCCTGGACCGCCAGCTGCGCAAGAACAGCAGTTACTTCTTCTCCGTCGCCGAGCGCCGGGCCATGGAGATCCTCTACATCTCCCTGGCCAGCGAGGTGGTCACCATCAACCGCGTGATGGAGACCTTTGACGTGAGCAAAAACACCGCTCTGGCCGACATCAAGATGATCCGGGAAGAGCTGGAGGCTCCACAGCGCCATCAAGGTGGGCTATCAGATCGAGGGCGAGGAGGCCACCATCCGCAAGCTGCTGTGGGCCCAGTTCCGCAAGCTGAACAACCCGGAGGGCACCTCTGCCGTCAAGAGCTTTCTCCAGCAGAGCACGGTGGCCCTCACCGGCAACGACATCGACTTCCTGAAGCTGTGCCGCTGCCTCATCAAACAGTACGAGTCCGACATTAAGGGCGACTGCTTCCTCAACGAGAGCGGCTTTGAGAGCATGATGATCCAGGCGTCCTGGATCCGCAGCCGGAAGGGCCACGAGATCAATATGAGCGGAGACGAGCAGTTTGCCCTGATGAAGACCCTGTCCTACCGCTCCGTGGAGTTCTCGGCCCAGAAGCTGGGGATCCTGGGCATGGGCATCTCCCCCAAGGAGACCTACTACATCACCTCCCTCTTTCTGGGCATCCAGACCACCGACTTTGCCACCCAGGAGGAGGAGGACAGCTACATCGCCGCCCTGGCGGAGCAGCTGATCTACAACTTTGAGCGCATCGCCTGCATCACCTTCCCCAACCGGGAGCGGCTCCACGGACAGCTCAGCCACCACATCCGCCCCATGTACTACCGGCTGAAGTACGGCATCATGGACAAGAACCCGCTGGTGAAGGACATCCAGCGGATGTACCCGGCGGTGTACGACTTCACCCGCCGGGCCATGCTGGAGATCGACAGCAAGTTCCTCAAGGACATCTCGGAGGATGAGCTGTCCTACCTGTGCGTCTACTTTGCCAGCAATCTCAACGAGAAATTCCTCTCCCAGACCGAGACCACGGCGGAGGAGGAGGTGCTGATTATCGGCGCGGGCAATATGGCCACCGCCACGCTGGTGAAGGAGCAGCTGCAAAACCTCTTCGGCCTGTCCTTCCGGTACAGCGTCATCACGGTGGACCGGGTGCGCAAGTGGGAGCTGGACGACTACGCTCTGGTGGTCTCGCTGGTGCCCCTGAGCCCCCAGCAGCAGTGCGCCAAGCTGGTGCAGACCGGCCCCATCCTGACGGAGACCAACCAGCGGAAGATCATGGACGTGCTCAAGACCAACCGCACCATTGCCCGCCACGACCAGCTGATTCAGGACATCATCCGCATGGTGGAGCGGAACACATCCGGGGAAATGCAGACAGAACGGCTGTACTTCGACCTGTTCCGCTATTTTGAGCGGCGGGACGGCGGGCGCAGCACGCCCCAGACCGCGGAGACCTTTGTGGAGAAGCTGCGCGCGGAGAACATCGTGTCTCTGCCTGACAACACCGGGTGGGGAGAGGCGGTGCTCCTGGGCGCGGAGCGGCTCCAGGGCGAGCGGCTGGCGGATAAAATGCAGAATCTGCTCAGCAACCGAAAGGTACAGATGTACCGCTTCCACT
Source organism: uncultured Pseudoflavonifractor sp. (assembly GCF_944387275.1). Classification (GTDB taxonomy): domain Bacteria; phylum Bacillota; class Clostridia; order Oscillospirales; family Oscillospiraceae; genus Pseudoflavonifractor; species Pseudoflavonifractor intestinihominis. Next base: position 6,630 of record NZ_CALXEG010000024.1, read on the forward strand.
CCGACGCGGTGCTGGTCCACTGCCCCATGCAGGGCGAGGTGAGCGCCAAGGTGGACGTGCGCATCCTGGTCTCCCGGGATGGGGTGGTGTGCCGGGACGGGGCAAAGGCGGGGGTCATCCTGTGCCTGAGTACGGTGGACCGGTACACCCACTGGAACACCCTTCAGGAGATCTATCAGTATTTCAGCACGCCGGGCCATGTGGACGGCGTGAAGCAGCTTTACAGTCACCCAAAGGAGGAGACCAACCATGAAAGAGTTTAAGGGACTTTCCGGCGCCAGAGGCCAGGCCCTTCTGCCCGCTCTGGTGCTGAGCCGGGCGGCGATTGCGCCAGAAAAACGGCAGACGGACGACCCGGAGGGGGAGATCGCCCGGTTCGAGGCCATCCGGGCCGCCTACGCCTTTGAGCTGGACGGGCTGAAGGAGAAGACCGCCAGGGAGAACGGGGAAGAGGCCTCCGCCATTATGAAGGCCTACGCCGTCATCGCCCGGGACGACTTTTTCTTCAAAAAGCCCATGAAGCAGGTGCGCAGCGAGGGCGTGGCCGCCGACTGGGCCGTGGCCGCCGAGCGGGACAAGGTCTGCGCCAAGTTCGCCGCCATGGAAGATCCCTACATGAAGGCCCGTGCCGACGACATCCGCAACGTGTGCGACGAGCTGATCCGGCGTCTCAACGGGGTCTCCTCCGTGGTTGAGGTGCAGGGGGACGGCCCGGTGATCCTGGTGGCCGAGGACCTGACGCCGGAGGACACCATCCGGATCGACAAGTCCAAGCTGGGCGGCTTCATCACCGAGCGGGGCGGCGTCACCTCCCACGCGGTGATCCTGGCCAAGACGCTGGGCATCCCGGCGGTGGTGGGCTGCGAAGGCATTCTGTCCGCCGCCCGGACGGGAGAGCAGATCTATCTCAACGGCGACGAGGGCTGGGCGGCGGTGGAGCCCGACCGGGAGATGGCCGAGCGGTTCACCGCGGCGGATGCGGCCCAGAAGGCCATGGCGGAGCGGTACGCCCAGGCGGCCAAGCAGCCCGCCGTCACCCGGGACGGCCACAAGGTCCAGGTGTGCGTCAACTCGGGCGACAGCGAGAGCGCCAAGGCGTTCCGCCCCGACCGCTGCGACGGCATCGGATTGTTCCGCACGGAGTTCCTCTTCATGGGCCAGCAGGACTACCCCTCTGAGGAGTTCCAGTACCAGGCCTACCGCGCCGTTGCCGAGGCGGCGGAGGGCAAGGAGGTCATTATCCGCACGCTGGACATCGGCGGCGACAAGCAGCTGGGCTATATGGACCTGCCCAAGGAGAGCAATCCCTTCCTGGGCTACCGGGCCATCCGCCTGTGCCTGGACCGGAAGGAGATTTTCCTCACCCAGCTGCGGGCCATTCTCCGGGCCTCCGCCCACGGCAATCTGAAGATCATGTTCCCCATGATCGTCACCCTGGAGGAGCTGCGGGAGGCCAAGGCCCTCACCGCCCGGGCCATGGCCGATCTGGACGCCAGAGGCCTGCCCCACGCGGAGCATGTGCCCCTGGGCATTATGGTGGAGACCCCGGCGGCCGTGATGCTCTCCGACAAGCTGGCCGAAGAGGCGGAGTTCTTCTCCATCGGCACCAACGACCTGATCCAGTACACCACGGCCACCGACCGGCAGAACGAGCGGGTGCAGTATCTCTACACGCCCTGCAATCTCTCTGTGCTCCGTTCGGTCCATACCGTGATCCGCAACGGGCACAAGGCGGGCATCCCCGTGGGCATGTGCGGCGAGGCGGCCTCTGACGAGCGGCTGCTGCCTCTGCTGCTGGCCATGGGGCTGGACGAATTCTCCGTGGTGCCCGCCCAGGCGGGGAAGGTGAAGTACATGGTGCAGCAGGCGGACTATGCCGCCCTCTCCGGTCTGCCCGACGCGCTGTGGGAGCAGAAGACCATAGAGGACGCCTGCCGCCTTCTGGACCGGTACGCCATCCGCTGACAGGAGGAAGCCTATGAAAAACACCGGGAAAAAGGAAAAGGAAGCGGTACAGCCGGAGAAGTACCTCTGGTGCGCGAAGATGACGGACAGCCGGGACTATATCATCAACCCGGAGGCCCGGCATGAGCTGCCCTGCTGCTGTGAGGCGTGCTTTGACCAGGTGAAGGCCTTTGTGGAACGGGACAAACGGTTCCGCATGCCCTTCTATCTGGCCCTGGCGGTCCTGGTGGTGGCCAATCTCTTCTTCTTCGGCCTGCTGCCGGATGTCCGCTGGCGGTATCTGCCCATGCTGGGCATCGGCGTGCTGGCGGCGGTGTTCCCCTATGTGTTCGCCAGCTATGAGCGCTACCAGGCCATCGGCCTGCGCCGCACCACGGTGATCGTGCGGGTGCTGGCCAGCGCGGTGGCGGTCTTTGCGGCGGTGCTCATCGTGGTGGGCTGACGGCGGAAGTTTGTCGTACATTTCACACAAAGGGGCTCACATTTTTGCAAATTTAGGTGTGCATGTTGTGAAAAAACCTGGCCTTTTTTCCAAAGCGGGCCTGTGCTATTCTTACACCAGAAACGAAGCTCCGGAGGCTGCGTGATACATCGCAAATACGTTGGGAGATGAAGACAATCGCTACCCTGCTTGATGAACGGCTGGTGGTGCTGGACGCCGATGTGGAAACCGCAGAGGACTGCATCCGTCTGATGGCCGGCCTGTTTGAGAAGTACGGCTATGTAAAGCCGGGCTACGGCGACGCCGTGGCGGAACGAGAGAAGGGGTTTCCCACCGGCCTGCCCGGAAAGGGCATCAACCTGGCCATACCCCACACCAACAACGCCCTGGTGAACAAACCCGCGGTGGGCGTGATTATCCCCCGGAAACCGGTGGAGTTCGCCATGATGGGGCAGAAGGACACCAAGCTGTCCTGCGAGGTGGTCCTGCCTCTGGTGGTGCAGGATTCCAAGCGTCAGGTCGCCATGCTGAAGAAGATGATGAAGATCATCCAGGACGGAGACCTGCTCCGGCGGCTGAGGGATTCCAGGGACAAGGCGGAGATCCTCGACGCGCTGTCCGTGCTCAACGAAGAGTAAGCAAAATCTGAAAGGAGCGAACCATAAATGAGACCTGTCAAGATTCTGTCCGTGTGCGGTTCCGGGACCGTGAGTTCCGCCATGCTCTCCTCCAAGCTGGAGGACGTGCTCAGCGAGAAGGGCTACGCCATGGAGGCCACCGAGGTGGCGCCCGGCGGCGTGGCGCTGGCGGTGCAGAGCGGAGGCTATGACCTCATCGCCTACACCAGCCCCGTGGAGGACATCTACGGCATCCCCGTCCTCAACGCCACCGGCTTCCTGGTGGGCATCAACGAGGAGGAGTTCGTGGAAGAACTCATGGACGTGATCGGAAAGCTGGACCTGTAAGGACGGCTGCCCCTGAATCCAAAAGACAGACCCAAAATTAAAACAGAAAGGGAGCGGGAATTGTGTTTTTCGACTGGCTGAAGAGCTTTTTTGACACCTTTGGCAACTATATCACCGTGCCCATCATCATCTTTGTCATCTGCCTGATCTTCGGCACGCCCCTCAAGAAGTCCTTTGCCTCCGCCGTGCTGGTGGGCGTCGGCCTGAAGGGCATGGCCTTTGTCACCGACGCCTTCGGCGCCATTCTCTCCCCCCTGGTGCAGCAGATCGTGGAGAGCACGGGGCTCAACCTGCCCGCGCTGGATATCGGCTGGCAGGCCGTGGCCAGCGTGGCCTACTCCACCCAGATCGGCATGGCCTTCATCGGCGTGGGCCTCATCTTCCAGATCGTCCTCTGGCTGGTGAAGGTGACCGATATCTTCATGCCCTCCGACCTGTGGAACAACTACTCCATCATTGTCTGGGGCTCCATGCTCTATCAGCTCTCCCAGAACCTGGTGATGGCCTTTGTGCTGATGCTGTTCATCAACCTGGTGACCCTCCTCATCGCCGAGGTGATGCAGAAGCGCTGGTCCACCTACTACCACTATCCCAACTGCGCCATGACCGCGCCCCACCACATGGGCGACGCGCCCATGTACCTGGTCCTCAACATCCTGCTGGGCAAGCTGGGCCTGGACAAGGTCCGCGTGGACCCTGAGGCCATCAAGAAGAAGATCGGCTTCCTGGGCGAGCCCATGTACATCGGCCTCATCGTCGGCATCATCCTGGGCGTGGTGGGCAACATCACCCGCCTGAACACCATGGCCGCCTGGGGCCAGGTGGCCAACGTCACCGTGACCTGCGCCGCTGTCATGGCCATCTTCCCCAAGATCGCCGGCCTCTTCGCCTCCGGCTTCACCGCCCTCACCGACTACTCCCGCAAGAAGCTGAAGAAGAGCAAGTACGGCCAGAACCGTGAGTTCATCATCGCCGTCAACGACGCCCTGGGCTACGGCGAGGCCGCCACCCTGACCACCGGCCTGCTGGTGATCCCCTTCGCCGTCCTCATGGCCTTCATCCTGCCCGGTAACGTGGTGGTGCCCGTCATGGTGCTGCCCTCCCTGCCCTACATGGTTGAGGTGCCCGTCAGCCTCTCCAACGGCAACATCCTCAAGTCCTGGATCATGGCCTGCATCGTGTTCTGCGCCAAGCTGGCCATGGCCTCCTACTGGGCCGCCACCTTCACCGAGGTGGCCGCGGGCGCCGGCTTCGAGGCCGCCATCACCGCCCTGGCCGGCGGCACCCTGATCATCGGCTTCATCATGTCCAACTGCACCGCCGGCGTGATCACCATGGCCTTCCTGACCATGAATCCCATCGTCATCGCCGCCGTGGTGGCTGTCTACGTGGTGCTGTTCGTCCTCTTCAAGAAGAACAAGGTCCGCGTTCAGGATTACCTGGAGCGCTGCGCCCTGGGCACCAAGAAGGATACGCCCACCGCAGCCGCATAACGAAGCACAACGCCGGGAGGCATCCGTTTCGCTGTCCAGCGGCGAAGCGGATGCCTCCTTCAAAAAGCCCGAATGGAGGAAACTGCTTTGAAAATCTTGGTTATTGGAGACATCGTCGTCCCCTGCGAGCTGCTGGTGGAGGCCGCTCACACCATTGCCGGGGACAGAGAGCACACGGTCAAGGCGGTGGAGTGGCCCTGTGAGAGCCGCCAGGAATTCCAGCACCGCACCCTGAACCTGGAGAAGAACGGCCCCACCGCCGAGAAGGTGCCCGACGAGGCCTATCAGGAGATCGCCGACGCGGATATCCTGCTCACCCACTTCTGCCCGGTGCCCGCCGACCTGATCGCCGCGGGCAAGAAGCTGTCCCTGATCGGCACCTGCCGGGGCGGCATAGAGCACGTGGACGTGGCCGCCGCCACGGAGCGGAACATCCCGGTGGTCCACTGCATCCGCAACGCCGAGTGCACCAGCGACTTTGCCATCGGCCTCATGTTCGCTGAGACCCGGAACATCGCCCGGGCCCACGCGGCCATCAAGCAGGGCAACTGGCGCAAGGACTATGTCAACAGCGGCTACACCACCTCCATGTGCGAGATGACCCTGGGCGTGGTCGGCCTGGGCCACATCGGCAAGCTGGTGGCCAAAAAGGGCGCCGGCATCGGCATGAAGGAGGTCATCGCCTACGATCCCTTTGTCAGGCAGGAGAGCCTGGACGCCATCGGCCTGCCCGTCACCCTGGTGTCCCAGGAGGAGCTGTTCCGCACGGCGGACGTCATCTCCCTCCACCTGCGCCTCACCCCCGAGACCAAGAACAGCATCGGCCGGGAGCAGCTGGGCTGGATGAAGCCCACCGCCTACCTGATCAACACCTCCCGGGCCGGCGTACTGGACAAGGACGCCCTGGTGGAGGCCCTGCAGAACAAGACCATCGGCGGCGCGGCCCTGGACGTGTTCTGGGACGAGCCCGTCCCCGCCGGCGACCCCCTGCTGGAGCTGGACAACCTGACCATGACGCCCCATACCGCGGGCAACGTGGTGGACGCCCTGCCCAAGTCCCCGCTGCTCCTGGCCCGGGTGATCCTGGACTACTGGGCCACCGGCAAGAGCGACATGGTGGTCAATCTGAGGAATTTGAAGTAAGATATAGGCACCGCCCAAATCACGAAAAGGAGTAATGCGCCATGCTGATGGAAAAGGAACGCAACGATATTGTGGAGTTCGGCAAGCAGATGAGCAGCCAGGGCCTGTCCAAGGGCACCAGCGGCAACCTGTCCTGCTACGACCCTGAGACCGGCTATATGGCCATCGGCCCCTCCAGCCTGGGTTATTTTGACACCACCCCCGAGGACATCGTCATCATGGACCTGGAGGGCAACATCATCGAGGGCAAGCGCAAGCCCTCCAGCGAGCACAACCTCCACGCCACCGTCTACAAGCACCACCCCGAGGCCCGGGCCGTGGTCCACACCCACTCCACCTACTGCACCACCTTCGCCTGCCTCCGCCAGCCCCTGAAGGCCGTCCACTATGTCATCTCCGGCGCCGGTGTGGACGAGGTGCCCTGCGCCGAGTACGCCACCTTCGGCACCCCCGAGCTGGCCGAGAACGTGGGCAAGGCCATGGGGGAGAGCAAGGCTCTCCTGCTGGCCAACCACGGCCTGGTGACCTGCGGCCTGAGCATGGCCAAGGCCTTCTCCCTGGCGGTGAACATGGAGTTTGTGGCCGAGATGCAGTGGCGCTGCATGGCAGTGGGCGCCCCCGTCGTCCTCACCGGCGAGGAGATGGCCGCCGTCCGGGTGCGGATGCAGAGCTACGGCCAGGCCAAGAAGCCCGGCGAGCCCAAGGATACGGTGGGCTACTGAGCGCGTAACAGGGCGTGAGCCCATCCGGTGTCCGCAGGCGGGTTTCCGCCTGCGGACATACTTAATCAGGGAGGCTGACAGATGAACGGAACCATGAAGCAGGCCATGCTGTTCGGCGTGGAGGACATCCGCATAATAGAGCAGCCCATTCCCGATCCCGGCCCGGGGGAGGTGCTGGTAAAAAACAGGATCTCCACCACCTGCGGTACGGATGTGAAAAATTTCAGGCGGGGCTACCCGCTCCTCAAGCCGCCCCACCCCTATGGACATGAGTTCTCCGGCGTGGTGGCCGCCGTGGGCGCGGGCGTGGAGCACGTGAAGGAGGGGGACCGGGTGGCCTGCCACAACACCGCCCCCTGCGGCCGCTGCTACTACTGCAAGCACGGCCAGCCCTTCATGTGCGAGACACTGACCTACTGCCGGGGGACCTACGCGGAGTATGTCAAGGTCCCGGCGCCCATTGTGGCACAGAACATGTTCGTCATTCCGGACAGCCTCTCCCACAAGGCGGCCTCCCTGATGGAGCCCTTCTCCTGCGCGGTCTACGGCATTGAGAACTGCCCCATTGCCCTGGGCGACTTTGTGGTGGTCAACGGCGCGGGACCCATCGGCCTGATGTTCGCCCGGCTGGCGGTGCTCCGGGGCGCCAAAGTGCTGGTGACCGACATGGTGCCCAGCCGCCTGGAGACGGCCCGCCGTCTGGGCGTGTGGAAGGCGCTGGATCTCACCGGCGTGGAGGACACGGTGGCCGCCGTCCGGGCGCTCACCGACCGGGAGCGGGGCGCCGACGTGGTCATTGAGGCCACCGGGCTCATTCAGGTCTGGGAGACCAGCGTGAAGATGGCCCGGAAGGGGGGCTTTGTGCTCCTCTTCGGCGGCACAAAGGCGGGCAGCGTGCTCCACGTGGACGCCACCCTGCTCCACTACTCCCAGCTCACCGTCAAGGGCGTGTACCACACCACCCCCGCCCATGTGGCGGCGGCGCTGGAGCTGCTGAAGCTGGGGGTCATCTCGGCGGAGGATTTTATTCAGAACGAGTATCCCCTGGACCAGCTGGAGGCCGCCATCCGGGAGCACGCCTCCGGCGCGGTCATCAAAAACTGTATTGTCTACGATTAAGAAGGAGGCATTCCCATGTATGGTATCAAGCTGGGCTGCGGGCATATGTACTGCGGCCAGGATGCGGTCAAGGCCCTGGCGGAGCTGACTGGGGAGCGGAAGCGGGCCTATATCGTCATGAGCGGCACCATCCAGCAGGAGCTGGGCCAGCTGAAGATGGTCACCGATGTGCTGGAGGGGGCGGGCTTCACCTGCCGGTCCTACACGGACGTGGAGCCGGAGCCCAGCTTCCAGACGGTGCTGAAGGGCGCGGCGGACATGGCCGAGTTTGCGCCCGACTGGGTCATCGGCTTTGGCGGCGGCTCCGCCATGGACGCGGCCAAGGCCATGTGGGTGTTCTACGAGAACCCGGAGTACAAGGAGCTGGAGGACGTCATGCCCCCCAACGAGATCAAGAACCTCCGGGTCAAGGCCAATCTGTGCTGCATCCCCACCTCGGCGGGCACCGGCAGCGAGGCCACCCGGGCGGCCCTCATCAAGGACACGGTGAAGAAGAAAAAATACTCCATCCGCTGCATGAAGGGCCGCCTGGTGCCCGACGTGGCGGTGCTGGACCCCATCTTCACCACCACCATGCCCAAGGGCCTGACGGCCTCCTCCGGCATGGACGCCCTGACCCACGCCATCGAGTCCTATGTGACCCCCCAGGCCAACCCCTACTCCGACGCCATGGCCATGGCCTCCTTCCGGTACGGCTATGAGAACCTGGCCGAGTGCTATGAGCACGGGGACAATCTGGAGGCCCGGGCCAACATGCTGGCCGCCTCCTGCATGGGCGGCATCGCCTTCTCCAACTGCGCCCTGGGCATCGTCCACTCCATCGCCCACACCTTCGGTGCCGAGTACGGCGTGCCCCACGGGCTGGCCAACGCCATCGTCCTGCCCTACGGCCTCCGCTTCAACATGGAGGACCCCAAGACCGCCAAGCGCTACGGAGAGCTGGCCGCCCTGGTGGGGGAGACCGACCTGCTGGAGGCGGTGATGAAGCTGCGCCGCAGGATCAACGTCCCCGAGACCATGCGCGAGGTGGTGAAGGACGAGGCGGACGTGATGGCCAAGCTGGACGCCCTGGTGGACAAGGCCTTTGCGGACGTGTGCACGCCCTTTACGCCCCGGATGCCCAGCCGGGAGGAGATGCGCAGCCTGATCCTGGAGGTCTACTACGGCGAGCGCCGGTAAGCGATCCCATAAAAAAACGGAGAAGCACAGGTTTTCCTGTGCTTCTCCGTTTTTTTAAGCCTTGTCGCCGTCAGAGTCCCGGTCCCGGAACAGGAGGGAGATACACCACACGGCAGCCAGGCCAATCAGGGTGTAGATCACCCGGGAGATGACGCTGTCGGAGCCGCCGAAGGCGAAAGCCACCAGGTCGAATCCGAAAATGCCGATGCTGCCCCAGTTGAGCCCGCCGACAATGGCCAGGATCAGGGCGATTTTATCCACAAACATTGCGAAGAGACCTCCTCAGATTGGATTCCGCGGATAGCTTCTCCCGGAAAAGGGAGGATTATACGCCGCCGCGGCAAAAAAACACTGCTGAGGCAAAATGCCGGAGACTCCAAAAAGAATTTTATTTTCCAAAATAATATAAAGTAAAATCCGGGTAAATATCCTGGAAAAGCTTTGAAAGATGCATTGAAAAAGGAAAAACACAGTGCTATATTGTCACTAGTTCCATCAGACCAAAACCAAACCGCAAAGGAAGTTGGATGAAATGCAGACAAGGAAAAAGATTCTGGCCGGTGTGCTCAGCGGCGCGCTGCTCCTGGGTGTGGGCCCTCTGGCCATGGCGGCCACTGCCAACTATAACGACGGCAGCGTCACCGGCGGCTCCGCCGAGTGGCAGGCCTGGGTGAGCGAGTGGGAGAGTGTGGCCACCGATTACACCCACGTGTCCCTGACCCCCGGCGCCAACGAGACCCAGCTCAACTTCGCCTGGTACAGCAAGACGGAGAGCGGCAAGGCGGCCACTCCTGTGGTCCACTTCGGAACAGACAAGAACAATCTGACCGCCTTCACCGGCATGTCCGCCCAGGTGGACGACAGCCTGACCGACGGCGTGGCCTATGACTACAACCACGTCACCGTCACCGGCCTGAAGGCCAACACCACCTACTACTACACGGTGGAGAAGAACGGCGTCCAGACCGAGGTCCAGGAGTACAAGACCGGCAGCTTTGACCAGGTCAAGATGCTCTACGTGGGCGACCCCCAGATCGGCGCATCCAAGGGCCAGCCCCAGAACGGCGAGGCTCTGGTAGGCGACTCCGGCGCGGCCAACACCGCCGCCCGCAACGACGCCTTCGGCTGGAACCGGACCCTGGAGATCGCCACCGAGCAGAACCCGGATGTGAACTTCATCATCTCCGCCGGCGACCAGGTCAATAAGACCGGTAAGCCCAAGGAGGAGGAGTACGCCGGCTACCTGGCTGCCGACGCCCTGGCCAGCCTGCCCGTGGCCACCGCCATCGGCAACCACGACTCCCTGAACCCCGACTACACCTACCACTTCAACAACCCCAACGCCACCGAGTACGGCCAGACCCAGGCCGGCGGCGACTACTACTACTCCTACGGCGACGGTCTGTTCATCGTGCTCAACACCAACAACTACAACGTGGCCGAGCATGAGAAGGCCATCCAGGAGGCCATTGCCTCCGACCCGGACGCTACCTGGCGTGTGGTCACCATCCACCAGGACATCTACGGCACCGGCCTGGACCACTCCGATACCGACGGCATGATCCTGCGCACCCAGCTGACCCCCATCTTTGACGAGTACGACATCGACGTGGTGCTCCAGGGCCACGACCACACCTACAGCCGCTCCAAGATGCTCTACGGCGACGGCCAGACCCACGGCACCTACGAGTTCCGCCTGAACGACGAGGGCACCGACTACGACTGGAACAACGCCTATAACACCCAGAACGACGAGAAGATCCCCCTGTACCCCGAGGAGGGCGATACCGCCGGCACCGCCGCCCACGACGCCTTCCAGGCCGACAACGGGTGCTACACCATTGAGGCCACCACCAGCAACACCGTGGTCAACCCCAAGGGCACCCTGTACATGACCGCCAACTCCGCCTCTGGCTCCAAGTTCTACGAGCTCATCAGCACCCAGCAGGACTACATCGCCGCCCGGAGCCAGAACTGGCTGCCCAGCTACTCCGTCATTGAGATGGACAGCAACTCCTTCTCCATCACCACCTACCAGATCACCGACGACGGCAAGGTGGAGGCCATTGACGACACCTTTACCATCGAGAAGAACGGCACCGGCTCCGTGGCCACCCTGAGCCAGGACGGCGAGACCTACTACCGCCTGCGTGACGTGGCCGCCTCCGTCTCCGGCACGGACAGCCAGTTCAACGTGGCCTGGGAGAACAACGGCGTGGTGGTCACCACCGGCGCCGCCTACACCGCCGCGGTGCCCGCCGCCCTGCCCACCGCCGGCTCCGCCGTCACCCTGAACCTGACCGTGAACGGCTCCGCCGTCTCCACCGGCGCTGTGCTGGCGGAGGGCAACTACTACGTCCCCGCCTCCTTCCTGACCGCCCTGGGCGTGAGCCTGGGCGCCTGAGTCCCCCTGTTCTGAATCTTCCCCCCATATGAGCGGTGTTTTCCCGGCGGCATTGCCGCCGGGAAAATGCTGTTTATCACCCTTCGGACCGGCAGGCTGGAAAAGTGTGCGTTCCGCCGGACGTCCGTGTTGAGAGAGAAAGGCTGAATGAAGTTGTATATCAAAAAGTATTTTCTGCGCTGGGGCATCCCGCTGGTGCTGCTGGCCCTGTTCCTGCTCTTTACCGTCCGCCTCAACCAGGGCGGAAAGGTGCCGCTGGTCAGCCGGGAGGGCCAGACCTTTGAGAAGGGCGTTGTGGTGGAGATCCTCCAGGACAACCTCCAGCCCGACGGCTCCCGGGTAGGGGAGCAGCGGCTGCTGGTGGAGATGACCACCGGCGTCCGAAAAGGCCAGACCCTGGAGACCACCAGCTCCTCCGGCTACCTCTTCGGCGCGGGCTGCACCGTGGGCATGAAGGTGGTGGTCATGCAGAGCGTGGCGGGGGACTCCACCATCACCAGCATCTACTCCCAGGACCGGGAGTGGGTGATCTACGCCTTTGCCGCCGCCTATCTGCTGGTGCTCTGCCTGGTGGGCGGCAAGCAGGGCCTCAAGGGCGCCCTGGGCCTGGTGTTCACCTTCTTCTGCATCATCTTCGTGTACCTGCCCCTGGTCTATCAGGGCTGGTCCCCCTTCTGGGTGGCGGTGTTCATCTGCGTGGTCACCACTCTGGTCACCATGTACCTCATCGGCGGGCCCACCAGAAAGACCCTGGTGGCCACCGGCGGCACGGTGGCGGGGGTGGTCATCGCCGGACTGGCCGCCAGCCTGTTCAGCATGGCCACCGGCATCACGGGCTGGAACGTGTCCGACATTGAGAGCCTGCTTACCCTGGCCAGCACCAGCGGCGTGCAGGTGGGCGGGCTGCTCTTCTCCGGGCTGCTCATCTCCAGCCTGGGGGCGGTGATGGACGTGGCCATGTCCATCGGCAGCGCCATCGCCGAGATCCACGCCCAGAACCCGGCCATCTCCCGGGCTGATCTGTTCAAGGCCGGCATGCACGTGGGCCGGGACATGATGGGCACCGACTCCAACACCCTGATCCTGGCCTTTGCCGGCGGCAGCGTGTCCATGCTGGTGCTGGACTACGCCTACGACCTGCCCTACCAGCAGATGATCAACTCCAACAACATCGGCATCGCCATCATGCAGGGCCTGTCGGGCAGCTTCGGCATTGTGCTGGCCGTGCCCGTCACGGTGGCGCTGGCCGTGCTGCTGTACACCTGGAGGCCTGCCAGAGCATAACAAAAAGCGGCGCACCGTATTTGACGGTGCGCCGCTTTTTCGGCGGATATTGAAATCAAATGAGTTGGATCTGCTTCCACTTGCCCTGCCAGAAGCGGACCAGGAAGAAGACGGCCCGGACCACCCAGTCGCAGAACATGGCGATCCACACGCCCAGCAGATGCAGGCCCACCATGGGGATGCCGAAGATGGCGTCCGCGCCCAGCACGTAGCTGAGGACAATGCGGCAGGCGAACATGGAGATGAGGGACACGCTCATGGTGAACATGGCGTCGCCCGCGGCCCGCAGGGCGTTGGGCAGGGTGAAGGACATGGGCCAGAAGAACAGGACGAACACGGAGTTCCACCGCAGCACCTGGGCGGCCATGGCGGCGGCGGGGGCGCTCAGGTTGAAGAGGGTGACCAGCCAGCCCGCGCCGAAGAAGAGGATGACCGCCATGGTGCCCATGGAGAGGTAGGCCATGATCATCAGCTTGCGGGTGTAGCGGACGGCCTGGTCCAGGAACTGGGCGCCCACGCACTGGCCCACCACAGTGACCATGGCCAGGCCGATGGCCTGACCGGGCACGTTGATGACGCCGGCCGCGCTGTTGGCGATGGCGTTGGCGGCCACGGCGGAGCCCACCACCGCCAGGTTGACCCCGGCGTCAAAGGAGGTGATGAGGCTGAGCACCACCAGCTTGCCCACCTGGAACAGGCCGTTCTCCAGGCCGGTGGGGATGCCGATGGTGAGGATGCGCCGCACCATGACCCAGTGGAACTCGGGGCGGAACATGTGGTGGATGCGCAGGACGCAGTCCCGGTGCTGGAGCAGGAACAGGATGATCACCGCCGCCACGATGCGGGAGGTGAGGGTGCCGATGCCGGCGCCCAGAGAGCCCATGTTGAAGCCGAAGATCAGGATGGCGTTGACGGTGATGTTGACGATGTTGACGATGAGGGAGTTGAACATGGACACCTTGGAGTTGCCCATGGAGCGGAACAGGGCCGCGCCGGCGTTGTACAGGGCCATGAAGGGGTAGGCCAGAGCGGTGGAGATAAAGTAGAGCAGGGCGGAGTCCATGACGTCGTCGTTGATGTTGCCGAAGAGCAGGAAGAGCAGATGCTCCCGGAAGATGAGGCACAGGGCCATGATCACCAGGGAGAGCACGGTCACCGCATACAGCAGCTGCTTGGCGGCGGTCCTGGCGTGCTCGGGCTCCTTGCGGCCCAGGTACTGGGACACCACCACCGCGCCGCCGGTACTGAGGGCGGCAAAGATCTGAAGCATCAGGGTGTTGATGTTATCCACCAGGGAGACGCCGGAGACGGCGGCCTCACCGGCCGTGGTGACCATCACCGTATCCGCCATGCCCACGGACATCAAAAGAAATTGCTCGATCACCAGCGGAATGATCAGCCGTACCAGCATCTGGCGGCTGAACAGCGGTTTGTTCTGCGGGGGCTGTACTTGCTCAGTGCATTTGACTTGCGTCTGCTGCTCCATCTCCGCGCCCTTCTCCTTCCATATGTACCAAATTTCCTGATAGGGATGAACCACTATTCTACCACTCAATGGATGATTTACAAGGTGTGTTTTACACAAATTTTACCCACATTTCCTGCCGGCTGTATAAAGAACAGACAGGTTGTCCACAATAGACCTGCGCCGGACAGACGGCGCGCAAGAAATGATTACATATTGGATGGTGGTATCCTGTGTTTGGACGGAATGGAAAGCATGGCGGGCACAGCCTCCGGCGGTGGGAGCTGGCGCTGCTGCTGGGGGTTGCGGTGGCGGCACTGGCCGGTGGCGCGCTGGGGGCGGAGCAGTCCGCCCTGGCGGACAAGGTCATCCGGCTCCACGTCATCGCCAACTCAGACGACCCGGCGGACCAGGCCCTCAAGCTCCAGGTCCGGGACCGCATCCTGGCCGAGGCGGGGGATCTGTTTGACCAGGGCCTGACCCGGGCGGAGGCGGAGGCGGCCATCACGGCCCGGCTGGGCGACCTGGCGGCCGCGGGGGCGGAGACGGTGGAAGAGGCGGGGTACGATTACCCGGTCACCGCGTCTCTGGAGGAGAGCGTGTGGTTTCCCACCAAGGAGTACGAGGACTTCGCCCTGCCCGCCGGGGAGTACACCGCCCTGCGCATCGTCATCGGCGAGGGCGGCGGACAGAACTGGTGGTGCGTGGTGTTCCCGCCCCTGTGCCTGGGGTCGGTCACCGAGACCACGGCCGAGACCGCCGCGTCCGCCGGCTTCAGCCAGGACGAGATCTCCCTCATCACCGGCGAGAACGAGGGGTATGTGGTCAAGTTCAAGGCCATGGAGCTGTGGGACCGGTTCTGTGCCTGGCTGGACGGACAATCAGGACAATAGAGGAGACAAGACAGCGGCGGAGCAGCGCTCCGCCGCTGTCTTTGCCGTCTGTGGAGGGGCTCGCTGTCCGCCGTGAGCCGGGGGTAGATAAGTCTGGAAAAATAGTGTATGATAATAAGCGCCGAATCAACTGCCTTGCGGTTTGCGTGAGGCGGACGCTTCACAATACGTATCCGTAAAACCGCAGAGGAATTTTTCCGTGAGGTATGTTTTATGACCGACTTATTTGAAAAATCCATTCACACCCTGGAGCTGCCCCGGGTGCTGGAAAAGCTGGCCGGGCAGGCGGTGACCGAGGAGGGCAAGGAGCGCTGCATGGCCCTGCGCCCCCTCACCGATGCCGACGACGTCCAGCGCCTCCAGGCTGAGACCACCGCCGCCGTGAACATGACCGCCCTGCGGGGCAGCCCGTCCCTGTCCGGGGTGAAGCCGGTGGCGGCCTCCCTCCAGCGAGCGGACATGGGCGGAGCCCTCAACACCCGGGAGCTGCTGGACATCGCCGCCGTGCTCAAGGCCGCCCGGGCCGCCCGGGACTACGCCGCCGGCGAGAACAACGGCAAGACCTGCATCGACCATCTCTTCGCCTCCCTCACCGCCAACCGGTTCCTGGAGGACAAGATCACCGGCTCCATTCTGGGGGAGAACGAGATCGCCGACTCGGCCAGCCCGGAGCTGGCCTCCATCCGGCGGCACATCCGGGCCACCTCCGCCAAGGTGCGGGACATCCTCCAGAAGCTCATCTCCTCTTCCCAGGCCAAGTACCTCCAGGAGCCCATCATCACCATGCGCTCCGACCGGTACGTGGTGCCGGTGCGCTCCGAGTGCAAGAACGACGTGCCGGGCCTGGTCCACGACGTGTCCTCCTCCGGCGGCACCTTCTTCATCGAGCCCATGGGCGTGGTGAAGGCCAACAACGAGCTGCGGGAGCTCCAGGCCGACGAGGAGAAGGAGATCGACCGCATCCTGGCCGAGCTCTCCGCCGAGTGCGCCGCCCACCGGGAGGACATCGCCCAGGACTACGACCTGCTCATCATGCTGGACGTGATCTTTGCCCGGGCCAAGCTGTCCTACCGGATGCGGGCCTGCGAGCCCAGGATCGTGGAGCGGGGCATCTGCCTGCGGCAGGCCCGGCACCCCCTGCTGGACCCCAACAAGGCGGTGGCCAACGACCTGTACCTGGGCGGGGACTTCGACACACTGGTCATCACCGGCCCTAACACCGGCGGCAAGACGGTCACCCTGAAGACCATCGGCCTGCTGACCCTGATGGCCCAGTGCGGCCTCCACATCCCGGTGGCGGACGACAGCACGGTGATGATCTTCGACCGGGTGCTGGCCGACATCGGCGACGAGCAGTCCATCGCCCAGAGCCTGTCCACCTTCTCCTCCCACATGGTGAACATCGTGGGCATCCTGAAGGAGGCGGACGACCGCACCCTGATCCTCTTTGACGAGCTGGGGGCGGGCACCGACCCCATCGAGGGCGCGGCCCTGGCCGCCGCCGTCATCGACAGCGCCCGGGAGATGGGGGCCCTGGTGGCCGCCACCACCCACTACGCCGAGCTGAAGGTGTACGCCATGACCACCCCGGGGGTGGAGAACGCCTCCTGCGAGTTTGACGTCAACTCCCTGGCCCCCACCTACCGGCTCCTCATCGGCATCCCGGGCAAGTCCAACGCCTTCGCCATCTCCGAGCGGCTGGGCCTGCCCAAGGAGATCATCGACAAGGCCTCCGCCCGCATCGACGCGGAGAACGTCCGCTTTGAGGACGTGATCACCCGGCTGGAGCAGCAGCGCCAGCAGATGGAGCAGGAGAAGGACCAGGCCCGGAAGCTGCGCCGGGAGATGGAGGACTCCGCCCGGGTGGCCCGGGAGTACCGGGACAAGCTGGAGAAGGAGCGGTCCAAGGCTGTGGAGAAGGCCCAGGCGGAGGCCCGGGCCATTCTGGACGAGGCGCGGAATACGGCTGACAGCGTGTTCAAGGAGCTCAACGAGATGCGCCGCCGCCAGCGGAAGGAAGAGGACTGGCAGAAGGTGAACGAGGAGCGGGCGGGGCTGCGCCAGCGGCTCAACCAGGCGGAGGACGCCCTGGGCGCCCGGCCTGAGGAGCCCGCGCCGCCGCCCACCCGTCCCGCCAAAGTGGGGGACACGGTGGAGCTGGTGAAGATGGGGGGCACCAGGGCCCAGGTACTGGCCGTCAACAAGGACGGCAGCCTCCAGCTCCAGGCCGGTATTCTGAAGATCACCGCCAAGCAGGAGGAGGTGCGTGTGGCCGAGGAGGACGGCAGCAAGAAGCAGGCCCAGCGGATCATCCACCGGGCGGAGCGGCAGCTGCGCACCGTGGGGGCCTCCTCGGAGGTGGACCTGCGGGGCATGACCACCGACGAGGCTGTGGCCGCCCTGGACCTGTTTCTGGACAACGCCATGCTGGCCAAGCTGGAGAGCGTCACCATCATCCACGGCAAGGGCACCGGCGCGGTGCGCAAGGCGGTGCGGGAGCACCTGAAGCGCAGCCGGTATGTGAAGTCCTTCCGCCCCGGACGCTATGGGGAAGGAGAGGACGGCGTAACGGTGGCGGAGCTGCGGTAAAGGCGGCGGGCGCGCCCGGATGGATGGATAAAAAACCATGTCTGCTCCAAAGGGCGTTTTTACCCCGGAGGGCGGAATGGCGGCGTCAGAACCGGAATTGTCCGCTGCTGGAGGACATTGTCCGCGCAAGAACGCATAAAAACAGTCAAAAGTCTTCTTCCGTCAATTGAGAGAGAATACCACCCGTATTTTGTGTAAAATGTCATTGACGATTTGGCACAAATTTGATATTCTATACAGGAAAGTATGCGACTTCATAAACGCATCTTAGGGGGAAACGCTTATGTATATGAAAGAGGCAGTCGTAAACAATCAGGTCGGCCTGCACGCCAGACCCGCCACATTCTTCATTCAGAAGGCCAATGAGTTCAAGAGCTCCATCTGGGTCGAGAAGGATGAGCGCCGGGTGAACGCCAAGAGCCTGCTGGGTGTACTTTCCCTCGGCGTCGTGAAGGGAACCTCCATCAACCTCATCGCCGACGGCCCCGATGAGAAAGAGGCGGTCGAAGCTCTGGTGGAGCTGATCGCGTCCAACTTCTCCGAGTAACACCGTTCCGACAAAAAGCGCCGCATACTGCGGCGCTTTTTTTATCCTCGAAAGGCGGAGAAGAACAGGCGGACGGGGAGAACGGGCATCATAAGGTATGCCATTCTGAAGAGCGGAAAGAAAAGGCCCGTGCCCTGTCTCCAAAGCACAGGCGCATTTTGGGGCCCGGCGGACAGGGAGGGCAGGAAAAACAGCGTATGACATTTGAAGAACTGAAAGAAAAAGCCCATGCCCTGTCCCAAATGCGCGGGCGCATTTGGGGACCCGGAAAGAATTGAGATCTGCGCGGGGCGAGTGAATCGCCCCGGCATCAAGGTTTTGCTCCGCAAAACGCTTGGACGGCGCAGCGCGCCGGGGCGCTGAGGCGCCCAGCGGCAGGGCATGAAGGAAGTCCGGCGAACAGGGAGGGCAGGAAAAACAGCGTATGACATTTGAAGAACTGAAAGAAAAAGCCCATGCCCTGCCGCTGAAGCCGGGCGTGTATATCATGCAGGACAAGCGCAACGTGGTCATCTACGTAGGCAAGGCCAAGGCCCTGAAGAACCGGGTGAGCCAGTATTTTGCCGACCTGGCCTCCCACACGGAGAAGACCCGGGCCATGGTTAGCCAGATCGACCACTTCGACGTGATCGTGGCGGACAGTGAATTCGAGGCCCTGGTGCTGGAGAGTTCCCTCATCAAGCGCCACCAGCCCCACTACAATATCCTGCTGAAGGACGACAAGGGCTACCCCTATATCCGCCTCACCGTCAACGAGGACTACCCCCGGTTCTCCCTGGCCAACAAGGCGGCGGACGACGGGGCCCGCTACTTCGGGCCCTACGGCAGCCGGGGCAGCACCCAGGGCATCATCGACGCCCTCCGGGCCGCCCTGAAGCTGCCCTCCTGCAACCGGAAGTTCCCCCGGGACATCGGCAAGGAGCGGCCCTGCCTGAACTACCACATGGGCCTGTGCGACGGCTACTGCCGCTTCGGCATGCCCCAGGAGCGGTACCGGGACGCCATCGACCAGGCCATCCGGCTGCTGGAAGGGCAGTTCAAGGAGGTAGGGGAGGAGATCCAGGCCGAGATGGAGCGGGCCGCCGAGGAGCTCAGGTTTGAGAAGGCCGCCGAGCTGCGGGACCGGTACAGGGCCATTGAGCTGCTGGGCAAGCGGCAGAAGGTGATGGCGGGCAGCCTGGCGGACACCGACGTGGTGGGCTTCCACCGGGGCACGGCCAAGAGCTGCTTTGTGGTGCTCCACTACGTGGACGGCGAGCTGGCCGCCAAGGACTGGGACCTGATGGAGACCCCCATGGAGGAGGAGATCGCCGACGTGATGTCCGCTCTGGTGCGGCAGTACTACGGGGAGCGGAATCAGCTGCCCAGGCAGATCCTGCTGCCCTGCGAGATCGACGACGAGGTGCCTCTGGCCCGGCTGCTGTCTGAGAACGCGGGCCGCCGGGTGAACCTGGTCACCCCCCAGCGGGGCGCCAAGATGGACCTGATCCGCCTGGCCAACAAGAACGCGGAGGAGGAGGTGGCCCGCTGGACCACCAAGGAGGAGCGGACCTCCAAGCTGCTGGAGCTGCTGGCCAAGATGCTCAGGCTGGACAAGCCCCCCATGCGCATGGAGAGCTACGACATCTCCAACCAGGGGGCGGACGACATCGTGGCCTCCATGGTGGTCTACCAGAACGCCCGGCCCCTGAAGCGGGATTACCGCCGCTTCAAGCTCAAGGACATGGACGCCCCCGACGACTACGCCTCCATGGAGCAGGTGCTCACCCGCCGCTTCAGGCGCTATCTGGACGGGGACGAGAAGTTCAAAGATTTGCCCGACCTGCTCCTCATCGACGGCGGCGAGAACCACGCCAAGGTGGCGGTAAAGGTGCTGGAGAAGCTGGGGCTGTCCATCCCGGTGTTCGGCATGGTGAAGGACGACCGGCACCGCACCCGTGCCCTGGTCACGCCGGACGGACATGAGATCGGCATCCAGGCCAACCAGGCGGTGTTCTCCCTCATCGGCCAGATCCAGGAGGAGACCCACCGCTTTGCCATCGAGTTCCACCGCCAGCAGCAGAACCAGCGGGTGAAGGGCTCGGTGCTGGACAAGATCCCCGGCGTGGGGGAAAAACGCCGGGCAGACCTGCTCAAACACTTCAAAAGTGTCAAGAATATCAAGGCCGCCACCCTGGAAGAGCTGGAGGCGGCAGTGCCCAAGAACACGGCCAAGGCCGTCTACGACTACTTCCGGGGGGCTCAGGAGGAGCCCCGGCCGGAGGACCGGAAAGGATGAAATACAATGCGCGTCATCACAGGAACGGCCCGGGGCCGGCGGCTCAAGGAGCTGCCCGGCATGGAGACCCGGCCCACCACCGACAAGGTGAAGGAGTCCATTTTCAATATCGTGCAGTTTGACGTGGAGGGCCGCAGGGTGCTGGACCTCTTCGGCGGCACCGGACAGCTGGGCATCGAGGCCCTGTCCCGCGGGGCGGAGCGGTGCACCTTTGTGGACCTGCGGAAGGAGGCCGCCGCCGTCATCCGGGAGAACGTGAAGACCTGCGGCTTTGAGGCCCAGGCCCGGGTGATCCAGGGGGACAGCATGGCCTTCCTCACCAGCTGCCGGGAGAAGTTCGACCTGGTCTTTCTGGACCCGCCCTACGCCTCCGGCCTGCTGGACAAGGCCCTGGAGGCCATCTCCAAGATTGACATCATGTCAGAGAATGGTATAATAGTCTGCGAAAGTGCGGCGGAACAGGTCCTGCCTGCCCTCTCCGCCCCCTATGAGAAGGGGCGGGAGTACCGTTACGGCAAGATCAAGGTGACGCTGTACCGGCGGACCGTGTGACCCTTCCCCGCGGCAAGGAGAGATTCCAGTGAAAATAGCGGTATATCCCGGCAGCTTTGACCCCATTACACTGGGCCACCTGAACGTGATCAAGCGTGCGGCGGTCTGTTTTGATAAGCTCATCGTCTGCGTGATGGTGAATTCCGAGAAGGAAAACAAGGGCCTGTTTACCCCTGCGGAGCGGGTGGAGCTCATCCACAAGGTTGTGGACCGCCTGCCCAATGTGGAAGTGGACAGCTCCACTGGCCTGCTGGCGGAGTACGCCAAGCGTGTGGGCGCCTGCGTGGTGGTCAAGGGCCTGCGGGCCGTGTCCGACTACGAGAAGGAGGTCCAGATGGCCCTCATCAACCGCAAGCTCAACCCCCGGCTGGACACCATGTTCCTGCCCTCCAGCGCCAAGTACACCTACCTGAGCTCCAGCGTGGTGAAGGAGATGGCCTACTATGGGGCGGACCTGTCCGACTTTGTCCCCCGGGAGATCATTGACGATGTGAACGAAAAGATGAAAAGCAGGAGGAACGGATAAATGGCGACTGGCGTGGAAGAACTGCTGGACATGCTCTATGAGCTGATCGACGAGGCGAAGAGCGTGCCTCTGTCCAGTGAGAAGTGTATCATCGAGCGGGACAAGGCCCTTGACCTGCTGGATGACATCAAGGCCCAGTTCCCCATGGAGCTGAACGAGGCCAAAAAGCTCATCGCGGCCCGCACCGACTATATCGCCTCCGCCAAGCGCGAGGCAGACCTGATCCGCAAGCAGGCGGAGGACCAGGCCCGGCAGATGCTCTCCGAGGAGGAGATCATGGCCCGTGCCAAGCAGAAGTCCAGCGAGATCCTGCGTCAGACCGAGGACCGTGCCAGAGAGCTGCGCAAGTCGGCCAACGACTACTGCGAGGACGCCCTGCGCCGTACGGAAGAGGCCATCGGCGAGGCCTACGAGGAGCTGAAGGCCAGCCGGAACAAGTTCCGGGCCGCCAGCGCCGCCGCCTCCGGCGCGCCCCAGCGCCCCGCCTTCGACGTGGCCGTGGAGAACGAGTAAACCCGAATTTCAGCGAAAAAACGCACTCCAATCGTTAGGCAGCACGGATACTGCGTAATGGTTGGGGTGCCTTTGGTATGGAGACATTTTTCAGCCGGTTCATACTTGTGAACACGGCGCCGGAGTGGTATAATGTTCCGACTGATTTCAGGAAGGGCGGATCTATCATGACGTATAAAGAAGAATTCATTACCTTTATGGTGCGCTCCGGCGTGCTGACCTTCGGCGACTTCACCACCAAGTCCGGGCGCAAGACTCCCTACTTCATCAACACCGGCAACTACAAGACCGGCGCCCAGGCCTCCAAGCTGGGCGACTACTACGCCGCCTGCATCCAGGAGAACCTGCCCGACGGCGTGGACTGCCTCTTCGGCCCCGCCTACAAGGGCATCCCTCTGGCGGTGGCGGCGGCCTCCAGCCTGTACCGCAACTACGGCCGGGACCTGCCCTACTGCTTCAACCGCAAGGAGGCCAAGGACCACGGCGAGGGCGGCTCCATGGTGGGTTACAAGCCCCAGGCCGGGGACAAGGTGGTCATCGTGGAGGACGTGGTCACCGCCGGCACCGCCGTCCGGGAGACCATCGAGCTGTTCAAGCACGTGGCCGACGTGAACCTGACCGCCCTGGTGGTGTCCGTGGACCGCATGGAGCGGGGCACCGGCGACAAGACCACCCTGGACGAGCTGCGGGATGAGCACGGCATCCGGGTGTTCCCCATCGTCACCGTCCGCGAGGTCATCTCCTTCCTCCACAACAACCCGGTGGACGGCAAGGTGTATATCGACGACGACATGAAGGCCCGTATGGAGGCCTACCTGGCCGAGTACGGCGCCCGGGCCTGAGGACAGGCGCAGACCTCCGCGGGCAATTTCCCGCGGAGGTTTTTGCGCTTCTGATGACAGAGAGGAGGGAAGGACATGGCGGACCACACGGGACACAGGGACCGGCTGCGCAAGGAATTCATGGCCCGGCCGGAGTCCTTCCCCGACCACAAGGTGCTGGAGCTGCTGCTGTTCTACGTGCTGCCCCGGCAGGACACCAACCCCCTGGCCCACGACCTGCTGGACCGGTTCGGCTCCCTCCAGGGCGTGCTGGACGCCACGCCAGAGGCCCTCTCCCAGGTGAAGGGCGTGGGGGAACGGGCGGCGGTGCTCTTCCGGGCCGTCAAGGAGTTGGGCAGGCGGTACGGCGCGTCCCGCGCCAGCCTGGAGGACATTGTGGACTCCACCCGGGCCGCCCGTGAGGTGTTCGCGCCATTGTTCTACGGCGCCCGCAACGAGATGGTCTACCTCCTGTGCATGGACGGCAAGGGCAAGTGCCTGGGCTGCCCCAAGGTGGGGGAGGGGAACGTGAACGCCGCCGAAATCAACGCCCGTGTCATTGTGGAGGCCGCCCTCAACCACAACGCTTCCCGGGTCATGCTGGCTCACAACCATGTGTCCGGCCTGGCCCTGCCCTCCGACGAGGACAAGCAGACCACCCTCTACCTGAGAGAACTGCTCCGCCAGGTGGGGGTTATCCTGGTGGACCACCTGATTTTTGTGGACGACGATATGGTGTCCATGCGGGACAGCGGCTTTCTGATGGAAATACTATAATTAGTGGTTGCAATAGAACATACGTTTTGATAGAATGGATGTACGAGGTGATGGTATGCCCAAATTTGAGGTAGTCAGCGAATACAAGCCCGCGGGCGATCAGCCCCAGGCCATTGAGGCCCTGGCCAACGGCGTGGAGATGGGGCTCCAGGAGCAGACCCTGCTGGGCGTCACCGGCTCCGGCAAGACCTTTACCATGGCCAAGACCATCGAGAAGCTCCAGCGGCCCACCCTGGTGCTGGCCCACAACAAGACCCTGGCCGCCCAGCTGTGCGCCGAGTTCAAGGAGTTCTTCCCCAACAACGCGGTGGAGTACTTCGTCTCCTACTACGACTACTACCAGCCGGAGGCCTATATCCCCCACACGGACACCTATATCGCCAAGGACGCCTCCACCAACGACGAGATCGACCGGCTGCGGCTGTCCGCCACCTGCGCCCTGCTGGAGCGGCGGGACGTGATCGTGGTGTCCTCCGTGTCCTGCATCTACGGCCTGGGCGAGCCCGAGGACTTTGCCAAGATGATGGTGTCTCTCCGGGTGGGCATGGAGATGAAGCGGGACGTGCTCCTCAAGCGGCTGGTGGAGATTCGCTACGAGCGCAACGACATCGCCTTTGAGCGGAACATGTTCCGGGTCCGGGGGGACACGGTGGAGATCTACCCCGCCTACTGGAAGGACTCCGCCATCCGGGTGGAGTTCTTCGGGGACGAGATCGACCGCATCAGCGAGGTCAACGCCGTCACCGGCACCCCCATCCGCATCCTCAACCACGTGCCCATCTGGCCCGCCACCCACTACGTCACCCCCAAGGAGAAGATGGACGCGGCCATCGGCGAGATCTACAAGGAGCTGGAGGAGCGGGTGGCCTTCTTCGAGCGGGAGAACAAGCTGGTGGAGGCCCAGCGGCTCAAGCAGCGGGTCATGTACGACATTGAGATGATGCAGGAGCTGGGCTACTGCTCCGGCATTGAGAACTACTCCCGGGTCATCGAGGGCCGCCCTGCCGGCACGCCCCCTCACACCCTGCTGGACTATTTCCCCAAGGACTTCCTCATGTTCATCGACGAGAGCCACGTGACCCTGCCCCAGGTGCGGGCCATGTACAACGGCGACCACGCCCGCAAGACCACCCTGGTGGACTACGGCTTCCGCCTGCCCTGCGCCTACGACAACCGGCCGTTGAAGTTCGACGAGTTCGAGCAGCGGATCAACCAGGTCATCTACGTCTCCGCCACCCCCGGCGAGTACGAGCGCACCCGGTCGGGCCAGGTGGTGGAGCAGGTCATCCGGCCCACCGGCCTGCTGGACCCCCGCATCGAGGTCCGCCCGGTGGAGGGGCAGATCGACGACCTCATCGGCGAGATCAATGCCCGCACCGAGCGGAAGGAGCGGGTGCTGGTCACCACCCTCACCAAGCGGATGGCCGAGGACCTGACCGCCTACCTGAAAAACGCGGGCATCAAGGTCCGCTATATGCACCACGACATCGACACCATCGAGAGGCAGGAGATTATCCGGGATCTGCGTCTGGGCGTGTTCGACGTGCTGGTGGGCATCAACCTGCTGCGTGAGGGCCTGGACCTGCCCGAGGTGAGCCTGGTGGCCATCCTGGACGCGGACAAGGAGGGGTTCCTCCGCAGCGAGACCTCCCTCATCCAGACCATCGGCCGGGCGGCCCGAAACGCCGACGGACTGGTCATCATGTACGCCGACAAGATCACCCCCTCCATGCGGGCCGCCATCGACGAGACCGAGCGCCGCCGGGAGAAGCAGGACGCCTTCAACAAGGCCCACGGCATTGTGCCCAAGACGGTGGTCAAGTCGGTGCGCAACCTGATCGAGCTGTCCGGCGAGGTGGAGGAGACCAAGAAGTTCGACTTCAGCCAGAAGCAGATGACCAAGCAGCAGCGCCTGGAGGCCATTGCCAAGCTGGAGAAGGAGATGAAGGAGGCCTCCAAGATGCTGGAATTCGAATATGCGGCCATTCTGAGAGATAAAATCATCAAGCTGCGGGGCGAGGGCTGACCCTGCGGGAACAAGATGGGTTTAAGAGAAAGC
The DNA here is from genome assembly GCF_944387275.1 of uncultured Pseudoflavonifractor sp. Classification (GTDB taxonomy): domain Bacteria; phylum Bacillota; class Clostridia; order Oscillospirales; family Oscillospiraceae; genus Pseudoflavonifractor; species Pseudoflavonifractor intestinihominis. The sequence goes on from NZ_CALXEG010000024.1 coordinate 32,366, forward strand.
GAGGCCGACTCATGACCGAGCAATCCCGGAAGGTATTGTCAGAGTTCCAGATCCGCAAGTCCACCGGGCAGAAGCGGGCCTTCCGGGCCTGGCTGCGCGGGGAGCTGGAGGGGGCGGGCTGGGCCGTCACCGAGGAGAGCGGACGTTTCTCGGGCACCAACGTCATTGCCGGGGACCCGGAGAAGGCGGAGGTGCTCTTCACCGCCCACTACGACACCCAGGCCGTGCTGCCCATCCCCAACTTTCTCACCCCACGGAATATGGGGATCTACCTCATCTACCAGCTGCTGCTGGTGGTGGGGCTGCTGGCGGCGCTGACCGCGGTCACCGTCTGCGCCGTGGCCATCAGAGCGGTCGCCGACCTGCCCCTCTGGGCCGGAACACTGCCCGGCTGGCTGGTGTGTGTGTTCTGCGTCTGGTGGGTGTTTTTCGGCCGGGCCAACCGGCACACCGCCAACGACAACACCTCCGGCGTCGTCACCCTGCTGGAGGCCGCCCTCACCCTGCCGCCGGAGCTGCGGGAGAAAGCCTGCTTGGTGTTCTTCGACAACGAGGAACGGGGCATGCTGGGCTCCGCCGCCTTTGCCGGGCGGCACAGGCAGGTGAAAAAGGAGACGCTGGTGCTCAACTTTGACTGCGTGTCCGACGGCAGCTCCATCCAGTTCTATCCCACCGCCGCCCTGAAGAAGGACGAGGCCGCTCTGGCCCGGATCGAGAGGGCATTTCTTCCCCAGAATGGAAAGACGGTGGAGGTGGTGCGGGGCTTCGGCTTCTACCCCTCGGACAACGCCTCCTTCCGCCGGGCGGCGGGGGTGTGCGCCCTGAAGAGGGGGAAGCGGCTGGGCTGGTACCTGGACCGCATCCACACCGGCCGCGACACGGTCTTTCAGGAGGAGAATATCGCCCTCCTGACCGGGGGCATCCGCCGTATACTGGCAGAGGAGGAGCCTGCGCCATGAATTTCCTCGGAGAGGGCCTGGGGGCGACCCTGGGCGTCCTGCTGGCCATCTACTGGCCCCTGCTGGCGGGACTGGCCGCCCTGGCCCTGCTGGCCGTGGCCACCAACAAAAAGCCGCCCAAGGCGGTGCGCATCCTCTGCGGCATAGTGGGAGTTGTCATCCTGCTGGCCGATGTTGTACTTGCGCTCCGGATGCTGCTGGGATAGGCACAGCCGGATAACAATCGAGAACAGAGCAATTCAAAGGAGAACCAACGACTATGCTGGACCATATTTACGTCAAAGGCGCCCGGGAGAACAACCTGAAAAACATCGACGTGGAGATCCCCCGGGACAAGCTGGTGGTGCTCACCGGTCTGTCCGGCTCGGGCAAATCCTCCCTGGCCTTTGACACCATCTACGCCGAGGGACAGCGCCGCTATGTGGAGTCCCTCAGCTCCTACGCCCGGATGTTCCTGGGCCAGATGGAGAAGCCGGACGTGGACTATATCGACGGCCTGAGCCCCGCCATCTCCATCGACCAGAAGACCACCTCCAAGAACCCCCGCTCCACCGTGGGCACGGTGACCGAGATCTACGACTACCTCCGTCTGCTCTGGGCCCGGGTGGGCACCCCCCACTGCCCCAAGTGCGGCAAGGAGATCAAGCAGCAGACCATCGACCAGATCATCGACCAGGTCCTGACCCTGCCCGAGGCCACCCGCATCCAGGTGCTGGCCCCCGTCATCCGGGGCAAGAAGGGCGAGCACCAGAAGATCTTTGAGGACGCCCGCAAGTCGGGCTATGTCCGCGTCCGGGCGGACGGGTCCATCTACGACCTGACCGAGGAGATCAAGCTGGACAAAAACAAGAAGCACAACATCGAGGTGGTGGTGGACCGGCTGGTCATCAAGCCGGACATCACCCAGCGGCTCACCGACTCGGTGGAGGTGGCCTCCAACCTGGCGGGGGGCATCGTGGTCATCAACATTGTGGGGGAGGACCGGGACATCCTCTTCTCCCAGAACTACGCCTGTGAGGACTGCGGCATCTCCATCGAGGAGCTGACCCCCCGCATGTTCTCCTTCAACAACCCCTTCGGCGCCTGCCCCACCTGCACCGGCCTGGGCGCCCAGCTGAAGGTGGACCCGGACATCGTCATCCCCAACAAGGACCTGTCCATTCTGGACGGGGCCATCACCGCCTCGGGCTGGAACAACATCAAGGGGGACTCCATCTCCCGGATGTACTTCGACGCCCTGGCCAAGCAGTACAAATTCAAGCTGACCACCCCGGTGAAGGACCTGCCCGCCGAGGTGATGGACATCATCCTCTACGGCACCAAGGGGGAGAAGCTGAAGCTGACCTACGACCGGGAGCGGGGCCAGGGCACCCTGTACCAGCCCTTTGAGGGCATCTGCAACAACCTGGAGCGCCGCTACCGGGAGACCCAGTCGGACGCGGTGCGCCGGGAGCTGGAGGAGTGCATGAGCGAGCGGCCCTGCCCCGACTGCGGCGGCCGGCGGCTGCGCAAGGAGTCCCTGGCGGTGACGGTGGGGGGCATCAACATCGATGAGTTCTGCCGCAAGTCGGTGACCGACGCCCTGGACTTCATCGACCACCTGACCCTCACCGACCAGCAGATGCTCATTGCCGAGCGTATCCTCAAGGAGATCAAGAGCCGCCTGGGCTTTCTCCAGAGCGTGGGCCTCCAGTACCTGACCCTGAGCCGGTCGGCGGCCACCCTGTCCGGCGGCGAGAGCCAGCGCATCCGGCTGGCCACCCAGATCGGCTCCTCCCTCATGGGGGTGCTCTATATTCTGGACGAGCCCTCCATCGGCCTCCACCAGCGGGACAACGACATGCTGCTTGCCACCATGAAGCACCTGCGGGACCTGGGCAACACCCTGCTGGTGGTAGAGCACGACGAGGACACCATGCGGGCCGCCGACTATATCGTGGACATCGGCCCCGGCGCGGGGGTCCACGGCGGATACGTGGTGGCCGCGGGCACAGCCGAGGAGGTCATGAACACCCCCGGCTCCATCACCGGCGACTACCTGTCCGGACGGAAGAAGATCCCCGTGCCCACCCAGCGCCGGAAGGGCAACGGCAAGGTGCTCACCATCAAGGGTGCGGCGGAGAACAACCTGCGGGACATCGACGTGTCCATCCCCCTGGGCACCTTCACCTGCGTCACCGGCGTGTCCGGCTCGGGCAAGTCCAGCCTGGTCAACGAGATTCTATACAAGAAGCTGGCCGCCGACCTGAACCGTGCCAAGCTGCGGCCGGGCAAGAACAGGGGCATTGAGGGGGAGCAGTACCTGGACAAGGTCATCGACATCGACCAGTCCCCCATCGGCCGCTCTCCCCGGTCCAACCCGGCCACCTACACCGGGCTGTTCAACGACATCCGGGACCTGTTCGCCTCCACCCAGGACGCCAAGGCCAGGGGCTACGGCCCGGGCCGGTTCTCCTTCAACGTGCGGGGCGGCCGCTGCGAGGCCTGCCAGGGCGACGGCCTCATCAAGATCGAGATGCACTTCCTGCCCGATATCTACGTGCCCTGCGAGGTGTGCAAGGGCAAGCGGTACAACCGGGAGACCCTGGAGGTGCGCTACAAGGGCAAGAACATCTATGAGGTGCTGGACATGACCGTGGAGGAGGCCCTGCCCTTCTTCGAGAACCTGCCCCGCATCTACAACAAGCTCCAGACCCTGTACGAGGTGGGCCTGAGCTATATCAAGCTGGGCCAGCCCTCCACCACCCTGTCCGGCGGCGAGGCCCAGCGGGTGAAGCTGGCCACCGAGCTGTCCAAGCGGAGCACCGGCCAGACCATCTATATTCTGGACGAGCCCACCACCGGCCTCCACACCGCCGACGTGCACAAGCTCATCGAGGTGCTCCAGAAGCTGGTGGAGGTGGGCAACACGGTGGTGGTCATTGAGCACAACCTGGACGTCATCAAGACCGCCGACTATATCATCGACCTGGGCCCCGAGGGCGGCGACGGCGGCGGCAATATCGTGGTGACCGGCACGCCGGAGGAAGTGGCGGCCTGCGAAGGGTCCTACACGGGGCAGTACCTGAAGCGTATGCTGTAATGCCGCGCCGTCGCCGCCACAACAAGCGTTTTGGCCTGCGGCCAAAACCTTGATGCCGGGCGGATTCATTCCGCCCGTGCAGATAAAAGGAGACAGGGCTCCCGCCCGGCGGAAGCCGGGTGGGAACGGCGACGGCGGCGGAAATATTGTAGTGACCGGCACGCCGGAGGAAGTGGCGGCCTGCGAGGGGTCCTACACGGGGCAGTACCTGAAGCGGATGCTGTAAAGAGAGAATGGAGATTTGCCCATGAGAATTATATTGGCCCGCCACGGCGAGACCGGCTGGAATGCGGTCGGGCGCGTCCAGGGCGCCAGCGATACGGAACTGAATGAAAAGGGAAGAAGCCAGGCGGAGGAGCTGGGCCGCCGTCTGGCCGAGAGCGGGGAGAAGATCGACATCTGCTACGCCAGCCCCAAGCGCCGGGCCTTTGAGACGGCGGAGATCGTCTGCCGCCATCTGGGGCTCACCCCCATCCCGGTGGACGACCTGAGGGAGGTGAGCTTCGGGGAATGGGAGGGCTACACCTGGCCGGAGATCGAGGAAAAGTGGCCGGAGGAATACGAGGCCTATCAGGAGGACCGGATGAAGGTGGCGCCGCCCGGCGGGGAGTCCCTGGGGGACGCCCTGCGGCGGATTCTCCCCGTGCTGGACGCCATTGCCGCCGGGCCGGGGGAGACCGCTCTGGCGGTGTGCCACAGCGCGGTGATCCGGGCGGTGCTGGGCTGGCGTGCCGGCGTGCCCTTTGACAACAAGGCCCTCTACCGCTTCAACGTGCCCAACGCACAGTGGGTGGCGGTGGACTGGGACCGGACGGCGCAGAACAGATAAAAGGAGGTCGTGCCCATGGCGCGAGATATGATCGCAGTGCTGAATCTGGGCAGCCGGGAGAACGAGCGGCTGCTGGCGGAGATCCGGTCTCTGGGGGTGGACAGCGCCCTCTACCCCCACAGCATCACCGCCGGGGAGCTGGACCAGCTGCCCAACCTGAAGGGCATCATTGTCAACGGCGGCCCCGACCACATGGTGGACGGCGCGGAGATGGAGGTGGCCCAGGAGGTGTACAACTACCAGCTGCCCGTGCTGCTGGCCGACCACATGGGGGACAGCCCCTGGCCGGAGGACGAGGCGGAGCGGATGAACGCCCTGCGGGCCTTTGTGCTGGGCATCTGCGGGGCAAATCCAGAGGAATAACATAGAAAACCGGCGCTCCAGTCTGGAGCGCCGGTTTTTTCACAGGCCGGTTATTTGGAGGCGGTCTGTCCGGTGCGGCATGTGCCGGAGGAGGCGCAGCCGCTGCAGCCGCACCCACAGCTGCCGCAGGAGCCGGAGCAGCTGTGCTTGCCCTGGCGGCGGTTGTGGATGCCTCTGGCGATGATGGCCACGCAGACCGCCGCGATGATGAGACCGATGATGATATCTGCCATAGTGAACAGCTCCTTTCGGGGAGTGGCCGGGGCGGATGGCTCAGCCGTCCGCCCCAGTGATATGTAGTTACTTGGCTGCCGCGCTGACAGCACGGGCGCCCAGAGGACGGTCCTCATACTTGTTTCTGCGCAGGAGCAGGTAGATGAGTCCGGCCAGAAGGACCAGAGCCACCACGGTGCCCACGCCGAAGGACACAGCGCCGGTCAGCAGGCCGCCCAGCTGGTAGACCATGAGGGCCGCCACATAGGCGAAGCCGCACATGTAGCCGATGGCGCCCAGGGTCCACTTCCAGTTGTTCATCTCCCGCTTGATGGCGCCCATGGCGGCGAAGCAGGGGGCGCACAGCAGGTTGAAGATCATGAAGGAGTAGGCGGCAATCGGCGTGAAGGCGGCGGCCATATCCATGGTGAGGTTGCCCGGGAACAGGACGCCGAAGGTGGAGACCACCTCCTCCTTGGCGATGAGGCCGGTGACCGTGGCCACGGTGGCCTGCCAGGTGCCGAAGCCCAGGGGCGCGAAGATAAAGGCGACGGTGTGGCCCACGGCGGCCAGCAGGGAGTCGTTGTTGTCCTCCACCATCTGGAACACGCCGTCCACAAAACCGAAGCCCTGGAGGAACCAGAGGATGATGGAGGAGAGGAGGATGACGGTGCCGGCCCGCTTGATGAAGGACCAGCCCCGCTCCCAGGTCGCCCGCAGCACGTTGACGGCGGCGGGGGCGTGATAGGCGGGCAGCTCCATGACAAAGGGGGCGGGGTCGCCGGCAAAGATCCTGGTCTTTTTCAGGATAATGCCGGAGATAATCACCGCCGCTACGCCGATGAAGTAGGCGGAGACGGCCACCCAGGCCGAGCCGCCGAACAGCGCTCCGGCGAACAGGGCGATGATGGGCATTTTGGCGCCGCAGGGGATGAAGCCGGTGGTCATAATGGTCATTCTCCGGTCCCGCTCCTGCTCAATGGTGCGGGAGGCCATGATGCCGGGCACGCCGCAGCCGGTGGCCACCAGCATGGGGATAAAGCTCTTGCCGGACAGGCCGAAGCGGCGGAAGATCCGGTCCATGATAAAGGCGACGCGGGCCATATATCCCACATCCTCCAGGATGGACAGCAGCAGGAAGAGGACCAGCATCTGAGGCACAAAGCCCAGCACCGCGCCCACGCCGCCGATGATGCCGTCCAGAATCAGGGACTGGAGCACCTCGTTGCAGCCGATGGCGGTCAGGCCGTTTTCCGCCAGGACGGGCAGGCCGGGCACCCAGGTGCCGTAGTCGCTGGGGTCGGGCTCGGCCACGGTGAGGGCGGCCTGATAGGTCTCCTCATTGACCGCAAGGGTGGTGGTCTCGCCGGACTCGTCGTCGTAGAGGTAGGCAGCGGACTCGCCCGCGTCGTGGGCCGCGATGATGGCGGAGGCCTCCTCCCAGGCGCCGGAAGCCTCGTCCCAGGCATCCGTATCGGCGGTGAAGGGGACAAACCAGCCGTCGCCGAACAGGCCGTCATTGGCCCAGTCAGTGAGGTGGGTTCCGATGGAGACGGTCCAGCCGCCCATGGAGATGGCGTATACCAGCAGCATGACGGCCACAAAGATGGGCAGGGCGGCGATGCGGTTGGTGACAACCCGGTCGATCTTGTCGGAGACGGTCAGGCTGTGGGCGGCGTGCTTCTTCTTCACTGCCTTATCCACCACGGAGCTGATGTAGGAGTAGCGCTGGTTGGTGATGATACTCTCGGCGTCGTCGTCCAGCTCGTGCTCGCAGTCGGTGATGTGAAGCTCCAGGTGCTTTTTCAGCTCGGGGGACAAGCCCAGCTGCTCCAGCACCTTCTCGTCCCGCTCAAAGACCTTGATGGCGTACCAGCGGAGATACCGGTCGTCCACCTTGCCCTGGATGGACTCCTCAATGTGGGCGATGGCGTGCTCCACGCTGCCGGTGAACACGTGGGGCAGCTCGCCGGACTGGTGGGTCTTGGCCAGCTCCAGGGCCTTTTCCGCAGCGGCCATGCCGCCCTCGCCCTTCAGGGCGCTCATCTCCACCACCTGGCAGCCCAGGGCGCCGGCCAGGCGGTCCAGGTCGATCTTATCCCCGTTCTTGCGGACCAGGTCGATCATGTTCACCGCCACCACCACCGGGATGCCAAGCTCGATGAGCTGGGTGGTGAGGTACAGGTTGCGCTCAATGTTGGTGCCGTCCACAATGTTGAGAATGGCGTCGGGCTTCTCATTGACCAGATAGCTCCGGGCCACCACCTCCTCCAGCGTGTAGGGGGAGAGGGAATAGATGCCGGGCAGGTCCTGAATGACCACGTCCTTGTGGCCCTTCAGCCTGCCCTCCTTCTTCTCCACGGTGACGCCGGGCCAGTTGCCCACATACTGACTGGAGCCGGTCAGGGCGTTGAACAGCGTGGTTTTGCCGCAGTTCGGGTTGCCCGCCAGCGCGATTTTGTACTCCATCTTGCTACTCCCTTTCCATTAGCATTTGCTAACTATACTGCCAAAGAACAGGCGGCTTCTGCCGCCGGCGCTGAGAAAGACACACGCATCACTGAATCTCGATCATCTCCGCGTCCGCCTTGCGCACGCTCAGCTCATAGCCCCGCACGTTCAGCTCCATGGGGTCCCCCAGCGGGGCCACCTTCCGCACATGGATGACCACCCCCTTGGTGATGCCCATGTCCATGATGCGGCGCTTGACGGCGCCCTCGCCGTGGAGCCTGGCGACGGTGACCGTGTCGCCCACCTTTGCGTCCCTGAGTGTTCTCATATCCCTGCTCCTCTCAAATCATGATTCGGTTGGCCATGGTCCTGTCCAACGCGATCCGGCTGTCCTTGACCTGAAGGATCAGGTTGCCGGCGATCTCGCTGACCACCGTGACCGTACCGTCCACCACAAATCCCAGCTCCGCCAGATGCAGGCGGACCTCGTCCTTCCCGGTGATTTTCCGGATGGTGACCGTCTCACCGGTCTTTGCCATTGTAAGCGGCATCATAAATACGCCTCCCGGCTGAAAGATTTCCCTGATGCGGTAATTAGCTTGCGCTAACTAATTCGATGGCATGAGTTTACAACGGCTAACTGGATTTGTCAAGGGGGTACGGGGAAAAATTCCGGGAGAGGGAGCGGAGCCCGGGCGGCGGCCTTTCCTAGTCAACAAGAACGGAAATTTCAGACATTTGGCGGAAAAAGCAGATGATTTTGCCGATTGCCAACTTGCTTCGGGTGTGGTAGTATGTCAAAGGAGAATTTGCGGGGCGACGGAGTCCCGCTTTCTTCCGGTGCAGAACAGTATATTGACAGGATTCGGCCGCAGGGTCTGCCCGGATATCCGCCCGACGGGGCGAAAACGAGTCAGAATCATGGACAGTCGGCGCCGAAGTGCTGATCCGCATATCATTGGCTGAGAACGAAGGCGTTCCGACCCCTCAGGGGACCGGAGCGCCTTTTTTCGATTGGACGTATAGGAAAACGATTTTTTGAGGATGAAAGGGGACGCGCACCATGACCCACCTTCACACGAAGGAAGACATCATTCGCATTGTCAGGGAGGAGGACATCGAGTTCATCCGCCTCCAGTTCACGGACATCTTCGGCCAGCTGAAGAACGTGGCCATCACCGCCTCGCAGATTGAGAAGGCCGTCAACAACCAGTGCATGTTCGACGGCTCCTCCATCGACGGCTTCGTCCGCATCGACGAGTCCGACCAGTACCTGTATCCCGACCTGCGGACCTTCCGCGTGTTCCCCTGGCGGCCCGGCCACGGCAAGGTGGCCCGGCTGATCTGCGACGTGTACAACACCGACGGCACCCCCTTTGTGGGCGACCCCCGGGACGTGCTGAAGCGGGCCATCCAGAAGGCCCGGGACATGGGCTTTGACACCTTCAACGTGGGCCCTGAGGCGGAGTTCTTCCTGTTCCAGACCGACGACGAGGGCAAGCCCACCACCAAGACCAACGACGAGGCGGGCTACTTCGACCTGGGCCCCCTGGATCACGGCGAGGGCACCCGGCGGGAGATCTGCCTGGCCCTGGAGCAGATGGGCTTCGAGATCGAGGCCAGCCACCACGAGGTGGCCGAGGGCCAGCACGAGATCGACTTCAAATACGCCGGCGCCCTCCACACCGCCGACAACATCATGACCTTCAAGCTGGCGGTCAAGACCCTGGCCCAGAAGAACGGCCTCCACGCCACCTTCATGCCCAAGCCCATCTTCGGCGTGGCCGGTTCCGGCATGCACACCAACATGTCCCTGTTCCGGGACGGCAAGAACGTGTTCTACGATCCCAACGACGAGCGGGGCCTGTCCCGTGAGGCGTACAGCTTCATTGCCGGCCTGCTGCGCCATGTGCCCGGCATGGCCGCCATCACCAACCCCCTGGTCAACTCCTACAAGCGGCTGGTGCCCGGCTATGAGGCCCCCTGCTATCTGGCCTGGTCGGCCTCCAACCGCTCCGCCCTCATCCGCATCCCCGCTTCCCGCGGCCAGGCCACCCGGGTGGAGCTGCGCTCCCCCGACCCGTCCTGCAACCCCTACCTGGCCTTTGCCGTGTGCCTGACCGCCGGTCTGGACGGCATCGAGAAGGGCCTGGTGCCCCCGGCGGAGATCACCCAGAACATCTACGCCATGGACCCGGCCACCCGGGAGGCCCACGGCATCGCCAGCCTGCCCGGCTCTCTGGAGGAGGCCATCCGCCTGATGGAGGGCGACCGGCTGGTGCTGGATACCCTGGGCGAGCACGTGGCCAACAACTACATCGAGGGCAAGAAAAAAGAGTGGGATGAGTACCGCACCCGTGTGTCCTCCTGGGAGCGGGAAAAGTATATCATCAACTATTGATCCACCTCCTCGAAGGGCATGGGGGCCTTGCGGGGAACCGGTTTCCCCCAGGAGTACCGCACCCGTGCCTCCTCCCGGGAGAGAGAAGCATATCATGAACCATTGAGCAAAACAGAATCACAGCTCCGGCACTGCCGGCAAAACCGGGGGACGGGGCGTTACAAGACGCGCCGTCCCCCCGGCGCATACTCCCCCATGAGAAGGAGCGGAGCCGAACATGGAAAAGATAATCGTATCCTTTGCAAAGGAAGAGAGCGGCCGGCGCATCCGGGAGATCCTGGAGAGCTCGGGCACCGCCTCCTGCGTGGTCTGCCGCAGCGCCGCCGAGGTGAAGCGGGTGGTGAGCAAGCAGCACATCTCCGCCGTGGTCTGCGGCTACAAATTCCATGACGAGTCCGCCGAGCAGCTGTTTGAGGACCTCCCCCCGTTCTGCGCCATGCTGATGGTGGCCAACCAGGGCATGCTGGACCTGTGTGAGAGCGACGACATCTTCAAGCTGGCCTCTCCGGTGTCCCGCGGGGATCTGATCGCTTCGGTGCGGCTGCTGCTCCAGGTGGGCCACCGGCTGGAGAAGATGACCCGGCCCCACCGCAGCGAGGAGGAGAAGGCGGTGGTGGAGCAGGCCAAGGCGGCCCTGATGGCCAGCCGGGGCTTTACCGAGGAGGAGGCCCACCGCTACCTGCAGAAGCGGAGCATGGACAGCGGTTCCCGCCTGCTGGAGACCGCCCGGCGGGTTCTCAGCGAGGACTGCGGCGCATAGGGATAAGGGGTACGGCCCCGCTCCGGGGGGACCGCCCCCGCAGGGTGTCCCGCCGGAAATCCGGCGGGGCGGCGGGGGAGAGAGCCATGCGCTTTACCAAAATGCAGGGTCTGGGCAATGATTACGTGTATCTCAACTGTACCGGCGGAGTGCCGGACAATCTGCCTGAGCTGGCGGTCCGGCTGTCCGACCGGCACTTCGGCGTGGGCGCGGACGGGCTGATCTGCATCTGCCCGTCGGAGCGGGCGGACTTCGGCATGCGGATCTTCAATGCCGACGGCTCGGAAGGGGCCATGTGCGGCAACGGCATCCGCTGTCTGGGCAAGTATGTGTACGACAAGGGGCTGACCCGAAAGACCTCCCTTCTGACGGTGGAGACCGCCTCGGGGGTGCGCTACCTGGAGCTGTTTCTCCGGGACGGAAAAGTACAGTCGGTGCTGGTGGACATGGGGCGGCCGGAGCTGTCGCCGCCGGTGAAGCTGATGGCGGCGGGGAGAACATGGCAGGCGGTCCCCGTGTCGGTGGGCAACCCCCACGCGGTGGTGTTCTGCGGCGGGGTGGACGCCCTGGACCTGGCCAGGATCGGGCCTGCGCTGGAGTACCACCCCGCTTTCCCGGACCGGGTGAACGTGGAGTTCGTCCAGCCGGACGACCGGGGAGGCCTGAAGGCGCGGGTGTGGGAGCGGGGGAGCGGCGAGACCCTGGCCTGCGGCACCGGCGCCTGCGCCGCCCTGACCGCCGCCGCCCAGGCCGGACTGGTGTCCCGCCACACCACGGTCCGCCTGCCCGGCGGAGAGCTGGAAGTCCGCTGGGCGGAGGAGAACGGCCACCTCTACATGACCGGCCCGGCGGTGACCGTCTTTGAAGGAGAAATTTCCCAGGAACAGTAAAATTACCGTTGTGTCCGGGGGAAAAAAGGGATATAATAGTGCCTGCTAAGCTGATGTAATGCGTTACAGCAGAAAATTTCCGCCCGGAGACCCCGGGGCGGAGCAGATACGGAGGATGCATATGACCACCATTAACCGCAACTACCTGAAGCTGCCCGGCAGCTACCTGTTTTCCGAGATCGCCCGCCGCGTGTCGGTGTACGCCGACGCCAACCCGGACAAGAAGCTGATCCGCCTGGGCATCGGCGACGTGACCCGCCCCCTGGTGCCCGCCGTCACTGCCGCCATGCACGCCGCTGTGGACGAGATGGCCACGGTGGAGGGCTTCCACGGCTACGGCCCTGAGCAGGGCTACGACTTTCTCCGGGAGGCCATTGCCGTCCACGACTACCACGCCCGGGGCGTGGAGATCGACCCCTCTGAGATCTTCGTCTCTGACGGCGCCAAGAGCGACTGCGGCAACATCGGCGACATCTTCGGCACCGACAATGTGGTGGCCGTGTGCGACCCGGTGTACCCCGTGTATGTGGACACCAACGCCATGGCCGGCCGGGCCGGGGACTTCAGCGAGGAGAGCGGCAAGTGGAGCCGCCTGGTCTACATGCCCTGCGTGGCGGAGAACGGGTTCTCTCCCGCCATCCTCGCGGAGAAGGCCGACCTGGTCTACCTCTGCTTCCCCAACAACCCCACCGGCGCCGTGGCCACCCGCGCCCAGCTCCAGGCCTGGGTGGACTGGGCCAACGCCAACGGCAGCGTGATCCTCTTCGACTCCGCCTACGAGGCCTTCATCTCCGACCCGGAGATCCCCCACAGCATCTTTGAGATCCCCGGCGCCAAGACCTGCGCCATCGAGTTCCGCTCCTTCTCCAAGACCGCCGGCTTCACCGGCACCCGCTGCGCCTACACCGTGGTGCCCAAGGCCCTGGAGCGGGACGGCGCCAGCCTGAACGCCCTGTGGAACCGCCGCCAGTGCACCAAGTTCAACGGCGTGCCCTACGTGGTCCAGCGGGGCGCGGCGGCCATCTACACCCCCGAGGGCCACGCCCAGGTCATGGAGAACATCGACTTCTACAAGCGCAACGCCAAGGTCATCTTCGACGGCCTGAAGGCCGCCGGCCTGACCGTGTCCGGCGGCGAGAACTCCCCCTATGTCTGGGCCAAGACTCCCGACGGCATGGGCTCCTGGGAGTTCTTCGACAAGCTGCTCCACCAGGCCAACGTGGTCACCACCCCCGGCGCCGGCTTCGGCCCCAGCGGCGAGGGCTACATCCGCCTCACCGCCTTCGGCGGCGCGGACGCCACCGTGGAGGCCGTGGAGCGCATCCGCAAGGTGCTCTGATTCAGAAAACGGAAGAGGGGACGGCGCAGGAATCGCGCCGTCCCCTCTTTGCAGAATAAGCCCCCGGACCGCTCTGCGGCCCGGGGGCTTGCCTGTGTTCAGATGTTCTTGTTCTGGGGGATGTCGGGCAGGGAGTCGAAGCCCTTCTGGAGGTCGGCGTCGGTGGGCACGTAGTCGGTCATCTTGCCGCTGAGGTAGTTCTCATAGGCGGTCATGTCGAAGAAGCCGGTGCCGGTCAGGCCGAAGAGGATGCTCTTCTCCTCGCCGGTCTCCTTGCACTTGAGGGCCTCGTCTATGGCGCCCTTGATGGCGTGGGCCGACTCGGGGGCGGGGAGGATGGTCTCGTGCTTGGCGAAGAACACCGCCGCCTCAAAGACCTGGGTCTGCTGATAGTTCACCGCCTCCATGTACCCGTCGTGGTAGAGCTTGGACAGGATGGGGCTCATGCCGTGGTAGCGCAGGCCGCCGGCGTGGTTGGGGGCGGGGATGAAGCCGCTGCCCAGGGTGTA
>NZ_CALXEG010000025.1 GCF_944387275.1 uncultured Pseudoflavonifractor sp.
TCCATGATCTGCATGCCGGTGTGCTTGGCCAGCCGCAGGCGGGCGGACATGACGGCGGGGATGGTGCCGTTGCCCCGCAGGGCCATGCCGATGCCCTCGGTGAGGCAGTTCATGGAGTTGGCGGTGTACATGCCCGAGCAGGAGCCGCAGGTGGGGCAGGCGTTGTTCTCGTAGTCCTCCACGCCGGCCTCGTCCAGCTTGCCCGCCTTATAGGCGCCCACGGCCTCAAACATGTGGCTCAGGCAGGAGCGGCGGCCGTCCTGGAGCCGGCCGGCCAGCATGGGGCCGCCGGAGCAGAAGATGGTGGGGATGTTGAGCCGGGCGGCGGCCATCAGCAGACCGGGCACGTTCTTGTCGCAGTTGGGCACCATGACCAGGCCGTCGAACTGGTGGGCCAGGGCCATGGCCTCGGTGGAGTCGGCGATCAGGTCACGGGTCACCAGGGAGTACTTCATGCCGATGTGGCCCATGGCGATGCCGTCGCACACGGCGATGGCCGGGAACACGATGGGGGTGCCCCCCGCCATACGCACGCCCGCCTTCACCGCCTCCACGATCTTGTCCAGGTTCATGTGGCCGGGGACGATCTCGTTCTGGGAGGAGACAATGCCGATGAGGGGGCGTTCCAGCTCCTCCTTGGTGTACCCCAGGGCGTAGAACAGGGAGCGGTTGGGGGCGCGCTCCACACCTTTTGTCACGTTATCGCTTCTCATGGCAGAGTCCTCCTTATTAAATTCGCCACCGTTGTATGATGACGCTTGCATTGTATGACTACATATTATATGATAGAGAAAACAATGTCAAGTCCGGGGAGGAAGTTCACATGGAAAAACAGAGCCTGACCCAGCAGACGGCCCAGCGGCTGTATGGAAGGATCGTGACAGAGGGCGGCCTGGCCCCCGGGGATAAGCTGCCCAATGAGCTGGACCTGTCCCGGGAGCTGGGGGTGAGCCGCACCACCCTGCGGGAGGCGGTGCGGATGCTGGTGGCCCAGGGGGTGCTGGAGGTGCGCCGGGGCAAGGGCACCTTTGTGTCCGCCCGGGTTGAGGACATCGACGACTTCGGCTTTGCCGGTCTGCGCCGGGTGAAGGGCCAGCTGCGGGACCTGTTCGAGCTGCGGAGCATCTTTGAGCCCCAGGCAGCCATGCTGGCCTGCCGCCGGGCCACGGTGGAGGAGCGGGCGGACATTCTGGCCAGAGGAAAGGAAGTGGAGGACTGCATCCGCTCCGGGGCTGACCGCACCCGGGCCGACGCCGCCTTTCACGCCGCCATTGTCCGGGCCACCCACAACGAGTTTATGGTGCGTCTTCTCCCCCTTATCCAGCGGGCGGTGGCCACTGCGGTGGAGACCGGCGAGAAGGCGGAGCGGCTGGCGGCGGACACCCTGCGGGACCACGCGCTGCTGCTGGAGTTCTTCGCCCGGGGGGACGCGGAGGGCGCCCGCCACGCCATGGCCATCCACATGCGCCACGCCGTGGACGAGATGGGCCTGGGCGATGAGGAGACGCCCTGACCCCCGCATCTGTCCACGGCGGCCTCCGTTCTGTCCCATATCTCCGTACAACAAGGCCGGCGGCTTTCCCTGGTGAAAGCCGCCGGCCTTGCTACATATCACGGCATACAGCAACCGGAAAAACTGACAAAAAATTTATCCTTCTATTGTGGATTGCGACGTTTTTCTCCTCCCGCAATAAAAGTCCGTTTTATGTCCCTTATTCTGTACTATGCTGTAAAAGGGAGGAAGAAGATGCCGGAAAACCGGCACCTTCTTCCTGATGGACACAGTCCACTTCTCCCACATAAGTGTTTCTATCCACATCCCGTGTGTCCGGGGATGACAATTTGTAGTATACATGCTTCCGGCGGCCTTTACAATTTTATTTTTCCTCCTGGATATTTTTTCTATCCATTGTTGACAAATGTCCTTTTTCCTGATAGATTGTATTCCATGAAGGTTATAAACTTCTCCTACATAAGTAAATGTGGATTATGAAGACACATCTGATCGCTCATATCATCCCCGGCACGGACGACAGCCAGCCGCCCCGTATCCAGACCCTGGAGGAGCACAGCCGGAACGCTGCCAAGCTCTGTGCTGCCCTCTGCCGCCCGCTGGGGCTGGAAAAGCTGGGGGAGCTGACCGGCTGGCTACACGATATGGGGAAGAGCTCCACACCAGTGCAGGAGCACATCCGGCAGCAGACCAGGGAAAAGCGCAACCACTCCGCTGCCGGCATGCGGTGGCTCTGGGCGCAGACCGCCGGACAGAGCGACGCCGTCCGGCTGGCCGGGCAGATGGCCGCCCTGGCCATTGGCTGCCACCACAGCGGCCGCTGCGACTATCTGTCGCCCGACGGCAGCCGGCCCTGGCTGGAGCGGATGGACACCCGGCAGGCCCAGGCCCTCTATGGAGAGAGCGTGGACGCCTTCTTCTCCGACTGCTGCACCAGGCAGGAGATGGAATCCCTCATCCAGGCGGCCGCCCTGGAGGTGGCCGCGCTCTACAAAAGAGCAAAAACCATTCTGCCAAAGGGAGAGGACAGGCAACAGCGTCAGGATGCCCTCCAGTTCGGCCTGGGGCTGGCCCAGCGGTTTCTCTTCAGCGCCCTGGTGGACGCCGACTGGACCGATACGGCCAGCTTCATGGGCGGGGCTTCCCTTCCCTCATCTCCCTCCGACTGCCAGCGCCAGGAGACCTGGGACCTGCTCTCCGGCCGGATGGAGCGCTTTATCCGCTCCATGGAGGCGCGGCGGCCCATTGACCTGCTGCGGCAGGAGATCTCCGGCCAATGCCTGGCCGCCGCAGAGCATCTTCCGGCCGGCATCTACCGGCTGTGCGTCCCCACCGGCGGTGGCAAGACCTATTCCGCCCTGCGGTTCTGCGTGGAGACGGCCCGGCGGCAGAACTCCCGGCGGCTGTTCTACTTTGCCCCCTATAAGTCCATCACCCGGCAAAATGCCGACAACATCCGCAGGGCCCTGGGGGCGGAGTACGTCCTGGAGCACCACTCCGACGTTCTGTTTGAGCCGGACCAGCAGGACCAGCGGGAGCGGTGGCTCGCCCTCAGCCAGCGCTGGCAGGGTTCGCCGGTGATCTGCACCACCATGGTCCAGCTGCTGGACGCCCTGTTCGCCGCGCCCCGGCAGAACGTGCGGCGGCTGGCCGCCCTGGCCGGTTCGGTGCTCCTGCTGGACGAGGTCCAGGCCCTGCCCCTGCGGCACACCTGCCTGCTCACCCTGGCCCTGGACACCCTGGTCCATCTGTTCGGCTGTACCGTCCTCCTGTGCACCGCCACCCAGCCCGACCTGACCCAGGTCCCCTATCCCCTTCAGTTCTCCCCCGACAGAGACCTGGTGCCCGACTATCAGGCCCGGTTCCAGCAGTTCAGGCGGACCAGGGTCATCCCCCCGGCAGTACAGGGAGAGCAGCCCCTCCCCGCTGTTGCGGACTTTGTGGCCGGTCTGCTGAGGGAAAACCGGAGCATTCTGGTGGTCCTCAACACCAAGGGGACGGTCAACCGACTCTTTGACGCCCTGGCTCCCCTGATGCCGCCGGACTGTCCCCTGTTCTGCCTCACCACCTATCTCTGCCAGCAGCACCGGGACGATGTCCTGGCCCAGGTCACCCGGCGGCTGGACGGCGGCCTGCCCCTTGTGTGCATCAGCACCCAGCTCATCGAGGCGGGGGTGGATCTGAGCTTTGACTGCGTGGTCCGGGACCTGGCCGGCCTGCCCAGCATCGCCCAGGCCGCGGGCCGCTGCAACCGCCACGGCGACGATGACTGCCGTCCGGTCTACCTGATTGAATGTGCGGGGGAGCATCTGGACGCCCTGCCGGAGATCCATGACGGCAGAGAGATTACCCGCGCTCTGCTGGCCCAGCTGCCGCCCGGCGCGGACCTGCTCTCTCCCCAGGTCATCCAGATGTACTACCAGCGCTGCTACAGCGGCCCCAGACACCGGCTGGACATGCAGTATCCCGTCTCCCCCGGCGGCTGCGCCGCCACCACCATGGTGGACCTGCTCAGCTCCAATCTCCGGGGCGTCCAGGCCTTTCTGGAGCAGGGACGGCGGCCGGAGGGCCCCAAGGACCTCTGTCAGGCCTTCGGCACGGCGGAGGCCGCCTTTGAGGCCATCCCCGACGAGACCGTCCCGGTGCTGGTGCCCTACGGCGGGGGAAAGGACAAGCTGCTCGGGCTGCAGTCCGCCGGAGGCACCCCCGCCCTGCTGCGGGAGCTGCAGCCCTATACCATCTCCCTCAGCCGGAGCCAGTGCCAGCGTCTGGGGAGCGCCCTCTATCCGGTCCTGGACGGCGCGGCCCGCGCCCTCCGGGACCCCTATTACGACAGCGCCCACAAGGGGCTCTCGTTCACACCCGGCGGCATGGCCGCCCTCGTCCTATGACACGGCAGGAATTTTCAGAGAGGAGGAATTGCTCTTGCAGTACAGCAACACCATTTCGCTCCACGTCTGGGGCCGCTACGCCCTGTTCAGCGACCCCATCACCCGGGTGGGCGGCGAGAAGTTCAGCTATCCCATCCCCACCTACCAGGCGGTCAAGGGGATTCTGGAGAGCGTCTATTGGAAGCCGTCCTTCCTCTGGGTGCCCGACGCCGTCCGCGTCATGAACCCCATCGAGACCGAGTCCAAGGGCATCCGGCCCATCCGGTACAACAACGGCACCAACGACCTGTCCATCTACACCTATCTGGTCAACGTATCCTATCAGATCCAGGCCCACTTCGAGTGGAACCCCCACCGGCCCGACCTGGCCGGCGACCACAACGAGCACAAGCACTATTTCATCGCCAGGCGCATGCTGGAGCGGGGCGGCCGGCGCGACATTTTCCTGGGCACCCGGGAGTGCCAGGGCTACGTGGAGCCCTGTGAATTTCACGAGGGCCCCGGCGCTTACGACGGCACGCCGGCCGTGCCCTTCGGGCTCATGGTCCACGGCATCACCTACGCCGACGAGGACGGCAGCGGCCGGATGAGCCAGCGCCTGTGGCGGCCCGTCATGGAGGACGGGGTGATCCGGTTCATCCGGCCGGAGGAGTGCCCCGTCATCCGTCCCATCCACAGGCAGCGGCCCAAGTCCTTTGCGCTGGGCCAGAACGTGCAGGGCTGCGACGCGCTGTATCAGGAGGTGACCCGGGATGGGCTGGCTTGACCGGTGCTATCAGACCTACGAAAAGAATCTGTCCCAGGTGGGCAAGCCCTCCGCCTCTCTCCGCTTCGGCTGGGACGCCCCCATGCTGCTGCCGGTGGCCCACACCACCCAGAAGGTCAACGTGGAGGTCAGCCTCTCCCCCGGCGGAACCTTTCTCTCCGCCCGGGTGCTCCGCTCCGACGAGATGACTACCGTTATCCCCTGCACTGAGGCGTCCGCCGCCCGCACATCCGGGCCGGTGCCCCACCCGCTGGCGGACAAGCTGCGGTACGTGGCGGGAGACTACGCCGCCTATGGCGGCGCCAAAAAGCCCATGTGGACGGAGTACCTCGCCCAGCTGCAGGCCTGGTGCGACTCCCCCTTCGGGGTGGATGGGATACGGGCGGTCCTGGCCTACCTGAGGCAGGGCTGCCTCGTCCGGGACCTTGTGTCCTTTCACATTCTGCTCGCTGACGATGGGGGCCGCCTGCTGAAGAAGTGGACCGGCCCGAAGGAGGACATGCCCCCTATCTTTCAGTCCGTCACAGGCGGAGACCAGTCCGAGGCCTTTGTCCGCTTTCAGGTGGGCGGGGACGATCTCTCCTCCGACCCGGCGGTCTGGGACTGCTACACCCGGTACTACCTGTCCACGCTGAAGGACACGGGCTTCTGTTACGTACAGGGCAGAGAGATGCCTGTGTCCCTGCTCAGCCCCTACAAGATCCGCAGCGCCGGCGACCGGGCCAAGCTGATCTCCAGCAACGACAGCACAAATTTCACCTTCCGGGGCCGGTTTGAAACTGCCGGCGAGGCCCTCTCCATCGGGTATGAGACCACCCAGAAGGCCCACAGCGCCCTGCGGTGGCTGGTGGGGCGGCAGGGAATTCAGAACGGCGATCAGGCCATTCTGGTCTGGGGCACCGAGAACGAGCCCATCCCCCCTGTCACCGGGGACGCCTGCGACATTGTCCAGTCCAGCCGCAGCGACCTGGATGACGATGACCTGGGCAGCCCCTTGGACGCCGCCGCCGACCTGCCCCGCACCCGGGAGGCCTTTGCCGCCGCGTTCCAAAAGGCCATCCGGGGATACCGCCGCGCTCTGCCGGAGCACAGCCAGGTCAGCGTGATGGTGCTGGATTCCGCCACGCCGGGCCGGCTGTCCATCCGGTACTACAGGGAGCTCCAGGGCTCCCGCCTGATGGACCACATCGCGGACTGGCACAGGTCCTTTGCCTGGGCGCTGCATTACCGCAAGCTGCAGACCCGGGAAAACGGGAAAAAGGTCCTGCTCCCTCTTGTCTTTGAGGGCGCGCCCGCACCGGCAGACATCGCGGCGGCCGCCTACGGCGCCAAAGCGGATGAAAAGCTCCGGCAGCAGACCGTGGAGCGGCTGCTGCCCTGCATCACGGAGGGGAGGCCCTTCCCCAGAGACATCATGCTGTCGGCCGTCCGCCGGGCCTCCCACGGCATCGCCATGGAGCCCTGGGAGGCAAGCAAGACCCGCAGCATTGCCTGCGCCCTGGTGCGCGGCTACCACCACCGGAACCTGAAGGAGGAATACACCATGGCCCTTGATGAAACCTGCAGCGACCGCAGCTATCTGTTTGGCCGCATCCTGGCCTGTGGGGAGCAGCTGGAGCAGTACGCCGTCTACAACACCTCTGGCGACAGGAGCTCCCGCCCCACCAATGCCCTGCGGTATGAGGTGGCCTTCACCCAGCACCCGGCCAGGACCCTGGCGCTGCTGCGCAAGCAGCTGGAGCCCTATCTGGAGCGTCTGATCAAGGCGCGGAAATCCACCTATGCCGGCGACCTGATGCTCCAGCTCATCGCCCGCATCCCGGCGGACCAGTTCAACGACCAGCCCCTCACCGAGCTGTACCTGCTGGGCTACGCCTGCCAGCGGGCAGAATTCTTCAAAAAAGCGGACACAGTCCCTGACGCAGACGAATAGAGGAGGAGATATCCATGGAATCCCTGCAGAATAAGATCGACTTCGCCCTTGTGATCGCGGTCCACCACGCCAACCCCAACGGCGACCCCCTCAACGGCAACCGCCCCCGGGAGACATACGAAGGCTACGGCGAGATCTCCGACGTCTGCCTCAAGCGGAAGATCCGCAACCGGCTGATGGATCTGGGCGCCAGCGTGTTCGTCCAGTCGGACGACCGGCGCAACGACGACTTCCGCAGCCTGAAGGACCGGGCCGACGCCTGCCCCGCCCTGGCCGGCGCCCTGAAGGCCAAGGACCGGGAGGCATACGCCAGGGCCGCCTGCGAGACCTGGATGGATGTGCGCAGTTTTGGGCAGGTGTTCGCCTTCAAAGGCAAGGACGACGGCGTGTCCGTGGGCATTCGGGGACCCGTATCCATCCACCCCGCGTTCAGCGTGGACCCCATCAGCATTGACAGCCTGCAGATCACCAAGAGCGTCAACAGCGTCACCGGCGACAAGAAATCCAGCGATACCATGGGCACCAAGCACCGGGTGGGCTTTGCCGTCTACACCACCTTCGGCAGCATCAACTGCCAGCTGGCCGAAAAGACCGGCTTCACCGCCGGGGACGCCGACCTCCTGAAGGAAGCCCTGCGCACCCTCTTTGAAAACGACGCCTCTTCCGCCCGGCCCGACGGCAGCATGGAGGTCCTGCGGCTCTACTGGTGGCAGCACAACTGCAAGAGCGGCCAGTATCCCTCCGCCAAGGTGCACCGGCTGCTCCACGTGGAGAAAAAGACCGATCTCCCCCGGGATATCCAGGACTACGCCATCACCTGCGGCGAGCTGCCCGGTCTGGCGGCCGAAGTCTATGACGAGTCCTGACGGCTACCTGCAGATGTCCGGCATCCAGCACTTCTCCTTCTGCCGGCGGCAGTGGGCCCTGGCCTGCATGGAGCGTCCGCGGACCGCAGAAAACACTGCGGGGCATCCCGGGCGACGGGGCCCGGCGCTGCCGGGATGAGACTGCACAGCCGCTGATTGCGCCGTTCTCCGCCCGGAGAACGTGGATAGAAATGTCATGGAGTGCCTGCGGAGCAACACCACCGAACGTCGTCCTTCTCAGGGAGGACGCGGATAGAAATGATGAGCAGCGCAAGCAGAAGACCGGGACCTATGGTCGTCCCCCTCAGGGAGGACGTGGGTAGAAATGACATCCGGGACGTCCGGGAACTGATGGAGGACGCGGATTGAAATGAGTTGCGCACCGGCAAGCGGTTCCGCATGGGCAAGCCGCCCTCTCTCAGAGGGCGTGGATAGAAACGCCATTCCCCCGCACCAATTTATCTTCAACTGCGGCGCCCTACCCTTCCCTGCGTCCATCCGCCGCAAGCGGCAGCCCAGGGAAAAGGGCCTGAATCCATTGGAGCCCAAGGATTCTACCGCTGGTCGATTGACAAACAGGGGTCTTTTTCGCTAGGATGGGACCAGAGGAGGGACCCATATGAATGACATTGACAAGGAGCGGTTCGGCGGCTTTCTGGCCCGTCTGCGCCGGGAAAAAAATTTAACCCAGAGAGAGCTGGCCGAACGGCTCTTCGTATCGGACAAGGCGGTGAGCAAGTGGGAGCGGGGCCTGAGCCTGCCCGACGTGGGGCTGCTGCTGCCCATGGCGGACTGTCTGGGCGTGACGGTGACCGAGCTGCTCCGTGGGGAGCGCACCGCGGCGGCTCAGCTGCCGGTGGAGGAGGTGGAGGCCCTGGTGAAGTCCACCCTCCAGCTGACGGAGGAGGAGCGGCAGGCCCAGAAAACCCGGCGCAGGAAGTGGGGGCTGGCCTATCTCCTGTGCGCCCTGGCGGGCGCGGCGGAGTGCGCCGTGCTGCTGGCCATGGGCTTTACGGTGGAGGAGATGGGGTCCACCGTCCTGCTGTTGGAGGGGCTGTGTCTCCTCTTCGGGGCCTGGCTGTGCTTCCGGGTGAAGGAGCGGCTGCCCGCCTACTACGACCAGAACAACATCAGCTTTTACGGCGACGGCGTGTTCCGCATCAACCTGGCCGGGGTGCGCTTCCACAACGGCAACTGGCCCTACATCATCCGGGCCATGCGGGTCTGGCTGCTGGGGCTCATGGTCCTCTTCCCCGTTCTCTGGGGCGTGGTCCACACTCTGTGGCCCGGCCACGCCCTTACCCTGGAGATGCCCCTGACACTGGTTTCCCTGTTCGGCATGCTGATTTCCGCCATCGTGGCAGGCAAGCGTCACGAATAAAATAAGGTATGAAACTTCATGTCTAAAAATCAGTGTGCAAGAAATACTTTAGAAACATGATAACTTGTCTCCCTTTATGTATGAAATGCTTTACAATACAATTTCGTATTTATAATCTTTCATGATGATACCTGTTCCCTTTTTCTCAGATGTGCTCTCGCTGACAATCTTTCCGCCACATTTCTGGGCAACACGATTGGAAGCGGCATTTTCCTGATTCACATAAATCGTCACTTTCTCAGCCCCTTGACTGCGCGCATAATCTATCATTCCCTGGACGATTTCAGTTGCATAGCCTTGACGCCAAAAATTCTTATGTACGCAATAACCAATATCGTATACTTTCTTGTCGTCACTTACCATGAAACTGCATGTTCCTACCCGTTCTAAGGAATCCTTAAAAACAGGAATCAAATAGCAGCATTCCTCATCCTCGCCCAAGCCTTCTAACATTTTCAAATATTCATCATCTATTTCTTCTTTTGCTTCATCCGTCAAATATTGTCCCATCTCTGGGTTGTTCCAGATACTATATGCCCACAAAGCATCTTCTTTCGTGAATCCTCTTAATAAAAGTCTTGGCGTTTCAATATCATTTATCTTCATAAAATCCTCCGTCAAACTCAACTTTTCGCCGTTGCTTCTTTCAGCAAGGCATCCTGTTCCATTTCTTTGTCATTCCTTTTGGCATAATAAAGCACCCCACTTGTTATTCAGTATACCATGCTGTCTAACAAATGGGGTGCAGTTCATGTTGCGGCCCGCTCGTTCTGTTTTTTAGTTGAAAGCGGCGCCCGGGTCCTTATCGCTGCAAAACCCGCTTCGCCGGGCTTTGCGGGGGCCCCGGAGTCCGGTTTTAGTTGGAGGCAGTGTCCAGGTCCTTGTCGCCGCCCCAGATCATGTTCTTGCGGAGCTCCTCGCCCACGATCTCCATCTGGTGCTTCTTCAGGTTGGCGCGCTTGGAGTTGAAGAAGCAGCGGCCGTTCTTGTTCTCAGCAATCCACTTGCCGGCAAAGGTGCCGTCCTGGATGTCGTCCAGCACCTTGCGCATGTTCTTCTTGGTCTCCTCGTAGGGGAGGACACGGGGACCGGAGACGTACTCGCCGAACTCGGCGGTGTCGGAGATGGAGTAGTTCATGGCAGCCACGCCGCCCTTGTTGATCAGGTCCACGATCAGCTTCATCTCGTGGATGCACTCGAAGTAGGCGTTCTCAGGCTCGTAGCCGGCCTCCACCAGGGTCTCGAAGCCGCACTTCATCAGGTCCACAACGCCGCCGCACAGCACGCACTGCTCGCCGAACAGGTCGGTCTCGGTCTCATCGTGGAAGGTAGTCTCCATCACGCCGGCACGGGCGCCGCCGATGCCGGCGATGTAGGCCAGGGCGATCTTGTAGGCGTTGCCGGTGGCGTTCTGCTCCACGGCCACCAGGCAGGGCACGCCCTTGCCGTTGACGTAGGTGGAGCGGACGGTGTGGCCGGGGCCCTTGGGGGCAGCCATGAACACGTCCACGCCGGCGGGAGGCACGATCTGCTGATAGCGGATGTTGAAGCCGTGGGCAAAGGCCAGGGCCTTGCCCTCGGTCATGTAGGGGGCGATGTCCTTCTTATAGACCTCAGCCTGGACCTCGTCGTTGATGAGGATCATGACGATGTCGCCCCACTTGGCGGCCTCGGCCACGGTCATCACCTTCAGGCCGGCCTGCTCAGCCTTGGCCCAGCTCTTGGAGCCCTCGCGCAGACCCACGCACACATCGCAGCCGGAGTCCTTCAGGTTGAGGGCATGGGCATGACCCTGAGAGCCGTAGCCGATGATGGCGATCTTCTTGCCGTCCAGATAGCTGAGCTCGCAGTCCTTTTCGTAGTACATCTTTGCCATTGTAATACACTCCTTTTAAGTAGAGGTGATATTTGTTACCTGAGATAATAGCACAGGCAGCTTGAAAAGAATGATAACTGTGATACAATCGGGAGAATTTTTGTGGGCTCTCCTTGGAGCACGTTCTTGCCCGGTTGGACGCGGCACCCGCCGCGCCCCGCTCTCGCGAGGCCCAGGAAAAAACGTTCCCTCTTACAGCACGTTTTTGCCCAGGATAAACTCCGTCTTTTCCTTGTTCTCGTCGCTGATGGTGTAGGCGCCCCGCTCCAAAGCCACCATGCCGGTACGGACCAGCTCCAGGATGCCGAAGGCCTCCAGCAGCTTCTGCATGGCGTCGGCCTTGGACTCGTCGCCGATGAGGGCCAGGGTCAGGGACTTGAGGGACACATCGATGATGGAGGCCCGGAAGATGTTGGCGATCTGGATGACCTCGTTGCGGATGTCGGGGGTCTCTGCCTTCACCTTGAACATGACCAGCTCCCGGCGGATGGACCGCTCGGGCAGCAGCTCCTGCACCGAGTAGACGGGGAAGAGCTTGCGCAGCTGATTCATGATCTGCTCGGCCATCTGGTCGTCGCACATGACCTCAATGGTGATACGGGAGACCTCGGGGTCGTCGGTGGTACCCACGGCCAGAGACTCGATGTTGTAGCCTTTGCGGGAGAAGAGGCGGGAGACCTGGCTCAGGACGCCGGGGGCGTTCTCCACCAGGACGGAAAGGGTACGGCGGGTCACGATACTGTTTTTCATCCTTGTCTCCCTCCTTAATCCAGCAGGAAATTGGTCACGGGCGCGCCGCCGGGCACCATGGGATGGACCATGGCGTCCTTATCGATGGCGCAGTCCACCACCCACGCCGTTCCGGAGGCCACCGCCTCCTTCAGCACGGCCTCCAGCTCCTCCTGGGTGCCGCAGCGGGCGCCCCGGAGGCCGTAGGCCTCGGCCAGCTTGACGAAATCCGGGCCACGGTCCAGGTCGGTCTGGGAGTACCGCTCGTTATAGATGAGGTGCTGCCACTGGCGGACCATGCCCAGGGTGTGGTTGTTGAAAATCAGAATGATCACCGGGATGTGGTAGTGCTCCACAGTGCACAGCTCGTGGCAGTTCATACGGAAGCAGCCGTCGCCGGTGCAGAGGAACACGGGGGTGTCCGGGTTGCCCATCTTGGCGCCCATAGCGGCCCCCAGGCCGAAGCCCATGGTACCGAAGCCGCCGGAGGTGATGAGCTGGCCGGGCCGGTCAAAGTGGTAATACTGGGCGGCCCACATCTGGTGCTGGCCCACGTCGGTGGCCACGATGGCCCCGGGTGCCACCGCCTGGATGGTCTCCAGCACCTCGTGGGCGTGGAGGACGCCGTCCTTCTTCAGGGGGACCTCCTTGTGGGAGAACACCCACTCCTTCCACTCCGGGTAGTCGTGGGCGGGCAGCTTCTCGTTGAGCATCTCCAGCACCCGACGGGCGTCGCCGATGATGTGGTGGTCGGTGGGGACGTTCTTGTCGATCTCCGCCCGGTCGATGTCGATCTGGACGATCTTGGCCTGCTTGGCAAAGGTCTTGGGGTCGGTGGCCACCCGGTCGGAGAACCGGCAGCCGATGGCGATGAGCAGGTCGCACTCGTTGGCGGCGTGGTTGGAGGCGTGGGAGCCGTGCATGCCGATCATGCCGGTGAACAGGGGGTGGTTGCCCGGGCAGGCGCCGCCGCCCATAATGGTGGAGGCCACCGGGGCGCCCAACCGCTCAAAGAACTTGCGGAACTCGGGCACCGCGCCCTTGGAGCGGATGACGCCGCCGCCCACCAGCACAAGGGGCTTTTTGGCCTCCTCGATCATATCCAGCAGCTTGTCGATGTCCCCCCGGTCGGGCTCGGGGGTGCGCAGGTCGTGGGAGGCCCGGCGGAGCATGGCGGCCAGGCGGCCGTGCTTGCTGTGCTCGCTGGGGGGCAGGTACTCGTACTCCGCCTCCTCATATGTAACGTTCTTCAGAATGTCGATGAGCACCGGGCCGGGACGGCCGGAGCGGGCGATGGCAAAGGCCTCCCGGATCACGTCGGCCAGGTCATCCGCCCGGCGGACCAGGTAGTTGCACTTGGTGATGGGCATGGTGATGCCGGTGATATCCACCTCCTGGAAGGAGTCCTTGCCGATCAGATTCTCCGCCACGTTGACGGTGATGAACACCACGGGGGAGGAGTCGTAGTAGGCGGTGGCGATGCCGGTGGTCAGGTTGGTGGCGCCGGGGCCGCTGGTGGCAAAGCACACGCCCACCTTGCCGGTGGCGCGGGCGTAGCCGTCGGCGGCGTGGGAGGCCCCCTGCTCGTGGGCGGTCAGGATGTGGTGGATCTTGTCCTTATATCCATGGAGCTCCAGCTCGTCATAGATGTTCAGGATGGTGCCGCCGGGGTAGCCGAATACCGTGTCCACCCCCTGCTCCAGCAGGCATTCCATCAGGATCTGCGGGGTTTTCATCTTCATATCGTGAGACCTCCTTTGGTTTCATTTCCAACAGGGAAAAAGAAAAGAGCACGACGTTTCGTCCCATAGGACGAAGTCATGCTCCGTGGTACCACCTAAATTCGCAGGGCACCGCCCCGCGCGCTTTTGCCCCGATAACGGAGGGGAACCGGCCGTGCCTACCAGGGGAGTGTGCTCCCCGTTCAGCCCGGCTGCTCCTCGGGCGACGTTCCGGTCCATGCTCACGGGGGCTTACACCAGCCGCCCCCTCTCTGCGCTTACGCCATGGCCGTACTTACCCAGTCATTGCCTTTCTGTCCGGCACATCTGTCTGTGCACGGTGTGTAATTAACTGGTATCATACCTCTGAAACAGACATTTGTCAATCGTGATTTTACGGTTTTTGCAAAAAATCTTTTTCTCTTTAAAGTGCTATGGTCCCCGCTTTTCCCCCTCCCTTCGCCGGATTCCGGGGAAATTCCCCGCTCCGCTGGACATTTCGCGTATCAATACGGTATAATAGATCGGTTATTCTGGGGTGTTTCGCCCCAGCGGCAATTCTGTTGTATTCTCATGCAAGAGGTGGAGACATGTTTTCCATTTTTTTCGGCGGGATTCGTCCCGCCCAGCGGAAGAAAGCCACCGCCCAGCTCCCCTTCCGGCCCATGGAACAGCCCCCGGCCCAGGTGGTGCTTCCTCTGGCCGGCGTGGGGACCTCCGCTGCCGTGCCCCTGGTGACGCCGGGGGACCGGGTGCGGGTGGGCCAGAAGCTGGCCGACGCCATTCCAGGCCTGGCGGCGGTCCACGCCAGCGTGTCCGGCACCGTGGCGGCGGTGGAGCCCCGGCAGCAGCTCCGGGGCGGCACGGTGCTCTCGGTGGTCATTGACAGCGACGGGAAGGACACCCCTGTGGCCTCCCCAGCCTGGCGTCGGGTGGACAAGGACGCCTCTCCTGCCAGCCTCCGGCCCGGCGAACTGGCCGACATCGCAGCCCAGGCCGGCCTCACCGCCATGGACGGCACCGGCCGTCCCCTGTCCCAGCTGCTCCGCGACGCCATGGGCAAGGCGGACGCCCTGCTCATCGACGGCACCGAGTCCGAGCCCTACGTCACCTCCCGCCGCCGTCTCATGGCCGACCGGCCCGAGGCGGTGCTGGGCGGCGTGCGGCTGCTGATGCAGGCCCTCAGCCTGCCCCGGGCCGTGCTGGCCCTGGAGGGCAGCCAGTACGACGCCGTGGCCGCCCTCCGGGGCTACCTGCCCCTGCGGGGCGGGGACATCGAGCTGCGGCTCCTCCGCAGCCGTTACCCCCAGCCCTTGACCTTCCCGCGGGCAGGCCGGGCCCTGTTTACCGCCTGCGCCGCCGCCGCTCTGTGGGAGGCGGTGTACCACGGAAAGGCCCTGACCCACCGGCTGGTCACCGTGACCGGCTCCGCCGTGGCCAAGCCCGCCAACCTGCTGGTGCCCATCGGCACCCCCATCTCCGACCTGATCCGGGAGGCCGGGGGCTGGAAGGGGGAGCCGGTGCGCCTGGTGGCCGGCGGCCCCATGACGGGCAAGGCCCAGTTCGACCTGACCGCCCCGGTGACCGGGGACACCCGGGCCCTGCTGGCCCTGTCGGCGGCGGACCTCTACCCCGCCATCCGGCCTGAGGGGCCCTGCCTCCGGTGCGGCCGGTGTGTTGAGGTCTGTCCCGCCGGGCTCTCGCCCCTGTTCCTCCACCTGTACGTCCGGAACGGACAGTGGGAGGCCCTGGAGCGGGAACAGATCTCCGCCTGCACCGAATGCGGCGCCTGCGCCTATGTGTGCCCCGCCCACCTGCGGCTGGTCCACAGCATCCGGGTGGGCAAGCGCCGCCTGCTCGGAACAGCGGATGGAAGGGAGGCTGACCATGAAGAAGAAGCGTAAAAACCGCTCCGGCGGGCAGAAACGCCCCCAGCAGGCCCCCCAGGCCAAGCAGGAGGAGGTCCTTCAGGCCCGGGAGCCGGAGAAAACCGCTCCCACTGGGGCGGCACCGGCTGCCGCCCCTGCCGAACAGCCCGCCCTCGAGCGCCAGCCAGAGGCCACCCCGGCCCAGCCCGCCCAGGTCAAGGCGGAGTCCGCCCATGTCCAGGCCCCAAAAACGGAAAAACGGACGGAGCAGGTCCCCGGCGGCAGCGTGGGCACGCCCCTCACCCTGGCCTCCGCCCCCCATCTCACCACCCGGGACACCACCCGCACCCTGATGCTGGACGTGCTCATCGCCCTCATGCCCGCCCTGCTCTTTTCCGGGTGCTACTTCTTCGGCCCCAGGGCCTTCCTGGTGACCCTGGTGTCTGCGGCCGGATGTGTGAGCTTTGAGGCCCTGTTCCGCCTGGTGACCCGCAGGAAACAGACCATAGGCGACCTGTCCGCCGTGGTCACCGGTGTGCTGCTGGCCTTCACCCTGCCCGCCGACGTGCCCTACTGGGCCGTGCTGATCGGGGACTTCTTCGCCATTGTAGTGGTCAAGCAGCTCTTCGGCGGTCTGGGCAAGAATTTCCTCAACCCGGCGCTGGCGGGCCGGGCTTTCCTCTTCGCCTTCCCCGCGGTCATGACCGCCTTCCCCGCCGTCCGCAGCTGGCATGGCCTCACCATTGACGCCCAGAGCGCCGCCACCCCCATGGCCGCCCTCCACGCCGGCAGTCTGCCCTCTGCCTCCCTGCTGGAGATGTTCACCGGAGTCCGATCCGGGGCCCTGGGCGAGGTGTCCGCCGCCCTGCTGCTGCTGGGCGGGCTGTACCTGCTGGCCCGGCGGGTCATCAGGCTGCGGATCCCCCTGTCCTTCCTGGGTACGGTGGCGGTGCTGTCCTGGTGCTTCCCCCAGGGCGGCAACTCCTCCCTGGACTGGACCCTCTACTCCCTCATGGGCGGCGGACTGCTGCTGGCCGCCTTCTTTATGGCCACCGATTTCACCACCTCCCCGGTCACCTTCTGGGGCCAGGTGGTCTACGGCGTGGGCTGCGGGGCCCTCACCGTGTTCCTGCGCACCTTCGGCTCTTACCCCGAGGGAGTGGGCTTTGCGGTGCTGGTGATGAATCTGCTCTCCTGGCCCATCGACCGGGCCGCCCTGGCCCTCCGCAGGTTCCGGCGGCAGAGAAAGGAGGCCCGGACATGAAGGAACCCAAATCTCACACTCCGTCCCGCCACAGCCCCGCCCCGGTGCTGGCGGGGACCATCCTGTTCGCCCTGGTGCTGGTGCTGCTGGTGCGGCTCCTCACCGCCGGCGCCATCCTCCGGGGTACGGAGGAGGCCAGGCAGACAGTGCTGGAGTCGGTAGCCCCGTCGGACTCCACAGCCTTCTCCCAGCTGCCCTGTGACCCGGCCATGGCGGACGGCATGTACGCCGCCTGGCAGGGCGAGGCCCTGGCGGGCTACTGCGTGGCTGTGACCGCCGACGGCTTCGGCGGCCCCATGGAGCTGATGGTGGGCGTCAGCGCCCAGGGCTCGGTCACCGGCGTGGCCATCCTCTCCCACAGCGAGACCCCCGGCCTGGGGGACGGCGTGGACGACCCCGCCTTCCTGGAGCGCTTCCTGGACCTGTCCGGCACCGTACGCATCGGCACCGGCTCCAACGCCGTGGAGGCGGTCTCGGGCGCCACCGAGAGCAGCCGTGCGGTGGCCCAGGGGGTCAACCAGGCCCTGGCGGCAGTGGCCGCATACAGCGCGGAAGGAGGTGCGGTCCGTGAAGAAGGAGAAAACTGAGCGCTGGACCGCCTTCCGGCAGCAGGCACCGGAGCGGCTCCGGGCCCTGGGCCCCGCCGCCCTCCGCTGGCTGCGGGACAGCTTCTCCATGGAGCCGGGCCGGGTGATCCGGCTGTTCCGCCGGGGCCTGGCCCTGCGCAGCCCGGCCGTGGTGCTGCTCCTGCTGGTGGCGGCGGTGCTGCCCTGCTCCGCCACCCTCTCCGGCGGGCTGGGCATGGGCCTGGCGGTGACCGCCGTACTGCTGTGCACCAATCTGGCCGCCGCCATCCTCCGGCCCCTCACCTCCCCCGCCCTGCGCATCCCCTGCTATCTGATCGCGGCGGCAGCCATCCTCACCGCCGCCGACCTGGTGCTGCGGGCCTGCTTCCCCTCCCTGACGGGCGGCCCGGAGCTGTTCCTCCTGCCCGCCGCTGTCAACGCCGCCCTGCTGGCCCGGCGCGGCGCCTTCTCCCGCCGCTTCACCCCCGGCTATGCCGCTGTGGACGGGCTGGCGTCCGGCATCGGCTTTACCCTCGCTCTGGCTGTCCTCAGCGCCCTGCGGGAGGCGCTGGGCCAGGGCACCCTTTGGGGCATCGCCCTGCCGGGTGATCTGCCTCCCATCCTGCTGGCGGCCGCCCCCTGCGGCGGCTTCCTGCTGCTTTCCTGCCTGGCCGCCCTGGTCCGCTGGGCTGCCGCCCGGCTCGAGAGGAGGGAAAAACCGTGAGCGTCATACAGTTCTTTGCCCTGGCCCTGGCAGCCCTGGCAGCCGAGCAGTTCGGCGTGGCCCGCCGGCTGGGCCTGCCCGCCCCCCTGGACGGCGGGTACCGCTCCGCCCTGTCCATGGGCCTGACCGTCACGGTGGGCCTGACCGTCTCCATGGTCCTCTGCTGGGCCGTGTACGCCCTCCTGCTCTCCCCTCTGGGGGCGGAGTACCTGGAGGCTGCGGCCTTCCTGCTGCTGGCCGCCGGGCTGGCGTGGCTGGCCAACCGGGTGATGACCCGCCTTCTGCCCGGGAAGGCGGAGCGCCTGCGGCAGAGTCTGCCCCTGGCGGCGGTCAACTGGGCTGTGCTGGGCGGCGCCCTGCTGGCCTCCCGCTCGGAGACCGGGCTGGCCCTGGCCCTCCGCAGCGGCCTGGTGGCCGGCATCGGCTTCACTGTGGCCGGGCTGGTGTTCGTCTCCGTGCTGGAGCGCATCTCCTACGCCAGGGTGCCCAGGGCCTTCTCCGGCTTCCCCATCGCCCTGGCGGCAGCCGGTCTGGTGGTCCTCACTCTGCTGGGCTTTACCGGCTTTCAGCTGTGGTAACTGTTTTCACCCATAAAAATTCCCGGCGGCCTGATGGCCGCCGGGAATTCTGCTTTTACGGACTCAGTGCTTGCAGCAGGTGCCGTGGTCGCCCAGCTTGAAGGACGCGCACTCGGTGGCGGTGCAGTC
Source organism: uncultured Pseudoflavonifractor sp. (assembly GCF_944387275.1). Lineage (GTDB taxonomy): Bacteria > Bacillota > Clostridia > Oscillospirales > Oscillospiraceae > Pseudoflavonifractor > Pseudoflavonifractor intestinihominis. The sequence goes on from NZ_CALXEG010000025.1 coordinate 18,806, forward strand.
GGCCACGTTGGAGGTGGTGCAGCCCACCTTGATCTCGTTCAGGGTGCAGGCGCACTGCTGGCTGTTGTGGTAGGCGCAGCTGGACACGGAGCATTTGATACTGGGATTGGAATTCATAGCGTAATCCTCCTTGAGAGAGAGAATGAACGGCCGGAGGACCCGGCCATCTCCAGTATTCCCCCTCGCGCCGGAGGTATACGTATTATTTTTCCGCCTCTTTCTCTTCGCTGTCCGTGATGAGCCGGGGGATGAACCGCCGGGCAAAACGGCCCTTGCCCCGGTTTTTCACATAGAAAAATCCGATGACGGAGAACACCAGTGCGCCGATGAAGTTGACGAACAGATCCTTCATGGTGTCGTTGATGCCGATGTCCAGGTAGCCGCCCAGATCCAGGGCGTGCTGGGTGCCGTCCGCCGTGACCACGATCACGTCGGTGATATCTCTGATCTGCTGGGGGTGGTTGCCGCCGGCGGGGTCCAGCATGACGCTGCTGATGGTGTGGACAACCGTGTCCTTCTGCATGTCCAGCAGGAAAACGCTGTCCATGGTCCACTCAAAGAACTCCCACAGCACCCCCACGGTCATGGAGAAGCAGAAAGCCACCACCGCCAGGTACACCGGGGACAGGGAGAAGGTAAAGCGGTCGCTGCGGTTGACGATATCCACCAGGGAGAAGCCGATGGCCGCGCAGAGAAAGCCGTTGAGGGTGTGGAGCATGGTGTCCCAGCCGGGGTATTGGATATAATAGGCCCGGATCTCGCCCAGAATCTCGGCGGCAAAGATGAAGAGGAGAATGATGATCTCCAGGGTGTCTGGCACGTCGATCTTGACGGTCCGCTCGATAAAGCTGGGGATGGTGAAGAGCAGCAGGGTGAGCAGGCACAGGAACACATTTTCAAAGTTTCCGTTGAAGAACTGGGCCACCATGGTCAGGATGACCAGGGCCCGCAGCACCACGTACACCACCGCCAGGCCCTTGTTCTCCCGGACCTGTTCCCGCAATGTCTTGCGGTACTTTCCAGGCTGGTCGGCGTTCTTTCTTCTCATTTCTCTTCCCGCCTCTCTGCCAGGGGCAGCTGCTCCGCCAGGCGGAGGTACTCCGCCGCGTTTTCTCTCAGCTTGTGCCGCTCCTCCGTGGTCAGGGCCCACTTCACCCGGCCGGGGACGCCCACCACCAGGCTGCCCGGCGGGATGACCGCTCCGCCGGCCACCACGGCCCCGGCCGCCACCATGGACTCCGCCCCGATGACGCAGTCCCGGAGCACCACGGCCCCCATGCCGATGACACAGCCGTCCTCCACCCGGCAGCTGTGGAGCACGGCGCTGTGGCCCACGGACACCTGATCTCCCAGCTCTGTGGGCACGCCGGGGTCCCCGTGGATGACCGCGTTGTCCTGGATGTTGGTGTCCCGGCCGATGCGGATGGGGCTCACGTCCCCCCGCACCACCGCGCCGTACCACAGGCTGACCCCTGTCCCAGCGGTCACGTCCCCCACCACGGAGGCGGTGGCCGCCATGCGCACCGACCCGTCCAGCCGGGGCTCTTTTCCCTCCCATGGGACAATCATGCCATCATCTCCTGAAACTGTGATATGGAAATAGAACTATTATATGTGACAAACCACCGGCGCGCAAGGGGATTCTCTTTCCATGTTTCCCGCCCCGCTCCTGCGCATACAATGGGGGTGGAGGTGAACCGGTTTGGATTTGAAGCACAATAAGATCACCGTGGGGGAGCTGCTGGACAATCCCAGGTCCCGTGCGGTGTTCCAGCGCCGCTTTCCCATGGTGATGAAGCACCCCCTGCTGGGGGCCTCCAGGACTGTCACCCTGGAGCAGCTCATCTCGTTTGCAAGTGCGTACATCCCCAAGCATGTGATCCAGGACACCCTGCAGGAGCTCCAGCGGCTCTGACCACGGCGCTGTAAAAGCGGGAGCGGCCCCTCTGTACAGAGGGGCCGCTCCCATCTCATTGCGAAGGCAGGATTCAGACGCCGGTCTTTTCCACAAATCGGACCAGGATGGCGGCCACTTCCGCCCGGGTGGCGGTGCCCTGGGGATTGAGCTCCCCGGCGCCGGTACCGGTGATCAGGCCGGTCTCCACCGCCCAGGCCATGGCCTGAGCGGCCCAATTGCTGACCGACGCGCTGTCGGGATAGGCGTTCAGACCGCCCTGGGCCGCCGGGCTGCCGGCGTAGCGCCACAGCATGGTGACCAGCTGCTCCCGGGAGACCGCGCTGTCCAGGCTGGCGCCGTCGGACACGCCGTTGTCCACCGCCCACCGGACGCCCTGCTCATACCAGGTGCTGCCGCCGGTGGTGTCCTGACCATCATAGCGGGCCAGGACGGTGAGGATCATAGCCCGGGTCATCTGGCCGGCAGGGTCAAAGGTGTTCTCGCCGGTGCCGTTGAACAGCTCACGGCTGGCGGCGAAGGCGATGGCCGCCTCGCTCCAGTGGCCGGAGGGCACATCGGCAAAGGTCTTGGTGTTGTCCACGATCTTGACCGTGCCGCCGTCGGACAGGGTGACGGCCACGCCGTTTTCCGTGGTGATGCTGGTGGGGATGACGGACTCGGTGCCGTCCGCCTTCACCAGCACGGCCACAGTGCCCGGGGTCACGTTCTCCACGGGGATTTCCACTCTGGCGGAGCTGCCGGGCAGGTCCACGGTGATCGTGGGGGCGCTGGCCCGGTCGTCAGACGCCGTCACAGCGGGCATGGGCAGGGCCACGGCCTGGCCCTGTTCCACGGCGGCCATGGCCTTCTCGGTCAGGGTGACCTGTGCCTCCACCTGGCCGTCCTTGCTGGTGTTCACCACCGAAGTGGCGCCGTTGGGGGCCTTGGTGGTCTCCGTCTTGGAGCCGTCCGGTCTGGTGACCGTGGTGGTGACGGAGCCGTCGGGGTTGGTGGTGGTCTGGGTCTTGCTGCCGGAGGCTGTGCCGCCGCCGGTGACGGGCGCCTGGGTCTCCTCCGGCTCCAGCTCATAGACCGCCACGGTGCCGGACACCTCGCAGGCGGTCAGCAGCAGGGCCTCGCCGGTGGGGCTGACCGCAGCGGGCACAAAGGCAAAGCCCTCGGGGGCCACGTCGCCGCCGGTCACCCACTTGTCCAGCTCGCCGCCGTCGTACTCCTCAGAGCCGGGGACCACGGAGGCAAAGTCGCGGGAGTTGATATAGTTGACATAAGATACGTGGGCGGGGTCGGTCACGTCGTAGACCATCACGCCGCCGGTGCGCTCCAGGGCGATGAAGGCATAGGTCCTGCCGTCCACCGTGCCCACGGCGACGCTCTCGGCCTCCGGGCCTTTCTTGCCGGAGCGGTCGTCCAGGGTGGCGTTGTCGTTGGAGCAGTTGAAGTAGTCGGGGAGGTACTTGGCGGTGAGGGCCTCAAAGTCGTCGCCGCTGGTGAAGATCTCCTGGATGCCGGTATCGGTGACCTGATAGAGCGTGAAGGAGCGGCCGCCGAAGAGGTAGTCCTTCTCGGCATTCAGGCCGTCATAGTCTTCGGCCAGGAAGAACACCACCTTGCCGGTGAGGCCGGAGTTCTCCGCGGTGATCTTGCCGCTGGGGGAGGTCTTGCCCGCCTTGCCGAAGTTCACCTCGTCCTCGTTCAGATAGTCGCCCCACTCCCGGCTGTCGCCCTCGTTGGCGGTGAGCAGGTAGGTCTTGCCGTCCTTCTCAAAGGCGGCGATGCCGTCGGGCATGCGGATGCCCATCAGGCTCTCATAGGTCTTGGGGCTGTAGGCCTCGTCCTTTTTGTCGATGTCCACGGGGGTGGTGCTGTAGTCCTCAAAGCCGGCGGAGTAGATGCCGGTAAAGGTCCTGGACGCGATGTCCAGCACGGCGATGGCGTTGGCCTCCTGGAGGGTCACATAGGCCTTGCCGCCGGACACGGCGATGTACTCGGGCTCCAGGTCCACGGAGGGGGCGGTGTCCTTCTTCAGGACGATGCCGGCTGCGACCAGGTCCTCCCGCTGCTCGTCAAAGGCGGTGAAGTCCACCACGTCGGCGGTGCCCGCGGTCACGTCCACCACGGTGACCGAGCCCTTGGGGTCGGTAGCGCCGTCACCGTAGCCCTCCCGGGGCTCGCCCTCGTCGGCGGTGAGTAAGGTGTTGTTGTCGGCAAAGGTGACCATGTCGGGCTGCACGCCCACGGCGATCACCTTGCTCAGAGTCAGGGAGCCGTCGGCGTTGCAGGTAAACAGGGCCACCCGGCCCGGGTCGGCGTAGCCCGCCGCCTGGAGAGCCACCGCCAGGGTGGTGCCGTCGGGAGAGACGGCCACGGAGGTCATGTCGCCGTAGGCAAAGGCGCTGTCCGCCGCCTCCACGGCGGACTTCACGTCAAAGCTGGTACCGGTCAGGGCGGTCACCACGCCGGTGTCCTCCAGCTCGCCCATGGGGATGACGGCCAGCAGGCCGCTCTTGCCGTTGACGGCGTAGGCGTACCCGTTGACGCTGTTGTAGGCCACGATCTCCATGACGCCGCCGTCCACGTCGAACTGACCGGAGGTGTAACCGGCGATCTTGGTCAGATCCAGGCTGGCGGAGCCGTTCTCCATGCCCTGGGTCTGCGCCTCGGGGGCCTGCTCCACGTTCACCCAGATGGGGTTGGCATAGAAGCAGAGGCTGGCGTAGTTGGAGTCGTTGATGGTGTCGAAGCGGGTGTGGTTGTCGCTGATGCCGGAGTAGTCCGCGTCGGACAGGGGGTCGCCGTTCCCGTCCACCTCAGACACAGTGGTGCCCCGCAGGCGGAAGTACAGGTCGCTGTCCGCCTCCATGGGGAAGGTGAGGGTGTAGTACCCGTCCTCGCCCAGGGCCTGGGCCAGCTCCTCCTTGGTGAAGGTCTTGACGATCTTGGCGTCGGTGTTGTCGGTGCTGCCGTACTGGGAGTCGTCCACCTTGCCGGTGACATGGCCCATGATCAGGTCCACGTGGTCCAGCTCGGGGGTGTTGTCCACATCGATGCCGGTGTCGGTGTTGAACAGGGTCTCGTAGTTGTTGGTGTTGCCCGCCTTGAAGCGGACGGTGACCGTCAGCTGGTCGCCCTCGTCCACGTTCAGCTCGCCGCCCATGGTGGCGGTGCTGCCGTCAGCGGCGGAGACGGTGAAGCTCAGGTCGGAGATCAGGTTGCCGTACACAGAATAGGCGTTGCCCGAGCGTATGCCCTCCACCACGTCGGAGAAGGTGAACTGCCCGTCGTCGCCGGGCTCCACCCAGACCTGGTTGGCGGAGTACTCGCTGGCCCAGTAGCCGCTGGAGTAGTTCTCGTCGGCGCTGACCTTGAAGTGGAAGTCGGAGTTGGCGAAGTTGTAGAACCTGCGGCCCTCGGAGAGCAGGGCGTCCCACACGCCGCCGGTGACGGCGATCATCTCGTCGGCACCGTTGCGAATGGCGCCGGCGGGCAGCTCGCAGCGGCCGCTGCCCGACATCTGGTTGCCCGGCATGCCCTCAAAGCCGAAGACCACGCTGGGGGCGGCGTCATTGAGACGGCGCAGGTTCTCAATGGTCACCTCGCCGCTGCCGCCGTTGTGGCGGGAGGGGTGGTTGGGCAGGGCGTAGCTGCCGGGGTAGTTCTCCTCCAGCCAGGCCACCGCGTCATAGGCGGTCTCGGCCTGGCCGTCGTTCTGGCGGTCGCCGTAGACCGCCTGCTCGTCCATGTCGTCGGACTTCTCATCCAGGTTAAAGAGGCTGGTGGGGTCGTCGCCGGAGCCCTGGCTGGCGTACAGCCACTCAAAGGCGTGGATGCCGGAGATGGAGGCGTTGCCGTCCTCGTCCAGGATGCCCACGCTGGCGTGGTCCAGACCGGGCATGTCCCACTCGAAGCCGGTGTTGAGCAGCTTGTCGGTGTACTCGCCCTTCACCTGCAGCTTCTCGATCTCCCGGATCTGGGTCTGGAGGGCCACATAGAAGGCGGTGTTGTACTGGCCGTTGCCCTGGCCGTCCACGCCGTTGTAGGACTGGCGCAGGTGGTCGGCCAGGCCCAGGAAGTCGAAGGCGTCGCCGTTCTGGATGTTGTCAAACCGGGCGGCGCTGTTGGCCTCATCCTGGAGCACGTCCTGGTTGCGGAAGGCGGCGGCCAGCACGTTGGTCAGGGACATGAAGGCGGAGGTGGCGTCCTTGGACTGGCCGGTGTGGGTGTGGTACTCGCCGGTCATCCACTGGCCTTCGGTCTGGGTCTCCTGCTCCTCCCTGGCCATGCCGGGGAAGCGGGTCTCAAAATCCAGGTCGATCTCTCCCTCATTGCCCGGGCCGGTGAGGAAGTTCACGTCAAAAAAGCTCTTCTCGCTCTCGTCCAGCGAAGCGGCGTAGGGGGAGTAGACCGAGTAGTAGATCTTGTCCGCACTCTCGTCAAACTCCAGGTAGCGGAACCAGCCGTTGCCGCCGTTGTAGGCAAACTGCAGGTCGGTGAGGATGGAGATGACCTTGTTGCCGTTGGTGTTGGTCAGCTCCTCCATGCCGGAGCCGTGGCTGTGGCCGCCCACCAGCATAAAGACCTGGTCGTAGTCCTTGACGATATCCCACAGCTTGCTGCCCTGGGCGCTGAGCTTGATGGCGCTGGGCTGGGTGTCGGAGCAGTTCTGCAGGTCATGGGTGGTGACGATGGTGGGGCAGTCGGGGTACTCCTCCAGCACGTAGCGGAGCCAGGCCTCGTCGGCGCTGTTCCAGCCTGTGTTGTTGTTGGCGCCCGAGCCGCTGCCCGTGCAGGACAGGGAGATCACCAGGTAGTTGTAGCTGCCCGCCCGCAGGAACATGTAGGAGCTGTTGCCGTCGCCGTTGGGGGACTGAGTCAGGTACCAGCCGGTGCGGCGGGTCCAGGCGGTGCTCTTGCCGGAGAAGCTGTTGTAGTAGTTGTGGATGCCGCTGCTCCAGCCGTCGTGGTTGCCCATCTGCACCAGGAACTTGATGCCCGCGTCGGGCAGGCGGTAGAAGGCGTCCCGGGCGCTGACATACTGGGCGTCGTCGTTGTTGTCGTCCACCACGTCGCCCAGGTGGATGACGCCGGCCACGTTCAGCTCGTCGGCGGTGTCGATGAGCTGGTCGATGGCGGTGTCCATCACGTCGGGGCAGTACTCCACCGTGTTCTGGGTGTCGGGGATGAGGACGATGTTGTAGTTGTCCTCATTGCGCAGGGTGTAGGTGTCGTTGCTGCCGAAGTTTTCCACATAATCCTCCGGATTGGGGACAAGCCACTGGTCCTTGTCCAGCGGCTGGCCGGAGATGCGGATCTCCTGCAGGCTGCCCTGGAGGAACTTGTCCAGGCCGTCCCACCAGGAGGAGCCCACCCGGAACCGGCCGTCCGCCGGGTCGGCGTACATGCCCACCATCTCGTCGGACACATAGTCCCGGAAGGCCTCGCAGCCGTTGACATAGGTGGCGATCTCGTGTCCGTCGGAGACGATGGCGATGTGGTACCACACGCCGCCCTCGTCCATGGACACCGACCAGGCGGCGGAGGACATGTAGTGGTCGCCGTCGGCGTTGCCGGTGATGAACTGGATCTCCTTGCAGTTGGAGATGGAGGCGTACATGGTGCCCTGCTCCCCCTCCGGGTTGCCGCCGCCCGCGCCCTGACGGCCAATGAGGCTCATCCACTGGTCGGCGGCGGTCCAGTCCTCGGGGAAGTAGTAGAGGAACTCCATGGTGTAACCATCGGTAAACTCCTCGCTGTTGATGGCCGCGCCGTCCACAGTGATGAAGTCGGCGCCGGTCTTGGCGCTGTTGTCGCCGTCAAAGACCATGCTGCCGCCCTGGCCGGTCATGCTGTCGTCGGAGAAGGAGAGGTAATCCTCCCAGTTCTCCTGTCCATAGGTCTCCATTCTCAGGTCGTTGTCGTTGCCGCTCTGGTCCTCAACGATCAGGCTGCCGTCGGCAATACTGCCGGTGGTGTGCGCCTGGTCAAACTTCCAGTCGGCCACCACCTTGGGTGTCTCTGTCTCCTCCGCCGTGTCGGCGGCAGAGGCGGGCACTGTTCCCAGCGTCTGGACCGCCAGCAGCACTGCCAGCGCCAGGGAACCAATTCGCTTCGCACACAAGTTCATCTGGATTCTCCTTCTGTCGAGATTGGGCCCTGATGCCGCAGCGACTTCCCGCCCCGGCTGAATATATTCCGTCCGGGGCTGCATCGGACCCAGGCGGTTCCCAACAGGGAGCCGCCGCTTTACGCAGGGAAGAGTTTAGCACCCGCCTTTCGGCTTATCCATGCGGATTGGGTGAAGCTTGTGTAAAACTTGTGTAATCCTGCGGGACGGAAAAAAACGTCCCCTGCCCAGGCCGGTCAGCCTGCACAGGGGACGCGCTTGTATGGTCTGTTTTTTTGTGAGCCGTGTCCGTCGTGTTACCGGCGGCCGCCGAAGGACCCGCCGCCCCGTCCGCCGCCAAAGGAACCGCCGCCCCGGGAGCCGCCGCCGAAGCCGCCCCGGCTTCCACCGAAGGACCCGCCCCCGCGGGAACCGCCAAAGCCGCCGCCCCGGAAGGAGCCGCCGCCTCTGCTGGCGCCGCCGCCAAAGCCGCCGGGTCTGCCGCCGGAGGGACGGCCGCCGAAGGTGCCGCCCCCTCTGGGGCCACGGTTGCCCACGCCGCCGAAGCCGCCCGGATTACCGCCGCCGGGACGTCCGGGACCGCCGGGGCCTCTGGGTCCTCCGGGAGGCGGCGGAGGAGGCGGACGGTGCCAGTGCCGCCGGTACCAGTAGGAGCCGGGCCGGTGCCAGAAGAGGATGGGCCGGAACACATAGGGCGGCGTGGCCACGCCGTAGTACCGGGCCCGGTATGCGTTGTACCGGGAGCGGTCCACCGCGCTGAGGATGACCACCAGCACAATCAGCAAAATCACCAGCCAGACCACCCATCTGTAGGCATACCCATAGGAATAGCCGGTATAGCCGGGGCTGTCAGGCAGAGCGTCATTGCCCACACCGAAATTGGTGTAGTAGAGGTCGTTGAGGCCGCTGTAAAGGCTGAGTACAGCCGCCTCGTACCTGCCGGCGTAGAAATCACCGGCCAGGTATTCCTCCAGGAATGCGTCCACCCGGCTGTCGGGCAGCATGGTGGCGAAGTCGTCGCCGGTGGCCAGATAGTAGCCTCCCTCTGCCACCGTGAGGACCAGCACCGCGTCTCCCTCGCCCAGGCCCAGGCCCGAGCCCAGCTCATAGGCGTAGTCGGCAAAGTCGTCTACGGTCTGCACGTCGGAGGGCACAGACTCCATGGTCACCACGCCCACCACGCTGTTGTACCGGTCATCCCAGTTGGCGTTGTAGAGGGCGATGGTCTCCTCCGCATTGCTTGACAACAGGTCCGCCCTGTCGTCCACGAATTTGGCGTAATAGGTGGTATCCAGCCCGGTGTCCAGGGACCCGGTCTGGCTGCCCACTGCGGCTGCCGGTTGACGCCACAGGCCGATACCCACCGCCGCCGCAATGGCGATGCACATCACTAGCACCGCCACGCCGGTTTTCTGAAAAATCTTCATTATGTCCCTCCGCTCCGGGGGCTGCCTTTGCGCCCGCTCGGGAGCACTGTCGGTCTATGGGACGGACTCATCCCGTCCCGCGTTCTGTTTTTGGGGAATCAGCCCCGCAGCTCCAGCAGCTTCTGCTTGAGTTCGCCTTCGATGCGGCCCAGCTCCACCTCGGCCTCGCGGCGCTTCTGGGCGCCCTCCTGCTGGATCTTCATGACCTCATCCAGGGTAGAGATGAGCTGCTGGTTGGTGTGCTGGAGGGTCTGGATGTCCACCACGCTGCGCTCGGCCTCCTTGGCGGTCTCAATGGTGCCCATCTTCAGCATGTCCGCGTTCTTCTGGAGCAGCTCGTTGGTCATATTGGTCACCGCGCTCTGGGCGGCGGTGGCCTGACGGGAGTGCTCCAGGCCCAGGGCCAGCACCATCTGGCTCTTCCACAGGGGGATGGTGTTCACCAGGGAGGACTGGATCTTCTCCAGCATCAGGGTGTCGTTGTTCTGGATGAGCCGGGTCTGGGGGCCCATCTGAATGGAGATCATACGGGTGAGCTCCAGGTCGTGGATCTTCTTCTCAAAGCGGTTGCACATGTTGGCCAGGTCGTTGTAGGCCTGGGCGTCCTCCTGGGCGCCGGTGGCGGCGGCCTTCTTGCGCAGCTCCTCCAGCTCGCCGGTGCGGACGGCCTGCAGCTTCTTCTTGCCGGCGATGATGTACATCGTCAGCTCCTTGTAGTACTTGGTGTTCAGGTCGTACATCTGGTCCAGCATGGCGATGTCCTTCATCAGGGTGACCTGGTGGCCCTCCAGAATCTGGACGATCTTGTCCACGTTGGTCTCGGCCTTGGAGTAGGCCACCTTCATCTCCTCCAGCTCGTTGCGCTTGCGCTGGAAGAAGCCCATGATGCCCTTCTTCTCCTCCACATTGAAGCCCTTGAGCTGGACCACCAGGGAGCTGAGGGCCTGCCCCACCTCGCCCAGGTCCTTGGTGCGCACCGAGTTGAGGGTATTCTCCGAGAAGGAGGCCACGTTCTTCTGGGCGGCGGCGCCGTACTGGAGGACCACGTTGGAGTCGGTGATGTCGATCTTCTGGGAGAAGTCGTCCACCATCTTCCGCTCGGCCTCGGTGAGCATGCTCTCGTCGATCTTCACCGCGTTGGCGTCCCGCTGGGCCTGGGCAGCTGCGGTCTCCTCGGCGCCCAGGGTGGGCTCCAGAGTCAGGGTGGGGGCTTCCGGCGTGCGGAGCACAGTCTCAGCCTGGGCGGCCTGGGCCGCGCCGGTGGGGTCCAGGGTCAGCTCGGGGGTCATATCGATCTTGTCGGTCATAGGGATTCATCCTTTCCTCGTTGTTTATGACTGGGCCGTCATCTGGTCCCCGCTCAGCCCCTCCTGGGCCAGCAGATTTTCCAGTACGGTAATATCAGTGGAGATGTCCAGCGCCTCGTCCCCAAAGAGGGCGTCCAGCTGGCGGTCAAAGGCGGACACCACCGTGTCCATGCTCTGCTCGATCCGGCCCATGGTGCCGTCGATGTTGGTGCCCGACACGCCGGCGGCGTCCATCCGGTCGTAGGCGTTGAGCAGCTTGAGGGTGGTGGGCAGGTAGTAGTTCATGAAGCGGCTGATCTGGCTCTTCTTGGCCGGCTTCTCCACCACCAGATCAAAGATCTTCTTGGTGGTGGCCTCCAGGTGGTCGATCTGGGCGGAGAGCTTCTCGTCCTGGATGGAGTCGTTGAGGCGGCGCATCTCGGACAGGGCCATGTCCCGCTGCTTGAGCAGGCCGTCCAGCTCCGGGTCGCCGGTGGACTGCCGCTCCGCCTTGGGCTCCGGCGGAGTCTGGGCCTGCTCCTTCTTGGGAGGCTCTTTCTTCTCCGTCGCCTTCTTCTCCGCCTCCGGGTCCGCGATCTGATAGGTCTTGTCAGGCCAGATGGCCTTGCCGATGATAAAGGCCACCACCGACGCCACCGCGGCCAGCACGTAGTCCAGCGGCCGGTACAGGGGCAGCAGCAGCGCCCAGGCCAGCCACAGGGCGGCCACCAGGTAAAAGGGCGCCACTGAGCGTTTCACTTTTTTTGTCATAATCTCCTCCATGCCCTTGGCAACAGGGCAGCCGCGCTTTTCGCCAAAATCGGGGGCAAAAAAGCTCTGTTTCAGGCCGGTCAAAGAGATTGACCGGATCTTTCCGCGCTGATATGTCCGCTCCGGCATCCCGGCCGGAGGACTGCCCGGGCCCTTCTTTGCCCGGTATATGTCCCTGATGGGTATTCCATTTCCAGTTTATTGTACCCCCCCTATCAGAGGGTGTCAAGAACACGTTGACTTTAGCACTTAAATTCATTAGAATAATGGTTATCTATATTCAAAGGGATGACCTGACCGGCCGATCCCCAGCAAAGGGGTTTTCACCATGATGACATTGGAAGATTTCAAAGCCGCCCGCAATGTACTCTCGGGCGTCATCACCAACACGGGGCTTGTCCCCAGCACGGCCCTGTCCAAGGCCTCGGGCAACAATGTGTATCTGAAGCCGGAGAACATGCAGGTCACCGGCGCGTACAAGATCCGCGGCGCCTACTTCAAGCTGTCCACCCTGTCCGAGGAGGAGAAGGCCAGAGGTCTGGTCACCGCCTCGGCGGGCAACCACGCCCAGGGCGTGGCCTACGCGGCCCAGGCCGCGGGCGTCAAGGCCACCATCGTCATGCCCACCACCACCCCCCTGGTGAAGGTGAACAACACCAAGGACTACGGCGCCGAGGTGGTGCTCCACGGCGAGACCTTTGACGACGCCGCCGCTCTGGCCCAGCAGCTGGTGGAGGAGCGGGGCCTGACCTACGTGCCCCCCTTCAACGACCTGGCGGTGGCCACCGGTCAGGGCACCATTGCCTATGAGATCTTCCAGAGCCTGCCCGATGTGGACGTGATCCTGGTGCCCATCGGCGGCGGCGGCCTGGCGGCGGGCGTGTCCACCCTGGCCAAGCTGCTCAACCCCAACGTGAAGGTCATCGGCGTGGAGCCCACCGGCGCCGCGTCCATGAAGGCCAGCGTGGAGGCGGGCCATGTGGTCACGCTGGACCACGTGGAGACCATCGCTGACGGCGTGGCTGTGAAAACCCCCGGCGACCTCATTTTCCCCTATATCCAGCAGAATATTGACGACATCATCACCATCGACGACGTGGAGCTGGTGGACGCCTTCCTGGACATGATCGAAAAGCACAAGATGATCGTGGAGAACTCCGGCCTGCTGCCCATCGCCGCCCTCAGCCACCTGGACTGCAGGGGCAAGAACGTGGTCTGCGTGCTCTCCGGCGGCAACATGGACGTGATCACCGTGGCCAGCCTGGTGCAGCACGGCCTCATCAACCGGGGCCGCGTGTTCACCTTCTCCGTCCAGCTGCCCGACCGGCCCGGCGAGCTGCTGCGGGTGGCCGAGATCATCTCCCGTGAGAACGGCAACATCATCAAGCTGGAGCACAACCAGTTCGTCAACATCAACCGCCAGAGCGGCGTGGAGCTGCGGGTGACGCTGGAGGCCTTCGGCCACACCCACAAGCGCACCATCCTCACCGCCATGCGCTCCGCCGGGTACGACGCCCGGGAGGTCAACACCGGCGACTTTTACGACTGATCCCCCCTGATCCTGCTGCCGTCCGGCGGGCAGAGCCCGCCGGACGGCTATCTGAAAGCGGTTGTTCCCCCGGCCGGACCGCCGGGCCGTGGGAGCAGAGCGGGGGGAAGCCGCCGCCGGCTGGGAGCGATTCCGCTGTGCCATCCTATGTGCCGGACCGGCCCCGGGTGCGGCGGGGACCCTTGCCCCACTGAATGCATCATACAGGAAATTTTTCAATTTCTGTTAAAGCGGAGGTTTAAGTATGATTAAAATTGCACCCTCGCTGCTCTCAGCGGATTTTGCCAATCTCCAGCGTGACATTGAGCGGGTTCCCAACGCCGACTGGCTCCACGTGGACGTGATGGACGGCATGTTCGTGCCCAACATCACCATCGGCGTGCCGGTGGTCAAGTCCCTGCGGGCCTGTACGGACAAGTTTCTGGACGTGCACCTGATGATCGAGAAGCCGGAGCGGTACATCGACGCCTTTGCCAAGGCGGGCGCCGACCTGCTCTCCGTCCATCTGGAGGCCGACCTGCCCCCCGCCATCCACCGGGCGCTGGACCGGATGGAGGAGAACGGCGTGAAGAAGGGCATCGTCCTGCGCCCCATCACCGGCGCTGAGGCGGTGATCCCCTATCTGGAGCGGGGCCTGGACTTGATCCTGGTCATGACGGTGGAACCCGGTTTCGGCGGTCAGGCCTTTATGGCCGACATGCTGCCCAAGCTGGAGGCCATCCGGGGCTATATTGAGCGCTACTGCCCGGGCTGCCACCTGGAGGTGGACGGCGGCATCGACCCCGCCACCGCTCCCCTGGCCGTGAAGGCGGGGGCCAACGTGCTGGTGGCCGGCTCCGCCGTGTTCGGCAAGCCCGACCCCGCCGCCGCCGTGGAGGCCCTGCGCGCCGCCGGTATGTGATTTCGAATATTTTGGAGGATTTTCCATGCAGTACTTTCCCCCCGCCCTGGAGAAGCTGGTGGAGCAGTTCCACAAGCTGCCCGGCATCGGCCACAAGAGCGCCCAGCGGCTGGCCTTCTATATACTCTCCCTGCCCGACGAGGACGCCGCCGCCTTTGCCCAGGCCATCACCGACGCCAAGCGAGCCATCTCCTTCTGCCCCGTGTGCCAGAACCTGACCGAGGGCGAGGGGCCCTGCCCCATCTGCCAGAGCCCCAAGCGGGACCGGTCCACGGTGTGCGTGGTGGCCGACCCCAAGGACGTCATCGCCATGGAGCGCAGCCGGGAGTATAACGGCCTCTACCACGTGCTCCACGGGGTCATCTCCCCCATGAACCACGTGGGGCCCGACGACCTGCACATCAAATCCCTGGTGGAGCGGGTGGGCAGCGGCGAGGTGAAGGAGGTCATCATGGCCACCAACCCGGACACCGAGGGCGAGGCCACCGCCATGTACCTCTCCCGGCTTTTGAAGCCCTTCCAGGTGAAGGTCACCCGTCTGGCCTACGGCATCCCGGTGGGCAGCCACCTGGAGTATGCCGACGACGCCACCCTGATGCGTGCTCTGGAGGGCCGGCGGGAGATGTGATGTTTTCCACAAAAGAGGAGGCCGCGGTTGATAACCGCGGCCTCCTCTTTCATCTTTTCTTCTATGGTTCCAGCATCTCACGCAGACAGGCAATCTTTTCCCCGTCCTCCATCTCGTCGCTGAACACGATCCCCGCTATCTCCCACAGCATCTGCCGGCTCTCTTCCTGCATCGCTGCTTCAATATGCTCTATCCCCGGGATTTCCACTGTTACCTTGCCGCTGCGAATCATATTCGCTAGAATCATGTCCAGCTGTTTCATTCTTCTCACATCCGCTATACTTTTTAATATCAAATCGTTATGCATAAATAATATACAAAGTGCTACACAATGTAAAGTACAAATTGTGTAGTTGGTGATACTCCATGGCAAAAAAATTTAAACTCCCAGCCGTTCCCAAAACCACACAGAAGAATGTACGCTTTCCCAATGACATTATAGAGCAGGTCGAGGAGGCTATCCGGGGAACAGATGTCACCTTTTCTGCCTTTGTGATTGAGGCCACACGGGTGGCCCTGGAAAACCTCCGTGAGGAGGAAGAAGGCCAGGAATAACGCCCTTTTATGTCCCCGAACATGCAGAAGGCCGGCGGCGCAGTATCTGCGCCGCCGGCCTTTTATTGCCTTGTTTCAGATGCCCTTGTCCACGGTCACCTCGCCGCAGAGGCTGCGGGCGAAGAGGGCCCGCACCTGCTCCGGGTCGCCGGTCTGGCCCAGGGACCACATGAGCTTGGTGACGGCGGCCTCGGTGGTCATGTCATAGCCCTGGATGACCCCCTCGGACAGGGCCTTCTGCCCGGCCTGGTAGAGGGAGAAGTCGCTGCGCTCATAGAGGCACTGGGAGCACACCACCACCGCCATCCCCGCCTGGACGGCGGCGTGGAGCTTGGAGATCAGGTCCCGGCGGATGAAGTGGAGCCCGCCGGCGCCGAAGGCCTCGATGACCACGCCCCGGTAGTGCATGGACAGGAGCATGTCGAAGATCTCCGGGTTCAGGCCGGGGGTCAGCTTGATGAGGAACACGTCCCGGCACAGGGCGTCCCGCAGGGCGCAGGGCTCCCCGCTGGGGACGGGCAGCGCCTCAGGCCGCAGGAGCAGCCCGGCGGCGCTGATCTGGGCGGCCAGCGGCCAGTTGACGCTCTCAAAGGCGTCGAAGCCGGTGGTGCGGGTCTTGACCGCCCGGCAGCCCAGGATCACCTTCCGGTCAAAGGCCACGAATATGCCCCCCACCCCGCTGGCCGCCATGGCAAAGGCGGTGCGCAGGTTCTCCAGTCCGTCGGTGAGGGGGTGCTCGATGGGCAGCTGGGAGCCGGTGAGCACCACGGGAACCTCAATACCCCGGAGCATAAAGGAGAGCACTGAGGCGGTGTAGGCCATGGTGTCGGTGCCGTGGGTGATGACGATGCCGTCAAAATCCCCCCGGCTCTCGTACACCGCCCGGGCGATGACCTGCCACTCCTCCGGCTGGATGTTGGATGAGTCCATACTCAGCAGATCCCGGATGGTGAGGTCGTAATTGTCCGCCAGGCCGTACAGCCGCCTGGCCAGGCCGCCGCCGTCCAGCCCCGGGGCCAGGCCCTCCGCTGTGGGCCGGGAGGCAATGGTGCCTCCGGTGGTGAGAAGCAAGATCTTTTTCATGAATCCATTTCCCTCTTTTAAGGATTTCTTAATTGCATTTCGTTCCGGCATCCTCTATACTGAAATTCAGAAACCAATCTGAACGGAGGAGAGCTTATGCATCAGCGCAATGTTGCCCTCTGCATCGTCCTTACCATCATCACCTGTGGTATCTACGGCCTGTACTGGATGGTCTGCCTCACCGACGACTCCACCGAGGTCACCGGCATGGGCCGCACCAGCGGCGGCATGGCCCTGGTGTTCACCCTGATCACCTGCGGCATTTACAGCATCTACTGGGCCTACAAGATGGGCGAAAAGCTGGACATGGCCCGGGCCCAGCGGGGCGTCCCCACCGGCAGCCTGGCCATTGTCTACCTGGTCCTGTCCCTCTTCGGACTGAGCATCATCACCTTCGCCCTCATCCAGAGCGAGCTGAACAAGTACTCTTTCAACGGGAATGACTTCTGAGGTCAAAGGCCGCCTGAAGCGGCTTCTCCTGCGGGCGGGCCTGATCCTGGGGATCGGGCTCGCCTATGCTGTTTTTGCGGGGCGGAGCGGGCTGTCCCTCCCCTGTCCCTTCCACGCCATCACCGGCCTGCTGTGCCCCGGCTGCGGGGTCACCCGGATGTGCCTGGCCCTGCTGAGGCTGGACTTTGCCGCCGCCTGGGCCGCCAATCCGGTGCTGCTGCTCCTGCTGCCCGTCCTGGCGGCGCTGCTGGTCCGGCAGTCGGCCCGGTACGTAAAAAGCGGGCGGTCCGCCCTCAGCAGAGGGGAATCCGCCCTGGTATGGGGTATGGTGGCTGTTCTTCTGCTGTGGGGCGCCGCCCGGAACCTGGTTCCGCTGCTTTTCTCCTGACCTACCGCAGCATGCGCAGGGCCAGGGGGAGCACCAGCTCGGCCACCTTCCGCTCTCCGGCTGCGGACAGGTTGTGCCGGGGCAGCTTCCGCTCGCCGTACCAGCGGTCCGGATCATCCCGCAGGGCCCGGTACAGGTCCACAAAGGGCACGCTCCGCTCGTCGCACAGCCGGCTCAGGCCGTCGTTCCACTTGGGCAGCCGGCTCTGGACCAGCTCTCCGGCGTAATCCTTGTCAAACCAGGGAATGCCCAGGGTGATGACCCCGGTCCCCTGGGACTTGGCCTGGCGGAACATGTCCGCCATCTCGCCCAGATAGGCCGCCATGGTCCGCCCGGGCCGCCGGATATCCTCCATGCCGAAGCCCAGGACGCACAGCCTGGCCCCCGCGCTCCGGGCCGCAAAGGTCTCCCGGGCGTCCGCCGCCGTCTCGCCGGGCACCCCCTCGTTCCGCACTGCGGCCTTGGCCCCCAGCGCAGCCAGAATGGCCTCCATCTGGGCGGGCCAGGCCTGCTCGATGGGGCCGCATTTTCCCTCATCTCCCAGGAAGTAACGGGTGTTCCCGTCTCCCAGGGCCACAATCGTCCGATTCACACACTCACCTTATTTCTCTCTGCATCTCGCCGGCCTCAGGCCAGCAGATCCCCCTCGGAGATCACCTGATACCAGTGGGAGATCAGCCGGGTCTGGACAAATCCGGCCGACCGGTACAGGTCATAGGCCAGAGCGTTGGCGGTGGAGACCTTCAGCCAGGTCCGGCCGAAGCCCTCTCCCGCCAGGAGGGCCATGACGGAGCACAGCAGCTCCCGGCCCAGACCCCTGCCCCGGAAGTCCTTGCACAGGCCCATGCCCTCGATCTCCGGGTCGGCCTCCTGGAAGCCCAGCAGGTAGACCCCCACCGGCACCCCGTCCAGCATGGCCAGGCCGCAGCGGCTGCCCTCGGCCTGGATGCGCTCCAGGTCCGTGCGGCCGCAGGAGGCGGAGTTGGGCACGTCGAAGAAGCACTCGTTGTACAGGGTCAGCCACTGGCCCACCTTCTCCCGGCTCAGGGGCTCCAGGGTCAGCTTTCCCTCGGGCGGGGGGCAGGTCCTGTCCAGGGGCCGCTCCAGGCGGAGCATATCGTGGCGGAACTCCAGCCGGTAGCCGTCTCCGCTGCCCTCGGCCAGGGGCGCCGCCGGGTCCAGAGACGCGGCGTATATCTCCGTGGCGCCCTCTCGCAGCAGGCTCCGGGCCCCCTGACGGATCAGGCCGTCCACCTGGTCGGGCCAGCACCGGCGGATCCACATATATCCCTTCCCTTTGGCCGGGATTTCTTTTGTTATGATCTCCAGCTCAGGCTGCATGGCCTGTTCCTCCCGCTCTATTCTGTATTGGATGAATTTTTATTATACAACGCGGCCGCCTCCTGTGCAAGTCCAACGGCCTATTCCGTCCCCCTTTCCCCTGTTTTTTGTCCAAATCATCTGAAAACCGGCAGGATCTCCCCCGCTGAGAGGAGACCCTGCCGGTTTTTATCTTGATCTGCGGTACCGCAGTTGTTTTACTCCTCCCCCTGGAGGGCGTCGTAGCCGTGCTCACCGGTGCGGACCTTCACCACGTCCTCCACCCGGTAGACAAAGATCTTGCCGTCGCCCACGTGGCCGGTGTACAGGGTCTTTCTGGCCGTATTCACCACCTGGTAGACAGGCACTCTGGACACCACGATGTCCACCTGGACCTTGGGCAGCAGGTTGATGGACATGGGCACGCCCCGGTAATACTCGGTCCGGCCCTTCTGGATGCCGCAGCCCAGGACCTGGCTCACCGTCATTCCGGTCACGCCGATCTCGCTCATGGCGTCCTTCAGCGCCTCGAACTTGCTCTGGCTGCATATGATGGTCACCTTGGACAGGAGCACGTCAGACGCGGGCGCAGCAGGCGCGGAGGATACCTGCACCGGTACGGCCTCGTCCAGGCCGATGTGCCCTTCCGCCACGGCCTTGGGATAGGCGTTCTCCCCCGCCACGGCGGTCATGCTGGTGGTCTGGCTGAAATCGGCGTAGGCGGTGGGCAGGCCGTGCTCGTGGATATCCAGGCCGTCCAGCTCCTCCTGAGCCGTGACACGCAGGCCGATGGTGTGCTTGAGCACCGTGAACACGATGGTCATGGTCACGGCCACCCAGGCCGCCACGGACACCACGCCCAGGCACTGGGTCAGGAAGAACTTGGGGCCGCCGCCGTAGAACAGGCCGCCGTCCACTGCCAGCAGACCGGTCAGCAGGGTGCCCATCATGCCACAGACGCCGTGGACGGAGATGGCGCCCACCGGGTCGTCGATCTTGACCACCTTGTCGAAGAACTCCACCGCCAGGGGCAGCACGATGCCGGCGCAGATGCCGATGACGGCAGCCCCGAACACGGACACCATATCACAGCCCGCGGTCACAGCCACCAGGCCGCCCAGGGCCGCGTTGAAGGTCATGGACACGTCGGGCTTCTTGAAGCGGACCCAGGTGAAGATCATGGTGGTGACGCAGGCCACCGCCGCCGCCATGTTGGTGGTGACGAAGATAGTGCCCGCGGACACCAGGGTGTCGTCCCCGGTCATGGACACCGTGGAGCAGCCGTTGAAGCCGAACCAGCAGAACCAGAGGATGAACACGCCCAGGGCTGCGATGGAGAGGTTGTGGCCCAGGATGGCCCGGGGCTTGCCGTCCTTGTCATACTTGCCGATGCGGGGCCCCAGCAGCTTGGCGCCCACCAGCGCCGCGATGCCGCCCACCATGTGCACGGCGGTGGAGCCGGCAAAATCGTGGAAGCCCAGCTGGGACAGCCAGCCTCCGCCCCAGATCCAGTGGCCGGAGACCGGATAGATCACAGCAGAGATGATCAGGGAGTAGATGCAGTAGGAGATGAATTTCGTCCGCTCCGCCATGGCGCCGGACACGATGGTGGCCGAGGTGGCGCAGAACACGGTCTGGAAGATGAAGAAGGCCATCAGGGGCACGCCCTCGGGCAGGATGGCGCTGTAATCGCCCCGCACCAGGGGGTCAAAGCCGCCGATGAGGGCCCCGGCGCCGCCGAACATCAGGCCAAAGCCCAGCAGCCAGAAGACCGGTGTGCCGATGCAGAAGTCCATCAGGTTTTTCATCAGGATGTTGCCGGTGTTCTTGGCCCGGGTGAAGCCCGCCTCGCACAGCGCGAAGCCCGCCTGCATGAAGAACACCAGCGCAGCGCCCACAAGCACCCAGATCGTGTTGACCGAAGAATACATAGACTCTCCTCCTCTAAAAATAGTTTAAGGGGGCGTACTCCACACACTGAGTACGCCCCCTTGCGTAAAAGAAAGAGGCGCTAAGAATACTTCGTATCCTCAGCGCCCTTGCTTTGATGGGTTGATTTTAATCCCGTTTTTGAAAGTTGTCAATCCGAAACTTTCATTTCGTTTAATATGATAAAGTATTTGATCAAATGAGCCTTATGCCTGCAATTTCTTACAAAATCAACTTTCCATATCTTTATTTTTCTATTTCAAAAATATCATCGCGTTTTGTTTGCATCTCTCCGGACGCCAGGCCGGGCCAGCCGAATAGAGAAGCAGGATTTCCGTCAAAAACGGTCCTCTTTCAGCCGTGAGGCCCGGCACTCCTGCGCCTACAGCCGCACCTCCACCGCCTCCGCCATGGTCAGGCTGTCCGGCGTCACACGGCAGGTGTGGGCCAGGATCTCCACCCCCGCCGCCCTGGCCCGGCGGAGCGCGTCCCCAAAGGCGGGGTGGGTCAGGTCGTTGGGGGAGAAAAAGTCCGCCCGCTCCATCTGGATGACAAAGCACACCGCCGCCTCGTACCCGGCGGCCTTACAGGCCATCAGCTCCTCCAGATGCTTCACGCCCCGCTCAGTGGGGGCGTCGGGAAAGTAGACCGCCCCGTCCCGCTCCAGGGTGACCCCCTTCACCTCCACAAAACCCCGGCGGCTCTCCCCGTTTTCCGAATACTCATAGTAGAAATCAAACCGGGAATTCCCCCACGTTTTCTCTCCCTGGAGCAGGGTCAGCCCGTCCCGAAACGCCCCCGACCTCGCCCACTGGGCGAACACCTGGTTGGGGGCCTGGGCGTCCATATTGATGAGGGTCCCCGCTCCGCCCTCCGCGCTGCCCTTCTCCACTGCGATCAGGTCATAGGCGGTCTTACGGGCCGGGTTGGTGCTCTTCTCCAGGTAGACTGTGGTGCCGGGAACCAGCAGTTCCCGACAACGCCCTGTATTTTTTACGTGGCATATTACAAAATCTCCGGTTTTCTCCTGGCCCTCCAGGGCCACATGGGCGATAAACCGGTTGGGCCGGGCCAGGAATATCCCCCGGCTGATATGGTGGTAATGCATGGTCTCACGTCCTTCCGGGATATGATACCACAGCCAGGCCGGGAAGGGAATGGGCTTTCCCAGCCGGCGGCAAAAAGAGCGCCGGGCAAATGCCCGGCGCTCTTGGGATGACATGCTCAGTCGGCGGAGGAGGTCACCGCAATGTTCAGGGTGGTGGTGCCGCCGTTGCTCAGCTCCACGGTCACGGAGCCGGTCTCAACGGTCTTCAGGTCCACCCAGGCCAGCACGGCGCCGCTCCAGTTGGCGTCGCCGGCAACGGTGTACTGGCCGTCAATGGTGAGGGCAACAGGCACGCTGGTGCCGCCCCACTGGGTGGTGATCCAGGTCAGGATGCCCTCGGTCACGTTGTCCTTGTGGACGGTCAGGGTGCTGTCATCCCAGGAGAACACCTTGCTGACCGGGATGCCCTGGATCTCGGCGGGGCCCTCGGCCCACAGGGCGGCCATCATCTCGTTGACGTTGTCCTTGTTGTCGGTCTCAGCGCTCCACACAGGGGCCTGGGCGGCCGTGATGGCGCCGGGCAGCTGGTTGGAGATGACGATGTTGCCGGTCTTGAGGGTGTAGGAGCAGGAGGCAATGGCCACGCCGTCCTGGAGGAAGGTGAGGGTCTCGGTGTAGTCGCCGGTGCCCTTCACGGACCACAGGCCGTCCTCGGCCTGGGCGAACACGGTGCCGAACTTGAAGTAGGTGTACCCGTCGTCCTCGGTAAGGGTACCCATGCGGCTGTCGCCCTTCAGCTCCGCAAAGGTCATGGTAGCGGTGCCCACCGCCTCCACGCCGGGACGGGACACGGTCCGCACCACGGTGTCAGCCGCGCCCAGCTGCTGGGTGGGCACACCGATGTACTCCACCAGTTCGCCGTTGCGGCTCTTCACCTCGGCCTGGGTCAGGGAGACCTGGCCGCTCAGGTCCAGCTCGTGGGCCTCGTCACGGGCGATGGTGTCGCTGCTGCCGTCCACCCAGCCGCTGGTGGCCACCTTCACGTCGGTGACCGTCTCAGGCTGGCCGATGGTATAGCCGCTCAGATCCACGGTGAAGGAGTAGGCGGCCACCACGTTGTCGTCCTTCAGGAAGCGGATGGTGTAGGCGTACTTGCCGCCGTCGGTCAGCTCCCACACGCCCTGGGCATTCTTCCGGGCAAACACAGCGCCCCACTTGAAGTAGTAGCTGTTGTCGTCCTTGGTCCACCAGCCCGCGCCGGCATCGGCGGCGGTGTCGCTGGACAGGGCCCACTCGGTGTTCTTGCCGTTGACCGTGCGGACGATCTTGTCAAAGCTCAGGCCGTCCTGGGGCACGGCGTAGTACACGGTGTACTCACCGCCGCCGCCCATGCCCTTGACCTGCTCCTGGGTCAGGGCGCCGCTGCCGCCGTTGGACACCAGGGCGGTGCTGCCGTCCCAGGCCAGGCCGGTCTCGCTGGAGCTCACGCCCTCGGGCAGTTTATCCAGGGAAGTTGTAACATTCTCCAGGTTTTTTACGTTTGTCTGAATGGAGGCCAGATTGATCTCGTACTTCTGGGGAGCATAGGCGTCGCCTTCGCCGTCCCAGTCGATGGTCAGGTGGGTCTTGGGGGTCAGGGCGGTGGCGTTCACAAAGGCCACGAAATAGTACTCACCCTCCGCGCCGCCGGCCACATTGGGGTCGCCGGTGGTCAGCTCCACGGAGCTGGAGGCGGTGTCGCTGGCCTGGGTACCGAAGGTGTAGTAGGCGCTGGTCACCCCCTCAGGGGCCTTGATGGCGAAGCCTACCCAGGAGCCCTTGGTGTGCTGGGCGTTCTCGTGGATGGGCACCACGCCGCTGCTGGACAGGTCAATGGTGATGACGCCGGTGGCCAGGGTCTTGTAGGCGCTGGCAGTGATGGTGGGCATCTCGGTGATGGGCTCGTCGCTCTGGTCCACCGGATTCACGCCCACAACGCCGCTCACGTTCTCCACGCTGGGCGGGTTGTAATCGCCGCCGGAGCCGCCGCTGGTGTTGTCCTTGATCTCGTTGCCCTTGCTGTCGGTGGGGTTCTTCACGCCGTCGGCCACGTCAATGACAGCGGGCTTGCGGCCATCCAGGATGACGCCGCTGGACTCGATGACGGCCTTGGAGATGGTGCCGCTGTTGTCCACCCGGACGGCGGCGCCGGCCTCCAGTGTGTGGATGGTGCCGGTGTTCTTCACGTCGGCGGCGCTGTTGGCCTCCAGGGTGGTGATGGTGCCCCCGTTGGACAGGTGGGCCTCGGCGTTGTTAATCGCCACGGTCTCCGCCTTGGCGCCCGCGGCCACGGTAACAGCGGCGGCGCTGTTGACGCTGACGTTCATCGCTTCGGTGCCGCTCTCCAGGGTCACGGCGGCGGTGCCGTCAACCTTCACGGAATCCGCCATCACGCCGCTGAGCTTCACGGTGCCGTTACCGCAGCCGGCGGTCACCACTACGCCGGCGGTCTTGCCGGTGAGCTTCACCTCGCCGTTGGCCGCCACCACCACAAAGCCCTTCTGGTTGTTCACGCTGTATTCGCCGGGCTCGCTGATGTACACGGTGATGGCCTTGTCCAGCAGAGCCATGGTGGAGGCCCGGTCGATATTGACGCCGGGCTGGATGCTGCCGTCGCCGCTGCCGGAGATGATGCCCATCTCAGCCAGAGGGGCCATATATCCGGCAGCCCAGTCGGCCACGGACCCGCCATCGGTAAATCCGCCCAGGTTGGGGTTCTCCGCAGGGATAACGCCCATGGCCCGGCCAAACATGACCATGGTCTCCTGGCGGCTGATCATGGCCATGGGGTTGGCGTTGAGGCCGTCGCCCTGCATGATACCGGCGGCAGTACACTTGAGGATGGCGTCGGCGTACCACTCGCCGCCCTGAAGGTCGGCGTAGATGTTGGGCGCTCTCTCGGTCAGGCCGAACATGTTGACAAAAATCTGTGCCAGCTCGGCCCGGGTGAGGGAGGCCGTAGGATTGAAGTTGCCGTTCTCATCGCCGTTCACCACGCCGGCGGCGCCCCACCGGCCGATGGACTCGCTGGCCCAGCTGCCGGCGGCGTCGGGGAATTCAGGCGCTGTCTGTTCCGCCGCCATGGCGGGGTGGGACAGCATGGACGCCATCATCGCTCCAGACAGGACCAGGGATAATCCTTTTCTTCCGTTCATATTATTTCCTCCTGTTCTGCACGGATTGTTTCAGCCTGTGCTTTTTCACAGGCTGCCGGGGCCCGTGGCGCTCTGCACGTCTGCCGCAGGCCCTCCAGTCTGCCTCTTCTGTTTTTTCTCATGCTTCCTGTACACTCTTATAACGACATCGGCCCGCATTCTGTTACCGTATGGCAGAAATACTGCCAAAAACTTATGTCCGCACTTGTGTCAACGATACGATGAGCGAGGTGATTTTCCATGATGTTCCCTGCGATCCGCGCACTGCGGGAAGGCCGAGATTGGACGCAGCAGCAGGTGGCTGACATGCTCTATCTCAACCGCCGGACCTACTGCGCTTACGAAAACGGCGCCATCGCCATCACGCCGGAGCTGTTGATCCAGCTGGCAGCGCTCTACCAGACCAGCGTGGACTACCTTCTGGGCCTGACCACTGTCAAGGCCCCCTATCCCCGGAGAGGACAACCATGTCCGTTCCAGGCACGCGGTACAGTCTGACTTATATGGAAATCCTTCGGCCTGACAGGCAGCTTCTTCTGCGGCTCTGTCGGAATTTTTCTCATGCTGATGTACAGGTAAAACTGTCGGCAATCTTCATATTTTCTTCTAATTCCCGTTCTTTTCTGTACTTTTAATGCCGACTGATTTAGTATAACAAATTCCATCCGCAGTTCAAGCGGTAATATTTTCTTTTAAGTAATAATAAGTACAAGAATTATGTAACTAAAAAGCCGTTTCCGGTGTTGGCGGAAACAGCAAAAAAGAAGCGGCAGACATCTGTCTGCCGCTTCTAACTCTTTGCGTTGGCGTTACCTATCTTTCCGGGCCGTCTCCAGCCAAGTATTTTCGGCGCAGGTGAGCTTAACTGCCGTGTTCGGG
>NZ_CALXEG010000026.1 GCF_944387275.1 uncultured Pseudoflavonifractor sp.
CTCTGCTGTTGCCATCCTGGGCCTGATGCTGCTGGCCGCCGTGGTCTCTCCCCTGTGCGCCAACCGGGCCAACCGCTACTGGACCGACTACGCCGCAACGGTCCGCCTGGCCAACCGCATTCTGAGCTTTTACCCTATGGTGGGTATGGACAGGAACCGGGCTGCGGACGTGCGCATCTACAAGCAGCACGAGAACATCTGCGAGCCCTATCTGGACCAGAACGACAACTTGGCCCCCGACTCCCGCATCAGCCGCATCGCCCGGGGCCCCATGGGGCTGCTCAACGCCCTGTCCCAGTGCGTGACCGTGGTGCTCACCGCTCTGGTGTACGCCTTTGTGTGCCTGAAGGCTTGGGCGGGGGCCTTCGGCGTGGGCTACATCACCCAGTATGTGGGGGCCATCACCCAGCTGTTCCAGGGCCTGTCCGTCCTGCTGCAGACCATGGGCCAAATCCGGGCCAACGGAGAATTCCTGCAGCTCAATTTTGAGTATCTGGACCTTCCCAACCGGATGTACCAGGGCAGCCTGACCACCGAGAAGCGCTCCGACCGGAAATACGAGGTGGAGTTCCGGGACGTGTCCTTCCGCTACCCGGACACCGACCAGTGGGCCCTGCGCCACGTCAACATTAAGTTCCGGGTGGGCAGCCGTCTGGCTGTGGTGGGCCGGAACGGCAGCGGCAAGACCACCTTCATCAAGCTGCTCTGCCGCCTATACGACCCCACCGAGGGGGAGATCCTGCTCAACGGCATTGACATCCGCAAGTACCGGTACGACGACTATATGCGCATCTTCTCCGTGGTCTTTCAGGACTTCAAGCTGCTGGCCCTGCCTTTGGGCGAGAACGTGGCAGGCGCGGCGGAATATGACCGGACCCGGGCGGAGAAGTGCCTGAAGGACGCCGGGTTCGGCGAGCGGCTCTCCGCCATGCCCAAGGGGCTGGACACCTGGCTCTACAAGGACCTGAACGAGGACGGCGTGGACATCTCCGGCGGCGAGGCCCAGAAGATCGCCATCGCCCGGGCGCTGTACAAGGACGCCCCCTTCCTCATTCTGGACGAGCCCACCGCCGCTCTGGACCCCATCGCCGAGGCAGAGATTTATTCCAGACTCAACGACATTGTGGAGGACAGGACCGCCGTCTACATCAGCCACCGGCTGTCCTCCTGCAAGTTCTGCGACGAGATCGCCGTGTTTGAGGGCGGGCAGATCGTCCAGCAGGGCACCCACGACGCCCTGGTTGCCCAGGAGGGCGGCACCTATTCCGCCTTGTGGCACGCCCAGGCCCAGTATTATAATGAGTAAAACCTCAGGAGGTGGGCAGATGGTAGCACTGGTTCAGGACAAGCAGGAGAAAGCGCGCATCGCCCGCAGGGTACTGGAATCCCTGCCGAAGTGGTTCGGCATTGAGGAGTCCCGGGAGGAGTACATCCGGGAGAGCGTGGACCAGCCCTTTTTCGCCTGCTATGCGGACGGGGAGCCGGTGGGCTTCCTCTGCCTGAAGGAGACGGGAAAGGCCACTGCGGAGCTGGCGGTGATGGGGATCATGCCCGCCTTCCACCGGCGGGGCCTGGGCCGGGCCCTCTTTGACCGGGCCAGGGAATATGCGGAGGACCACGGCTACGCCTTCCTCCAGGTCAAGACCGTGCAGATGGGCCGGTATGAGATCTACGACCGCACCAACAAGTTCTATCTCAGCCTGGGCTTTCAGGAGTTTGAGGTGTTCCCCACCCTGTGGGACGCGCACAACCCCTGCCAGGTGTACGTCATGGCCCTGCGTCCCCCGCTGTAAAAAACACGTCCCCCGGGAGCGCTGTCTCCCGGGGGACGTGTTCTGTTTCAGGCTGTTCAGCCGAACTTGCGGTACAGGAAGGTGAGGATCTCGCCCCGGGAGCACTCCCGGTTGGGGGTGAAGGTGTTGTTCCCGGTGCCGTTGGTCAGGCCGGTCTTGACCGCCCACACGGCGGCGTCGGCAAACCAGTCTCCGGCGGGCACGTCGGTGAACCCGGCGCTGCCGCCCACGCTGGGAGAGCCCGCCAGACGGTAGAGGAAGGTCACCGCCTGAGAGCGGGTCACCGTCATGTCGGGGCTGAAGGTGGTGGCGGAGGTGCCGGTGGTGATGCCGTTCTCCACCGCCCACTGGATGGCCCACAGCTCGGTGCGCCGGTCCAGGTGGGCGGGCAGGTCGGTGAAGTAGGGGCCGTAGATGTCCTCCGGCTCCGGGCCGCCCATCAGCTGCCACAGGTAGAGCACCAGCTCCAGCCGGGTACAGGGCGTGGCCGCGCCGAAGAAGGTGGTGTCCTCGCTCTCCGCCATGTTCTGGCAGTAGGCCCAGGTCACCGCGTCATAGCAGTAGTCCCCCTCCTTCACGTCGGTGAAGAAGATGGGCTTGCCGGTGTAGCTGTCCACCACCCGCACATTGATCCGGTTGGTGAAGGCCCCGTCTGGGGTGGAGACGGTGATGACGGCGCCGCCGTTGGCAATGGCGGTGATGACGCCGTTCTGGTCCACGGTGGCCACCTCCGGGTCGCGGCTGGACCACACCACCTGCTGGTCGGCGGTGCTGGGCAGCACATAGCTGCGCACCCGCAGCTGCTGGCCGGGCACCATATCCAGCTCCTTGGCGGTGACGGAGACGCCGGTGGCCGCGGCGCCGCTCCCCCTGGCATACACCGTCAGGGTCACCGAGGTGGTAAGGTACTGGCCGTTGACGGGCTGGGCGGTGGTAGCCTTCAGAGTGGTGGTGCCCGCCTTCAGGCCGGTGATGGAGACGGCGGTCTTGTCGGCGGCGGTGGCCTTCACGGAGGCGATGGAGGGGTCGTCCACCTGCCACTCGATGGCGCACTCAGGCGCGCCGTTGGGCTGGAAGCTGACCATGGTGTAGATGGTGTCCCCCACCTTCACGTTGAAGCCGTCCGCAGGCTTCACCAGGCTGATCCCCTCCAGCAGGACGGCCTGCTTCACGGTCACAGTCACGGTGGTGCTGTGTCCGCCGAAGCCCAGGGTCAGGGCGGCGGTGCCCGCCCCCACAGCGGAGATGCACACGCCGCCGTTCTCCATGCTCAGGGAGACCACGGACTCGTCGCTGGTCTCAATGATGGTGGGCACCACGGGGGCTTCGCCGTTGGTGACGTACACCAGGGCCTTTTCCCCGGTCTCCATGGACTGGGGGGTCTGGATCACCTGGACGTTCATGTAGGCCTCCGCCACTTCCACGGAGAAGAAGTAGCGCTCCGTACCGGAGGACGGGGTGGACTCCGGCGTGGCGGCGGCGGTGGTGAAGTTCTGCACCCAGTAGGTGTTGCCCCGCACGTCCCGGACACAGGCGATGCCCACGGACTGATAGTCGCCCAGCATGTTGGCCCTGTGGCCCTCGGAGTTGTACCACTCCTCGGTGGCCTTGGAGGGGCCTATGCTTCCGCCGCCAAAGAGCAGGTTCTCACCCATGCCGCTCCCCTCATAGGGGCTGCCCGCCGGCCGGGCGGTATCAAAGCGCTGGCCGTTGGGTCGGGTATGGCTCAGGTAGACCGCGCTCTCCGCGGCCCGGAGCAGGGCCATCTCCATCATGTTCTTGTCCATGACCAGGTCGCCCAGGCCGTTTTCCCGCCGCACCTCGTTGAGCATCTCCAGCTCCTGGTAGGCGGCGGAGTAGTCCACCGTCAGATCGATCTTCACCGTGGCGGTGGAAGCGGCCAGCGCTCCCACGGGCAGCAGCCCCATGCTCAGGCACAGACACAGCAGGAGGGCCAGAATTCCTCGTTTTGTTCTTCTTTCACTCACACAATCTCTCCCATTTCGCCGCAATACGCGGCATTATCAGATGTTTGGATTGTACCGCCGCAGCAGGTCCCATGAG
Source organism: uncultured Pseudoflavonifractor sp. (assembly GCF_944387275.1). Classification (GTDB taxonomy): domain Bacteria; phylum Bacillota; class Clostridia; order Oscillospirales; family Oscillospiraceae; genus Pseudoflavonifractor; species Pseudoflavonifractor intestinihominis. Next base: position 3,858 of record NZ_CALXEG010000026.1, read on the forward strand.
CGGCACATAAATGCCGGATTTTCTTAGCGTTTCGAAGCTTTTGCTTATTATATCACCCTCCATTTTTTCCTGTCAATTATATTTCTGGAAGTTCGTCCCTTGTAATTTCTCTCTTCTTTTTTCTGAAAGGCGGATTCCATGCCGGCAGGAAAAGGCGGTATATCCGCCGGCCTTTTGGCCGGTAATATACCGCCCTGCCGTCTTGTCCCGTCAGGCCGCCGTCCGGTCGCTATGGGCCGCCGGGATAACCTGGCGGCGGGTCTGCCGAAGGGCGCCGGGGAACTTCCGCAGGGTCCCCAGGTTCGCGTTCCGCTGTATGTACCCAGAGCAGATCCCCATCCGCTCCAGCCCCCGGCTGTCCGGCCGGGCGCCCACCGTGAGCCCCACCCCCAGCCCGGAGGCCGCCAGAAATGTGGTCCGACTGTACATGCGCATCCCCCTCCCCGCATCTGTCCGCTGCCGCCGGGCAATCCCCCAGCTTGTGAGAGACAGGATACGCCTTTTTTCTCTTTTTTACCTTTCAAAAAAGATGCAACCTCTCCCCCGCCCCAAAATGATCAGGACGGGCATCCCCAATATGGACGGAGCCGCTGCGCAGAACGCCGCCGGTCCGGCAAATGCCGGACCGGCGGCGTTTTTTCCTTCTGTCGGCTATTCTTTCCCCAGAAATCCGGTCTGTCCGTCGCTGGGCGAGAACAGAATCTGAAACTGGACAGTGCGGAAGGCCCCGTTTACGCGCCAGCCGCTTTTCAGGTGTATCTCCAGGGCGGTGAGCACCGGGTACTGCCGCCAGGAGGTCTGGTGGACATAGTTCATCCAGGAGTTCAGGAGGCACCCGTCCAGATTCTCCGCCGTCACGTAGGTCACATAGCCCCGGGCGTTCTCCCCGTCCCTGGGCAGGGAGAAGGAGGCGAAGATGTCCGTCTGGTCCTGTGTGCCGGAGAAAAAGTCATTGGAGGTGTAGGTCACAGGCCCCAGGAAGGCATAGGGCGCGGTCCAGGTCCGGCCGTCCCGCTCGCACAGGAGCCGTCCGGTGACCGCCCCGTCCCGGCTCCAGCCCATCTCAAGATTCCAGGCGGGCCAGAGCTGTATGGCCTCGGTGCCCCACCAGCCCGGGTCGGCCACCCACCAGAAGTGGTGGAACACCTTCCACCGCTCCCGCTCGCCGGGCAGCTTTACCGCCACGCCGGTGATCCGCAGCTCCTTTACGTCGTAGACCGTACTGTAAACGGTGGTGTCCCCCTCCTGGGTGACAATCTCCCGCCCCTGGTTGACGGGGTAGTCGTCCTGGTCCCACACCACCGCCAGCGCGCCCCGGCACTCCTCCAGGTCCTCTTCGCTCAGGTCGGCCAGCACGGTCTCCGGAAAGCCCAGGCCGGCCAGTTCCTGCCGGATGTCCTCCGCCTCTGCCGCGGCTGTCTCCGCCAGGGGCGTCCAGTCCATGGGCAGCTGCCCGCCCCACAGCCAGCCCGCCGCCAGACCGGCGGCCACAACCGCCCCTGTGATCACAGCCAGCGCCCGGTCGGACAGCCGGACCGCCGCCGGACGGAGCGCATACCCCGCCTCCTCCATCTCCCTGGACAGGCGGAACAGGCTGTGGAGAATCATGCCGTAGGCGGCCACCAGCACCAGGCCCAGGATGAGTCCCCCCTGCCAGCCCACAAGGCCCAGCAGAATAACGAGGATGTTCCACACCAGCAGAGCGCCGCCCGCTCGCGCGCCGGGCTCCAGCCCGGCCCGCTGCCGCACCGCCCGCAGGCCCCGCCACAGCCAGAAGATCTGGAGCATCTGCAGGCCGTAGCTCAGCACCGTGACGCCTTTGTCCACGCCGTCGGGCCAGCGGAGGATGGTGGCGCCCTGAATGATCAGGACCAGCACCAGCAGCCCCCGGACCACAACCGTCCACCAGCAGGCGGCCAGCTGCCGGTTCTCCCGGCGCATGGGCCGCAGGCCCAGCACCAGCAGAAAGGCGCCCACAGCGGGCAGGATATAGTTCAGGCCGCTGGCGTTGATGGTGATGTTCTCCAGGGCCAGACCGGCCAGCGCCAGGTACATGCTCCGCCGCCAGGGGGAGACCTGCCTGACCACGTCCTCGGGGGGCAGCTCGGGCAGGCTGTCCCGGAGGAGCTCATCAAACTTCTTCCGCCGCTCAGGTCCGTCCATGGCCGTCACCTCCCAGCTGCTTTCTCAGCCGCTCCCTGATGCGGTACAGCCGCCCCTCCACCGCCCTGGGCGTCAGGCCCAGCTCGGCGGCGATCTGCTCCGTGGACTGCATATAGTAGTACTTCCGGTAAAAGAGCCGCAGGTCCTTCTCGGGCAGCCGGGCGATGGCCTGCCGCAGTTCCTCCCGCCGCTCCCGCTCCAGCAGGGCCTCCTCCGGGGGCGGCTCCGGCGCGGGCGTGTGCTCGGAGAGGGCCTCCGTCCCCCGGCAGCTCTTCCGCAGGCGGTTGAGGGCGGTGTTGCGGGTGACGGCGGTGAGCCAGGCGGTCCAGCTGCCCCGGTCCGGGTCGTACCCACCGATGCCGTCCCACACCCGCATGGCCGCCTCGGACAGGCACTCCTCCCGGTCCTGAGGGCTGGCCAGAATGGGCTCGATGATGTACCGCATCAGGGGTCCGTAGTGGCGCAGCAGGTCCTCCGCCCCCTGCTCCTCCCGGTCCCGGATGCGCTGGATGAGCTCCTTCTCCCCCACGGCCTTCCCTCCCCTCTCCGGCGGTCTTTTCTTCTATCTTATCATACACGGCTTTTCGTAAAAACCCACGGCAAAAAGGGGAAAAATTCGGGGAAACTATTGTGGCATTGGGGTTGGATATCTGCTATACTTTGAGACGTATCAGCTTTGAATTTTGCCCGGGAGGCGGATGTTTTCCGGGCTGTTTGGCAGGAGTGTGGACATGGGCGCACAGATGGAAGGGATCAACGGAGGGGCGGGGCACTGTTCCCTGGAGAAGCGGGGCTGCGGCGGCTGCCCCATGCTCTCCCTGCCCTACGATGAGCAGTTGAGGCGGAAGCAGGCGCGGCTGGAGGAGCTGCTGGGAGAATTTGGCCCGGTGGCCCCCATTCTGGGCATGGAGCGCCCCTGGCACTACCGCAACAAGGTCATCTCCTCCTTTGCCTGGGGGCCGGGCAAGGCCCTGGTCAGCGGCATCTACGCCCAGGGCACCCACCGTGTGGTGCCGGTGGAGCAGTGCCTCCTCCACCGGGAGGAGCTGGACCAGGCGGTGGCCGCCGTGCGGCAGGCCGCCCGGGAGTTCCGGTACCAGCCCTTTGACGAGAACCGCCGCACCGGCCTGATCCGCCATGTGCTCTGCCGCCACAGCCTGACCACCGGAGAGGTGCTGGCCGTGCTGGTGACCGCGTCGCCGGTGCTGCCGGGGGCCAGGGCCTTTGCCGCCCGGGTGAAGGAGCTGTGCCCCGCCGTGGCCACCCTGGCCCAGAACGTCAACCCCAGGCCGGGCAGCGCCGTGCTGGGGGACCGGGAGAAGATCCTCTACGGCCGTGGGTACATTGAAGACGTGCTCTGCGGCGTGAAGTTCCGCATCTCCCCCTCCAGCTTCTATCAGATCAACCCGGTGCAGACCGAGGTTCTCTACTCCGCCGCCATCTCCGCCGCCAAGCTCACGGGGAAGGAGCGGGTACTGGACGCCTACTGCGGCGTGGGCACCATCGGTCTGTCCGCCGCCGCCCACGCGGGCAGCGTGGTGGGCGTGGAGCTCAACCGGAGCGCCGCCGCCTGCGCCGTGGACAATGCCAGGGCCAACCACATCCCCAACGCCCGTTTCCGCTGTGGGGATGCCGCCGCCTTCCTGGACGGCATGGCCGCCCGCGGGGAGAGGCTGGACGTGGTGTTCCTGGACCCGCCCCGGGCGGGCAGCACCCCCGTGTTTCTGGACGCCCTGTGCCGGGTGTCCCCCCCTCGGGCGGTGTACATCTCCTGCAACCCGGAGACCCAGCGCCGGGACCTGGACTATCTGGTCCGGCGGGGCTGGAAGGTGGAGTCCATCCAGGGGGTGGACATGTTCCCCCACACAGAGCACATCGAGACAGTGTCGCTTTTGACGTTCAGAAGTAGGTAGAGTTATATTCAGAACCCGGCTATATAATATTTTAACTATATATGTGCAGAAACTGGAATTATATTTCGCATTAAATATAGGAGGCAGGTATATGAATAAGCTAATATGCTCCGATACAGGTATCTCCACACCATGGCTGTCCGTCATTGTTCCGATGTATAACGCTCAGGCCTATCTAGACCAAACCATTCTCTCTATCTTATCGCAAACTTTTCAGGACTACGAGCTTTTGCTTGTGGATGATGGCTCTACTGATGGCACAGCAGACATATGCGCTCGGTATGCTGCCCGAGACCGTCGGATTCGTTATTTGAAAAAAACAAACGGCGGTTCCTATCAGACCAGGCTCTATGGTGCCCAGCGCGCTCAGGGAACCTATGTAATGTTCTGTGATGCAGACGATTACTATGCCTCCAGTCGGGCTTTTTCAATTATCTATAAAAAGCTCCAGTCTCATCCCTGCGATGCAATGCAGTTTGGATACTCTAAGAAGTACAATCATCTGCGGAAAGCTCAAAGGACTGTTCGGGCAGACATTCATTTAGACCGAGATGCCTTTATGAAGCAGGAATATCCAAAACTTTTGTGCAGTTTTTTGGATGAAGCCAATTTAAAAGTTATCGTCTTTAACAAGGTTTATCATCATTGTCTTTTGAACAACCTTCCCCCTGCTAATCAAGCAGAACGCCTTTTTTGGGGCGATGATCAGGTTATGAACATGTATCTGTTAGAAACATGCAGAAGTTTTTCCTTTATTCCTGATACACTGTATGTATATCGTCAGGGAAGCGGCGGAACAAACCGCTTTTCGCTCCGCACGCTGCAAGATATTAACATAATAAAACATTACCAACTGAGCTTTATTGAAAAACATCCGGAATATCCGCGCTCAACATTAGAGAATATTCTTTTTTCTGAACTGGCAGGCTGGACATTTTGCTATATTTGCCAAGGCATAGGGCATCTGCCGGACGAGCAGCTTAAATCTCTGATTGCCGAGGCGATGGAACTGCCGAGCTATCGGGCTGCAAGAGAGCATTACTTAAACCGCTCGAACGAAAAATGGGATGCTGTAAATCTGCTGCGCCAGGCTAACCCTGACGCCTATCTGGAGGCCGCAAAAAAGGCCGCAGACAAAAAAGAAGATTTAAAATCCTCAATCATTTCACTTGCCAAAAACATATACAGGAATATTTAAATAACGCACAACAAACATAGGGGGTCTCATGATGGCACGTGAATCTGCACGAAAAAAGGGAAAACGGCGCGTTATCATCGCCGTTTTTGTTGTGCTGGTCCTTGTTCTGGCGGCAGCGGCCCTGCTGTGGGTCTGTTCCCCGCTGTATATCGACCCATACCGGGGGACGGTGCAGTCCGACGAGCCCTCCCTTACTCTGGAGGACGTTCTGACCGGAGATCAGGCCCGGGAGGACCTGGACTACCTGATGACCTGCCTGCGGGAGCGCCATCCGGCCTGGCTGGACGGCTCGGGAAAAGACGCAGTGGCAGAGGAGGCCTATCAGCAGGCCCGCTCCTCCATCGGGGATGAGATCTCCGTGCTGGAGTTTTACCGTCTGGCGGCCGGGGTGGCCGCCTCCCTGCGGGACGCGCACACCACCGTGTCCTGGCGGCCCGACCCTGATGCGCCCTATTACTATATTGACACCGGCGTCACCATTGCCCAGTTAGGCCTCCCTCTGACCATCAACGGCGTGCCCAGTGAGGAGGTCCTGGCGGCCTACAAGGCCATCTCCTCCTTTGAGCTGGATGAATACGTTGAGCACAATTTCTGGACCTACGGCATCAACTATGAGCCTGTGCTGCGCACCTGCGGCGTGGACACCTCCAACGGGGTGGACATGACCTTCCAGACCGAAACCGGGGTGCAGACCATCCATTTCGACTTTGCCCCGCTGGAGGGCTCGGGCGGCTACCCGAAGCCCGACTACATCATGGATGCCCGGAACAACGTGGCCGTCTTTACCCTGACCTCCTGCGTCTACGATGAGGAGTATTGCTCCACGGTGGCCACCTTCTTCCGGCGGGTGGACTCCTTCGGCATTGAGAACGTGATTGTGGACCTGCGGGGCAACACCGGCGGCAATTCCCTGGTGGCCAACGAATTTCTCCGCTATCTGGACGTGGACCAGTACCGCGCCTGGGACTGCGCGGTGCGGTACGGCTGGTATCTGAAGTGGTACAGGGACCAGGTGTATGTCAACGACCGGGCGGAGCCCACCTTTGACGGCTCTCTCTATGTGCTGACCGACCTGAATACGTTCAGCTCGGGCATGGACTTTGCCATGCTGGTGGCGGACAATGACCTGGGCACCCTGGTGGGGGAACCCTGCGGCAATCTGCCCGACAGCTACGGCGACCTTCTCCGGTTCCTGCTGCCCAACTCCAGACTGCGCTTCAATGTCTCCTACAAAAAGTGGTGCCGCATTGACCAGGAGAAGGCCGGGGAGCCCATCACGCCCGATGTGCTCTGTCCCTCGGAGAACGCCATGGACCGGGCCTATGAGCTGATCCGGGGAGAGGCATAATATTTTCTTTCCCATAACGATTTGAGAGGAGCGCGATGGCGTTGACACGACCCGTTGCCCCATCCGGCGGGCAGGAGGCGGAGGCCCTCACCAGCCTGATGGTGCACAAGCACTACTGCAAAAACGATGTGGAGGCCATCATCGCGCTGATGGACCGGGACATTGTGTGGCTGGGCACGGCGGAAAACGAGTACGCGGCGGGGCTGGACACCGTGGCGGAGATCTTCCGCCGGTTTGCCGGCCAGGTGCCCAGGTGCAACGTCTCCGGTGAGACCTACAGCACCCTGCCCCTGGGGGCGGACGCCTGGCTGTGCGCCGGCCGGATGTGGATCGCCACCGACCCCTCCACCGGCATCAGCCTGCGGGTGCACCAGCGCATCACCACTGTGTTCCGCCGGACGGACCGGGGGCTGCGCTGCTGCCACATCCACATCTCCAACCCCTACGAGGAGATGGTGGAGGACGACGTGGGCTTCCCGGTCAAGATGGCCCGGCAGTCCTACCAGTACCTCCAGGAGCAGATCGAGGCCCAGAAAAAGCAGATTGCAGCTCAGACGGCCGCCCTCCGGCGGATGAGCTTTGAGGACGCCCTCACCGGGGTGTACAACCGGAACAAGTTCAGCCAGGTGGCGGACAGCCGGGCGGCCTTTTCCCGCCTGGGGGTGGCCTGCTTTGACCTGAACGGCCTGAAGGAGGCCAACGACCATCTGGGCCACAGCGCCGGCGACGAGCTGCTCCGCCGTGGAGGCGGTCCAGGCCGGCATGGCGGAGCAGGGCATCAGCTGCTCGGTGGGTCTGTGCTGGCGGGGGCAAAACTGCTGCCCCAAGGAGCAGCTGGACGAGGCCGGCCGGCTGATGTACCAGGCCAAGCGCCGCTTCTACAGTCTAAAACAGAACGACCGCCGCAACCGGCGCTGACGCCGGTTTTTCCCCTTATTTTTCACATTTTCGTCCGGAATCCGGATATTCAGGAGGTTTTCTCATGCCCAATCAGGAATCTGTCCTCTGGTACTGCCCCGACCCCGTCCTCTTCGCCGCCGCCCGGAAGGCCTTTGCCGTCCGGGGTGTCCGGGTCCACCCCGTGTCCCCGGAGCAGGTGGGGGAGACGGTGGGCCATCTCTTTGGTCTGAAGGGCTTTGCCCCCCGGGAGGAGGGCGCGGCCGTGCCCGACGCCCCGGCGGAGCCCGCCCTGGTGCTCTCCGGCTTCACCCGCCAGCGGCTGGACGCCCTGCTCTCCGCTCTGAAGCGGGCGGGCGTGCCCACCATCGCCCACAAGGCCATGCTCACCCCCACCAACGTGGGCTGGACCTTTGCCCAGCTGTGCCAGGAGCTCTCCCGGGAGCACCAGGCCATGCACGGCGGCTCCGCCCCCGCCCACACCGCCCAGTAAAAATTTTTTCGCCGCTCCGGACAACTTTTTTCCCCGGTTTCCCGTCCAATGTCTGTATCTCCTTTCCGGAGCGTCCGCAAGCATTTGAATATGAATGAGGGACTCTCTTTGGATTACGATCGTCTTTTGAATCTGTCCATGGAAATGGGCTACCGCCTGCTGGAGAGCGGCGCGGAGATCTACCGGGTGGAGGAGTCCATCCAGCGCCTGCTCCAGGCCTACGGCCTCACCACCGGCGAGGTGTTCGCCATCCCCAACTGCATCATCGCCAGCCTGGTGACCCCCGAGGGCCAGGTGCTCACCCGGGTGCGGCGCATGCCCAGCCACGGCACCGACATCTACCAGCTGGAGCGGTGCAACGACCTGTGCCGCCACCTGTGCGCCGAGACGCCGCCCATAGACCAGGCCGAGAAGCGGATGGCCGACCTGCTCTCCTCCCGGCAGTCCTACTCCTTCCCTGTCCAGCTGGTGGCCTACTTTGTGGGCGCGGCGGCCTTTGTGCCCTTTTTCGGCGGCACCTGGCGGGACGCCCTGTGCGGCGGGCTGTGCGGACTGGCCATCGGGCTGTGCCTCACCTTCCTGTCCCACCTGGGCACCAACTTGTTCTTCAAGACCGTGGCCGGGGGCACTGTCTCCGGCCTGCTGGCCCTGGGCCTGCGGGTGGTGGGCTTTGGTCAGAACGTGGACTTCATCACCATCGGCGCGCTGATGATCCTGGTGCCCGGCGTGCTGTTCACCAACGCCATGCGGGACATTATGGCCGGGGATATGGTGGCCGGTATCTCCAAGACCGCCGAGGCCCTGCTCATCGGCATGGCCATCGCCCTGGGCACCGGCGTGTCCCTGTGGCTGGCCCGGCTGCTGTGGGGAGGTGCGGTGTGATGGAACTGTTTCAGACCTATCTGCTGCCCTGCCTGTGCGCCTTTGTGGCCTGCATCGGCTTCTCCGTCCTGTTCAATATCCACGGCCTGGGCATCCTGATCTGCGCCGTGGGCGGCGGCCTGGGCTGGCTGGTCTACCTGGTCACCGCCCCCATGTTCCACAGCGACCTGCTCCAGTCCTTTGCCGCGGCGGTGTTCATCTCCGCCTACTCGGAGGTCATGGCCCGCATCCGCAAGTGCCCGGTGACCGCCTACCTGCTGGTGGCCTTCTTCCCCCTGGTGCCCGGCGGCGGCATCTACTACGCCATGGAGCACGCCATCAACGGCGAGACCGACCTGTTCCTGGACGTGCTGTTCCACACCCTGGGCCTGGCCGGGTCCCTGGCGGTGGGCGTGCTGCTGGTGTCCTCCCTGGTACGGCTCATCCACAGCTATTTCTATCGCCGCCACAAGAAGCGGAAGGAGGCGTAAGGGCATGAGACAGACATACGACGCGGTGCTCTTCGACGCGGACAACACCCTCTTTGACTTTGACGCCGCCGAGGCCCAGGCCCTGGACCTGACCCTGGCGGAGTACGGCTACCCGGTGGACGACCAGTCCCGGAGCTGCTATCTGGCCGTGAACCGGGACCTGTGGGCCCGGTTCGACCGGGGCGAGGTGAAGCGGGAGTGGCTGGTGGTGGAGCGGTTCGCCGCCCTTCAGCGGGCCCTGGGGGGACATCACGACCCGGCGGAGATGAACACCTTTTACCTCTCCCGGCTGGCCGAGGCGGGGTGTCTGCTGCCCGGCGCGGAGGACCTGTGCCGCCGCCTGGCCCCCAGCTGCACCCTGGCCATCGTCACCAACGGCGTGGCCTCCGCCCAGCGGGGCCGGTTCGACCGCTCCCCCCTGAAGGAGCTGATTCCCTGGCTCTTCATCTCGGAGGAGGTGGGGTATCAGAAGCCCCAGCGCCAGTTCTTCGACGCGGTGCTGTCCGCCATGTCCCTGCCCGCCTCCGCCCGGATCGTGGTGGTGGGGGACAGCCTGACCGCCGACATCCTGGGGGCCGTCAACGCCGGTCTGGACTCCATCTGGTACAACCCCCGCGGCCTGCCCGGCAGGCCGGACATCGTCCCCACCTTTGAGGCCCGCACCTTTGACCAGGTCTCCGGCCTGATCCTGGGCGGCGCCTGACCGCCCCCTCCATAACAGAGAAAGAAAACAGAGGAGCTCTTCATATGTCTTCCCAGTACCGTACACCCGCCCCCTCCCCTACCCCCCGCCGTCCCCGCCGCCGGAGCGGCCCCTCGGCCCCCGTGATCCTGCTCACGGTGGCTGCGGTTTTCGTGGCCCTTGTCCTCCTTGTGGTCTTCCTGGGCCCAAAGCCCGAGGCCCAGGGGGGCGTGCCCCCGCAGTCTCAGACCCCCGCTCCCTCGGACACCGTCTCCCCCGCCCCCACCCAGAAGATCCAGCCCACCCCCTCCGAGACCATTCCCGTCCCATCTGAGACGGCCCCCTCCGTCTCCACCTCCCAGCCCACGCCGGAGGAGAGCGACATCGCCATCGTGCCCCCCACCATTCCCGCCGCCCCCTCCGAAGGCTCCGCCCTGTCCGGGTCCTACGACTTCACCAAGCCCGCCCCCGAGACCGACCCGGTGGACGACAGCTGGTTTGACGACGCGGTGTTCCTGGGGGACTCCCGCACTGACGGCCTGCGGCTGTACGGCGGCATCCCCGGCGCCGACTTCATCCAGCACACCGGCGTCACCGTCTTCGAGATCGGCACCAAGGAGTGCATCCGCATTGACGGCCAGAAGTACACCATGCTGGAGGCCCTGGCCCTGAAGCAGTACGGCAAGGTATACATCATGCTGGGCGTCAACGAACTGGGCTACTTCAACGACAACGGCTTTGCCAAGGCCTACGCCGACATGGTGGACCAGGTCCGGGCCATCCAGCCCAACGCGGTCATCTACCTGCAGAACCTGGTGTCGGTGAATCCGGAAAAATGTAAGGCCAATAACCAGCCCTACTACGTGACAAACGAGCAGATCGCGGTGTATAATGGCATTATCGAGAATATCGCCACGGAAAAGCACGCGGTGCTGGTGGACGTCAACGCCGCCCTGGTGGACGAGAGCGGTATTCTCCCCAGAGAGGGCACCACCGACGGCGTCCACTTTACCAAGGACTACTACATAAAATGGTACGACTACCTGAAAATCCACACCGTGGACCCTGAGCTCTACTGGGCGGGTCAGACGGCAGTCGCCGAGGAAGGAGCCTAATTGCGATGAAACATTCTCTCAGCAAGCTGATGATCCTGGCGGCAGCGGTTTGCCTGCTGCTGGGCGCCTGTTCCTCTCCCGCCGAGAGCGGAACCACTGCCTTTGACCCGGAGACCGCCACCCAGGCGGTGCTGGATTCCGGCGCCTTCTCCGTGGAGCTGACCGAGCTGGACGCCGCCATGCTCTATGACTTCTCCGGCTACGGGCTGGACGACTCCACCCTCACCGCCTCCAAGGCCTACTCCGCCTCCGGCTTTGCCGAGCAGGTGTCGGTGACGGTGTGGAAGGACGAGGCCTCCGCCCAGGCCGCCGTGGACATGTTCAAGACCTACCTGGAGGACATGGCCGCCACCTATAAGGACTACGCCCCCGCCGAGGTGCCCAAGCTGGAGAACGCCGTGCTGGAGCAGCGTGGCACCAGCGTGCTGCTGGCCGTGGCCAACGACGCCGACGCCGTCAAGACCGCTGTGGAGGGTCTGAAGTAAGTCTTTTCCTTAAAACTATATTTTCCGAAAACTTTTCATCCCCGCATCCCGTCTAATGAACAGAGAGACGGGATGCGGGGGCTGTGCGCAAAGGAGCGATTTTTCCGCCTTGAAGTCACGGGACCCGGACATCCGCCGACTGCTCGCCGACTATATCGTCTCGCACCAGGAGGATTTTTACCGCCTGGCTTTCAGCTATGTCAAAAATCGGGACGCGGCGCTGGATGTGGTCCAGGAGAGCATCGTCAAGGCCCTGGCCAAGGCGGACACCCTGCGGGAGCCGGCCTACCTCAGGACCTGGTTCTACCGGATTCTGCTCAACGAGAGCATGAACCACTTCCGCCGGTCCAGCCGTCTCCTGCCTCTGGACGAGGTGGAGCAGCAGAGCGCCCCCGCCGGGCGGGCCCCGGAGGAGCGGCTGGACCTGTACGACGCCATCGACCGGCTGGACCCGAAAGAGCAGGCGGTCATCAAGCTGCGGTTCTTCGAGGACATGAAGCTGGAGGAGATTGCCCGAGCCACCGGCGCCAACCTGAACACGGTAAAATCCCGGCTGTACAAGGCGCTCAGGAAGCTGCGGGACATGACAGGGGAGGATTTGCGCGATGAATGAGAAATTCCAGGCGGCAAAGGACCGCTATCAGTCGGTGGAGATTCCCCCGGAGCTGGATTTTGTGGTGGCCTCCGCCCTGCGGGAGGGAGATCGGCGGCGCCGCCGCCGCCGCTGGCAGGGCAGAACCCTGGCCTCCCTGGCCGCCTGCTGCGCCAGCTTTGTGCTGCTGGTCAACGCCAGCCCCGCCTTTGCCAGCGCGGTATATCAGGTGCCCGTGCTGGGGGACCTGGCCCGGGTGGTGACCGTCACCGAGTACTCCATCGCCGACGAGGAGCGGCTCATCGACGTGCGCCTGCCCGCCGTGGAGGACACGGGCAACGCCGACCTGGAAGAGCGGGTCAACATGGAGATCCAGGACCGCATGGACGCCGTCCTGGAGGAGGCCCAGGCCCGGGCGGCGGAGGACAAGGAGGCCTTTGTGGCCACCGGCGGCGACCCGGCGGACTTTATGCCGGTGGTTATTGACGTGGACTACGAGGTCAAGTGCCGGAACAGCCAATACCTGTCCTTTGTCATCCTCAAGACCGAGACCAAGGCCAGCGCCTACACCGAGTTCTTCTGCTACAACATCGACCTGGCCACCGGCGAGGACCTGACCCTCCAGGACCTGCTGGGCCCGGACTACAGGGAGATCGCCAACCAGGTCATCGCGGAGGAGATCGCCCGCCGGAGCCAGGACCCGGACAACGTGTACTTTGACGGCACCAACGGCATTGAGGGCTTCCAGTCCATTGCCGACGACCAGCCCTTCTACATCAATGAGGCCGGCAACCCGGTGGTGGTCTTTGCCAAGTACGAGATCGCCCCCGGCTCCATGGGCCAGCAGGAGTTCGAGATCCCGGTGCCCCAGGAATGACCGCATCAGGAGACGAAGCCCCGGACATGAAAAAACGCATAAAAAAGTCCGGACCTGTGAAAGGTCCGGACTTTTTGCACCTATTTGCGCGTATTTGCGGTTTACTCCGCGGCCACAGCCTCGGCCACCACGGCGCCGGCCAGACGGCCGGAGGTGAAGGCCCAGCCCTGGGCCGCGCCGCCGTAGGTCACATAGGCCTTGGCCTCGGTGAAGAGGACGCCCATGGAGTCGGTGCCCACGGCGTACAGGCCGCCGATGGGGGTCTCGCCGTCGGTCTTCAGGACCTGGAAGTTGGTGTTGATATCCAGGCCGCCGCAGGTGGAGTAGCAGTAGGAGGAGCCCACGATACCGTAGTAGGGGCCGCCCTCCACGGCGTCCAGATACTGGGCGTCCTTGCCGAACTCCTCGTCCACGCCGCTGGCGCAGTAGCTGTTGTACTGCTCCACAGTGGCCTCCAGCACGTCGGGATCAAAGCCCATCTTCTCGGCCAGCTCGGCGATGGTGTCGGCCTTGTACACATAGCCGGCGTCAATGGCGGCCTGGAGGATCTCCTCGGTCTCGGGCAGGGGCACACCCGCGGGGATGCTGCTGCCGTAGCCCAGGTAGTTGGTGGAGGGGCCGTAGGGCACCTCGTCAAAGCCGTTGGCGATCAGGTTCTGGATCTGCTCGTCGCCCCAGATGCTGTAGAAGTGGGGGCCGGAGATCCAGGGGTTGAACATGGACAGGGCGGTCTCGCTGGTGAAGCGCTTGCCGTCGGCGCCCACGGCCAGGGTGTTGGAGGAAATGGCCATGTTCAGGGGGATGTCGGCCACGGACCACACGGCGGGACGGCCGGTGGAGCTGCTGATCTCACCCTCGATGGGCACGGCCTCGTAGCCGGACAGGAAGCCGTCCACGCCGCCCACATGGACCATGGGGGGCACGCTGATGTTGTAGGTGCCGGCGCCGTCGTCAATGGCGGCCTGGATCATCTTGCCGTCGTTCTGGTGCATGCCGAACTGCTTCCAGGCGCCCTTCAGGGGGTAGTAGTCGTTGGTGAGGTACTTCTCCTCCATCTCGGCGCTGCCGGCAAAGCCGCCGGTGGCCAGGATGACCGCCTTGGCGTTGATGACATACTCGGTGCCGTCGGCGGTGCTGCGGGCCAGCACGCCGGTGACCTGGTTGGTGTCCTCATCGTAGATCAGGTCATAGGCCTCGGTCTCCAGCATGTAGGTGCCGCCCATGTCCTCGGTGAAGTCCTTCATGGCGGAGGCGTAGAAGCTCTCGGTCAGGGACTTGGCGCCGGTGTAGGGGGTGAAGGCCGCCCAGGTGTTGCCGGCGAAGCCGATGGCGGGGTCAAAGGAGAAGCCGTACTTGCTCAGCCAGTCCACGCTCTCGCCGCTCTCGTCGATCATGATGCGGATCATCTCGGGCTTGGCGGTCTGGACGCCGTCCACGGTGGTGTAGTTGAGCCAGTCCTGGTACAGGGCCTCGGCGTCGATCAGGTCCTGACCGGCGGGCTTGGTCTCGGTCTGGCCGGTCACGGGGTTGGGCCAGTCCTCGATCTCGGAGGCCACCTGGCTGGGCACGTTGATGGCCATGGGGCCGCTGGTGAGGGCGGAGGTGCCGCCGTACTTGCCGGCCTTGTCGATGGCCAGGACAGAGGCGCCGTTCTCAGCGGCGCTCAGGGCGGCGGCCACGCCGGAGCCGCCCATGCCCACCACCAGCACGTCGGTGTCCAGGGTGACGGTCTCGTCGCTCTTGGGGGGCACGGTCTGGAAGGCGCTGATGGCGGAGGCATCGGAGCCGCCGGCCTCCAGGGCCTGGGTCAGGGCGTCGGTGACGGCCTGCTTCACGCCGTTGCTGCTGGCGGTGGCACCGGTGATGGCGTCCACGGCCACAGACTGGTACTCCAGCATACGGGGCAGCATCAGATCCACCACGGACTGGAGGATGGCGGGCTTCTCAGAGGTGTTGACCTGGTCCACCTGGATGTCCTCGATCTTATCCTCGCTGACGGTGACGCTGACGGTGATGGGCTCGCTGACCCGGAAGCCGGTGCCCTGGCCCACGTAGGTGCCGGGGGCCATCTTGGCGGTCACGTCGGCGGTGCTGTCCTCGCCCTTGGCCTGGGCGATGCAGTTGGCGGCGGCGGTGCGCACCGCAGTGCTGGTGAAGGTGGCGCCGGACACGCCGTCCACCTCGGAGCTCTGGGCGTCCAGGATCTGCTGGGGCATCTGCTCCACCGCGTTGGAGCCCACGCCGGCGGTCTCGCTGTCACCCACGATCTCCACGTTGGTGATGCTGTTGGCGTCAAAGGTCATGGTGACGGTCACGTCGCCGCCGTAGCCCTTGGCAGTGGCCTCATAGGTGCCGGGGGTGTAGATCCCGGCGGTCTGACTCTCGCTGGGGGTCGTGGTGCTGGGCTGAGCCGTACAGCCACCCAGCAGCAGCGCGCCCGCCAGCACGCACGCAAGGATACTGTGTTTTTTCATCGTTCTCTCCTCCTGAGCTGGTACTTTCCACAGCGGCCGTGTGCACCCGGCCGATTGTGTTAAAAATTTACCATACTCAGTATACAGAGATTGTTATCAAAACTCAAATTATCATTTCTGATGGATCTATCTGTAAAACTGACAGCAATTCCCCCACTGCCTGCTCCTTTTCTCCCCGGTTCCAGATCAGCGCAATCTTCTCCCGGTGGGTGCTCTGGACGTCCACATAGGCCACTCCCTCCCTGGGGCGGCAGGCGCTCTCCATGCACAGGGACACGCCGAAGCCGGCGGCCACCATGACCTCCACGCTGCCCGGGTCCTCGGCGTAGCAGTACACCCGGACCGGGTTGCCGCTGTCCGCCCAGCGGATCAGGTGCTCCCGCTTGTCCCTGCCGTTGAGGAGGATCATGGGTTCTCTGGCGATCTCCTCCACGGTCACGTATTCCTTTTCGGCCAGCGGGTGCCCGGCCGGCACCATGAGCCGGGCGCTCTCCTCCCGGAGCACCTGCCACTCCAGCCAGCGGGACAGCTTCAGCTCAGGGGACCAGGTGGAGATGACGCAGTCCAGCTCCTTGTCCCGCAGCGACTCCAGCAGGCGCACGGCCATGTCCTGGAACACCAGCACCCGCAGGTCCGGCTTCTCCCGGTGGAGCCTGGCCAGGCCGGACACCAGCTCCCGGTGGAGCAGGTTGCCGTGGCATCCCAGCCGGAGGGTGCGGCCGTAGCCGGAGGAGATGGTCTGCACCAGCACCGTGGACTCGGTGACCTGGCGGAGGATCTTCTCCGCCTCCTGCCGGAAGGCCCGTCCCTCAGCCGTCAGGGCCATGGTTCTGCCGCCCCGCTCGAACAGCGTCACGCCCAGCTCCTTTTCCAGGGCCGCGATCTGCTGGCTCATGGCCGACTGCACGATATAGCACTCCTGCGCCGCGGTGGTGAAGCTCAGGTGCTTTGCCGCCGAGAGAAAATATTTCAGCTGCCGTATCTCCATGCCGTACCCTCTCTTTCCTTTTTCCCTGGAAAAAATTATATGAGCTCTCCCCCGCCGCTGCAATCCCTTTTTCCACTTTTCATTTCTTTTTTGTGGAAAAACAGAGACGCGCGGGGTATAAAGCCCTGCGCGCCTCCGCCCTATCCGCTTTTCGTTTTTCGCTCCGCTGTCATCCATTGTACCGTCCCGCCGGACGGGGCGCAATATGCCGGGCGCATACCTCCGGCGGGTGCAAAAGGCGGGCCGTCCCTCTGGACAGCCCGCCCCGGTGGGCGGCAGAGCCGCAGCCCTTACCGCTGGTATTCAAATTCCAGGTCGTACATGGACACGGTGTCCCCGTCCTCGATGCCCATCTCCTCCAGCCGCTGGAACAGGCCGGACTCCCGGAGCATCCTGTCAAACCAGTTGCGGGACTCGTAGTCCCCAAAGTTGACGTTGGCCATGAGCCGCTCCAGCCAGGGGCCCTCCACCAGCCACACATCGTCCTCGTGGGTGATGGTGAGGGGCTGGGACATGTCCACCTGGGGCGGCCGCTCCACATAGGTGGGCTCGTACACCGTGATGGGGGGCAGGTCGGCCAGCGCCCGGGCGGCGGCGTACACCAGATCCCGGACGCCCTTCTGGGCGGCGGCGGAGATCTCGTAGAAGTCCAGGCCCTTGGCCTCCACGTGGGCCTTCAGCTTGTCCGCCAGGGTGCGGTCGGAGGCGATGTCGATCTTGTTGGCGGCCACGATCATGGGCCGGCTGGCCAGCTGGGGGCTGTACTCGGCCAGCTCCCTGTTGATGGTCTCAAAGTCCTCCACCGGGTCCCGGCCCTCGCAGCCGGACACGTCCACCACGTGGATGAGCAGGCGGCAGCGGTCGATGTGGCGCAGGAAGTCGTGGCCCAGGCCGGCGCCCTCGCTGGCGCCCTCGATGATGCCGGGGATGTCGGCCATGACGAAGGAGGTGCCCTCCTCCACGTACACCACGCCCAGGTTGGGGTAGAGGGTAGTGAAGTGGTAGTTGGCGATCTTGGGGTTGGCCTTGCTCACCACGCTGAGCAGGGTGGATTTGCCCACGTTGGGGAAGCCCACCAGGCCCACGTCGGCCAGCAGCTTCAGCTCCAGCACCACGTCCCGGGTGACGCCGGGCAGGCCGGCCTTGGCGAACCGGGGCACCTGCCGGGTGGGGGTGGCGAAGTGCTGGTTGCCCCAGCCGCCCTTGCCGCCCCGGGCCAGCACAAAGGGCTGGTCTCCGGACATGTCGCAGATGATCTCTCCGGTCTCTGCATCCTTTACCACAGTGCCCACCGGCACCTTGATGACCAGGTCGGCGCCGTCCTTGCCGGTGCACCGCTTGCCCTGGCCGTCCTGGCCGTTCTCGGCCACGTATTTGCGCTTGTAGCGGAAGTCCATCAGGGTGGACAGGTGGCGGTCGGTTCTGAGGATCACGTCGCCGCCACGGCCGCCGTCGCCGCCGTCGGGTCCGCCTGCGGCCACGTACTTCTCCCGGTGGAAGGCCACCGCGCCGTTGCCGCCGTTGCCCGAGCGGACGGTAATGCGGGCGGTATCAATAAAATTCGGCATATGGTACCTCCTTTCAGAAAGAAAGAGCCCCGAACGGGGTCCCGTCCGAGGCTCTTAGTATACCCATATGGAACGGTTACTGGGCGATCTCCACGATGGAGACCTGCTTGCGGTCCTTGCCCAGCCGCTCGAACTTCACGGTGCCGCTCTTGAGGGCGAACAGGGTGTCGTCGCTGCCCTTGCCCACGTTGACGCCGGGGTGGATGTGGGTGCCGCGCTGACGGACCAGGATGTTGCCGGCCAGAACGAACTGACCGTCGGCCCGCTTCACGCCCAGGCGCTTGGACTCGGAGTCACGGCCGTTACGGGTGGAGCCGACGCCCTTCTTGTGGGCGAAGAACTGAATGCCAATCTTCAGCATGTGTCGTACACCTCCAATACAGTGTGCAGATTAATCCTGGGACGGAGAGGACTTACTCCTCCTCCATCACCATAATGTTTTCGGGATACTCGCCGTGGAGCTCGGCCAGGTAGACCATGAGGGCGGTCAGAAGGGTCTGACAGGTGCTCTCATTCTCCTCGCCCAGTCCGCCGGGGAGCCGAAGGGTGATGGCCGCGTCCTGCTCTCTCACCTTCACGCTGGCCTCCAGCCCGAGCACGTCGTTGACGGCGCACTCAGTGAGGCGGATGGCGCTGGTGACGGCGGCGCAGACGATATCATGCCCCTCGTCGGCGAAGCCGCTGTGGCCCTTTACGGTAAAGCCCTCGATGCGGTCGCCCTTCATCCGGAATGATGCGGTAATCATTACACGGAGATCTTGCCGATGGTCACCTTGGTGTAGGGCTGACGGTGACCCTGCTTGCGGCTGTAACCCTTCTTGGGGTTGTACTTGAAGACGATGACCTTCTTGCCCTTGCCGTTCTTCACGACGCTGGCGTCCACCTTGGCGCCCTCCACCACGGGGGTACCCACGGTGATCTTGTCGCCGTCGATGACGGCCAGGACCTTGTCAAAGGTGACGGTCTCGCCGGACTCCACAGGCAGCTTCTCGATGAAGAGGGTGTCGCCCTCGCTCACCTTGAACTGCTTGCCGCCGGTCTCGATAATAGCGTGCATTCTGTTTCACTCCTTCATTACGGGCTCGCTGTTGCAGGCGGAGCGGACGCTCACTTGAGACCTGTTCAAAGCGGCTAAGATAGTATATCAGCCCAACGGGCCAAAGTCAAGGGATTTTCTCCCCATTTTCCTGATTTTTTGTACAAATCAGGAGGAAAGGCCGCCGGCCGGTTCGGTCAGGCGGCCGGTGTACCAGCCGGTGACGCCGTTTTTCTTCACCAGGGCCCCCCGGGAGGTGCGCCGCACCACCGACACCACGTCCCCCGGCGTGACGGGCAGGCGGTAGTCGGTGGAGTCCTCGCAGCGGGTGAGGCCGTCCTTCTCCCAGATGTAGTCGGTGAGGATGTCAATCTCCCGTCCGGTGGTCAGGTGGCGGCAGCGGCAGAACTCGTCCCCCCGCTCCAGCACGGTGATCAGGTTGTCCCGGCCCCAGCGGATATTCACCGAGCAGGCGCTCTCCGCCTGGGCGTCCAGGGCCACGGCGGTGGGCAGCCGGTCCAGCCCCACCCAGGACACCAGGCCCTTTCGGTCCAGCTCCACCAGGTTCAGCTGGCCGTCCTCCTTGATGGAGGTGCCGCCGTCAATGCTGATGGCCCGCTTCTCCCTGTCCACAATGGGGTTGAAGCAGGGGATATGGGGCCGGTACAGGGTGGTGGGCCAGTGTCCCACCACACACCAGCGGTCCAGCCGGTTGTCCTGGCCCAGGAAATTGTCGTTTTTCATGCACCGCCAGGCCTCCATGTCCTCAATGCCCTGGGCGGAGGGCACGCCGCCGTGGACAAAGACGAACTCCGGCGTGCGGATGGCGGTGGGCAGGCTGCGGATAAAGTCCATCTCCGCCCGGAAGGGCTCAGCGATGGCGGCGCGGAGTCTGGGCTGGTCCAGGCAGTCCTCCAGGGTCAGACCCAGGGACATGCCCATCTCCACCAGCACGCTGCGGTCCTTGAAGAAGCGGAAATAGTGGTCGTAGAATTCCCGGTCCAGCTCGCCCCGGCCGTCCAGGAACCCGGGCACCAGGTCGTCGCAGTTGCCGCAGATCACATGCACCCGGTACCGGCGCTTCAGGTCCATGACGTACCGCAGGGCGGCCAGTCCCCCCGCCCGCTTCTCCACGATGTCCCCCAGCACAAAGAGGGTGTCCTCCGGCCCGAAGGCCACCTGCTCCAGGGCCCGCTTCAGCAGGTCCCCCGCGCCGTGAATGTCGCTGACAGCGAAGATCCGCCCCGACTCCGGCAGGGTCATGTCCACAACCTTTGCCTTGATGAGCACTGCCTCACCCTCCAATCTCGCAATTCCCATTCATTCTACCACAGCTCCGGGCAAAAAACCACCGCCGGAGGGAAAATCCTCCGGCGGTGGTCTGTGATCCCTTTGATTCAGTTGAGGGCGGCCCAGTCCCGGCGGAGGAACAGCCAGGTGATGCCGGGCACCAGCACGGCGCCGATGAAGGACATGATAATCGCGGCCGCCACGTTGGCCGCACCGGTCAGGCCCTGGGACACGCCCACCAGGAAGGACAGGACGTAGCAGACGCACATCAGCACATAGCCCGCCTTCTTCCGGGCGAAGAGCAGTATGCACAGTCCCGCCAGGGACACCACGGCGATGACCACGGACAGGGCGCGGCCGTAGAAGGCGTTCATGACGGTGGTGGCGGCGCAGAGGACCAGCGCCACCCAGAGCCAGATCTTTGTACTCTTATTCATGTAAAATTACTCCTTTTGGTTATTTTCCCGGTTCCATGTGCCGGGTCAGGTCAGTTTTTCTTGTCGTAGATGCAGTGGACGCCCTTGTGCTGCTGCATGCCGCCCAGGCAGGCCTTGTTGCAGCGCACGCAGCGGTGCAGCTCCTTGAGCCGCCCCGCCTCCACCTTGTTGGGCCACTGGGGGTCGGCGATGAGCTGGCGGCTCATGGCAGCCAGTTGAATGCGCCCGGAGGCGAGCTGCTCCTCCACAAAGTCCGGGTCGGTCAGGCCGCCCACGCCGCACAGGGGCAGGGCGGTGTACTGCCGCACCTGGTCGCAGTACCGCAGGAAGCAGCCCTCGGCGGAGAATTCCGGGTGGTTCTTGGGCGGGATGGTGTCGGTGAGCTTGGCGTGGTTGGCCAGGGTCACGTGGAAGCTGTCCGCCCCCGCCCGCTCCAGCAGGGGGACAAAGACGGGCAGCTCCTCTACCAGCACGCCGGCGTTGCCGTAGTGGGGGTTCTCCTGCCGGACGGGCAGCTTGTAGTCAATGGCCATGCCTGGGGCCGCCTTCCGCACGGCGGTCACCGCCTCCACGGCGAATCTGGCCCGGTTCTGGGGGCTGCCGCCGTACTTGTCGGTGCGGTGGTTCATCAGGGCGGAGGAGAAGCTGCCGCACATCCGGTCCCCGTGGACCTGGACCATGTCGAACCCGGCCTCCGCCGCACGGACCGCCGCCGGCCCGAAGGAGGCGGCGATCTCCGCCGCCCTGTCGGCGGACATCTCGGTCACCAGCTTGGAGGCCTGCTGGTTGAGCAGGGGGCGCAGGTCCTCCATGGAGATGCGCTTGGTGAGGATGCCGGGGATATACTTGATCATGGCCTTGAAATCGCTGTCCGACTGGTGGAGCTGGGCGCAGATGAGGCAGCCCTGCTGGTGGACCAGCCGGCACAGGGCCTGGTAGTGGGCAAAGCCCTTGCGGCTGTAGAGGGACATGGGGCCGTGACGGCCCACGGGCACGTCGCCGATGATGACCATGGCGCAGCCGCCCGCGGCGATGGCCCTGATCTTCTCCCGGTACTCCTCCTCGGAGAGGCCCAGGGTGGTGGGGGCAAAGACGATGCGGTTCTTGAGCGTCAGGCCCCCGATGGTGATGGGTTGGAACATAGTCTCGTACATTTTCATTTCCTCCATGGATGGGCCGGGTGCTGTCCCGGCCTGTGGGTCAGGTCTGGCTGTCCTTCCCCTCGCCGGGGATGGTCAGCGCGTTCCCGCCCCGGCTGGCGGACAGAGCCGCCATCAGGGCCATGAGCTGTTCCCGCTGCTCCGGGGTGAGCACAGCCGTCACTTCCTCGTCCCAGCGGTAGAACAGCTCCCGGCTCTTCCGGGCCGCCTCCTCCCCCTTGGGGGTGAGCTTCAGCACGTGGGCCCGCCTGTCCTTGGGGTTGGGCTCCTGCACCAGGAAGCCCCCCTCCGCCAGCTTGGTGATGGACCGGGCGGTGTGGCCGTTGTCCATCTTCAGGGCCCGGGCCAGCTCCTTGGGGCTGCACCCCGGGTGCCGGGCCACGTAGGTGACAAAGTAGAGCAGGCCGGGGGTCAGGCCCATCTCCCCCAGCTTCTCGCCGCAGTAGTTGGAAAAGTCCTTCCGCAGGACGGATACGTGAAATGCCAGCGACTGCATCATGTGGTCGTCCTCCTTTACTTGACTTGGTCAAGTATATTCCGGTTATATGACTTTGTCAAGTAATTTTTATCTGGAATTTTGCCCCTGGAAAATGGCGTAAAAAGGCGCACGGCGGAATTTTTTCCGCCGTGCGCCTTGGTATCTGTTTTTTACATGGCAGCGGCCAGGGCCACCCAGCCGTTCTTCTCCCATCTGCGGATGATCTTCATGCCCCGGCTCTGGATGGCGGCCTGGACCTCGTCGGCCCGGGTGTCGATGATGCCCGAGCAGAGGAACACGCCGCCCTCGGCCAGCAGGCCGGGCACCTGGGCGGACAGGGGGATGATCACGTCGGCCACGATGTTGGCCAGCACCAGGTTCCACTTCCGCTCCGCCAGCTCGGCGCACAGGGCCCTGTCGGAGAGCACGTTGCCCGCCCGGACGGTGTAGATGTCCTGTCCGATGCCGTTCATGGCGGCGTTCTCGTAGGCCACGCCCACCGCCTTGGGGTCGATGTCCACGCCGAAGGCGTACTCCGCCCCCAGGCACAGGGCGGCGATGGACAATATGCCGCTGCCGCAGCCCAGGTCCAGCACCCGGTCCCCCGCCTTCACGAACTCCTCCACGCCCCCCAGGCACAGCTGGGTGGAGGCGTGGGTGCCGGTGCCGAAGATGAGGCCCGGGTTCAGGTACAGGGCGGTGCGGCCCTCGGGGATGGCCGTCTCCCCCTTCTCCCACTCGGGGACGATATACAGCCGCTCTCCCACGGTGAGGGGCTTGTAGAACTGCTTCCAGTTGTTGGCCCAGTCCTCCTCCCGCAGTCCGGCGGTGCGCACGGCCAGCGTGCCCAGCTCCTCGCCGCAGCGCTCCCGCAGGGCGGCCAGGCCCTCGGTGATGCGGGAGAGCTTCTCATGGCCGTGGGAATCGTCGGTGACGTAGAACTTCACCCGGGCCACGCCCTTCATCCGCTCCATCAGGTCCTCGTCCACATAGTCCCAGTACTGCCTGTTCTGCTCCAGGAAGGCCTGGAACTCGGCCTCGTCCTCCAGCACCAGGCCGCCCAGATCAAAGGCGGTCAGGTAGGCGGCCAGGTCGTCCATACCAGCGTCGGTGGTGTCGATGGACACCTCCAGCCATCTGTCATCCATTGTATTCGCTCCTTTTCCCCCGGCGGCCTCCGCCGGGCATAAATCATCGCCGGACAAGCCCATTTTCTCAGAAATCCCCCGGGATTGCAAGAGAAACAGGGCCTGTCCGGCGCATGTGTGTTCTGATTGTGACCGTTACCGCTTGGTGCCCAGGAAGAAGAGGGCCAGAGTGCCCGGGCCGGAGTGGGCGCCGATGACCGGACCCACGTAGTTGATGACGACCTCTTTCACGCCAAAGCGCTTCTTCACGTCGTCGGCCACCTTCTCCGCGTCGGCCAGGCAGTCGCCGTGGCTGATGAACACCACCTGATCGACCGGGTCAATGGCGGTCTCCTGCATGTGGTCCACCAGGGCGGTGAGGGAGGCCCCTCTGCCCCTGGCCTTGCCCATGTTGATGAGGTGGCCCTCGTCGTCCACGTGGAGCACGGGCTTGATCTGGAGCATGGAGCCCAGCACAGCGGTGGCGGCGGAGATGCGGCCGCCCCGCTTGAGGAAGTGGAGGTCGTCCACGGTGAACCAGTGGCACAGGTTCAGCTTGTTCTCCTCGGTCCAGTCCCGCACCTCCTCAATGGTGGCGCCGGCCTGCTTCTTCTTGGCGGCCAGATACACCAGCAGGCCCTGGCCCATGGAGGCGCACAGGGTGTCCACGGTGAAGATCTTCCGCTGGGGGAACTGCTCCCGCAGCTCGTTCACCGCCGTGACCGAGGAGTGGTAGGTGGCGGACAGGCCGGAGGAGAAGGCCAGCACCAGCACGTCCTTCCCGCTGACCAGAATGGGCTCCAGGGCGGAGGTATAGTCGGCCATGTTCACCGCGGCGGTGGTGGCCATCTCTCCCCCCCGCAGCATGCGGTAGAACTCTTTGGGGTCCATGTCCCGGTTGTCGGGGTAGTTGTGGTAGGTCCGTCCCTTTACGGTGAAGGACAGGGGCAGCACCTCCACCCCCAGCTCCCGCACCAGGTCGGCGCTCAGGTCTGCGGAGGAGTCGGTGACGATCACATATTCGCTCATAGGTTGATACCTCCTGTAATAACACAGGGCAGATATTTCTCCCTGTATTTACTTTTTGCTCTTTTCCTTGCCCTTGGCCTCCTCCTGGGGGTGCTTGGACTGGATGATGTCCAGCACCCGCTGGCAGGCCAGCTTGTCGGCGTAGCTCCGCAGGGCCAGGCCCAGGGCAAGGGCGGGCAGCCGGTCCTCGGTCAGGTTCTCGTCCAGGCTCTCCGCCGTCTCGGTGAGGGCCCGGTCCAGCTCCCGGCGGAAATACTCGTACAGGTCTCTGGTGTCCTTCTCGGGGAACTCCACCCCAGAGCCGATGAGGCGGCTGGCGTCCCGCACCGAGAGCACCTGCTTGAGGGCGCAGATGGCGGTCAGGTAGGCCAGGTGGGTCCGGTTGTACCGCTTGCCCTCCGCCCGGGGCAGCATGCCGTCCTTGATATAGTTGTTCACCATGGCGGAGGTCAGGCTGTCCTCGTCGCCGAAGTGGATGAGCTGACGGGGCATATAGGAGATGATCTGGTCCATGTACAGACCGATATCCGGGAAGGCGTCCCACTCCTGGGGCCGTTCCTCGGCCAGGCGCCGCTTCAGTTCTGCTATCTCTTCCATGTGCGGTCCTCCCTGTAAACTGGTCGTTTTAAAAACGACATGACAGCATATTAAAACCAAGGTTATGTGGATTCTTCGCCATTGTATCACATACCTTCTGTCAAAGTAAAGGGCAACAGGGCCTGAAAATCCCGCTTTTGTGTCGCATAACACAATTATGTCTGTTTTGCTGCGCCTCCATTTTTTGTCTCCCGGCCCTTCCGGGATATTGACAAATCAATCACAATCTGCTATATTACTAGTTGACCGTTCGTCTATATAACTTATGGCCACAAAAAATATAGAGGAGGATACATGAAATGAAGCACATTCGCACCTTATTGGCGGGCGCGCTGACTGCCGCCCTGCTGCTGAGCGGCTGCACCGCCCAGCCGGAGGCCTCTGGCCAGCCCAGCGGCAGCGCCTCCCCCGAGCCCAGCGAGACCGGCTCCGTCACCGCTGTGTTTACCCCCGGCACCTACGAGGGCACCGGCAAGGGCTACGGCGGCGACATCAAGGTCTCCGTCACCGTGGACGAGACCGCCATCACCGACATTGAGGTGGTGGAGCAGTCCGAGACCGAGAGCGTGGGCGGCGCGGCCCTGCCCACCCTGGTGGACAAGGTGCTCAGCGCCCAGAGCGTGAACATCGACGGCGTCAGCGGCGCCACCTACACCAGCGACGGCTTCCTCACCGCCGTGCGGGAGGCCATCACCGCCTCCGGCGCCGACCCCGATTCCCTGGGCCAGGGCCAGACCGGTGAGAGCGAGACCAAGGACACCGTGACCATGAGCACCGACGTGGTGGTGGTGGGCGCCGGCGGCGCCGGCCTGACCGCCGCCCTCACCGCCGTCCAGAACGGCGCCGACGTGGTGGTGCTGGAGAAGATGGCCATGGTGGGCGGCGCGTCCGCCATGGCCGGCGGCGGCACCAACGCCACCGGCAGCCAGTGGCAGCAGTCTTACGGCATTGAGGACAGCCCCGAGGCCTACTTCATGGACATCATGAAGAACGGCCACTTCTTCAGCGACGCCCGCACCCTCTGGCTGTACGCCAACACCCAGGGCGCGGCCTTTGACTGGCTGGTGGCCGAGGACGGCGCGGCCCTGCCCTACAAGAACACCGAGCCCTCCCCCTCCGCCGAGCACTCCTACGGCCGCACCTTCTCCCCCGACGGCGGCGGCGCCGGCGTGATCAGCGCCCTCCAGGAGAAGCTGGCCGGCCTGGGCGTGGAGATCATGACGGAGACCCCCGCCCAGGAGCTGATGGTCACCGACGGCACTGTCACCGGCGTGAAGGCCCTGGCCGCCGACGGCACCCCCTATGAGATCGCCGCCAACAGCGTCATCCTGGCCACCGGCGGCTACGGCGCCAACACTGACATGCTGCCCGAGTCGGTCACCAGCCTGCCCTACGCCGGCGCTGTATCCGCCACCGGCGACGGCCTGAACATGGCCACCGCCATCGGCGCCGACTCCTTCAACCTGGACAAGGTGAACATCCAGCCCCACAGCATCGTCCTGCCCGACGGCCGCGGCCAGCACACCTTCCAGGGCTGCCTGGCCATGTACAACAAGACCGGCTCCATCCTGGTGTCCGACCAGGGCGTCCGCTTTGTCAACGAGCAGGGCAGCGCCAACGACATCAAGGCCGGCATGGAGCAGAACCAGCACTCCTACCTGATCATGGACGCGGCCTCCTTTGAGACCTACGCCCAGACCTGCATCGCCTCCCACAACTTCACCCAGGAGCAGCTGGATGAGTGGCTGGAGGCCAACGGCACCTCCACCCCCGTGTTCGCCCACGCCGACACCCTGGAGGACCTGGCCGCCATCGTGAATATCCCCGCCGGCGCCCTGACCGACACGGTGGAGCGGTACAACGGCTTTGTGGCCGCCGGTGAGGACGCCGACTTCGGCCGCAAGGTCACCACCGCCATGGGCGACGGCCCCTACTACGCCGTGGAGATGAACCTGCGCTACTACGCCACCCTGGGCGGCCTGCGTATCAACAACAGCATGCAGGTGCTGGACACCGACGGGCAGCCCATCCAGGGCCTGTACGCCGCCGGTGAGGTGGTCGGCGGCGTGGTGGGCGACATCTACGCCACCGGCTCCCTCTTCGGCTGGGCCATGACCAGCGGCCACAACGCCGGTCTGGCCGTCACCGGCAACACCGTGTTCGAGGGCTGAGCCCCTTCCCCCGCATCATCCACAGTCCCAGGCGCCCCGGAGCCATCCGCTCCGGGGCGCCTTTTCTCTTTTCCTCTGTCATTGACACCCGACCCCCGCCGTGTTAACCTAATGTGAATCCACACACAGAGGAGGTCTGCCCCTTGGACCGCAGTACAGATAAGAAGACGCGCATTCTCCGGGCCGCCGCCGAGCTCTTCTCCCACAACGGCTACTCGGGCACCGGTATCGCCGAGATCGTGGCCGCGTGCGGCATCCCAAAGGGCTCCTTCTACTACTATTTCCCCGGCGGCAAGGAACAACTGGCCGCCCAGGTCATCCGCTTCGCCTACGACCAGATGGCCGCCGGTATCCAGACCCACATCTTTTCGGTCTCCGACGACGCGCTCACCGTCTTCCGCGCCATGCTGGAGCGGCTGGCCTCCCTGTTCAGCAGGGAGCACCGCTTCGAGTCCCTGGTCATCACCTTCATGGGGCTGGAGTCGGTGTACATCAGCGAGGAGGTGGCCCGGCAGGCCAGGCAGGTGTATGAGGAGTGGCAGCAGCTCTACCGGGACAAGCTGATGGCCTGCGGGTACTCCCCCGCTCTGGCCGAGCGGTGCAGCCTGGTGCTCTTCACCCTGGTCCACGGCGCGCTGATCTCCTGCTGGATCAAGCAGGACTCCGGCGACCTGCTGCGCATGCGGGATGAGCTGCCCGGCCTGCTGCCCCCGCCTGACTGCCCCCACGGGGCGCAATGATCTCTCCCCGTCTCTGAGGCGCGCACACCGTATATGGCGGTGTGTGCGCCTTTCTTTTTCTTTTTTCTCCTTTTTATGGTATTTCCCCGACTTATTCCCCACTTTTTTATACCTTATTACATATATTGCTTTTTTCCGCTTTTCCTGTTTTGTATGTCTTGACGCCATGGCAGGACAAGCCATTGTGTGGTATACTATTCCATGCTGCGCCCGTAAGACAGGCGCGCATCCCCTTATATTTTAATAGCAAAGGAGTCATCAGCTATGGCACATACCCTTCCCACCCGCAGTCAGGTGGACCCTGCCAACACCTGGGCCATCACCGACCTGTACCCCAGCGACCAGGCCTGGCGTGAGGCCTACGACAGCCTCCGCGGCCTGGTGAGCGGCCTGTCCGGATATCAGGGCCGTCTGGCGGAGAGCGCCGCCACCCTTCTGGCCTTCCTCAAGCTCCAGGACGAGATCGATCTCCAGGGCGACCGGGTCATCTCCTACGCCTTCCGCAAGAGCGACGAGGACACCCGCAACGCCGTCTACCAGGAGATGAGCGCCCAGTGCCAGAACCTTCTGGTGGAGCTGAGCCAGGCCCTCTCCTTCCAGACCCCCGAGCTGCTGGCCATTGACGACGCCACCCTGGAGTCCTTCTACGCCCAGGAGCCCGCCCTGGCCCACTACCGGCTCATGCTCAAGCGCATCCGCAGCAAGAAGGACCACACCCTCTCCCCCGAGTGCGAGGCCCTGCTGGCCTCCGCCGAGCGGATGGGCCAGGCCCCCGACGACATCTTCTCCCTGCTCAACGACGCCGACATGACCTACCCCGACGCGGTGGACAGCAAGGGCGAGACCCACCCGGTCACCCACGGCAACTATGTCTCCCTGCTCCAGTCCGCCGACCGGACCCTGCGCAAGTCCGCCTTCCAGTCCCTTTACAGCGTGTACGGCCAGTTCCGCAACACCTGCGCCGCCATCCTGAGCGCCCAGATGAAGCAGCTGCAGTTCTTTGCCGACGCCCGCCGCTACCCCTCCGCTCTCCACGCCGCCCTGGCCGAGACTGAGGTGGACCCCCAGATCTACCACAACCTGATCCAGACCGTCCACGACAACCTGGGGGCCATGCACCGCTACGTGCGCCTGCGCAAGAAGCTGCTGGGCGTGGACAAGCTTCACTACTACGACCTCTACACCCCCATCGTAGCCGACGAGGACGCCCGCATCCCCTTCGAGCAGGGCAAGGACATGGCCCGCGAGGCCCTGGCCCCCCTGGGCGAGGACTACCTGAAGGTCATCAACGAGGGCTTTGACAACCGCTGGATCGACGTGTACGAGAACCAGGGCAAGCGCTCCGGCGCCTACTCCGCGGGCGTGTACGGCGTGCACCCCTACGTGCTGCTCAACTACACCGACACCCTGGACGACGTGTTCACCCTGGTCCACGAGATGGGCCACGCCCTCCACTCCTATCTGTCCAACCACACCCAGAGCGTCACCTACGCCGGGTACAAGATCTTTGTGGCCGAGGTGGCCTCCACCTGCAACGAGGCCCTGCTGATGCAGCACCTGCTGAGCAAGACCACCGAGCCCAAGCGCCGGGCCTACCTGCTCAACCACTTCCTGGAGCAGTTCCGCGGCACCCTCTACCGCCAGACCATGTTCGCCGAGTTCGAGCTGTGGTGCAGCGAGCAGACCGGCAAGGGCCAGCCCCTCACCGCCGAGGCCCTCAACGAGAAGTACGCCCAGCTCAACCGCCTCTACTACGGCGAGGACATCGAGGCCGACCCCGAGATCGCCCTGGAGTGGGCCCGCATCCCCCACTTCTACTACAACTTCTACGTCTATCAGTACGCCACCGGCTTCGCCTCCGCCATCGCCCTGTCCCAGCGCATCCTCAGGGAGGGCCGCCCGGCGGTGGAGGACTACCTCCACTTCCTCAGCGGCGGCTGTTCCACCGACCCCGTGTCCCTGCTCAAGGGCGCCGGCGTGGACATCTCCTCCCCCGCTCCCATCGCCGACGCTTTGAAACTTTTTGACACCCTTATCGGGGAGATGGAGCAGCTTATGCAGCTGTAATGCGGACATTATTCCACCATACAGAGATATTTCTTCTAAGTTCGAGATATCAAAATCTTGCTGCTTTTTAACCCCGCTTGATACTTTTTTCGCAAATATTTCAGTTCCTCTTGATTATCCGGTGGTTTTTTGATAAAATAGACAAGCTTTTATTGGAGCATCCCGCGGCCCGGCGGAGCCTTCCGCCGGCCGCGGACCTCCGTAACAAGCGCTAGCTCCTAATCAGACAGGAAAGGAAGACGGAAAAATGCAAAAGAAAAAGCTGCTGTCCCTCCTGCTGGCAGGCGCCACGGTTCTCTCGCTCGCTGCCTGCGGCCAGCAGACGGTGACCACCAACCCCTCTGCCAGCAATCCCCCCGCTTCGCCCTCTCAGAGCCAGACTGCCGATGAGACGGCCACCAAGCCCACCGAGCCCACTGGCCAGCTGATCATCGGCACCACCACCGACCTGGAGAACGACTTCTACGATACCAGCTTCAACAACAACGCCACCAACTACAAGCTGTACGACCTGATCCACGGCTACGGCACCATCACCTCCGACATCGACGGCGAGTGGATCTACGATCCCACCGTGGTGGCCAGCCACGAGGAAGTGGAGAACGAGGACGGCACCAAGACCTACACCGTCACCATCAACGACGGCCTGGTGTGGAGCGACGGCACTCCCATCACCGCCAAGGACTATGTCTTCCAGCTGCTGCTGGAGAGCAGCCCCGAGATGAACGCTGTGGACGGCTATCCCAGCCAGGCCGGTTATCCCCTGGTGGGCTATCAGGACTACTTTGACGGCAACACCAAGAACTTCGCCGGCGTCCACCTGGTGGACGACATGACCTACTCCGTCACTGTCAGCGCCTCCGAGCTGCCCTACCACTACGACATTACCTACGCCTCCGCCGCTCCCCGCCCCATGCATGTCATTGCCCCGGGCTGCGACGTGGTGGATGCCCCCGAGGGCGCTATGATCACCGGTGACTTCACCTCTGATCTGCTCCTGAAGACCATCAACGACCCCACCACCGGCTACCGGTACAACCCCACCGTCACCTGCGGCCCCTACCTGTTCGACTCCTATGACATCTCCAGCCGTCAGGGCGTTGTGGTTGTCAACCCCAACTACGCCGGTGACTACCGCGGCGTGAAGCCCATGATCGAGAAGATCATCATCAAGACCGTCAAGAACGACACCATGATGAACGAGCTGGCTTCCGGCTCCGTTGATCTGCTGTTCCAGTGCTCCGGCGCCGACACCATCGACGCCGGTCTGAATCTGGTGGAGGCCGGCGAGGCTCAGGACAACACCTTCTTCCGCAACGGCTACGGCAAGGTGCAGTTCGACTGCAGCCAGTTCCCCACCGACTCCGAGAACGTCCGTAAGGCCATTGCCTACTGCCTGGACCGCAACCAGTTCGCCTATCAGTACAGCGGCGGCTACGCCTCCGTGGTCCACTCCTACTACGGCCTGGCTCAGTGGGAGTACCAGGAGTCTCAGGACTGGATCGACGCCAACCTGAACACCTATGAGAAGAACATTGACGAGGCCAAGAAGCTCCTTGAGGAGGACGGCTGGACCCTGAACGCTGACGGCAGCGCTTACTCCGGCACCGGCACCCGCTACAAGGACGTCAACGGCGAGCTGAAGCCCCTGGTCATCCAGTGGTGCAACACCAGCAACAACCCCGTGTCCGAGCTGCTGGCCACCATGCTGCCCGAGGCCATGACCGAGGCCGGTATGGAGCTGAAGGCTACCACCACCGACTTCCCCACCATGCTGGCCGGTGTCGACCACTCCGGTGAGATCTACAACATGTACAACCTGGCCACCGGCTTTGCTCTGGCCAGCTCCCCCTGGTACTACTACTCCACCGATCCCGTGTGGATGCAGGGCGGTTACAATAGCAACTGGATCGCCGACGAAGAGCTGGCTGCCGCCGCTGAGGCTCTGAAGACCATCCCCTATGACGATAACGAGGCCTGGCTGTCCGCCTGGCAGAACTTCATCGCGGTTTGGAACGACAAGCTGCCTGATATCCCCCTGTATTCCGACGAGTATTACGATTTCTACTCCAATAAGCTCCACGACTGGTACTCCACCTCCGTTTGGGAGTGGTCCCGCGCTGTCCTGGATGCCTGGGTAGAGGCCTAAGCCGAAATATCCGGCGGAACCCCGCACATTCGCGCGGGTTCCGCCGGTTTTCCGGTATTTGGGCATTCCCGGGGAAATGTCGCATACCCCTTTTCATGCCGCATTTCCCTGGGAATGGACACAATACAGACAAGCCATATCCCACGGTAAACGGGAGCCCCGATCCCATAAATTTGAAACGGAGGAAAGGTGAATGGGAAAAGGAAGATATTTACTGAAACGATTGGTGTATATCGTTTTTGTATTTTTTATCATTTCCATCCTGATGTTCGCGATCTATAAGTCCATGCCCGGCAACCCGGTGGACATCATGCTGGGCGACAGCAAGACCACCATGAAGCCGGACGCCTACCAGGCCCTGTACGACAAGACAGTGGCCAATCTGGGTCTGGACAAGCCCCTGCCGATCCAGTATCTGGCCTGGATGGGCAACATGCTGACCGGCAACTTCGGCTACTCCACCCAGTACAAGCAGGCGGTCATCAACATCATCGGCGCCCCCATGGCCAACACGGTGCTGCTCAACGTGCTGACCATGATCGTGGTGTTCATCATCGCCATCCCGCTGGGCATTGTGACCGCAGTGCGGAAGAACGGTGTCTTCGATAAGGCCGTCCAGGTGCTCACCATCGTGGGCTACAGCCTGCCCCAGTTCATTGTAGCCCTGCTGGCCATCTTCCTGCTGGCCGTCAAGTTCCCCATATTCCCCATCAGCGGCGTTAAATCCGCCGGATTGGACGCCACAGGCCTGAGCGCGTTCCTGGATATGGCGTGGCACATGGTCCTGCCCGTGCTGGTCATGGCCGTGTCCGGCGTAGGCGGCATCACCCGCTATGTCCGCGCCGCCATGATCGACGTGCTGCGTATGGACTATATCAAGACTGCCCGCGCCAAGGGCCTGCGGGAAAAGACCGTCATCTATATCCATGCCTTCCGCAACGCCCTGATCCCCATTGTTACCATCACCACCTGGTGGGTCATCGGCCTGTTCGGCGGCTCCATCGTCATCGAGTCCGTGTTCCTGTGGCCCGGCCTGGGCAAGATGCTCATCGACGGCCTGCTCCAGCGTGACTTCGCCGTGGTGCTCACCATGCAGATGTTCTACGTGGTGCTGTCCCTGGCCGGCAACGTGATCATGGACGTGGCCTACACCATCGTGGATCCCCGTGTCCGACTCGAGAATTAAAGGAGGGAAGACAATGCGAAATCAAAAGAAAAAATCCACCCGCCGCTCCACCGCCTCCATGGCGGCCCAGCGCATGGTGGTGGGCAGTCTCCCTCAGGAGGAGGACGAGGTCCTTCAGAGCCCCATGCAGATGGTGCTCCACTCCTTTGTCCGGGATAAGATCGCCATGGCCGGCGTAATCCTGTTCGTCTTTATCTTCCTGTGCTGCGTGATCCTGCCCTACTTTTTCCCCATCGACCTGTACTATCAGGACGTGACCCAGTCCAACGTGGCCCCCGGCTTCGGCATGATCACCGTGCCCAACGGCCTCCAGGGCAACGCCCAGGACATGTCCGTGGGCAGCTCCTTCTCCGTGGGCGTGGATAAGGACGGCAACGTCTACGAGTGGGGCACCTTCCCCAACGACAAGCTGAAGAACATCCCCAGCTCCAGCGAGACCGGCAAGCTGGTGCAGATCTCCGCCGGTCTGGACCACGTGGTGGCCGTGAATGAGGACGGCCAGGTCTTCACCTGGGGCAACGACCGCATGGGTCTGAGCAACATCCCCATGGACCTGCGCACCGGCGGCAACAACATCAAGCAGATCCTGGCCGGCTACCAGATCTCTCTGGCTCTCACCGAAGAGGGCAAGATGTACAACTGGGGCAGCGAGTACCTGCTGCGCATCACCTACCCCGAGGGCGTCCAGGGCAACATCGACAAGTTCGCCGCCAGCACCAACATCGTCATGGTGCTGACCAAGGACGGCGAGGTGGTGCCCCTGACCACCAAGGCCTCCGCCTACACCAACATCCCCGAGGAGATCCAGGGCAACGTGATCGACCTGGCCATCACCGACGAGAGCGCCGCCGCCGTCACCTCCGACGGCCGGGTGTACACCTGGGGCAACAACATCAAGAAGTCCCTCAACGTGCCCGAGGAGATCCAGGGCCAGGTGGCCTCCATCTCCGCCGGCCGTTATCACTACACCGCCATCCTCAAGGACGGCAGCGTGGTCAGCTGGGGCGACAACACCCACGGCCAGGCCTCCGCGCCCAGCAGCGCCACCTCCGTGGTCTCCGTGGACGCCGGCTACTACGCCAACTACGCCATCCAGGAGGACGGCAACGTGGTGTCCTGGGGCCTGAAGGGCTACCTGATGGGCACCGACGCCTTTGGCCGTGACCTGTTCCGCCGTATTCTGGTGGGCGGCCGTATGACCATGACCGTGGGCGCCATCTCCGTCATCATCTCCACCATCATCGGCATCATTGTGGGCGGCGTGTCCGGCTACAAGGGCGGTAAGGTGGACAACCTGCTCATGCGTCTGACCGAGATCGTCTCCTCCATCCCCTTCCTCCCCTTCTGTATCATCCTGTCGTCCATTCTGGGCAACAGCATCAGCGAGACCCAGCGCATCATCCTGATCATGTGTATCCTGGGCCTGCTGTCCTGGCCCGGTATCGCCCGTCTGGTCCGCGGCAGCGTGCTGGCCGAGCGTGAGCAGGAGTTCGTCACCGCCGCCAAGTCCCTTGGCGTCAAGGAGTCCGGCATCATCTTCCGGCACATCCTGCCCAATATCATCACTGTCATCATTGTCAACGCCACCCTGAACTTCGCCACCTGTATGCTGACGGAGTCCTCCCTGTCCTTCATCGGCTTCGGCGTCAACGAGCCCAACGCCACCTGGGGCAACATGCTCACCGGCGCCCAGAACGGTCAGGTCATCGAGAACTACTGGTGGCGCTGGGTGTTCCCGGCCCTGATGCTGGGCATCTGCACCATCAGCATCAACTGCATCGGCGACGGCCTGCGGGACGCCATCGATCCCAAGTCGAAAGAGAGGTGAACCGGATATGAGTCTGCTTGAAGTAAAAAATCTGCACACCTACTTCACCACCAAGAAAGGTATCGTGAAGGCGGTCAACGACGTGACCTACAGCCTGGAGGCCGGCAAGACCCTGGGCATCGTGGGTGAGTCCGGTTCCGGCAAGAGCGTTTCCGCCATGAGCATCATCCGTCTGCTGGACGGAAACGGCTATATCGAGAGCGGCAGCATCACCTTTGACGGCCAGGATATCATGGCCGCGTCCGACAAGGACCTGCACCACATCCGGGGCAACGAGATCTCCGTGATCTTCCAGGAGCCCATGACCTCCCTCAACCCGGTGTTCACCATTGAGCGGCAGATCGGCGAGGTCCTGGTGCTCCACCAGCACATGAACAAGAAGGAGGCCCACGCCAAGGCCGTCTCCCTGCTCTCCGACGTGAAGATCCCCAACCCGGAGCGGGTGGCCAAGCAGTACCCCTTCCAGCTGTCCGGCGGCATGCGCCAGCGCGTCATGATCGCCATGGCCCTGGCCTGCCGGCCCAAGCTCCTCATCGCCGACGAGCCCACCACCGCCCTGGACGTGACCATCCAGGCCCAGATCCTCAAGCTGATGAACGAGCTCAAGCAGCAGACGGGTTCCTCCATCCTGTTCATCACCCACGACCTGGGCGTCATCCATGAGATGGCCGACGAGGTGGCCGTCATGTACTGCGGCCAGATCGTGGAGAAGGCCGACGCGTACACCATTTTCCACAAGGGAGTCCACTCCCACCCCTACACCGAGGGTCTGATGACCTCCATCCCCCGGCTCAACACCCCCAAGGGCAAGCGGCTGGAGGCCATCCCCGGCGCGGTGCCCAACCCCCTGTACCTGCCCAAGGGCTGCAAGTTCGGCCCCCGCTGCAAGTACTGCACGGAGAAGTGCAGGCAGGCCGAGCCCGAGCTGGTGGAGGTCGCGCCCAATCATCTAGTCCGGTGTTTCTACCCGGAGAAGGCGGGGAGGACAGAACATGGAGAATGAGAAAAAAGTGCTGCTGACCGTCCGGGACGTGAAGCAGTATTTCCCGGTAAAAAAGACCAAGCTGCGGGAGAAGCAGCGCTACGTCCGCGCCAACGACGGCATCTCGCTGGATATCTACGCCGGCGAGACCCTGGGCCTGGTGGGCGAGTCGGGCTGCGGCAAGTCCACCTTCGGGCGCACCCTGCTGCAGCTCTATCCCCAGACCCACGGCGACGTCATCTACCACAAGGACGGCAAGGACATTGACCTGAAGAAGCTGCCCAAGGAGGAGATGCGGGTGCTGCGCAAGGACCTGCAGCTCATCTTCCAGGACCCCTACTCCTCCCTGAACCCCCGTATGACGGTGGGCCAGATCATCGGTGAGGGCCTGGTGTCCCACGGTATCTTCAAGCGTGGCGACCCCGCCATGCGGGACTATATCTTCAAGGTCATGGAGAACTGCGGCCTGGACACCTATATGTTCGGCCGTTACCCCCACCAGTTCTCCGGCGGCCAGCGGCAGCGTATCGGCATCGCCCGCAGCCTGGCCCTCAACCCCGCCTTTGTGGTGTGCGACGAGGCCGTGTCCGCTCTGGACGTGTCCATCCAGTCCCAGATCCTCAACCTGCTGTCCGACCTGAAGGAGAAGCAGAACCTCACCTACCTGTTCATCACCCACGACCTGAGCGTGGTGAAGTATATCAGCGACCGCATCGGCGTCATGTACCTGGGCAACATGGTGGAGCTGGCCCCCACGGAGGAGCTGTTCGCCAACACCCTGCACCCCTACACCGAGGCCCTGCTCTCCGCCATTCCCGTGGTGGACGAGGAGGACAAGCGGGAGCGCATCCTGCTGGAGGGCGACATCCCCAGCCCCGTCAATCCCCCCTCCGGCTGCAAGTTCCACACCCGCTGCCGCTACTGCCAGCAGAAGTGCAAGGAGGAGGTCCCTGAGTGGACCAACGTGGGCAACGACCACTATGTGGCCTGCCACTTCCCCCTGCACAAAAAGGAAGGATGAGTTCCCGTGCTCTTTGGGAAAAAAATTAACCGGGTCGTGAACGTCAAAGAGGCCGAGGAGCGGTTTGATAAGGAGCGGGAAGAGCTGCCCCTGGAGAAAAAAGACCGTCTGGCCATGATCCTGGCCGCGCTGGCTGTGTTCATCCCGGTGCTCATCGGCGTGCTCGCCGTGTTCCTGCTGGTGCTCTACTTGTTCTTCTTCCGTTTCCTCTGATTCAAAAGGCCGGGTCCCGCTCAGGGACCCGGCCTTTCTGCGTCATTCTCCCTCCCGGTTCAGCTTTTCCCACTGCTTCAGCAGACTCGGGTACTCCTCCCGGTTCTCCTCCAGCAGCTGCCGGACGCCGTCCGCCGCTGTGGCGCCGAAGTCGTCATAGGCGGCGCTCTGGCTGGGGACGATGAAGCGCACATTCTCCAGTGTGCAGTCGGGCGCTGCGTCAAAGCGGGCGGCCTGATCCCTGGCCTGCCGGAGATATTCCTCCGCCTGTTCTCCATCCCCCATATCCAGGCTGGAGAAGGCGCACAGCGTCAGGAGCATGACGCTGACCTTGTCCAGATAGGAGATCTTGCCCGGCTTCTTCAGCCCCTCCTGGAATTGGAGCAGCAGCCGGGTGAAGGCAAGGGCATCCCCCGCTCTGCCCAGGTGGAGACAGGCGTTGCTGTAGCCAATGGCGAATCGGACCAGCTGGCTGCCGGCGTCCATCAGCGCCTTGGACAGGTAGGTCAGGGCCTCCTCACTGGTGGCCTCGTCCATGGCCAGCTCGTTTCCAATCGCCATGTTGTTGATGCCCGCTGTGTTGTTCTCCTTCAGCAGGGCAATCCCCTTCTCCCGCTCCCCCTGGCTCAGGTAGGCTGCCGCAATGTCGTTACGGATGGAGATTTCCCCGATTTCCGGGTCCCGGTTCTGGTCCAGCAGGCCCAGGCTCCGCCGGAAGAGTTCACGGCAGCGCCGGAGCATCTGGCCGTCCCCCAGCTCTATCCCCGCCACCTGGCAGAGCTGGGCGCACTCGTACACCACCCGGAAGCTGTTGGGGTACTTCTGCAGGGCTTTCTCCCCCTCCCGAAGGGCCTCATCGTAATGTTTGCCCCTGCGCAGGGTCTTCAGCCGCTCCAGCCTGTCCTCCAGGGCCGTGCTCTGCCGCTCATACCCCAGAAGCACATCCACGCTGGTCTCAAAAAACTCCGCCAGCTCCATCATCAGGGACACGTCCGGGATACAGCTGCCCGTCTCCCATTTGGACACCGTCCCCACCGTGATCCCCATGGCCTCGGCCAGCTGCTCCTGGGTCAGTCCCCGCTCTTTTCTCAGCATGCGGATGTTCTCCGCCAGACACACTTTCATGTGCTCACTCCTCTCTTGTTTGTGCCCTCAGTATACCGCCCTTTTTCTCCGGATTGAAGGCGGTATTTTTCTTGTTGAGATGGAAAAATATTTCCTGTCAGGAAAATACGTGTGGGACACAGGCGGCCTGGAGCCGCAAAAACCGGTTGTGCTTCTCTGCTGTACTTGCTATAATTTATCCACCGCACAGACCACACCTGTGCAAAATTCTTCAGAAAGGGGTGCTCTCCATGCCCACCCTCGACCAGATCCGCGCCTGCTTTTCCGGCGACCGCTTTGCCACGGAGGCCGCCGGCGTGATCATCGACCTTGCCGAACCCGGCCACGCCGTCTGTTCCATGCCCATCCGCCCCATCCACCTCAACGCCAACTCCGTCCCTATGGGGGGCACCATCTTCACCCTGGCGGACTTCACCTTTGCCGTGGCCGCCA
Source organism: uncultured Pseudoflavonifractor sp. (assembly GCF_944387275.1). Classification (GTDB taxonomy): domain Bacteria; phylum Bacillota; class Clostridia; order Oscillospirales; family Oscillospiraceae; genus Pseudoflavonifractor; species Pseudoflavonifractor intestinihominis. Next base: position 43,071 of record NZ_CALXEG010000026.1, read on the forward strand.
ACGGCCACAGCCAGCGCATCACGGTCACCCAGCAGGTATCCGTCACTTTTCTCTCTCCCTCCCGGGGCAAGACCCTCATCGCGGAGGCCAAGTGCCTGAAGGCGGGCCGCACCACCTGCCTGTACGCCGTAGACGTCACCGACGACTTGGGCGCCCAGGTTGCCCATCTCACCGTCAACGGCTACACGGTGGACAAGCCCCCCAAGGGCGGGTAGTGTCAAGAATTTTTCGCACTTTGGTTTACAGACTCTGGCGTGAATGAAATCAGCCAGCAATGGAGGTGTC
>NZ_CALXEG010000027.1 GCF_944387275.1 uncultured Pseudoflavonifractor sp.
ACGGGCAATCTTGGGCGCATCCACTTCCAGCAGCGTCACGCTGGGATTCAGCACTTCCTTGCGTACAATCTTTGCCAAAATAGTTCCCTCATTTCACTTTCTCAGATTATGTACCGCGCCCCGGGCGCGGGTATGGATATCCCGCGGGAGCGGGTTTTGCCCCCTCCCGCGGGGATAGCCGCCGTATTTCAGGGCTGGACCAGCACGATGCCCAGCCGCTTGGCCGCAGCCTCGGCCTCGGCCAGGGAGGGGCTGGCGTCCCGCAGGACCAGACGGCCGCCGCCACGGTTGAGGGTATCCACCATGCAGGTCATCTCGTCGGTGGTGATGGTGATGCGCTGGATGGCATGCTCGGTGCCCTCCACGATCTCCACCTCGATGCCGTCGTCCTTGGTCATCTGGACGGACTTGTTGTACATCTGGTAGTCGGCGGTGGAGGCGCCGTACACAGCGCCCATCAGCACGCCGGGGATATTGATGGAGCGGCGGGCAAACAGCTCGGGATAGAGCTCCACCCGGACCTTCTTGATCTTGCCCTTGGCCAGCTCATGGCAGATGCGGGCGGCGTTGGTGGGGCTGCCCACGGCCTGGCTGCTGCCGCCGACCACGGCGTCGCCCAGGGTGTGGAGGATGTCGGCCGCGCCGGTGGCCAGAGCCTTGGCCTTCTTGGCGGCCTTGTCCATGGTCTCGGCCATCTTCTTGGCCTCGGCGTCCTTGACCTCCTGGCGGACCAGGGACTCGACGGCGGGCTTACGCTTGAAGAAGGGCTCCATGTACTCCACCACGGTGGGCACGATGTAGTGGCCGGACTCCACATGGACCTCGGCGGCCATGGCCAGCATGACGTCGAAGGGCACGTTGACGGTCATATCCACCTTCATGCACAGCTTGCCGGCATACATACCCATCAGGATAGCGCCGCCCACGTGGGTGGTGCACAGGGCGGGCACCAGCACACGGGGGGTGCAGGGCACGGCGATGGTGGGAGACAGGGCCAGGACCATGGCCTTCTCCATCTGCTCGGGGGTGCCGCCACCCAAAGCGACGGTGGCGGCGGCGATGCAGGCGGAGCCGGCGCCGAAGCCCTCCATGTTGCAGCCGGTGGTGACCTTGCCCACACGGAACAGGCTGCCGATCTTCAGGATCAGGGCGGCGATCTCGGCGATGGTCTTCTCGTCGTAGCCGTGGACCATCATGGTCTTGATGAAGCCGGAGTAGGGGCAGGAGTCGCCGGTACCGGCGCAGGGACGCAGGCCGATGCAGTGGTTGCCCACCTGGGCGCCCAGGGTGTAGAGCAGGGCGTCGTCCAGGAAGGAGTCCTCAAAGCACTTGGGGCCGGGCTGGGCGGCCAGCTGAGAGGCCACGGTGCCCAGCAGAATGCTCTCGCCGTCCTTCACGCCGATCTCCACGGCCTTCAGGTTGTGGGCGTACTCGTTCATGATCCCAGTGAGGATCTCTTCCCGGCTCAGGCCGGTGCGCAGCTCAGTCTCCAGCAGGACCACGTCCACTACCCGGGCGTCGTACTCCTTGGCGACGGAAATCATCTCGCTGACGGTCAGGGGCATCTTCTCCTGAATGGCAGCTCTAATATCAGACATAGGCGTACTCTCCTTTTATCTCCCCGCAGGGCCGTTGCTGTTTAAATGAAAAAGATGCGGCGGCCCGGCGCGCCGGGCTGGGGAAACGATCCGCCGGGCGCACCGGAACCGCCGCATTCTTAGGGGGACTGCTTCGGTTGCCGGTTAGATTATTTCACAACGCGGCCGGTGGCGTAGTTGGCCTCGATGGCGCGGATCTCGGGCAGGCCCACGATCTCGTTGAACTGAGCGAAGGGGATCATGGTGTCCATGAGCTTCTCGGTGGTGTCGTCCCGGCGCATGCCCTCCCACAGGTCCACCATGGCCTTGGTGGTGACATAGACGGAGGCGGTGGGATAGATGATCAGGTTGTAGCCGAACTCAGACAGCTTGGCGTTGGTGAACATGGGAGTGCGGCCGCCCTCCACCATGTTGGCCAGGGTGAGCACGCCGGGCAGCTCGGTGTTGATGCGGCGCATCTCCTCCTCGGACTCGGGGGACTCCACGAACAGAATGTCGGCGCCGGCCTCCTTGTAGGCGTGGGCGCGCTCCAGGGCCTCCTCGATGCCGAAGACGGTGCGGGCGTCGGTACGGGCCATGATCATCATGTCGCCCTGACGGGTATCCACAGCGGCCTTGATCTTGCCCACCATCTCATCCTTGGAGATGACCTCACGGCCCACCATGTGGCCGCACTTCTTGGGCATGACCTGATCCTCCAGCTGGATGACAGCCACGCCGGCCTTCTCGTACTCGCGGACGGTGCGCATCACGTTGACGGCGTTGCCGAAGCCGGTGTCGGCGTCGGCGATGACGGGCACACCGGCGGCCTCCACCATGTTGCCGGCGCGCATGACCATCTCGCTCATGGTCATCAGGCCCACGTCGGGCTTGCCCAGGTGGCTGGCGGACTGGCCGTAGCCGGTCATGTACACGGCGTCAAAGCCCAGCTTGCCGATAATCTTGCCGGTGAGCATGTCGTGGGCGCCGGGGGCGACGATGGTCTTCTTGGTGGCAAACAGCTCGCGGATTTTAGTAGCTCCGTTCATGTTAATTCACTCCAAATCTAAAGATTGGCTTTAAGCCTGATCGACATATTCCTTGAGGAAATTCAGGGCGGCGTCGGGGTAGTGCTTGCCCAGCACGCCCATGGCGTAGAGCAGGTAGCTCCGGTCCAGAATGATCTTGGGGGGATTGAGGGGCAGCAGAGAGATGCCCGGATTTTCAAAGCAGCGCTCCACCAGGCCCACGGCCTTCTCCTTGTCCGAGTGGACGAAGATACCGCCCACGCAGAGCACCTTCTCCACGTTCCGCAGGTCGCGGCCCATGGCGGCGCCCGCCATGATGCCCATCACCGGGTCGGCAGCCTCGGCGTAGTGGCCGGCGTGCCGCCGCAGGGCGGTGGAGATGGCGCAGGTGGCCATGGCCCGCTCCAGGGACTGCTCCTTCTCCCCCTGAGGGATGTACTCGGGGTGGGCCTCCAGCTTGGAGGCAAAGGCCAGCACCTCGTCGGGCGTGACCTCACAGTCCAGGTCCATGGCTCGGATGATGGCGTTGGGGCCCACCGCCTCGGGGATGCCCGTGGCGCTGACACGCAGGCCCAGGTTGCCCTCCACGGTGCGGTAGGAGAACTGCTTCTCGTTGTTGATGACCAGGCCCCGCTCCTCAATGGCCAGCTTCTCCAGCTCGGGGAGGGCGGAGTGGATGTCGGTGGTGGCGCCGCCCAGATCGATGAGGATCAGGGAGCCGATGCCGTCCTGGTCGTAGGTGCCCCGGGCCAGCAGCTCGCTGGCCAGCAGCACCGCGCCCGGCGTGGGCACCACAGTGGTGTCGGCCAGGCTGTCCCGGAACTCCAGCAGGCCCTTGGCCCGGGTGATCTGCTTGATGAACTCCTCGTGAATGGCCTCGCGGGCCGGCTTCACGTTGAGGTCGTGGATGGTGGGCATGATGTTGGGCACCCGGACGTACCGGATCCCGTTGCGGTCGAACATCTCCGCCACAGGCATCTGGGCGTACTTGTTGCACGCCACAATGACGGTGGCCTTGCTGTGGAGGGAGCAGATCATCTCTGCATTCTCCATGGCGCAGCTCTCGTCGCCGCCGTCGGTGCCGCCGGAGAGCAGGATGATATCCGGGTTGATCTCCATGAGGACTTCCTTCCGGTAGTCCAGAGGCTCCTCGGAGGAGACCACCTGCATCACGCGGGCGCCGGCGGTCATAGCCACTTCCTTGGCGGCTTTAGCGGTGACCCGGGGCATATAGCCCAGAGCTACCATCCGCAGTCCGCCGGCGGCGGAGCAGGAGCTGTACCGCTTGCACAGCTCGTCGAACTCCACCCCCTGGGCCCGGATGGCCTCCTCGGCCTTGCCTGCACCCTCCATGATGTCGTGGAGGGTGGTGGGCGACTGGCCCCGGCCCAGGAAGGTGAACTTTCCCCGTTCCAGCCGGAAGGCGGCCGCCTTGGTGTAGGTGCTGCCTACATCAAATACGATAATATTTGCAAGCATATTCTGGTATCCTTTTTGGTCCTCGCCCGGCGCCGACGGCACCGGGCGGGCGAGGGAGAATCAGTACTGATACTTGGCCTTTTCCAGCAGGGCATAGCCCTCCATGAGGCGGCGGGCGGTACGGACAATGGCGGCCTTCTTGACGTTGTTGTTCTCATCCACCTCGGAGTAGCAGGGGATCATGCCGGCGGGGTGGCCGATGCGCACCAGCTCGGGGGGATTGTCGTTGTGCAGGACCTGGTTGACCAGGGTGCCCTTGATCTTGGCGGCCACGCCGGTGCAGACGGTGGCGGTGCCGGCATAGGTCTTGTGCAGCACCTGCATGAACATCAGGCGGGAGACCAGATCCACATCTTCCTTCTTGATGGTCTTGTTCTCAGGGGGATAGTAGTAATCCTGGGCCTCGGTGATAAAGGCGACCATGGGGAAGGCAGGGGAGTTCTTGGTGGCGTCCTCCAGGTCTTTGGCCATGCCGCACTTGACGCAGGCGATGCCGCGGATCTCCTCCAGGTACTTCAGCAGCTCGGGATTGCCGTCGATCTCCTGCTGATCCTCGGTACCCTTCATGCCCACGCTCTCGGCACGCACAAAGATCACGGGGTTGGCGCAGTCCACGATAGAGGCCTCGATGGGGCCGCGGCTGGTCTCGATGACGTCCACGGGGTTGCCGGTGGGCAGCAGCTTGCCGGTGGCAGCGCCGGCGGTACCGGACATATCCATCTGAATGGGGGCGGCGGTGCCGGGCACGCCGGCGATCTCCGCGTCGCCGGTGACCTTGGCCTTGCCGTTCTCCACCATGACGTAGGACTTCATCAGCTTCTGGGTGTTGGTCTGCCAGATGGTGACCTCGTTGAGGCCCTCATGGCAGCTGACGATGGACTCGTCGATGGCGAAGGGGGCAACACCGGAGGAGATGTTGCCGCAGTTGCCGTTCCAGTCCACCTTGGCGTCGGTGATGGACACCTGGGCAAAGGTGTAGTCCACATCGGCGCCGGGCACGGAGCCGGGGCCGACGATGGCCAGCTTGCTGGTCAGGGGATCAGCGCCGGCCAGACCGTCGATCTGGCGCTTGTCGGGAGAACCGAAGATGCCGAGGATGATCTTGTCACGCTCGGGACCGGGCGCGGGCAGATCGTTCTGCTTTAGGAAAATGCCCTTGCTGGTACCGGCGCGCATGATCACGCAAGGGATTCTGAACTGATCCATGATGATTACCTCCTATACGGCTTTTTCGCTGTACTGCCGCTCCCGGCGGGAACGCGCCCGCCGGGAGGAGTGGAAAATTTACTTCTTCTTTTCTTCGATGAGCTTGGTGATGGTCTCCAGGCACTGCTCGGGAGTGGAGTCGGGGCCGAAGAAGGCGTCCACGCCCATGAAGCCCACGCCTTCCTTCTTGATCTTATCCTCGTAGTACTGGTGCTCCTCTTCCTTCTCAGCGATACGGCCGCCGGCCCAGACAACCACCTTGTCCCGGATGCCCAGCTCCTTCAGGCGGGCCTCCACACGGGGGAACAGGGTGACGCCCAGACCCAGCAGGTTGCTCACGCCCACGGCGTCGGCCTTGACCTCAGCGGCCACCTCGGCCACGGTCTCGGGCAGGTTCATGCCGCGGAGGTAGATGACCTCGAAACCGGCGTCCTGGAAGGTCTCACGGATGGTGTTGATGCCGTTGACGTGGGCGTCGGCGCCCACGGTGGCCAGAACGATCTTCTCCTTCCGCGTGGGGGGCTTATCCACGTGGACGGTGACATGCTCCTTGGTGATGGGGCAGCGGGTGGGATCCACGCCCAGGGGGGTGTAGCCCTCCACATAGCGGGTGATGCCGTCGGGATCGCGGTTGGTCTTGACGAACCGCTTCAGATCCCAGCCGCCGGCGCGAGGCGTATCCATCTTGCCGCTCTTGCCGCCGTCCACGATGAGGTCGATGAGCTCCTCGTCGGTCCACTGACGCCAGAAGTCCTCGGTCAGGCAGCCGGGCTTCAGGCTGCGGCTGGGCAGGTGGAGCACGGCCTCCAGCACGGCAAAGGCCTCGTCCATCATCATGTTCTCGTACTCGTCGATCTTGGGGGACTCGATGCCCGGGTTATAGGTGCGGCGGAACACGTCCTCGCTGGCCCAGATGGCCTGGCCCATGGAGTCGCCGGTGGGGATGCCCACGCTCTCGGCGGCCTTGGGACGGTAGAAGTTGGCGCCGCCCAGCTTGGCGGAGATGGCCATACGGGCGAAGTGGGCCTGCTCGGCCACCAGGTTTCCGGGCGGGTTCTGGAAGGTCTCGGGCACCACGATCAGGCTCTTGGAGAGCATGTTGTGGCGGAAGGCCCGCATGATGGCCAGGTCGCGGTACAGGTTGTTGCCGCCCACGTTCATCTGGATGCCGCTCAGCTCCCAGGGCAGGCCGCCGTGGACCGCCAGGCCCTCGGCCAGCAGGCACATGGCGATGCCCATGCCGTCGGTGCCGCCGATGTTGTTGATGTGCTTGTGGGTGTCCAGCTGGGCAAAGATCTTGTTCTCGCCGCAGATCTGGATGGCCTTGTAGCCGTTGACCACCTTGGTGCGGAAGTCGTGGATGCCGCGGCCGCCGAAGTGGACGTGGATGACAGGGCCGATATCCGTGCCGTCAAAGCCGGCGATCAGGGCGTTGAGGATGTTGATGTGGGCGGTATCGCCGGTGGCGTTGATACGCACGGGGTGCTTGGAGCCGCCGCCCATCTGGATGAACTCACGCTCGCCCTTGGGGGTGATGCCGCCCTTGCCGCGGGACTGCTCGATGAGCTCGCGGCCCTTCAGGGGATCAATGTGGCGGGTGGCCTCGGAGTGAACGAAGTGGAAGACGGTGTCGTCGTACATCTCGGCGTACTTGTACATCTCGCAGGACTCTTTCCAGGTCTCCTCAGCGGTGTTGCGGCCCAGGATGGGGTTCAGGCAGGGCACGCCGGTCTCCAGCGCCTTCTGGCCCAGCTCATAGATGCGGTAGCCGCTGCGGACAACGCCGGCCACCTCGCGGGGATAGGGGGCGGGCAGGCCCACTACCTCGCCGTTCTCGTCCAGGTCGGGCATCTCCACGTCGAAGCAGTCGGCATAGGCGCGGATGGTCTCGATGTCTTCCTTGATGATCTTTTTTGTTCTCTCCTGCGGGTCTTTCATTATCATATCACCTTGTTTCCCGATTTTCGATTCTCTTGTAATCTGAACTCTATGGCACCGGCCCTGCCCCACCTGTGGGCAGGGCCGGTCGGGTATGATATTACCCCTCGATTCCCAGCTCGGCCCGGACACGGGGGATCAGGCCGCCGTACTCCAGGGTCTTGCGCACGTTCTCAGACAGGGGGTTGAACTGCTTGACCTCACCATTGACGGTGACGGTACCCTTCTCCAGGTCGGCCTCGATGACGTCGCCGGTCTTCAGGCAGTCCGCCACATCAGCCACCCACACGGGCATGCCGATGTTGATGGAGTTGCGTCGGAAGATACGGGCAAAACCCTTGGCGATGACCAGGGCCACGCCCACCTGCTTGAGGGCGATGGGGGCCTGCTCTCGGGAGGAACCACAGCCGAAGTTGCGGCCGGCCACGATAATGTCCCCAGGCTGGAACACGGACTTGAAATCCAGGCCGGCCAGACCGGCCATGGCGAACTTGCCCAGCTGGTCCATGGGCTCAGCCATGGCGTATCCGGGGAGAATCTGATCGGTGTCCACATCGTCGCCCAGGACGATGACTCTGCCCTTGATGGTATTCATGTCAGTCCTCCACCTCCGGAACGGTGATTTTGCCCGCCAGGGCGGTGGCCGCGGCGGTAGCGGGAGAGGCCAGGTAGATGTTGGCCTTCATGCTGCCCATACGGCCGGGGAAGTTGCGGTTGGTGGTGGAGACCACCACGTCCCGCTCGCTGGTCAGGCCCTCGTGGGCGCCGAAGCAGGGGCCGCAGCCGGGATTGAGCACCGTGGCGCCGGCGTCCCGGATGATCTTGCACCAGCCGCGAGCCTCCATCTCGTCCAGCACGTCGCGGGAGGCGGGGACGATGAGGGTGTTCACGTTGGGATTGACCTTCTTGCCCTTGAAGGCCTTGGCCACCTGCTCCATGTCGTTGATACGGCCGTTGGTGCAGGAGCCCACCACCACCTGGGTGACGGGGGTACCGGCCACTTCCCGGACGGGGACCACGTTGGCGGGAGAGAAGGGACGGGCGATCTGGGGCTCCAGCTTGCTCAGGTCCACTTCCCGCACCTCGGCGGTGTCCGGCTCCAGGGCGGTGGTGCCGAAGATGGTGATCATGCTGCCGATCTCAATGCCCATGTTGCACACGGTCATGCGCTCGGCAACGGAGAAGTCCTCAATGCCCTCGCCGGTGAAGAGGAGGGCCTTGTCCACCAGGTAGTCGGTGCCGAAGACGCTGCCCAGATACAGGATCAGGTCCTTGCCGAACACGTTGGCGGGCTTCTTGCCGGTCAGGTGGATCTGGACCACCTGGGGCACCTCCAGGTCCAGCTTGCCAGTGGCCATGGCGGCGGCCAACTCGGTGGAGCCCACGCCCACGCCCATGACGCCGTAGCCGCCGCAGGTGCCGGTGTGGGAGTCGGCGATGGCGATGAGGTCGCCGGGGTTGGCCCGGTGCTTCTCATACATCAGCTGGTGGATGACGCCCTCGCCCCGCTGGTAGAGGTGGACGCCGAACTCCTTGGCGAAGTCGTCCATGGCCCACACGCTGTTGCGGGCCTTCTCGCTGGCGGCGGGGTAGATGTGGTCCACGATCAGGACCACCCGGTCGGGGTCAAAGACCTTCTTGACCCCGATCTCCTGGAACATCTTGATGGCGATGGGGGCGGTCACGTCGTGAGCCGCCACGTAGCTCACCCGGCAGGACAGGTCGTCTCCCGCGTGGGCCTCCTCCACCCCGGCAGCTCTGGCAAGGTATTTTTCAATGCAGTTCATGGAAAAACCTCCGTGCTTATTTCTTATAGAGCTCCCGCATGATGTCCAGGTGCTGGATGGGCAGCTTGCCGAAGCGGATATTCAGGGCGTTCTCCACAGCGTCCGCGGTGGCGGGGATAGTGGGGATCAGGGCGGGCTCGCCCACGCCCTTGGCGCCGAAGGGGCCGGTCTCGCCGGTGCCGCTCTCCACCACGATGGGGTAGATCTCGGGCACGTCCATGGCGGTGGCCAGCAGGTACTTGGAGAACACGGGGTTGGTGATGCGGCCGTTCTTGGTCTCCACCTTCTCCAGCAGGGCGAAGCCGATGCCCATGGCCACGCCGCCCTCGATCTGGCCCTCAACGGCCTGCTTGTTGACGGCGGTGCCCACGTCGTGGGCGGAGATGACGTTGAGCACGTCCACCAGGCCGGTCTCCACGTCCACTTCCAGGTCCACGATGGTGGCGGCGTAGGAGTACACCTCGAAGGGGATACCGAACATGTTCTCGGGGTTCAGGCCGGTGGTTCTGGGGTTGTAGGACCCGCAGCCCAGGGCCAGCTTGCCCAGGCGCTTCATCTCGCCCATCAGCTCGGTATAGGTCATCTTGACGCTCTCGTCGTCGGCGGAGTAGATCTCGCGGTGCTTGAACACCAACTTCTCCTCGGGCACGTTGAGGAACTTGGAGGCCACTTCAGACAGGGTCTTCTTGGCCATCCGGGCGGCCAGCATGGTGGCGGAGCCGGAGATAAAGGTCTGGCGGCTGGCGGAGGTGGCGCCGCCCTCGGGGGTGACCTGGGTGTTGGCGGAGGTGACGCGGACATCCTCGTACTCCACGCCCAGCTCCTCGGCGGCGATCTGGGCCATGGCGGAGGTGGAGCCCTGGCCGATATCGGCGCAGCCCACCATCAGGTTGACGCTGGCGTCAGGCAGAACCTCCACAAAGGCGCCGGCGGGGTTGGGCAGGCCGGTGTTGCCGATGCCGTAGTACATGCAGCCGTAGCCGCGGCCGCGGCGCTTGTTGGGGGCGGTGGGCACGCAGGGAGGCAGGACCTCCTTGGCCTTCTCCCGGGCGGCCTCCAGGCACTTGATGAAGCCCACGTCCTCACCCAGCACCTGGCCGGTGGGGGTGACGCTGCCGGGCCGGTGGGCATTGAGGATACGGATGTCGATGGGGTCCATGTTCAGGGCCTTGGCCAGGGCGTTCATCTGGCCCTCGTGGGCGGTGGCCACCTGGGGCACGCCGAATCCGCGGAAGGCGCCGGCCATGGGGTTGTTGGTGTAGTAGAAAGTGGCGTCGATCCGCACGTTGGGCACCTCATAGGGGCCGGCGGCGTGGACCACGGCACGGGTGATAACGGCGGGGCCGTAGGAGGCGTAGGCGCCGGTGTCGCCCAGCAGGGTGGCCTGGACGGCCAGGATCTTGCCGTCCTTGGTGGCGCCGGTCTTGTAGTGCATCTTCATGGGGTGGCGCTTGGAGGACACCATGGTGGACTCCATGCGGGTGCGGACGATCTTCACCGGGCGGCCGGTGTAGTAGGACAGCAGGGCCGCGTGGCACTGGACGGAGATGTCCAGCTTGCCGCCGAAGCCGCCGCCGGTGGTCACCTGGATGGAGGACACCCGGTTCTCCGGGAAGCCCAGCATGCCGGCGATCTCGCCGCGGTCGTAGTGGGGGTTCTGGGTGGAGCTGTAAACGGTCATGATGCCGTTTTCATAAGTAGCAAGGCCCGCGTCAGGCTCGATGAACATGTGGGAGAGCATGGGGGTCTCGTAGTCGTTCTCAATGATGATGTCGCACTGCTTGAAGGCCTCGTCCACGTTGCCGTGCTCCAGGTGCTTCTTCTGGTGGACATTGGTGGTGCCGTGGACAATGGGGGCGTCGGGCTCGGCGGCACGCTCCATGCTCAGCACCGGCTCGTACTCCTCGTACTCCACCTTGATGGCGTCCAGGGCCTCCTGGACCAGCTCGGGGGTCTCGGCGGCCACAACGGCGATGGCGTCGCCGTAGCGGCGGATCTTGTCGTCCACCAGGACGGGCTCATCCTTGATGATGATGCCGATCCGGTTCTTGCCGGGGATGTCCTTGGAGGTGCGGACGGTCACCACGCCGGGGATGGCCAGGGCGGCGGAGGCGTCGAAGCTCTTGATGACGCCATGGCAGATGGTGCTGCGGAACACGCCGCCATAGAGCATGTTGGGCAGCTCCATATCAGCCGCGAACTTGGCGGTGCCCATGATCTTCTCCATGGTGTCCTTCTTGACCACGCTCTTGCCCAGGACGGAATATTCCCGCTTGTCAGCGGCGGAGACGCTCAGATTGCTCTTCTCCTTCACAGCGGTCTCAGGTTTCATGCGTTGGCGCCTCCTTTCGCGTCGCGAGCCATCTCAACGGCCTTGACGATCTTGGCGTAGCCAGTGCAGCGGCAGAGGTTGCCGGACATGGCCCGCTGAATTTCAGCCTTGGTGGCGTGGGGGTTCTTATCCAGCAGGGCCTTGGCGGAGAGGACCATGCCGGGGGTGCAGTAACCGCACTGGACAGCGCCGGCGTCCACGAAGGCCTGCTGGATCACGTCCAGGGTGCCGTCCTCCTTGGTCACGCCCTCCAGGGTGATGACGCTGCCACCGTCCACCTGGCCGGCCAGCATCAGGCAAGAGGTGACCGCGTTGCCGTTATAGATCACAGTGCAGGCGCCGCACTCGCCCTCGCCGCAGCCTTCCTTCACGCTGGTCATGCCCATGTCCTCACGCAGGAAGTCCACCAGGCGCTTATTGGGGTCGGCCATCACAGACACGTCATGGCCGTTCAGGTTAAAATTAATACAAATCTGTTCCATAGTATCGGCTCCCTCCTGCTCAGGCCAGGCCCAGCTGGCTGAGAATCTGGTCGTAGCACCGGCGGGCCGCGCCGCGGACGCCCTCACGCTTGTAGACCACGGAGGGGCGGGTGGGGATGGCGGCCTGGACGGCGTCGGTAAAGGCGGGCAGGGTATCGTACAGCACGCTCGCCTCCAGCTGCTTGCCCTTGAGGAGCGCCTCCAGTTCGGGGGAGCGCATGGGGTGCTTGCTCACGGCGCCCAGCACAACCCGGCAGTCCTCCACCTTGTTGTCGTGGGTACGCTTGACGTAGATGCTGACAGCCAGCACCACGATGGCCAGGGACTTGCGCTTGCCGATCTTGAAGTAGCCCACGGCCTCGTCGGGGCCGATGACGGGGAACCGGGCCTCCACCATCAGCTCGTCGGGCCGGATGGCGCAGTTGCCGGGGCCCTTGTTGAAGTCCTCAATGGTCATGATCCGGTCGCCCTTGGCGCTGCGCAGCACCACGGAGGCGCCATAGGTCACCAGGGTGGTGGGGGAGTCGCCGGCCACGGAGGCGTTGACCACGTTGCCGCCGATGGTGCCCAGATTCCGGATCTGGGGAGAGCCCACGTGGATGGCCGTCTCGTACAGGGCGGGCAGCTTCTCCTTTACGTAGGGGTTATTCTCCAGATCGGTGAAGGTGGTAAGGGCGCCAATCTTCACCATGCCGTCCTCTTCCTTCACGTAGCGCAGCTCGTCCAGCTTGCTGATGCTGATGACGTGCTCGGGGGTCTTGTGGCGCTCGTTGAGCTCGATGACCACGTCGGTGCCGCCGGCGACCACAGCGCAGCTGTTCTGGTACTTGTCCAGCATCTCCACAGCTTCAGCCACTGTGGTGGGGGCGTGATAAGTAAAGGGCTTCATTGGATTCAGGCTCCTTTCTGCGGATCGGCCTCGCCGTGGATCTTGGCGCCGGTCAGGTCCTCCCAGACCTTGACGATGGAGGACATATCCTCGCGGCCCTGGCCCTTGGCTCTGGCCATCTCGTACACCTGAACGGCGGCGGCGGTCATGGGCAGGGGCACCTTCTCGTCCCGGGAGGCCTCCAGGGCCAGACCCAGGTCCTTGTACTGCAGGTCCACCGCGAAGCCGCCGGTGAACTGGCCGGCCATGATGAACTTCTCCAGCTTGGCGTCCAGGGCGTAGCTGCGGCCGGAGGACACGGAGATGACCTGCTTCATGGTCTCCACGGACAGGCCGCACTTCACGCCCAGAGTCAGGGCCTCGGCCAGAGCGGCCATATTACAGCCCAGCAGCAGGTTGTTGACCATCTTGATGGCGTCGCCGCCGCCGGCCTCGCCCACGTGGTAAATATTCTTGCCCAGCACGTCGAAGATGGGCTTGACCTTGTCGAAGGTCTCGTCGTCGGCGCCCACCATGATGGTCAGGGTGCCGGCGGCAGCGCCGGACACGCCGCCGCTGACGGGGGCGTCGATGTAGTGGATGCCCTTCTCGGCGGCCTTCTTGGCCATGCCCTTGGTGGTGTTGGGCGCCACGGAGCTCATGTCGATGATGATGGTGCCTTCTTTGCAGTTCTCAAACACGCCGTTCTTGCCGCACATGGTGCCTTCCACGATCTTGGCGTTGGGCAGAGAGCAGATGATGACATCGACGTGACCGGCCATCTCACCGGCGGAGGGGTGGCCAATGGCGCCCTTGCCCTCCATCTCTTTCACCGCGGCCTCCACCACGTCGAAAGCGTGCACCTCATAACCGGCAGTCAGCAGATTGCTGGCCATAGGCCGACCCATTGCGCCAAGACCGATGAAACCAATCTTCATTTTCATGCACTCCATTCTATTTCGGTTTGTTGATTCCCTCTGTTCAGATCAATCGTTCACTCAAATTTGTTCAGACCGTTGGGAACGATGGCTCCGCAGCCTGAAACCGGATTCTGCCGGGGGAACCGGCATTCTCAACGGTCTGAACTGTTGTGATCTCTCATGTTGAATTCCGTCATTCCGTTTTGAATTTCATTTGGGAAAAGGCCCCCGACCAGCTCCAACGGGTCGGTCGGGGGCCTTTCTCAAATTTTTTCTGGTTTACTGTGCAGCTTAGTGCATGCCGTCCTCGCACTTGGCCTCGGACTTCTGCAGGCCGCCGATACGGCCGACGCCGTTCACAGTGGCGTGGGGACGGCCACCGTCGGCCAGGACAACGGCCATGACGATCTCGTCAGCCTTGGGGGCGTCGGGGATGCGGACCTCGAAGGAGCCGTAGTGGGTGCGCACGAAAGCGGCATCCTTGTAGTGCAGGGAGATGTCCAGGGAAGCGCCGACGCCGCCGACCTTCTCGTTGGAGGGGATGATGGACTTGCCGCCGCCGATGGCCGCGCGGATGGGCTTGCCTGCCTTGGGGTGCAGCATAGCGGAGGAATGCTCCAGCTCGCCGTCGGTACCCACGATGCAGCCCTTGCCGTAGGTCTCAACGTTCTCAGCGCCCAGCAGCTCGGCGCCCTTGCGGGCCAGCAGATCGCCCAGGTACTCACCGTACTCGGTCAGCTCGCTCAGATCCTCCTGCCACTTGCCGGCATAGGGGTTCTTGATGACAGCAGCCACGGAGACGGTCTTGATGGACTTCTTGCCGCCGTTCTCGATGGGCATGTCAGCGCCGCCCTCATAGAACACCTCTTCCAGGTTGGTTACGATCTTGCGGATTTTGGGCTCTTTCATGGCAAAACACTCCTTTAAAATTTTTGGATGTATTTTTTATTAGAATGTCTCGGCCGGTCGGGGCGCCCCGCAGGCGTCCTGCCGCTCGGGTCATCTGTCGTTGAGGATCTTTTCCGGGTCAAAGGTAGCTGTCATACCCTGCACCGCCGCCACGCAGGCCCGCAGGCCGCCGCGCCGGTACTGGAGCTCAGCCTCAGCCAGCACCTGATCCAGTGCCTTTCGCTTCTCCCCGTCCGTCAGTGCATCCACCGCCGTGACCACGGTCAGGTCGGCGATGTCGCTGTCCGGGTCCACCTCTGCCGCCAGGCAGGTGTGGACGGCGGGCGATTCGATGTAGGAGCGGTCGGCCAGGAGGGTGGCCAGGGCGTCGGCCCTGGCGCAGCGGGCGGAGAACACCGTCACGCTGCTGGCAATGCCGGTGGTCAGGCTCCGGCCGCCCAGTCCGCTGGTGGCCACCCCGCCGATTCCGTGCTCCGGAAGAATGCGGACCACCCGGTCCACTCCGTTCCGGTTCAGATCATACAGGATGCCCATATCCAGCTTCTGACCGGGGGCCAGGCGGAGGGCCACGTCGCCGCCGTTGTTGGCGGTGGCTTTTTCCGCCCCCCGCTCCCAGAGGAAGTCGGCCACGGCGTCGGACATGGCTCCGGCCACTGCCGCCATGGGCGTCAGCCAGGGGTCCCCGGTGGCAAGCACCGCGTCGGCCATCTGGCGGGCCGTGCCCGTCAGCGCTTTCGGGTCCACGTGGGCGGGGTAGCGGCGGAGCATGTCCAGCGACTGGCCCAGGGTGCGCAGGTTGTTCTCCACAATCTCCGCAGCCGCTGCGCACAATGCGCTGTCGCCCGCTCCGTTCCGCACCGCGGTGACCACCATGGAAACGGGGCCGTAATCGAAGTACACCTGTCCCGGAGCCAGCTCCCGGACCCAGTCCTTTTCAGCCGTCATTTACTCGCCAATCTCCTTGCGGAGCTCGTCGACAGGCTGGATGCAGTTCATATGGCCGCCGATGGCCTCATAGTCGGCCTTGGTCATGGTGTACTCCACAGGCGCCACAGTGGCGGGGGTGGGCACCCAGGTCACGCCGTGGTTGACCATCTTGCCGGCGTCCACGATGAAGTCGATGCCGCCGCCGGGCAGGATGTAGGCGGGGGCACCGCCGATGGTGAGGACGGCCTTGCCCTCGTGGACAGCCTTGGTGATGGCCAGAGGCTTGGAGCAGACGCCGCCGCGGGCGCTGCCGCCTGTACCGCCGGTGTACATGACGCTAGTCAGGGACTGCTCACAGTTGTTCATGATGTCGTCAGCCAGAGCAGTGGCCTTGTCGGTCATGGGGATCTCCTTCACGTCGCCGTCGGCCTGGACCTCAAAGAGGGCGCGGATCTCACCGGTGGTGTTGAGCACCAGGATCTGCATGCCGGCGTGGGCGCGGGTCATGTCCACGCTCTTGATGGCGTCGCGGGGGGTCTCGATGGTGGTGCCGCCGATGCCGGTGCCGTGCTCGCCGAAGTAACGGCCGCGGGAGGACTTGCGGGCGTTGGGGATCACGCCGGACCACTCCATGCCCACGTCGGCGCCGGCCAGGTGCTCGGTGAACAGGCCCACCACGTGGTGGTCGATGACGATGCACTCGTCAACGGCCTCCTTCATCTTCTTGGCAAACAGGCCCACGGTAGCGCTGCCGCAGCCGATGCGCATCTTGGACTCCTGCACGCCGTTGATGATGGGGGGCTTGCCCTGCTGCACGACGACTTTGATCTTCTTGTTGACGGAGAGCTCCACCTGCTCGCCGTTGGCCAGCTCGGTGATGGTGCGGGCCACGATGAAACCGTCGGGGCCGGTCAGCTTGTTGGCACCGCCCACGGCGATCATCTTGGAGCCGTACTCCTCGGTGTTGACCATGCCCACCAGCTTGCCGTCACGGTAGACGGGATCGCCCTCTTCGCCGATGTAGGTGTTGGTGTCCAGCTTGACCACAACGGCGGAGTAGCTCAGGGGAGCCTCGGTCACCACGGTCACCACTTCCACGCCGTCCCGGACTCCGGAGACGATGTGGGGTGCGGGACGGATGCAGGGGTAGTTGGTTCCGGCACCCACGGCAGTCGTAAGGGGGCCTTCCAGGCGCTTGTCAGGGTAGACCACCTGGCTGTTGGGGGTCATCTCCAGCTTGCGGTTACGCACCAGCTCGCCGTTGACGTTGGTGTAGCGCTTGCAGGCGCCGGTGTGGCCCAGGGGGACACGGCACTGCACGGAGCAGTGGGAGCAGACGGCGCAGTTCTCGCTCATCTCAGCGGGCTTGGAGATGGCGCCGAACTTACACACGCGGGTGCACACGCCGCACTCGCAGCACTTCTCGGCATCCACAACCGCCTTGCGCTCCACCACATGGACCGCGTCCAGGGGGCAGTTCTTCTGGCAGATCATGCAGCCCTTGCAGGCTTCCAGGTTCACAATGACCATGTAATGTTGAGCCTCCTCTGTATGATAGGCCTGCCGCCCCAAATCCCTCTGCGGGGCGGCAGGCTCATGTCAATTTTTCCGCTTACAGGACCTTGGCGGGACGCTTGCAGGGAGGCGTGTTGCGGCTCTTGGCAGCCTTGACCACGCCGTCCACCATGATGATGCTCAGGCCGGGGATATCGCCGCACTCGAAAGCCTCGACGGCGGTGTTGGCCACGGAGCCCATGGGGGCGTCCAGGAAGATCAGGTCGGCCTCGCGGCCCACTTCGATCATACCGGTGTTCAGCTTGTCATACACGCGGGCGGCGTTGCCGGTGGCCATGCAGATGGCGATCTCGCCGGGGATGCCGGAGATGGAAGCCACCTGGCAGATGTTGCGCAGGATGCCCAGGGGGATGATGCCGGTGCCGGAGGGGGCGTCGTTACCGAAGATGATGCGGCCCAGCTGGCCCTTCTCCTTGGCGCGGCGGGCGACGTAATCAGTGACCTTGGGGTTGCCGCACTGGACGATCTCCATGGCGAAGGTGGTCTCGTCCATCAGCTTGTCCACCTCGTGCAGGGGGATAGCGGTGGGGCCGCCGTTGATGTGGGAGATGACGTCGGGCTTGGTGGCCATGACCTGGGCGGCGGTGACGGTGGAGGAGCCGGGGATGGAGGTGCCGCCGGTGTGCATCTGCACCTTCATGCCGTACTTGTGGGCCCACTCGACCATGGGAGCGGCATCCTCGGGCTGCTTCACGCTGCCCAGGCCGATCTCGCCGACGGTCCAGACGCCTTCCTTGGCCATCTCAGCGAAGTCCGCCTCGGTGAGGCCCTTCTCCAGGATGACGCTGCCGCCGTGGACCTTCACGCCGCCGGGCTTCAGGGCGTCGAAGGACTTGTGAGCCAGGATGGCCAGAGCCTTGGTGCCGGCGGGATCCTTGGGACGGCCGGGGGTGTGGCACTCACCGGCGGAGATGATGGTGGTCACGCCGCCGTGGAGCTCGCCCTCGATGAAGTTGCTGGCGAACTGGCGGTGAGCATAGTCGCCCAGGCTGGTGTGGACGTGGGTGTCGAACAGACCGGGAGCGACGGTGGCGCCGGCAGCGTCGATGACAGTGCCCTTCTCCACCTCGGCAGCGATCTCGGCGGTGGAGATAGCGGCCAGAGCGTCGCCGCCGATGGCCTTGATCTTGCCGTCGGCAATCAGGATGGTGTCACCCTCGAGAACAGGCTTGTTGATGTCACCGCTGAGGATGGTGCCGATGTTCTTAATGACTGTCATGCTCATTGTGAAAAACTCCTTTCATCTTTTAGCCGGTGCTAAATCGGCGTTTTACCATTTTTCATGACGTGCTGGGAAAAATATTTGCTCTACCGGTCCCGCCTGCGGAGGGATCGGGTATCGCCTCAGGTGCAGGGAAAACCCTGATATATCAGCCGGGGTGCCCGTCGTGCTGGGCGCCCCGGCTGCGGTTTGCAATATGTAGCCGTCCGGGGCGTCTCAGGAATTAGACCAGCTTGTAGTCGCCTTCCTTGATCCAGCCCTGCTTACGCATGAACTCGGAAATCACGAGGGCAAGGATAGCGGGCAGAACGATGCAGATCAGAATCAGGCCGATCCAGTCCATCGCACCCGGGGCGATGGCGGCAGCGCCGTTGGTAACAGCCTCAGCAGAGGGGGTGAACCAGCCGGTGATGACGCCGATGGGGCCAACCAGACCGCTGGTGCCCATGCCGGAGGAGATGGGGGAACCGTTCATCTGCAGGTTGAAAATGCAGGTAGCAATGGGGCCGGTGATGGCGGCGGCCAGCGTGGGCGGCAGCCACAGGATCGGCTTGCTCATCAGGTTGGGAACCAGCAGCATGGAGGTGCCCAGGCCGATGGACACAAGGCCGTTCATCTTGTTCTCACGATAGGTGCACACAGCGAAGCCCACCATCTGAGCGCAGCAGCCGGCAACAGCCGCGCCGCCGGCCAGGCCGGTCAGGCTCAGCGCCGCGCACACGGCAGCGGAGCTGATGGGGAGGGTCAGAACGATGCCCACGATTACGGACACCAGGATGCCCATGAAGAAGGGCTGCTGTTCGGTGGCCCACATGATGATGGTGCCCAGCCAGGAAGCGAACGCGCCGATGGGCGGAGCCAGGAACTGCGCGACCAGAACGCCGACGATAATGGTGACAGCCGGGGTAACGATCAGGTCGACAGGAGTACGCTTGGAGACCAGCTTGCCGAAGAAGATGGCAATCAGAGTAACAAAGTACACGGCCAGAGGACCGCCGGCGCCGCCCAACGCGTTGGTGGCGTAGCCGACCGTGGCCAGGGAATAGAGGACGTAGGGATCGCACTTGACGGCATAGCCGATGGCCAGAGCCATGGCCGCACCCTGTACGGCGGAGGTCTGGCCGGAGATGCTCATCAGGAACTCGCCGACTACGCCCGGGATAAAGGTACCAACGGTATTGATGATCGTGCCGATGAGGAGCGAGGCAAACAAGCCGTGAGCCATGCCGCCCAGAGCCTGAATGCCGATGCGGTTCCAGGAAATCTCGATGTTTTGTTCTTTGAAGTACTTCCTAATGCCAGTCAGTTCTTGCGTGTTTTTCTGCTCGGTCATACTTTTCCTCCCTCTCATATCATATTCTGTAGATGGGGATTCCTGAGGGTGGGGCGGTGCGGTGCGCACCGCAGCCGCCCCTGTCGCCGGCTGTTATTGAAAAACGTATTTGGGGAATACGTTTCGCAACCAGAAGGTTCTTCTGCGGCAGGCAAGCTGCCAGTACAAATTTTTGGAATTTTTCTCTATAAGCCTTGCTTTTCCGCTTCTATATATTTATAATATAGGGTGATGCGGCAAAATTGTATATCGTTTTGCTCTAATGTCTAATTTTTATGCTCCCTAAATATTTGTGTAATAAAGGTTGCTCGGCATTTTAAACGAAAACTATATCCGCTTCATTGCCTATATTATAACATTCTCCCTATGGCATGACAAATACTTTTATCCTTCTAAAAGCCGATTGTTATATATTTTTTATATATGTCTATTGTTCAATATAGCAGATTATCAAGGGGTTGATTTGTGCAATGACACTAAAACAGCTGGAATATTTCCTTGAAATTGCCAAGATGGGCAGCGTTACCCGCGCGGCGCAGAGCCTAAATGTATCTCAGCCGCCCGTCAGCCTTCAGCTCAAGCTGCTGGAGGAGGAGCTGGGTTCCCCCCTCTTCATCCGTGACAAGCGCCATCTTGAAATTACGCCTGCGGGGACTCTTCTGCGGGAGCGTGCCCAGGCCATCCTGGCTCTGCTGGAGGAGACGTCCAGGGACATCCAGCTTATTTCTCAGGAACGGAACATGATCATCCGCATCGCCACCATTGGTTCCATCAACAGCCAGATTCTTCCTGAGAAAATCGCCCACTTCTGCAGCGCCTACCCCTATGTAAACTTTCAGGTGGTGGAGGGGCGCACGGAATCCGTCCTGTCCGCACTGCGGGAGAACGAGGCAGACATCGGCTTTGTGCGCGAGCCGTTCAATGTGACCACCTTCCACGTGGTGCCCATCCGCAACCCGCTCCTCCCGCCCGGTGAGGCGGACCACTTCGTGGCCCTGGCCAAGCCCTATTTCTTTGAGGGAAACGACAGCGATACCATTCCCCTGGAGGATCTTCAGGGCAAGCCGCTGGTGACCCACCGCCGCTACCGGGAGATGCTGGTCACCGCCTGCCGCAAGCACGGCTTTACGCCCCACATCATATGCGAGAACGATGGGATTCAGTCCTCCCTCAGCTGGGCGCAGGCCGGCATCGGCATCGCCATCGCACCCTACACCTCCGCCGTTATCAACACGGACTCCTCTCTGGTCATCCGCCACCTGGAGGATCTGAACTTCAGCCCCCGGGTCTGCCTCATCTGGAGCCAGAACAAAAAGCTCTTTTCCGAGATCAACGCATTCATCAATCTGTTCTGAGAAGTGCAGCCCCCAAGGACAAAACTTGCCTGATTTCTCCCCGACATATGGATTCCTACGGGCTGAACGGTTTTTTACGCAAGTTTTTTGAAAAATCCTGCAAAAAACTATTGACAGATACCGGGGGTAAGACAGTATACTATTTCCAATGTAGTGCGCAGGGCAGCGCCGTCCATTTTCTCAGCGGCGGAGGGCGCCCCGGGCTACCGCAGATATATCTCAGACGCGGCTCCATATATATTTAAGGAGGCCGCTCTACAGATCAGGAGGTAAACATCATGGATTATGTGAGTCAGGTACTGGCGGACGTCAAGGCGAAGAACCCCCACGAACCGGAGTTCCTGCAGACCGCCACTGAGGTGCTCAATTCCCTGCGCCCCATCGTGGAGCGCCACCCCGAGTATCAGAAGGCCAAGCTCCTGGAGCGGCTGACCGAGCCCGAGCGAATCATCACCTTCCGTGTGCCCTGGATCGACGACAAGGGCGAGTACCAGATCAACCGTGGCTTCCGCGTCCAGTTCAACAGCGCCATCGGCCCCTACAAGGGCGGCCTACGCTTCCACCCCACTGTCAACCAGAGCGTCATGAAGTTCCTGGGCTTTGAGCAGATCTTCAAGAACTCCCTCACCGGCCTGCCCATCGGCGGCGGCAAGGGCGGCAGCGACTTTGACCCCAAGGGCAAGAGCGACGACGAGGTCATGCGCTTCTGCCAGAGCTTTATGACTGAGCTCTATCGCCACATCGGCCCCGACTGCGACGTGCCCGCCGGCGACATCGGCGTGGGCGGCCGCGAGATCGGCTACCTGTACGGCCAGTACAAGCGCATCACCGGCCAGTACTGCGGCGTGCTCACCGGCAAGGGTCTGAGCTACGGCGGCTCCCTGGCCCGCACCCAGGCCACCGGCTACGGCGTGGTGTACCTGGCCAACGAGGTCCTGTCCCACAAGGGCAAGAGCTTCCGGGGCCAGAAGGTCATCGTGTCCGGCTCCGGCAACGTGGCCATCTACGCCGCTGAGAAGGCCACCGAGCTGGGCGCCGTGGTCATCGCCATGTGCGACTCCAACGGCTACATCGTGGACAACAACGGCGTGGACGTGGCCACCATCAAGGAGATCAAGGAAGTCCGCCGCGGCCGTATCCGCGAGTACGTGGAGACCCACCCCCAGGCCGAGTACCACGAGGGCTGGCAGGGCATCTGGACCATCCCCTGCGACATCGCCCTGCCCTGCGCCACCCAGAACGAGATCGACCTGGATGCCGCCAAGAGCCTGCTGAAGAACGGCTGCTGGATGGTCACCGAGGGCTCCAACATGCCCTCCACCCTGGAGGCCATGGACGCCTTCGCCGAGGCCGGCATCCTGTTCGTGCCCAGCAAGGCCGCCAACGCCGGCGGCGTGGCCGTCTCCGCCCTGGAGATGAGCCAGAACAGTCTGCGCCTGTCCTGGACCTTCGAGGAGGTTGACAGCCGTCTGAAGGACATCATGTCCAACATCTACAAGAACATGTCCGCCGCCGCCCAGGAGTACGGCAAGACCCCCGAGGACTATGTCCTGGGCGCCAATGTGGCCGCCTTCATCAAGGTTGCCGACGCTATGATGGCTCAGGGCTGGGTGTAATCCCCCAATTTAACCGGTAGTATAAAGCGCCGTCTGTCCCCTGTGGGACGGGCGGCGCTTTTTGCATGCAGTATAGAAGAACTGTGCCCCCGCCGGCCGGCGGGGGCACACTGTTAGGCTGTTTACCACTCGTTGGTGGACTTGATGTGGGAGATAGAGACCATTACAGACACCTCTCCATAGGGAGAAGACGTCGTGCCGCACCGGACCTCCCAGTAGTCGTTGGTGCCATGGGTTCCCTTGCTGTAGAAGTACATACCGGCCACCTGGGACTCCGAGAAGCCGCATTCCTTCAGCGCCGCCCGGTACGAATCGAACTCCGCTGTGGTAGCAGAGGCGTACATATAGCCAGCCTTTTTACCCTCGGTGTAGTCCATCTGTGTGCGGCTGCTGCTGGTGAACTCGTCGAAGGAGGGGATGCCCTCAAAGCCGTAATAGGTATCATAGGGATAATCATAGTCGGGGGTCTCAGTGCCGGAACCGCCCTCGTCGCCTCCGGTGGAGCCGCCCTCATTTCCGCCGGTAGACCCGCCGGAGCCGCCGCCGTTGTAGTCGGCAGGGGTGCCGTAGTAGTAGAACTCCATTCTGACGGCGTTATCCAGGATATCCGTGTCGATATAGGTGTGAGCCTGGATGTTGTAATCCATATTGGCCGTCACCCGCTCGATCATGGTCTCCTGCCCCAGGACGCGGTTGTTGGCGTCGTAGAAATACAGCTCAACGGTGCAGTTGCTGCGGGTGGTCCGGCCCTGAATGCTGGCCTTCACCTCATACTTATCTCCGCTGGAGGTGTACTCCACGCTGGTAAAGACCAGGGAGGTGATGTTGTTGGTGTCCATCACCTTGCCGCTGCTGTAATAGCTGGTCAGGTTCATGGGGCCGTACTCATGGTTGAGGAGAGGCACGCTGACGCTGGCCTTCTTGTCCACATAGACCCAGCAGGTGTCATACTTGCCGCTGGGAGCCTTTGCGGTAATCTTGGCGGTACCCTCGCCCACGGCGGTAACGGTGCCGTCCTGGGACACTGTGGCCACTCTGGTATTGTCCGAGCTCCAGGTGAGGGAGCTGACGCTGGCGTTGGAGGGGGCCACGGAGACGGACAGCTTGCGGCTGTCGCCCTCCAGCATATCCACGCTGGAGTCGGTGAAGTCCACCCGGGTGATGGCCACGTCGGTGACCGTCACCGAGCACTTGGCACTGACGTTGCCCGCTGTGGCGGTCACGATGGCGGAGCCGGCCCGCTTGGCCGTGACCTTGCCGTCGTCCGTGACGGACACCACGTCGTTGCTGACGCTCCACGTCACCTTGGTGCTGGCGTTGGCAGGGGTCAGGGTGGCGTTGAGCTGGAAGGTCTCGCCGTTTTTCAGGCTCAGGGTGCTGCGGTTGAGGCTGATGGCGGTGGCGGCCACCTCCACCTTCTTCAGCGTGATGGACTGGCGCTGGCTGGGCATGGCCATGCGGGAGAGGATGGCGGACACAGAGGCCCGGTCAATGGTGGTCTCGGGCAGGAAGGTGCCCGCCTTGTCGCTGCCGGTGAGGATGCCCGCCCGGTAGAGGGTGTAAATGTCGCTGTAGTTGGCGCTGCCGGAGGCCACGTCGGGGATGCCGCCGTCCTCAACCGTGTTGATGGACTTCAGGGCGCTTGCGGGCAGGGCTTTGGCCATGATGGCGGCGAACTGCCGGCGGGTGGCGTTGGCGTTGTAGTCGGTGAACTGGCCGGAGGTGATGATGCCCTTGGCAATGGCGTAGTCCACATAGGGCTGGTACCAGATGGTGCCGCCGGTGAAGGTGGCGTTGTCGCCGTAGTAGGTGCTGTATAGGCGGCAGGCCAGGGCCAGGGTGGAGCTGATGGTGATGGGGTCGTTGGGGGAGAAGGTGGTCTTGCTGGTGCCCTCCACCAGGCCCAGCTCGTAGGCGGTCTCCACGCTCCCGGCGTACCAGCTGCCGGCTACCACATCGGTGAACTGGCCGGCGGGGTAGTCCCGCTCGGTCTTGAAGTTGTCCATGCTCTCGGCGGCAAAGGCCGACGTGGGCAGCAGCGACAGGCACAGCGCGCCTGCCGCCAGCATGGAAATGAACTTCTTCTGTTTCATTCGCACGTTCCTCCTGTAATCATGCTGGATTTTCTAAACAGCCCGGCATTCCCGTCCTGGGCTGCTTAAAACAGGGTCTTCTCGTTTTCGGCAAAGAGCTTGTCGTTGATCTCGCTCAGCTCCATATGGTGAGTGATGCCGAAACCGATGATGGCGTCCCGCTTGTTTTTGGGGTAGATCTCCGCCAGGGCCGCCTGCCGGAGCAGGCGCTGGGTCTCGTCCAGCGTTGCGCCCAGTCCCACGCACAGGCAGAGCAGCTTGTCCCGGGAGGGCTTCCGCCGCCCGGAGAAGACCTGGTGCAGGTATACCTCGCTCATCCCCGCCTTGCGGGCCAGGGCCGCCTTGGAGATATCCTTTTTATCATAGAGCGTATTGAGCAGCTCAGGAATGCTCCGATCTAAAAAATAGAAGCGGTTCTCCTTGATATAGGAGTCGATATCGTCTTTGCTCATCAGCTCCTGGCTCAGGTCGTCCGTCGTCTTCTCCTCCACGCTTCTCACTCCTCTTTGACTTCCAAATGTAAATCGTATATACTAAATCTACAACATTTGGTATGAGGATACAATATGCCCACTGCATAGTGTTTTAGATTTTGGGGTGATTTCCATTTATACTTGGCTGTCCGATATTCTGCGCGAGAAGTATCAGCTTGTCCGGGTTCTGAAGGAGAGTCCCCGGGGCAGTGTACGCCTGATCCGCCACAAAACCACCGGCCAGAAGTTCATTCTGCGGCATTTTACAGGCAATTCCGAGGTCTACCGCGCCCTGCTGGACTACACCTGCCCCAATCTGCCCACCATCTATGAGGTGGCGGAGCAGGACGGAGAAAATCTGGTGCTGGAGGAGTTCATTCAGGGGGACACCCTGGGCTTTCTCCTCAAAGGCGCCCTCTTCTCCCCGGAGGAGACCAGGAAAATCGTGACCCAGGTCTGCCGGGCCCTGTGGGTGCTCCACTCCATCGGCGCGGTCCACCGGGACGTGAAGCCGGAGAATATCATCCTGCGGGGAAATGAGGCGGTGCTCATCGACTTTGACGCCGCCCGGCTCCACAAGCCCGAGCACGACAACGACACCCAGATCCTGGGCACCACCGGCTATGCCGCCCCGGAGCAGTACGGCCTGTCCCAGTCGGACATCCGCACCGACATCTACTCCCTGGGCATCCTCATCAACGTGATGCTCACCGGCGAGCACCCGTCCAGGAAGCTGGCAGGCGGGCGGATGGGGCACATTGTGGACCGGTGCACCCACGTCAACCCCCAGCGGCGGTACAAGAACGTGCTGCGGCTGATGGAGGCCCTGTAGCATGAGCGGCAGGACCAGGCCGTGCCCCCACTGCGGCGCGGCGCTGCCGGAGGAGGCCTCCTTCTGCCCCCACTGCGCCCAGGCTGTCCGTCCCCGGAAGGAAGTGGCGGTACCGGCCCGCATGTGGCGGAAAAAGGTCCGGCGGGCTCTCTTGCTGGCGGGACTTGTGCTGCTGACGGCAGGCGGCCTTCTGCTGGGGGCGGCGCTGTACCGGGCCGTCACCCCCGATGTCTACGACGCCTACGGCGAGGTGATATACTCCAACGGCGGCAATTCCTACCATCTCTACCTCACCTTCCAGAGCAACGCCTCCGGCCCACAGCCGGAATATACAGTGCAGGCGGAGAAGTATGTGGCCTATGAGCGGGCCTCCAACCTGTTCATCACCCACGTGGAGAGCGGACACAACGCCAGCCAGATGTTCCTCCAACTGGTGGACACCTTCTACGCCCAGCTCATCCAACCGGAGGACAGCCCCTCTCCCATGACCTGCTCCCAGCCCATGTACCAGACCTACGACGACGCGGCCCTGGTGACCGTGGTGAATCTCTCCGGCCAGAGCAGCCCGGCGGAGCTGGTGTGGACCTTCAACATGAAAAACGGGGACACCATCTGCCTGCGGCAGAAGCTGTACCTGGAACAGGTGGAGACCCTGGACTACTACCCGGAGGACTACCCCATGGACACCATCGAGGAGCTCCAGGCCCTGGTGGACCAGATCGCCGAAACGGTCTCCCCCTCCGCCATGGTGTATCTCCACCTGCCCCCGGTCCACTACCAGGGCGGGCTCACCATCCGGGGCCGGGGCGTCAGCCTCTACGGCAGCGTGGATGAGAAGAACATGCGCACCGCCTTCACCGGGCCGGTGGTGATGGCCCCAGAGAAAAAGCCGGTATCCTTTATTCAGAATATCGACTTCCGGGGGAGCGGCTCCGGCGTGGGGCTCACCGTCTCCGCCGAGAGCCGGGTGGAGAACTGTCTGTTCTCCGGCTGGGACACCGGGCTACTGGTCACCGGCGACGACTGGTGCGACCCGGTGGGCTGCTGGTTTGAGGACAACACCGTGGGCTTCTGCTTTGACAGCGCCGGGGATTACGCCAACTATACCCGTTTTGAGTACAACACCTTCCGCAATAACGGCACCGCCGTGCTCCTCAAGCAGGTACCCGCCGACAGGACCATCAATTTCATCGGCTCCCGCTTCACCGGCAACGATGTGAACATCGACAACCCCTGCGGCCACCCGGTGGACATCGCCTACGCCACCTTTGAATAACCCGCAGAGACGCGGAACAGAGAGAGGATTTGCCATGGAACACCTTTGCCCCCACTGCGGTGCCCCCCTGCCAGCGGACGCCTCCTTCTGCCCCCACTGTGCCCAGAGCGTCCGGACCCGGAGGCCGGCCCAGGTTCCCGCCCACCTGTGGCGGAAAAGGCTGAAAATCGCAGTCCTTGTGCTTGTGCTCCTGGCAGTTGCCGCCGGGCTGCTGGCCCTTTTTCTCCGCAGCAGCGCCCCCACCGGCCTGCCCGAAGGGGAGGTCCATCAAGTGGTGCTCACCGAGGACGAGGACGGCATGGTCAAGGTCACCGCCGAGCTGATGCGGGAGTTCTTCCCCAAGGTGACCTATATCAACTTCGGCACCACCTCCCTGACCAGCGACAACATCGACGACTACCTGGTCAGCTGCTTCCAGATGGCCGCGCTGGTGTCCTCCCAGGGTACCAGCGGCTCCGACGGGGAGTGGGGCCAGTTCAACGCCCGCAACGCCGGGGGCGACAGCCTGCATCTGCTGCTCTTTGACAGCAACACCCACTTGATGGGCTACTCCGTGGGGCCGGCCGCCAACCCGGGAGATGGCCAGTGGCAGCTGGACGTGACGCTGTGCGACTACGACTTCACTGACCTCTACCTGGAGCAGAGCGCCGCCTTCGAGAACGAATGGCAGAACCTCTTCTCCACCTACATCCCCCCGGAGGAGCTGGAGACCTCAGGGGTGGTGTGGTTCCTGAAGGGCTACAACACGGGCCGGGGCCCGGTGCTGCGGAAGGATGACTCCCAGATCTACCGCCTGTGGCTTCAGTTCCACGACCCGGATATGGAACAGCAGTGCCGAGAGATCGAGCGGCTGGAGGAATTCCTGCCCAACGAGGGCCGCTGGATGTGCTATCTGCTGCTGGACGCGGACTACAATCTGCTGGGTTACACCATGCTGGACTACCAGGGAAACGGAGGATAAGCCATGGAACAAAAATGTCCCCACTGCGGCGCGGACCTGCCGGAGGAGGCCTCTTTTTGTCCCCATTGCGCCACGACCGTGCACCGCCGCAAGGCAGCCAAGGTGCCGGTGCCCATGCTGAGGAAGGCGCTGACCGTCCTGTTGGTTCTGGTCATTGTCTCCGCCGTGGCCGGCGGGCTGTGGCTGAAGCTGAAGCCCAAAACCTACGACGAGTACGGCCAGGTGATCTACACCGCCGGGGACGGCACCGTCTATCAGGTGCTGCTGGGCTCCAACGCCGACCGCTTCACCCCCCAGCCCCAGCTGACCGTCTCCTGTGAGGCGGACGGCCAGTACCGGATGCCCTCCCGGCTGTACATCAACAACAGCGGCTCCGGCGAGGACGCCAACCAGGCCTTTCTGGAGCTGGTTGAGTCGGCCTCCGCTGAGTTCATTCACCAGGAGGACAGCCCCTCCCCTATGGTATGCTCCCAGCCCGCCTATAATGAGGCCCTCCCCGACGCCGCCCTCATCTCCCTGCTGGACTTCACCGGAGAGAGCACCCCGGCGGAGCTGGTTTGGACCCTTCACATGAAGAACGGGGACACCATCCGCCTGCGGCAGACCTATGAGCCGGAACTCATTGAGATCAGGGACTACTACCCGGAGGACTACCCCATGGACACCATGGAGGACCTCCAGGCCCTGGTGGACCAGATCGAGAAGGACGTCCCCCTGCCCACCGTGGTGAACCTCCATCTGCCCGCCGTGACCTATGAGGGCGAGCTCACCATCCAGGCCCGCCCCTTCAACGTGTACGGCTCCACGGATGCCGACGGCAGCCGCACCACCTTCACCGGCACCGTCTTTGTCACCTGTCCCAACAGTGACATCATGTATTTTCAGGACCTGGACTTCGTAGGCAGCGGGACGGGCTGCGGCGTGTCCACCTCTGCCTTCTTCCGGGCCACCAACTGCTCCTTTACCAACTGGGAGACCGGCGTGCTGGCCTATGGCACCTGCTGGGTCAACGTCATCGGCTGCCGCTTTGACGGCAACCAGGTGGGTTTTGACTTCAACAGCACCGGAGAGTACGTCAACCACTCCCTGTTCAACGACAACCATTTTTCCAACAACGGCACCGCCGTGCTGCTGGAGGCCGTCCCCACCGACGTGACCATGGACTTCCAGGGCTCGGTATTCTCCAACAACCAGACCGACATCGACAACCGCTGCGACCAGCCCCTGGACCTGTCCCAGGCCACCTTTGATATCAAGGAGTAAATACCATGGAACGCAAATGTCCCCACTGCGGCGCGGACCTGCCAGAGAACGCCGCCTTCTGCCCCCACTGTGCCCGGGATGTCCATTCCCGGAAAAAGGCCGGAAAACCGGTTCCCCTCCGCAGGGTGCTCCTGCTGTGCCTGGCGGCGCTGATTGTCATCGCTGCCGCCGCGGCCATCCTGTGGAACCGTTTCGGCGCCTATGTCCCCCAGGAGTACGACGGTGTGGGCGAGGTGTACTATGCCAGTGAAGACAGGACCTATCAGCTGCTGGTGGCCTGGCCCAACGACCGCTGCCAGAGCGCCCCGGACATCTATCAGCAGGGCGGCCCGGATGACAACTACCGCTGGCCCTCCCGCTGGTACGTCAACGACGCCGCCACCGGCGCGGACGCCTGGACTGAATTTGAACCTCTGGTGGAGCAGGTCACCGTGGAGGTGGTCCAGGACGAGAACGCCGCCTCTCCCCTCACGGCCACGGTCCCCAGCCACGACGACTACTCCCCTGACGCCGCCATGGTGTCCTACCTGGACTTTACCGGCAGCTCCGGCGAGCCCCAGGTGGTGTGGACCGTTCAGATGAAGAACGGCGACGTGATCCGGGTGCGGCAGAACATCCACATCACCCCCATCATCACCCATGTCTACAACTGGCAGGACTACCCCATGGACACCATCGAGGAGCTCCAGGCCCTGCTGGACCAGATCGCCGGCGAGACCGCCGCCAACGACCAGGTGGAGGTCTACCTGCCCGCCGTGACCTATGAGGGCGATCTGGAGCTGCCCGGCCGCTCCATCGACTTCTACGGCTCCACTGACAGCGCGGCGCGCACCGTCCTCCGCGGCAGCGTCACTCTCGGAAGCGGGAATTATTATTGGATCAACTACTTCTATGACATGGACTTTGTGGGGGACGGCACGGACATCGGCATCTCCGCCCCCGCCAAGTGCTGGCCCGTGGGCTGCACCTTTACCGGCTACAAGACCGCCGTGCTGGCTTACGGCGAGGCCTGGGTCAACGTGACCGGGTGCACCTTCACCGACAACCAGGTGGGCTTCCACTTCAACTCCACCGGCCAGTCCGCCTCCCATGACCTGTACGAGGACAACCAGTTCCTGAACAACGGCACCGCCGTGCTGCTGGAGAATGTGCCCACCGACATGACCATCTACTTTGACGGCTCGGTGTTCTCCGGCAACGGCATTGACATTGACAACCGCTGCGGCCACTCGGTGGATGTCTCGGCGGCCGTTTTCCAGTAGCCCCCTTCCCCCGCAGTAAATAAACCGCTCTCTCTGCTCTAAGCAGCGCATCAGCACGACAAAAGCCAGGAAACGAAGCAGTTCCGTCTGCCTCGCCTCCTGGCTTTTCAAACTTGGTATTCCGGTACACATAAAAAGGACAGACCGCCCGTTTGGGCGGTCTGTCCTTTTTTGCTGTGTCAGGCTGGGATCATGAGATCGGTGCTGATCAATCAGCCCGCATTCTCAGCATCCCCAGTGTCTTCCACACTGCCGGTCTCGCCAGTCTCGCTGGTGCTGCCGGTCTCGTCGGTCTTGCCGGTTTCACCGGTGGAGACGGTCTCTTCGGTCTCGCTGGTCTCACCAGCGGCGCCGGTCTCGTCGGTGACATTGGCCTCGCCGTTGTCGCTGTCGTCGCCGGTATCCGGCTCAGTGGCAGTACTGGTGCTGCCGATGGCAATGCCCTTGATCTCCAGCACGTCGCCCACGCAGTCGATGGGGATGATGGTCTCGCCGTCCAGGCTGATGGAGTACAGGCAGTTCTTGCCGTCGCTGAAGATGAACGTGCCGGTGAAGGGGTTGTAGTCCATCTCACAGACGTTGTTGGCAGTGTCCACACCCAGGTGCCGCTTCACGTAGTGGTACTTCATGCCGGAGGCGTTGAAGTCCACCACCATGAGGGAGGTGAAGGTACCCTCGGCAACGGTGTTCTCACGCACCACCACGTACAGGGTGCCGTCCACCACAGTCAGAGCCTGAGGCGTGTCAGGCAGGAGCTGCTCGGCGGTGTACAGCAGAGGATCCGTGCCCAGGTTGGACAGGGCATACTGCTCGATGTAGTTGCCGGAGGTCACGTACAGGATGTCGTTCACATCATCATAGGCCATATCGGAGTAGTTCACGATGCTGGTGATGATGCAGCCCAGGAAGGTGTTCATGCCGGTGTTCAGGTCATAGCGGTAGATGCAGGGGAACTGATAGTCGGGGTCCTCCACCATGTAGTACATGGTGTCGCCGCTGATGTCCATACCCACCACGTTGCCGTTGACGGTGCTGTCCACCACGGTGTACTCATAGGGAGCCTCGGGGTCGAAGGAGATGAGGCCCTCGGAGGGGGTCACGGTGTAGGCCACGGAGCCGCTGGTGGCGGCCGCCACGGTCACCTGGCAGGTGTCGCTCAGATCGCCCTGAGTGGCGGTGATGGTGACAACGCCGGGCGCGACGCCGGTCACCATGCCGTTCTCGTCCACCGTGGCGATCTGATCGTCGCTGGTGCTCCACGCAACGGTCTGGTCCACGCCGGAGGGCTTGACCTCAGCGCGCAGCTGAGTCTGGCCGTTGACGACGCAGGCGGCGTAGTCCTTGTTGATCTCAACCGCAATGGCCTCGCTCTCGGGCAGCTCGCTGGCATCGGGCACCGCGCACAGCAGGCCCATGAACAGCATGCCCACCTTGGCCTGGTCTCTGATCACCAGAGCCATCTTGCCCAGGTTGGTCACAGCGGCGTTGTCGCCCAGCTGGATCATCACCAGGCCGTAGGAGGCGTTGTCGTAGTAGCCGTAAGGAGTGAGCTCCTTGCCGGTGGCCGCCAGGTACAGGCGGTTGGTGGCGGCGTCATAGGTCATCTGAGGCCGGTAGGAACCCATGTAGGGGTCGGCGCAGATGTACATGGACGCCAGGCTGTCGGTGTACTCGGTCATCTCGGTGCACGCGCCGGTGGCGGTGTCGATGGTGACCAGCTTGGTGGGGATGGTCGTGTCGTCGCTGAAGACCATGCCGCCGATGCCGTACAGGGTGCCGTTGTTGTCAGCGGCCAGGGCAAAGACGGGAGCGTCCAGCTGGGCGACCTCGGTCAGCTCGCCGTTGCTCAGGTCCACGGTGCACAGCTTGCCACAGACCAGATCGTAGTTGCCGGTCTGGCTGTTGTAGGCCTGCGTGGCCGGGGTGACAGCGTACATGGTGTTGGTGGTGTAGTCGTAGGCCATGGCGCTGA
Source organism: uncultured Pseudoflavonifractor sp. (assembly GCF_944387275.1). Taxonomy (GTDB): domain Bacteria; phylum Bacillota; class Clostridia; order Oscillospirales; family Oscillospiraceae; genus Pseudoflavonifractor; species Pseudoflavonifractor intestinihominis. The sequence goes on from NZ_CALXEG010000027.1 coordinate 32,687, forward strand.
CCACGTCGCTGACGGTGCCCAGGGTGGTGAACTGGTTGTGGTCCTCGGCGTTGATGCGCAGGAAGTTGCCCACAGAGTCGTAGACATAGTAGTCGCCGTCGAAGTAGGCGCCGGTGCGCATGCTGTAGACGCCGATCTTACTGTCGGCCAGCTCGATGGAGGAAGGCGCATAGTCGTTGACGTTCAGCCAGAAGTCGAAGTAGCCGCTGCCGCCCTGGTCGGAGACCACGAAGGCGTCCAGATTACCAGCGGAGGGGAGCACGGTCACGTCGATGGTGTCGGTGAAGCCCTCCAGCTCCACGGTGATGGTGGCGGTGCCGGGCTGCTTGCAGGTGATCATACCGAACTTGTCCACGGAGGCCACGTCGGGGTTGCTGGACTCCCAAGTACGGGTCTGGACCGTGGGATGGAGAGGCTCGGTCTGGGTCTTCAGCTGGACCTGAGCGCCCGCCAGGTTGGTGATGCTGTCGCCGTTGGTGATGGAGATGCCCTCCACGGGGATGGTCTTGGCCTCCAGCTCGTCATCGGGGATGGTGAAGATGACGACCTGCTCCACGCCGTACTTGCTGGCCACATCGCCGATGTCAGTGACCTGGGCGGTGTAGGTGCCAGGCTCCCACTCGTTCTCCTGGAGAACCACCAGGTTCAGGGGGTTGTTGCCGGAGTCCATGCTGGGGTTCCAGTAGATGTTGCCGGTGTTGTAGTCGTAGCCCATGGCAGCGTAGTACCAGTACTCCTGGCCGTTGCCCTGGTAGACGCAGCTGAGCGCACCGGTGTCGGGGTTGACCGTGTAGAGCTTGCCGTCCATGTCGGCGCAGAGGATGATGGTGTCATCGCCCTTGCAGATGACGGTCATGGCGGTCATCAGGGTGTTGAAGTTTCCGTCGGGATCATAGAACTCCACCAGGGGATCCACGGAGCCGGTGCTCCGATCCACGATGCACAGGCCGTTGTGGGTGAGGTCCACGCCGTAGAGCCGACCGGTGTTGTAGTCGAAGCCCAGGTTGCCCACTTCGATGTCCAGGGTGTTGCCCACCTTCTCGGGCTCGCCGAAGACGGTCTCAGCGGGGGTGGCGCCCTTGGTCACCTGGGTCTTGTAGAGGGAGGTGCCGGAGTAGATCAAGTTGTCCTCGGTCCACTGCTCCATGGTGACGGTGTAGACATAGCCGTCATAGTAGGCGCCGCCCTGCCACAGAGCGGGGCTGGTGACGACCTCGCCGTCGCTGATGACGCTGGTGGTGGGAGCGGACAGATGGGTGATGGTGTTGGGCGTCTGATCGCTGTAGGTCACCCACTTGAACTGGTTGGCGTTGTTGTTGTCGTCGGTGACAATGTAGCCGAAGATCTCGTCGCTGGAGGCAACCACGTGGACAGTGGAGGTAACAGTGGTGTCAACCAGGTTGCCCTCCCAGTCATAGATCTGGGTGGTGGCGGAGATGGTGGTGTCGCCCGCGGACAGGGCGGTCACATAGCCGCTGGCGGAAACCGTGGCCACGTCCTTGTTGCTGCTGTCCCAGGTGATCGGGTGGGTCTGAGCGTTCCAGGGCGTCCACTGAGCCTCCATGCGCATGCTGCGGCCCTCCAACAGCCAGGTCTCATAGGGGCTCAGGCTGACATTGGTGGCCTTGGCGTCGGTGAAGTTGATGAGGTCGGACTCCATGTCGGTGGGGATGAACAGAGCGGAGGCGGCGGTGGGACCGTAGGTACCCAGCTCGGTCATCTCGCCGGTGGCGGGGTCGATGGTGTAGACGTAGCAGACGTCGATGTAGGTGCCGCCGGTAGGCGTCTGGCTGTGGGCGACCCAGTAGATCAGGTCCTGCTCGTGGTCAAAGCACATGGACTGGACCACGTTCAGGCCGGTGTAGTTGGGCTTGCCGCTGAACTCGGTCAGCGCACGCACCTCGGTACACTCGCCGGTGGCCTTGTCGATCTTGTAGAAGATGGCGTCGGTGGAGATGCCGTAGAGCTGGCCGTTGTCGTCGCAGGCCAGGGTCACGATCTCCTGGCCGTCGTTCAGGCCGGTGAGCTCCGCGATGGTGCTGGCGCTGAAATAGCCGTTGGTGTAGAAGTCCAGACGGTACAGGCCGTTGATGCCGTCGTCCTTGGTGTCGCCGTCGGTGTCGCCGGCATAGGTCCAGCCCACCGCGTACAGGCGGTCAACGGAGACATAGTCGCCGTCGTCCTGACCCACATAGTCCAGGGCCATGTCGTAGTAGGTCACGAAGCCGGGCTGGCCCTCGCTCTTGGAGCTCTTCTCGATGGTGTAGGTCTCCCAGTAGGAGCTGTAGGGCGTCAGCAGGACCAGGTCGCCGTTGTTGCGCTGGGCCACGATGCGGCCGTTGACGTACTCGGCGGAGAAGTAAGTGGTGGTCTCGCCGGTCTCGTTGCGCAGGTCGGTAAGGTCGTTCTTGTCAATGCTGAACCAGCCCTGCTCCAGGGTGGACAGGCCGGAGGCCTCGCTGCCGTACAGGCGGCCGGAATCCAGCGCTTTGGGCGCGGGCTTCTTGCCGGCGTACTCGCCCAGCTCCAGGGACACACTCAGCTCCAGCTCGTTGCAGGCGTAGTCCGCCAGCACGATGGTGAAGTCGGGGCCGAAGCCGGTGATGTTGCAGGTCTCGGTGACAGACTCGCCGGGCTCGTTGGCCACTTCGTAGCGGCCCAGCAGGTTGTTGTCCTCGTCCACAAAGAGGACGGCGGCCAGGTTGGTGTTGTCCTGCATCTCCAGGGTCAGGGAGATCTCGCCGGTCTCCTTGTTGATGTTGACCGCATCCTGCAGGCTGTCGCTGTTGAGGATCTGAGGCTTGACGGAATCCAGGGTGACGGGGAAGGACCAGGTGTCGTCCACGATGTCGTCGCCGTCGTCCAGCCAGGCGTTCACGGTGTAGATCGCCTTGGTGCCGTCGGGCAGCTGATTGCCGTCGGCATCCAGGCCGCGCCAGACATAGTTCTCCGTCTCGTCGGCGTTATAGATGTAGAAGGGGAAGATGAACGCGTAGGTGGAGTTGTAGTAACTCTTGGTGGCGTAATCCGTCTCGAAATTGAAGTACTGCTTGCTGCTGTCGGTGCTGTCCGTGACGGTGAAGCTGAGCTTCTTGGCGTTACGGAGCATACCGAAGTCCAGCTCAGCCAGAGGATTGGCGTAGGAGAAGGTGTTGTACTCCTCGCCGGTGCGGCTGCTGCTGCGGATGTAGGGGTTGGTGCCCAGCACGGTCTGGTTGAAGGTGTACACGGTGCGGCCGTACAGGCTGGGATTGTCCACGTCGTCAAAGACAGGAGCGGCGGACCAGTCGCCGTAGAAGCCCAGGAAAGGCATGTTCAGATCCACGCCCTCGGCGTCCTGATTATAGAGGTAGACAAAGCCCTCCACATAGATGCCGTTGGGGAACTGGTTCATGTACGCCTTGTCCGCGTCGGTGAGGACGATGTGGGCGGTCAGGTTCACGGTCTTGCCGGCGGGAACCAGAATCTTGCCAGCGCACAGGTCGGTCAGCGCAGAGACGTCTTTCTCGTCCACCACGCCGTCGCTGGTGACGTCCAGGTTGCCATAGCAGGGGTTGGTGTCGGGAATGGCCTCCACGCCTTCCACATGGCGCAGAAGCATCCGGGCATCGGCGGTGGTGACCTTGCCGTCGCCGTTGAAGTCGTAGTCCAGGTAGTCGGCGTTGTTGGCGGTCACAGTCACCTTGGAGGCCAGGCCGTAAGCGGTGTTGGCGATGTACTCGTCATAGGCAATGGTCTCGGTGAGCACATCGGAGCCCACGGTGTAGGTCTGGGCCTCATCGGAGATGTTGGTCACGGTGAAGGGGAAGGAGTAGACGCCGGTCTTTTCGGGATCGTCGCCGAACTCGCCCTTGGGCCGGTTCTCGCTGTTGCTGGTGCTGGCCAGATAGGCCTCAGTGCTGGTGGACTCCACCAGATTGGCCAGGCCGGCGCCCTGAGCACGGGGAGAGACAGGCAGGTCGTTGAGGGTAATGGGATCGGCGGTGCTCATCAGCAGCTGGGCCTCCAGCACGCGCAGGTCCTTCTTGGACATGTCGGGATACTTTTCCTCCAGATACTGCCGCAGCACTGCCACAGCGCCGGAGATCTGGGGTGTGGCCATGGAGGTACCGCTCATGTAGCCATAGCCGGAGGAGACGTACTCGGGATCACGGGTGGAGTAGATGTTGCCGCCCACGCCGGCGATCTCGGGCTTGAGCTTCAGGTCAGGGGTGGGGCCCCAGGAGGAGAAGTCGCTGATGGTCTTGGGCAGCTGGAAGGACATGGACTCGCCGGAGATGGTCAGGGTGCCCTCTCCCATCTCAGCCAGGTAGGCGCCGTCCGTATTGGAGATGGACACGCAGGGGATGAAGTCGCTGCCGGTGTTGATGCCCATGTTCAGGGCGCCGGCCACGTTGTTGTAGATGATCAGGGCCACCGCGCCGGCGTCCTGAGCATTCTGCTGCTTGTCGGTGAAGGCCACGCCGCCGCCGCGGGAGACCACGGCGATCTTGCCCTCAGCCGCGGCAAACTCCTCGGCGCTCTCGCCGAAGCCGTCGATGACCACAAAGTCGTAGTCGGCCTGGCCGCTGGTGTTCAGCAGGCGCGCCAGCGTGTTGGGGTTGCCGTTGTCGGTGTAGCCGATGTTCTTGTCGCCAACGGTGAAGTACATCATGGTGTTCTTGTCGTTGTCCACAGAGGCGACAGAGAGGGCGGCGGAGAAGGTACCGGGAGAACCGGTCAGGCCGTTATCGGGGTCGGTGATCTTGGACATGTTGTAGCCGTGGAGGTTCTGGAGGGCGCTGTTGGTGTCGTTGCCGGAGGCGATGACCACCTGCACGCCGGCCTCCTCCAGGGCGGTGAGGATGGCGGTCATGTCGGCGTCAGCGTCGGTAAAGCCGGCGGCGGAGCCCAGAGACAGGTTGGCCGCGTCCACATCCAGATACACGCAGTCCTCCAGGCCGGCCATGACCACGTCCCAGCCGGCGCCGTCGCCGCCGAAGACCTTCATGACCAGCAGCTGGGCCTCGGGCGCCACGCCCACCACGTCGGAGCCGGTGCCCGACTCGATCTTGTTGGCGGCGGCAATACCGGCCACGTGGGTGCCGTGGTCGCTGCCGGTGCCGTTGTGGGAGGCATCCAGATTCCCGTCGTTGTAGTTATAGGCGAAGGGGATCTTGGTGTTGCGGTAAGTAAGGGCCGGGTTGCCATTGCCCTGGGAGGCGTTCAGATCGTTCCACACGGACTGCAGCTCCGCAACGGTCAGGGGATCGTCCAGCTGGTCATCGCTCAGCGGGGCAAAGTTGGGGCTGTCCATGTAAATGCCGGTATCCAGGATGGCGATCCGCATGCCCTTGCCGGTGTAGCCGGACTCATTGAGGATATTGGAGCCGATCATGGTAGTGGCATTGGTGGTCATGGGAGACAGGCTCTCCTGATCCTCGGGCACCTGGAACATGGGCGCCACATAGACCAGGGACACCTGGGGCATCTGCGCGATCTCGCTCTTGTTGCCATAGGCGGTGGTCACGGAGAGGCCTGTGGTGGTGGCAGTGTAAGTATAGCCGATGGAGAAGCCCTCCTCGTCGCCATAGGCGGCGGTGAGTTCGTCGATGAAGTCGTCCAGGACGGCCTCCTGCTCCTCACGGTAGGACTCCACTTCGCTGGTCCCCTCGGAGATCTCCTCCACGGAGAAGCCGGCGTCCAGCAGGGAGTCCTGCTTCAGGTTGACCACGAAGGTGACCAGGTCGTCCGCCTCGGGCTCCTGCGTCTTGGCGGGGCTCTCCCCGTCCACGTCCAGACCCACGGTATTCGCGTCGTTGTCCACCTCTTCGGCGGTCACGTTCACGTCGTCCTGGGCGTTGTCCTCGCTGAGGGTATCCACCTGCGCGGTGTCACTGTCCTCGGCGACGCCGGCCAGAGACAGGGGACCCACGGAGTCGTCGGTGACCGCTTCTCTGGATGCAGCAAAGCTGATATCCTGCGCCATGGCGGACATGGGCAGCGTACTGCACGTCATGACCAGCGCCAGCAGTAAGGCTGGGATTCTTTTCTTCATAATATCGCTCTACCTGCCTTTCTTAGCCCTGGTTGGCGGTCACGAGACGCCAGACCATAACGGCGATCTGCTCACGGGTGGCATTGTCCGCGGGCTTGAGCTGCGTGGCGCTGGCACCCTTGATGATCTCGGAGCCAACCGCCCACTTCATGGCATCCTGGGCCCAGTCGAACACCTGATCCGCATCCTGGTACAGCTGGATATTGCCGGACTTGGTGGTGTCATAGCCCACGAGCTCCGCATACCGGTAGAGGAAGGCGGCGATCTCCTGTCTGGTCAGCAGGCCGTTGGGGTTGAACTCCGTGGCGGACACGCCCTTGGTGATGCCGCTCTCCACAGCCCAGCGCACTGCGTCATAGCAGTAGTCCGTGCTCTTCACGTCTGTGAAGGGATTGCTGCCGGTCACAGCGGGCGCACCGGACATCCGGTAGAGGATGGTGACGATCATGCCGCGGTTCATGGTCATGGTAGGCGCGAAAGAGGTGGCGGACACGCCGTTCATGTAGCCGTTCTTCACCATAAAGTCAATGCCCTCATGGTAGATGGAGTCGACGCTCACATCGGTGAAGTTGTGGCTGGGGCAGTCGGCACCGCCGTCGCACTTGTCGCCGGGCTGGCCGCCGGTGGGCGTGTCGTCGTCAGGAATCTCGGAGTCATCCGAAGGCCATCCGCCGGGCACCGGGGAATAAAGGTCTCCGATGGCGGTGGACACCTCTGCAGCCAGGGTGTACCCGCCATCACCGGTATTCAGACCGGAGATATAGTCCCCGCCGGCCTCACCGGCCAGAGAGATGGTGGTCGTACCGCCGGCCACGGAGTTGAAGCAAACCGTGATGAACGCGCCCGCATCCACGGCTTCCGTGCCGGCAAAGGCCAGGGTCACCTGGCCGGGCACGTCAGTGTTGACGGAGAGCACCGTTTTGGCCTGCTCGGCCCAGGTGCTGTCCAGCTCGGCGGAGGCGTAGGAGAGCTTGTCCGCGTCATACTTGACAGTCAGTCTGCCGTCGGCGACCATGCCGCTGACGAGAGCGTTGATGGCCACCTCCACCTGGCTTCCTTCTTCGTACCAGTCAGCCGTGGTGAGCTGCACCGCGGGGACCTTCTCGGTCTCCACAGCCATCGCAGGCACACACAGGCAGCTGACGGCCATGACTACCGCAAGCAGACACGTCAGCCATTTTTTACATCGTTTCATTCTTTTCCCTCCTTGTGAATCTTCCAACCCAAAGAAAATATGGATTGCCGCCTACTGCACCTGGTCTCTGCAGCAAAAGGGAGTCCTCCTTTCCAGGATATTGACTAGCAGGCAATCCCGACCTGTTTACTATAGCAAAATTTTTCCGTACTTTCAAGGGCTAACACTCTACCATGCTAGCATATTAAAAAAATTTTTTCGTGTTTTTTCTATATTAAGGAAGTTACACATATATTTTCTATCTTGAATTTTATGTAAAATGCATCATCGTAAAAAGTAACTTCCATATAAAGTAAACAAATCATATTTTTTCTTTTTTCTTTCAAAGGAATATTCGCCCAGAAATGGAATTGCAACCGTGCGCCGGCGTATTCCAACCGCAATCCGCCCTTCTCGCTGCCGGGACTGCCGCCTCGACGCAAAACGCCCCCTGCATCGAAGCTCGATGCAGGGGGCGTCTCATCCGATCAGTCGATCTTCCGCTGAAGGCTTCCCACAGCGGGGCGGTATCTCCAGTACACATAGAGGGACAGGAGCACGGTCAGGGTATCCGCCGCGGCCTGGGACCAGACCAGGCCGAACATGCCGAAGATGGTATTGAGCAGGAACAGCATGGGGATGTTGAACACCAGCCACCGGGTCACGCCCAAGAAGAGGGAGATCCGCCCCTTTCCGAAGGCCTGGAACAGGTAGACGGTGAAGAAGCTCATAAACATCAGGGGCGTGGCCAGCACACGGATGCGCAGGAATTGGGAGGCCAGGCTCACGGTCTGGACGTCGGCGATGAACAGGTGGGAGAACTGGACGGCAAACAGCTCGTAGAGCACGATACTGATGCCCGCGATCACCAGGCCCAGGGTGCGGGAGAGGCGGATGGCGTCGTTCATCCGCTTTTCATTTCCCGCGGAGTAGTTGTAGGCCACCAGCGGCATCATGCCCTGGCAAATTCCGATGCCCACGTTCAGCGGGAAGCGCTCCACCTTCAGCACGATGCCCACGGCGGCCAGGGCCAGGTCGTCATAGGAGACCATCAGCTTGTCGATGATCACATAGTCCAGATCAAAGAGGAAGGTGGTGATGGCCGATGGGATGCCCACGCCGAACACGGCGATGACGCTCTCCTTACTGGGCAGCCCCACCTTCAAGGAAAAGGTGATGGCCCTGTCCCGGCCCATCCGCACCAGCACACCCACAAAAAAGAGGAAGGCCACACAGTTGGACAGGCAGGTGGCAATACCGGCCCCCAGCACCTCCTGCCCGTCGGGCAGCAGCACGAACATGAACAGGGGGTCCAGGGCGATGTTCAGCAGTCCGCGGCGATGTTCAGCAGTCCGCCCAGGATGATGCCTGCGCTGGCCTCCTTGGAGCGGCCGATGCTTCGGATCAGGTTGGACAGCACATTGGAGAGCACCGTGGGGATGCCGCCGATGACGATGACGCAGGTGACGTACTGCCTGGCGTATTGATAGGTGTTGTCTCCCGCGCCCAGCAGCTGCAGAACGGGCTCCATAAAGATCCCGATGCCCGCGGCGAAGAGCGCCGCGATCAGCAGCCCCAGGTATAGGCAGAAGGCGCTGACCCGTCTGGCCTCATCCTCCCGGGACTGGCCCAGCAGGCGGGAGATCAGGGAGCCGCCGCCGATGCCCGCCAGTCCGGCCAGGCAGAGGGTGATGTTGAACACGGGCAGGATCAGGGATGCGCCCGCCACCATGTAGGGGTTGTTGGTCTTCCCCACAAAAAAGGTGTCCGCCATGTTGTAGATCAGGACGATCAGCTGGCTGGTCACCGCCGGGACGATCATCTTCCGCAGGGCGGATGGGACGGGGAGATTCTGAAAGATGTTCTCCCGCTCGGAAATTGGGCTTGTCTGCATTGCTTTCCACCTGGGCTTTCTGACGGCTGTGCTGTTTTTATGTGCAGGCCGGTGCTGCGGCCTGTCTCTGCGGCTTTTCATCATATCACAGAAGCGGAAATTTCTCCATCCCGATCTGAGCATTTTCTCTTTCTGAAAACGCCGCATCAAAGCAAAAAACAAGAGGACATCCCGGCGGAAGTCCTCTTGCTGGAGCTGGTAATGTGACTCGAACACACGACCTGCTGATTACGAATCAGCTGCTCTACCGACTGAGCTATACCAGCATATTCTCTTTTCCTGTCTGCTGACGACAAGTAATCATACCACATTTTCGTCTCTCCGTCAATCTCCGGTTTTCTTTTCCGCTGTTAATATACTAACGGTATATTTACTCTGCATTCTGCCAGACAACCTGCATTTTTTCCGCTCAGGATTCTTCTTTTTTCCAGCCATACCGCCAAAGTTCCCGGTACTCCCCGTTTTTTCGCCTCCTCCTTTCTCCCTTTTGACCGCTCCTCCCCGCTTTTCCCCAGGCTGTTTTGTCGTTTCTGCGGGCTTCTTCTGTTAACGTAACACCATCCAATAATGCCGTCTACTAGATGTTATGCACATTTTCCACCGGGTTTTTCACACCGGTTTCCCCCTTATTTTTCAGAGTTATTCCACTTATCCACTTAGTTTTGCACATCAGTTTTGCACCGCCTTTCACCCCATTTGGTTTACATAATTTAATTATTTTTCTTTTCTGCATTGTTTCCGTCCCTCTTATGCAAAAAGAAAGGGCTGATTGCTCAGCCCTTTCCAATGTCCCGGGTGGCGTAGGCGTTCAGATCCATGCCCGCCCGCTTCCCGGCGCAGTATTCGTAATAGCCCTGGCAGCCGATCATGGCTCCGTTGTCGCCGCACAGGCTCAGCTGGGGGAGGTAGAGCTTGTCGCCGCTCTCCCGGCAGGAGCGCTCCAGGTCGGCCCGGATGCGGCTGTTGGCCGCCACGCCCCCCGCCACGGCCACCTTGCCGTACCCCTTCATCCGGGCGGCCTCCATGGCCCTGGGCACCAGCATATGGCTCACCGCCGCGCCGAAGGAGGCGGCCAGAGCGGGCAGGTCCAGCTCCTCCCCCTTCTGCTGGGCGTTGTGGATCAGGTTGATGGCAGCGGTCTTCAGCCCCGAGAAGGACATATCCAGGGGCGCGCCGTCCACATGGACCGAGGGGAAGGGGTATTTGCTGTCGTCCCCGCCCTGGGAGAGCCGGTCCATGGGGGCGCCGCCGGGGTAGCCGATGCCCAGCACCCGGGCCACCTTGTCAAAGCACTCCCCCGCCGCGTCGTCCCGGGTGGAGCCCAGCACCTCCATCTCGGTGTAGTCCCTCACATCCACGATGGCGGTGGTCCCCCCGGAGACGCACAGACAGACAAAGGGGGGCTCCAGCTCTGGG
>NZ_CALXEG010000028.1 GCF_944387275.1 uncultured Pseudoflavonifractor sp.
CGACGCCAAGGCCAAGCACTACTATGACAACAAGTACGGCACCGGCCAGTCCGTGTGGGACGCCATCATGCACACCACCAACCTGATCGTGGCGGGCAAGACCGTGGTGGTGGCCGGGTACGGCTGGTGCGGTAAGGGCGTGGCCATGCGGGCCAAGGGCATGGGTGCCGACGTGGTGGTCTGCGAGGTGGACCCCTTCAAGGCCCTGGACGCCACCATGCAGGGCTTCCGGGTGATGAAGATGGACGAGGCCGCCAGGATCGGCGACGTGTTCGTCACCGTCACCGGCTGCAAGGATGTGATCACCCCCGCCCACTTCGCCGTGATGAAGAACAACGCCCTGCTCACCAACGCCGGCCACTTTGACTGCGAGGTGGACGTGGCGGGGCTGGCCAAGATGGCGGTGAAGCGTGAGCTGCGCCGGGAGAACATCGAGGGCTTCACCCTGCCCGACGGCCGGGTGCTCAATGTCATCGGCGAGGGCCGCCTGGTGAACCTGGCCGCCGGAAACGGCCACCCCGCCGAGATCATGGACATGTCCTTTGCCGTCCAGGCCCTGGCGCTGGAGTGGCTGGCCAAGCATCGGGACAACCTGGAGAAGAAGGTCTACAACGTGCCCGACGAGATCGACGACCAGATTGGCCGGGTGAAGCTGGCCGCCCTGGGGCTGTCCATCGACACCCTGACCCCCGAGCAGGTGGAGTACCTCAACGGCTGGAAGGCCTGAACATTTTGTCTCCCCGCCGCCGGTTTTCCGGCGGCGGGGATTTTCTACTTGACAATATCGAACATCGATAATACAATGAGAGCGGGAATAATAACGATATTCGGTATAAGGAGGTGAGACCATGGCACGGGAAAAATTCCGCACCCTGACAGAGCAGATGTTCTATATTCTCCTCAGCCTCCAGACCGAGTGCTGCGGCATGGATGTGATGGAGCGGGTGGCGGACATGACCCAGGGCCGGGTGGCGGTAGGGCCGGGCACCCTGTACAACCTGCTGGAGGAGTTCGCCAAGGCGGGCATGATTCGGGAGACCAAGGTGGAGGGACGCAGGCGGAGCTACCTGATCACCCCGGCGGGCCGGGCGGCGCTGGCGGCGGAATATGCGCGGCTGGAGCGCCAGGCGGCGGACTACCGGCAGTACCGGCTGAACGAGGGAGAGGAGGACGGCCATGGCGAGACGGAGATACTGGCCGGAGCAGTTCCTGTACTATGACGGCGAGGGCATTGCCCGGCATCTGGAGAAGATGGCGGCCAGGGGCTGGCGGCTGGAGAAGATCGGCGCTCTGTCCTGGCGCTATGGCCGGGCGGAGCCTGCCAAGGTGCACTGCGCCGTGACCTATTTCCCTGAAGCGTCGGAGTACAACCCCTATCCCACGGACAGCCAGGAGGAGTTTTACGACTACTGCCGGGAGGCGGGCTGGGAACTGGTGACCGAGTGGGACCAGATGCAGATTTTTTCCACCGAGCGGGTCCATCCCGTCCCCATCGAGACCGACGAGGCGGCCCGGGTACGGGTCATTCACAGGGCCATGCTGCGCAGGTTCCTGCCCGCCAACCTGCTGCTGTTTGCGCTGCTCGTGATTCAGTTGGGGATTTTCATCACAGGTGTTCTCCAAAATCCCGCCGCGAATCTGTCCAAACCATCCGTTCTGCTGATCACCCTGGCCCTGGCGCTGATGGGGCTGAGCGTGTTTCTGACTCTGACAGGCTACCTGGCGTGGTACCTTCGGGCCAGGAAGGCGGCCGAAACAGGGAAACGTCTGGCAGGTACGGAGCAGAGGTTCCGCACACTGACCGTGGCGGTGGCGGCTCTGGGCGTGCTGTCCGTCGTATTTGCGGCGTTGAGCACAGCGGGCTCCAGGGGCGGCCCGTGGTATGCCCTTCTGGTGACCGGGGAGGCGGCCGCCTTCGTCGCGCTGGTGGCCGGTGTGAGAGCGTATATGAGGCGGCGGGGCGTGGAGCGCAAACAAAACCGGAATATCACCCTGGCTGTGGCCGCTGCGCTGAGCCTGCTGATGATCAACGTCATTCCAGGGGCGGTCATCGGGCCCCGGGCTGCGGAGCTGCACATCGTTGACCGGACCGTCCTTCCTCTGGCGCTGGAGGACCTGGGCATCCCGGAGGAGGGGCTGGTCAGCACCTGGGAGAGCAGAAGCTCTCCGCTGGTGGCGTTCAGGGCGGGAGAACAGAGCGGCCCATATGACAGCGGTCTGCCCTGGCTGCGATATGAGGTATCCGACGTGAAGCTGCCCATGCTTTTCGATCTGTGCCTGGACGGCTATCTGGACCGCTACGACAATGAGTACGGCCGCCTTACAGGGGGCCGTTTCCGCCCCCTCAACGACCCGGCCTGGGACGCCGAGGTGTGGCAGGTGTGGGATGACGAGGGCCCCTGGCCCTACTATCTGGCGTGTAAAGACGGCCGGATTGTGTGGCTCATGACGGACGACTTCCTGACGCCGGAGCAGACAAAAACCGCCTCGGAAAAGCTCTTTGGTAGGACAATTTAGGGAAAGTGTGAATTTGGAGGCAAAAAAGCCGTTGACAAACGGGGGAAATCTGCTACAATACATTTCGCAAAAGTGAATACGCCTTATCAAGAGCGGTGGAGGGAACGGCCCGATGAAGCCCGGCAACCTGCGCATGTCGCAAGGTGCCAAATCCGGCGAGAGAATCGAAAGATGAGGATGGACTGACTCCATGCGCTCCGCCGGACAGCGGAGCGCTTTTTTGTCCCCGCCATCCCCGCGGCAAACACAGAAAGGAAGAATGTTACTATGGCACACCGTCTTTTCACCTCCGAGTCTGTTACGGAGGGGCATCCCGATAAGATCTGCGACCAGATCTCCGATGCGGTTCTGGACGCTATCCTGGAGAAGGACCCCCAGGCCCGCGTGGCCTGTGAGACCACCGTCACCACCGGCATGGTCCACGTGATGGGCGAGATCTCCACCCACTGCTATGTGGACATCCCTCACATTGCCCGCCAGGTCATCCGGGAGATCGGCTATGACCGGGCCAAGTACGGCTTTGACTGCGACACCTGCGCGGTCCTCACCTCCATCGACGAGCAGTCCCCCGACATCGCCATGGGCGTTGACAAGTCCCTGGAGGCCAAAGAGGGCGGCGCCGACGCCGAGCTGGAGAACGGCGCCGGCGACCAGGGCATGATGTTCGGCTACGCCTGCGACGAGACCCCCGAGCTGATGCCTCTGGCCATCTCTCTGGCCCACAAGCTGGCCTACCGCCTGGCTCAGGTCCGCAAGCAGGGCCTGGTGAACTACCTGCGGCCCGACGGCAAGAGCCAGGTCACCGTGGAGTACGACGAGAACGGCGTGCCCGTCCGGGTTGACACCGTGGTCATCTCCACCCAGCACAGCGCCGACGCCACCCTGGAGCAGATCCGCAAGGACATGGTGGAGCTGGTCATCAAGCCCACCATTCCCGCCAATCTGCTGGACGAGAACACCAAGTACTTCGTCAACCCCACCGGCCGCTTCGTGGTGGGCGGTCCCCAGGGTGACTCCGGCCTGACCGGCCGTAAGATCATCGTGGACACCTACGGCGGCAGCGCCCCCCACGGCGGCGGCGCCTTCTCCGGCAAGGACCCCACCAAGGTGGACCGCTCCGCCGCCTACATGGCCCGCTACGTGGCCAAGAACATCGTGGCCGCCGGCCTGGCCAAGAAGTGCCAGATCGAGCTGGCCTACGCCATCGGCGTGGCGCACCCGGTGTCCGTCCTCATCGACACCTTCGGCACTGGCACCGTCTCCGACGAGGCCCTGTCTGCCGCTGTCAGCAAGGTCTTTGACCTGCGGCCCACCGCCATCATCCGCAAGCTGGACCTGCGCCGGCCCATCTACCGCCAGACCGCGGCCTACGGCCACTTCGGCCGCACCGACGTGGATCTGCCCTGGGAGCGCACCGACATGACCGAGGCCCTGAAGGCCGCGCTGTAAAACCCCCGGAACGGGAAGAAAAGCGTAGACAAAGGCAGAACTTTACGGTAAACTATAGGGGCAGACGCCATGCGTCTGCCCCTATCTCATGCTGAAAACAGGAGGCCGATTGACGTGCTGAATGTCCTCTATCTCCTCAACTTCGCCGGCAAGGCCGGGACGGAGCGGTACGTGGAGACCCTGGTGAAGTACCTCAACCACAAGCATATCCGGGCCTTTTTCGCCTATAATCAGGGGGGATTGCTGGTGGAGCGGATGGAGGAGGCGGGCGTCCCCATCCGGCAGATCGACATGAACAGCCGCTTTGACTTCAAGGCGGCCAAGCGCCTGGCCAGCCTGTGCCAGGAGTGGAACATCGACGTGATCCACTGCCACTACCTGCGGGAGCACTATATTGCCCTGCTGGCCAAGCGGTACAACAAGCACATCCGGGTGGTGTACACCAACCACTTTGTCCTGGCCAATAACGCTATTACCCGTCTGTCCAACAAGTGGATGGACAGGCGGCAGGACCAGATGATCGCCGTGTGCAACCTGGGCAAGCAGCAGCTCATCCGCAACGGCTGGAGCGGTGACCGGATTTCCGTCATCTTCAACGCCGTGGACCCCGCCGCCTGGGCGGGAGACCGGAGCGAGTCCACCCTGCGGCAGGAGCTGGGCATCCCGGAGGACCGGTTTGTCATGCTGTGCGCCTCCCGGTTTGCCGACGACAAGGGCCACCACTACCTGCTGGAGTCGGTGAAGCGGCTCAAGGAGATCTCCGACGTGCCCTTCACCCTGGTTCTGGCGGGAGACGGCCCCCTGCTGGAGGAGCGGAAGGCCCAGGCCAGGGAGCTGGGGCTGGAGGACTGCGTCAAGTTCATCGGCTTCCGCAAGGACATCAAGAACCTGTACAAGGCCAGCGACCTGTATGTCAACTCCTCCCGGCACGAGGCCCTGTCCTTCCTCATCATCGAGGCCATGGCCGCCGGACTGCCCGTTGTGGTCACCGACATTGCCGGCAACCCGGACATCGTAAACGACCAGACCAACTGCGGCTTGCTGGCGGAGTACGACAACCCCGACTCCATGGCCGGCGCCCTCAAGCGGATGATGGAGGAGCCGGAGTTGCTGGCGCGCTGCCGTGCCAACGCCCTCAAGGCGGTGGACGACCGCTTTGAGGTCCACAAGATGGCGGAGGCCACCTTCCGCATCTACGAGAAGGCGGCCAAGGGGTAATCCCGCCGCCCTGTCACAACTTTTCCACAAGATTGGAGCCTATGTCTATGTCTGTCGCACAAAACAGTGCCCTGGTCCGCTTTTTTGCCGCCCTGTGGGCCGTCCTCAGTGACGGCTGGGCGGACAGCGTGCCGGGGAAGATCCTCCGGCGGATCGAGATTGCCGTCCGCCATGGCGTGGAGGGCAGCGCCCTGTGCCAGTTCGTCTGGCGGGACGGCCGCATCCCCGGCGGCTGGCCGGAGAGCCTGACCTGCCGCATCGTTACCTTTATTATCAACATCCCCTGCATGATCCTCCAGTGGCTGTACAAGATCTGGAAGAACGTGTGGGACGGCAGCATTGCCTTCCGCATCGCCTCCGCCCTGGGCGGGGCCACCTTCGTGTTCCTGGGGCTGTCCATGCTGCTCATGCTGGTGGTGGACCACGACAACTGGAACAACGCCTACACCCTGCTTTGCATGTACGGCGTGATGATGCTCTTCCTGGCCGGTTGCATGGCCCGGCCCAAGCACCGGCTGGACCTGAACAAGATCGGTCCCTACTACACCCTGTTCATGGCCTTCGTGTGCTACGCCTTCCTCACCAGCCTGGGCACCGACTTCTCCTCCGGCCTGGTCAGCGGCGTTACCGGCAGCCTGTCCTGGCGCTTCTTCGTCTTCCACGCCATCGCCTTCCTCATCACCGTTCTGACCGTGAGCTCGGTCCAGAAGGTGGAGCAGCTCCAGCTGGTGCTGGTGGTGTCCCTCTTCGGCCTGACCGTTGCCTCGATTTACGGCTGCTATCAGGGCTATATCGGCGTGGAGGTGGTGGCCTCCCAGCAGGACCTGATCCTCAACGCGGGCATGCCCGGCCGGGTCTACTCCTTCTTCGACAATCCCAATAACTACGCGGAAATTCTGGTCATGCTCATGCCCTTCCTGCTGGCCCTGTTCCTCAATGCCAGGGGCTGGCGGGGGAGAGTGCTGGCCGTGGTGGCGCTGGCCATCTGTGCGGCGGCCATCGGTCTGACCTACTCCCGCTCCGGCTGGATCGGTCTGGTCCTGGCTGTGGCGGTGTTCCTGGTGCTCCTGAACTGGCGCTTCCTGCCCCTCTTCATCGTGCTGGGCCTGCTGGCCCTGCCCTTCCTGCCCGAGAGCATCATGAACCGCATCCTCACCATCGGCAACATGAAGGACAGCTCCACCCGCTACCGCTTTGCCATCTATCAGGATGCGGCCTACCTCATTGAGGACTACGGCCTGCGGGGCGTGGGCCTGGGCACCGACGTGATGCGGCAGGTGTTCAAGGTGTACCCCACCATGTACGACGGCAACTACCCCATCCACACCCACAACAACTACCTCCAGATGTGGGGCGAGCTGGGCTTCTTCGGCGCCCTGACCTATGTGGCCATGGTGCTCCACCAGCTGAAGGTGGGCGTCAAGACCTACTACACCTGCACCGACCGCCGGATCAAGAACATCCTCTCCGCCGCTGTGGGCGCCTTCTTCGGCATCTCGGTCATCAGCGTGGCCGAGTACACCTGGTTCTATCCCCGCAATATGTTCGTCTACTTCTTCCTCTTCGGCGTCATCGCGGCCTGTGTCAAGCTCGCCCGCGCCAGACAGAGCGCCGAGGCATAAGGCATCATGACAAAACAAGCGCCCGGACGGCATCGTCCGGGCGCTTGTTTTGTCTCGGGACCGGCGGTCCATGGACAGAAAAATCCCCCGGGGACCCCGGGGGATTTTTTGCGGGCAGCGTTCAGGACACGGAGGTGACCTGGTAGCCGGCCTCTTCCACGGCCTTCTTCAGCGCCTCGTCGGCCACGTCGTGGGACAGGGTGACCACGGCGCACTTGTTCTCCACGTCGGCCACGGCGGAGGTGACTCCGTCCAGGGCGGAGAGGGCCTTCTCCACGTGGGCCTTGCAGTGGGCGCACATCATGCCTTCAATTCCGAGCTTCTTTTCCATGGTGATCGTTCCTTTCTCAATGGTTTCTTTGGGCTGCGTATGCTGAGGGACAGCGGTGTCCCGGGGGGTGGGCTTGAAGAACTTGAGCCGCAGGGCGTTGGTCACCACGCACACCGAGCTGAGGCTCATGGCTGCCGCGGCGAACATGGGGCTGAGCTGGAGGTGGAACAGGGGATAGAAGGCCCCGGCGGCCAGGGGGATGCAGATGATGTTGTAGAAGAAGGCCCAGAACAGGTTCTCTTTGATGTTGCGGATGGTGGCCTTGGACAGCCGCACCGCGTCCACCGCATCCATCAGGTCGCTCTTCATCAGCACGATGTCCGCCGACTCGATGGCCACGTCGGTGCCCGCGCCGATGGCCAGGCCCACATCCGCCCGGGCCAGGGCGGGGGCGTCGTTGATGCCGTCGCCCACCATGGCCACCTTCCGGCCCTGGGCCTGGAGGGCGGACACGGTCTTCTCCTTGTCCTGGGGCAGCACCTCGGCCACGATCTCGTCCACGCCCAGGGCCTGCCCCACCGCCTGAGCGGTGCGGCGGTTGTCGCCGGTAAGCATGACCACCCGGATGCCCAGGGCCTTGAAGCCCGCAACAGCGGCGGCGCTGGTGGGTTTGGCGGTGTCGGCCACGGCCACCACGCCCAGGAGCTTGCCGTTTTCCGCGAAGTAGAGGGGGGTCTTGCCCTGCTCGGCCAGGGCTCCGGCGGAGGCCTCAAAGCCGGACAGGTCCACGCCCGCCTCCTCCATCATGGCCCGGTTGCCCGTCAGCACGGGGGCGCCGTGGAGCAGGGCGGTGACGCCCCGGCCGTGGACGGCCTGGAAGCCCTCCACAGCCACCAGGGGGATGTTCCGGTCCCCGGCCTCGGCCACGATGGCCTGAGCCAGAGGGTGCTCCGAGGGCTGCTCCAGGGAGGCGGCCACGCACAGCAGCTCTTCCTCGGTGACGTCGTCAGCGGTGAGGCAGTCGGTGACCACCGGCTTGCCGCTGGTAAGGGTGCCTGTCTTGTCCAGCACCACCGTGTCGATGGTGTGGAGGGTCTCCAGGGCCTCGGCGGACTTGATGAGGATGCCGTTCTCCGCGCCCTTGCCGGTGCCCACCATGATGGCCACCGGAGTGGCCAGGCCCAGGGCGCAGGGGCAGGAGATGACCAGCACGGCCACACCGGCGGTGAGGGCGGAGGTGATGTTGCCGCCGGTGGCGATGAGCCAGATGACAGCGGTCACCAGGGCAATGGTGATGACAGCAGGCACAAAGACGCCCGCCACCTTGTCGGCCAGCTTGGCGATGGGGGCCTTGGAGGAGGATGCCTCGTCCACCAGGCGGATCATCTGGGCCAGGGTGGTGTCCTCGCCCACTCGGAGGGCCTTGAAGGTGAAGGAGCCGGACTTGTTGATGGACGCGGCGGCCACCTTGTCCCCGGGGCCCTTGTCCACCGGCAGGCTCTCGCCGGTGAGGGCGGACTCGTCCACAGCGGAGAAGCCGTCGGTGATGACGCCGTCCACCGGGATGCGTCCGCCGGGCCGCACCACGATCAGGTCGCCCACCACCACCTCCTCCACCGGCACCTCGGTCTCCACCCCGTCCCGCAGGACGGAGGCGGTCTTGGGGGCCAGGTCCATCAGGCGGGTGATGGCCTCGCTGGTCTTGCCCTTGGAGCGGGTCTCCAGGTACTTGCCCAGGGTGATGAGGGTGAGGATCATGCCCGCCGACTCAAAGTACAGGTCCATGGACCACTTGTCCGCCAGGGCCGTGTCCCCGTGGCCCAGGCCCCAGCCGATGGCGAACAGGGCGGCCACGCCGTAGATCAGGGCGGCGGCGGAGCCCATGGCGATGAGGGAGTCCATGTTGGGCGCGCCCTTGAACAGGGTCTTGAAGCCCACCTTGTAGTACTTGTCGTTGACATACAGGATGGGCAGCAGCAGCAGAAACTGGACCAGCGCAAAGACCATGGCGTTCTCCGTGCCGTGGAACACCTCCGGCAGGGGCCAGCCCATCATGTGGCCCATGGCGATGTAGAACAGGGGGATGAGGAAGACAAAGGACACGATGAGACGGCGCTTCATGTGCTTGAGCTCCGCCTCCATGGGAGAGGGGCCCTGCTGGGCGGCGGGGGCCTGCTTCCCGGCGGGCAGGGGGCAGGAGGCGCCGTATCCGGCGGCGGCCACCGCTTCCTCAATGGCTTGGGGAGAGGTCTTGCCCGGGTCGTACTCCACGGTCATGGAGTTGGACAGCAGGTTCACGTTGACCTCCGTGACGCCGTCCAGCTTGCGCACCGCTTTATCCACATGGGCCGAACAGGCGGAACAGGTCATGCCGGTGACGTCAAATTTCTGTTTCAAGGAAAACACCACACTTTCCGGTACAAAAAGAGATAGAATACAGAGCTGTCACTTGAGGATACGGCCCAGGGTCTGGGTGAACTCGTCGATCTTGGCGGCCCGCTCCTCGTCGCTGGCGGCCTCCTGGACGCAGTGCTTCAGATGGGCGGCCAGGATCTCCTTGTTGGCCCGGTTGAGAATGGCCTCGGTGGCCATGATCTGCTGGGAGATGTCGATGCAGTAGCGGTTCTCTTCCACCATCTTCAGGATACCGTCCAGCTGTCCCCGGGCGGTCTTCAGCAGGCGGGTCACGGTCTTGGGGTCGGCCATCATATCCGCCACCTCCGTTTCTCTGAGTAACACCCCCCTGGGGGGGAGTGTTCTTACGGCGTAATCATACTCGGATAGTGGGGAATTGTCAAGCGGAAAAATCAAAAAACAGCGGGCCGCCCATAGGGGCGTTTTGAACGCGTGGGAAGGCGGACGATAAAAAAATCCGGGCCGGCATGTGCCGGCCCGGAGGCTGTCAGCGGGCAGTGCTGAGCTGCTTTGCGCTGGAGTGATAGATGGGCTTCCACTCCACCCGGCGCACCAGGGCGGCCAGGGAGATGGGGATGTAGGTAAACATGAAGATGGGGAACAGGAAGACATAGAAGATCTTCTTTACAGCCGGGGCATTGATCTTCTTCCACTCGCTGAGCACGGTAATGATGCCGTAGGCCAGCAGGCCCATGTAGAAGGTGAACAGGGAGGAGCCGATGAACTCCAGGCACAGGGACACCACATAGCGGGCGATGTAGGGGGGCTCCACCAGGCAGGCGGCGCAGACAATGGCGTTGAAGAGGAACGCGGCCAGGGTGAGCAGCATGCCGGGGGCCACGGTCATCAGCATGTCGTAGCAGGACCAGCTTCTCCGATCCAGCCGGGCGCAGCCCTTCAGCAGGGGGAGGGTGTACTTCAGGTCCACCTGGTAGAAGCCCTTGGACCACCGCAGCCGCTGATCCCAGGACTGGCGGAAGGTGGTGGGCTGCTCGTCGTAGACCACGGCGGCGTCGCAGTAGCCGATGCGGAAGCCCTTGACCGCAGAGCTGACCGAGAACTCGATGTCCTCGGTGAGCAGGTGGTAGGGCCAGCCGCCGTTCTCCCGGATGACCCGGGAGGACACCAGGAAGCCGGTGCCGGACACGTGGCAGTTGCTGCCCAGCAGCATCCGGGGATAGCTGAGGAAGCGGGCCTCCCGCAGGAACCAGATGGAATAGCCGGCGGAGATCCAGTTGGCGCCGAAGTTCTTGGAATTGCGGTAGCAGGTGAGGGCGTCATACTTGCCGGTGTCAAAGACCCGGTTCATCTCCCGCACGAACTCCTTATCCACCAGGTTATCGGCGTCAAAGATGAGGTATGCGTCGTACACGTCACGGTTTTCCGCCGCCAGATGGTGGAAGAGCCAGTCCAGGGCGTAGCCCTTGCCCTTGAGGCGCTGGTCGTGTCGCTCGTAGACGATGGCGCCCGCGGCGCGGGCCGCGCGGGCCGTGTCGTCGGTGCAGTTGTCGGCCACCACATAGACATCCAGCAGCTCAGATGGGTAATTCTGCTGTTTCAAGCATTGTATAAGCTCTGCTATGACGCCCTCTTCGTTGCGGGCGGAGATCACAGCGGCGTAGCGGTGGAGCTTGCAGTTTTCCGGCAGGCGGGGCGGATGCTTCCGGCGCACCAGACCCACGCCCAGATAGATGAGCTGGTAGAAATAGAGTACCGTAAAGAGCACGGCGATAAAGAGATTCAGATGCTGTATCAAATGGATCATATTCATACACATTTCACCTGATAGCAGTTTTTATAGAAAGATAAAACCTTCTCTACCCATTTGCGATATCTTAGCACAATTTTTAAATGTTACAAGTTCTTTTCATAGATATTAATAAAAAGTTAAAAAAATTTTGTAGAAGTGACCAAAACCACAATTGAAAAAGGCAAAGTACAGGACATCTTGACAAGGGAATTGGGTGCCCCGTAATATATGTAAAGCAGAGGGGAGAGAAGACGTATTATAAGACGGGATAAAAAGAAAAAAATTCCATCTGGATTCTTTTGCTGGCGGAGTGAGGCGGGTCATGCTATACTGAATTATTCCAAATGCGAAAAATTTTCCTGACCCTCTTGACTTTCCACCCGGTGGAAGGTGTATGGTCTGGCTGTGGAGAGGTGAACGGCGATGAAGATCAATGAAGTGGAGGAGCGGGTGGGCATCACCAAGCGCAACATCCGCTACTATGAAAAGGAGGGCCTGCTCACGCCGGGGCGGAACAGCGACAACGGCTACCGGGACTACACCGAGGACGACGTGGCGGAGCTGAAGAAGATCAAGCTCCTGCGCAAGCTGGATATGCCCCTGGAGGAGATCCGCCGGATACAGGGGGGCGTGCTCACCCTGGAGGATGCCGTCCGCCGCCATATGATCGTGCTGGAGCGGGAGCGGAGCAACCTGGGCACCATGCAGGCCCTGTGCACCAAGGTGCTGGAGGAGGGCGCCCAGCTCTCCGAACTGGACGCCGACCGCTATCTGGCGGAGATGGAGCAGATGGAACAGGAGGGGACCCGGTTTGTGAACATCAAAAAGAAGGACACCGTCACCCGCTATCTGGGTCCGCTGGGGGCGGCGCTGATCTTTGTCGCCCTTATGGCGGGCATCATCGCATTTCTGGTGTGGGCCTTTACGCTGGACCCGGAGGAGGCGCCGCCCCTGCCGCTGGTCATCGCGTTCATTGCCATCCCGGCGGTATTCATCATCGGCGTCCTGGTGGCGCTGGTCCAGAGATTCAAACAGATCAAAGGAGGAGAAGAGGATGCTGCTTCTCAATATTGACTACATCCCCGACAAGAAGGTAGAGGCCCTGGGACTGGTAAAGGGCAGCGTGGTTCAGGCCAAAAGCTTCGGCAAGGACTTCATGTCCGGCATGAAGAACCTGGTGGGCGGCGAGGTGGAGGCCTATACCGACCTGCTCATCCAGGCCCGGCAGATCGCCACCAAGCGCATGGTGGACGAGGCCCAGTCCATGGGGGCCGACGCGGTGCTCAACATCCGGTACACCAGCTCCTCCATCATGCAGGGAGCTGCCGAGGTGACGGTGTACGGCACGGCGGTGCGTATCGTGTAACATATTAAGGAGGAAGCGGACGTGCTGAAGATCGAACATTTTTCCAAGACCTATCCCGGGGGAAAACGGGCAGTGGACGACCTGAATCTGAACGTTGCACCGGGTGAAATCTTTGGTTTCATCGGCCACAACGGCGCGGGAAAGACCACCACCCTCCGTGCGGTGGCGGGTGTGATGGACTTCACGGAGGGCACCATCACCATCGGCGGCCACGACGTGCGGCGGGATTCCACGGCGGCCAAGAAGATCACCGCCTTTCTGCCCGACAATCCGGATCTGTACGACTTCCTCACCGGCGTGCAGTACCTGAACTTTATCGCCGACCTGTACGACATTCCCCGCAGGGAGCGGCAGGAGCGGGTCCAGAAGTACAGCGACGCCTTTGAGCTCACCGGCAGCCTGGGCAGCCCCATCGGCAGCTACTCCCACGGCATGAAGCAGAAGCTGGCCATCATCTCCGCCCTCATCCGCCAGCCCAAGCTGCTCATTCTGGACGAGCCCTTTGTGGGCCTGGACCCGGTGGCCTCCCATCTGCTCAAGGGCTACCTGCGGGAGGTGTGCGACAACGGCGGCGCGGTGTTCTTCTCCACCCACGTGCTGGAGGTGGCGGAGAAGCTGTGCGACCGCATCGCCATCATCAAGCAGGGCAAGCTGGTGGAGGTGGGCGCCACCGAGGACATTGTGGGCAATTCCACCCTGGAGGACGTGTTCCTGGAGCTGGAAGGGGAGAAGGACCGTGACTAAATTCCTGGCTCTGGTGTCCGTCAACCTGCGGGCCACCCTGAACGCCATGCGCTTCGGCTCCAGGCGGAAGGGAAACAAGGCCGAGCGGCTCTCCGGCTTCGGGGCCCTGGTGCTGCTGGCCGCCCTGGGGCTCTATATCTCCGGCGTGTACAGCTTTACCTTCGGCAGCCAGCTGGCCCCTCTGGGCATGATCAACCTGATCATCCTCATCATGCCGGTGATCGCCGTGTCCTTTGGCCTGATGTTCACCATCTTTGCCGCCCAGGGCGTGGTGTTCGGCGGCAAGGACAACGACCTGATGCTGTCCATGCCCGTGTCCCCCTTCTCCCTCATGCTCTCCCGCACCCTGGCCCTGTACGTGGAGAACCTGGTGTTCACCGTCTTTGTTCTGGGCCCCGCCGGCGTGGCCTACCTGGTCTTCGGCGGAGCAGGCGGCGCGGGCTTCTTTGTGGTGTTGATGCTCGGCGCGGTGCTCCTCTCCGCCCTGCCCACCCTGTTCTCCCTGCTGGTGGGCTACGTGCTGGCCTGGGTGTCCTCCAAGTTCCTCCGCCGGGGCGTGCTGTCCACTCTGCTGTACCTGGTGTTCTTCCTGCTGCTCATGGCCGTGATCATGCGGCTGAGCTTTGCCATGGGCGACCTGAGCCGGTATGCCGCCGGGCTCCAGGACGCCTTCACCGGCTGGGGACTGCCCTTCCTGCTGCTGGAGCAGGCGGCCTGCGAGGGGAATCTGCTCTCCCTGCTGGCCCTCGCCGGGCTGTGCCTTGTGCCCTTCTTCCTGGTGGTGTGGCTCTTTGCCGGTCGGTATAAGAAGATCGTCACCAGTATGGGCGCCCGCAAGGCCCGCAGCGACTACAAGCTGGAGCGGCTCTCCGCCTCCGGCCACCGCGCCGCCCTGCTCAAGAAGGAACTCAAGCGATTCTTCGGCTCTCCGGCTTACTTCATCAACTCCGGCTTCGGCCTGATCCTCCTGGCCGCGGGCGGCGTGGCCTGCCTGGTGTTCCGGGGGCAGGTGGAGGAATTCCTGGCCCTCGTCCAGGGATTGGTGCCCGTGGTGCCCGTGCTGGCGCTGATGATGGGCTTTTTCCTGTCCACGGTCCTGCTTACCGCCCCCTCCATCAGCCTGGAGGGCAGACAGCTGTGGATTTTAAAGGAGGCGCCCGTGTCCTGCGGGGAGATCTTCCTGGTCAAGGCCGGGGTGCAGATGCTGGTCACCCTGCCCTGCCTGCTGGTGGGGGTGATCTGCGCCGCCGTGGCTGTGGGTGTGGACCCCGGTTCCACTGTGGTGCTTCTGGTGCTGGGCGCGCTGTTCAGCGGCGTGATGGCACAGGGCGGCCTGCTGGCCAACCTGTTTCTGCCCAAACTGGACGCCCCCAACGACACGGTGGTGGTCAAGCAGTCCGCCTCGGTGCTGGTCACCATGTTCGGCTCCTGGGTGCTGCTGGCCATCTTCGGCTTCGGGTATGTCTTTGTCCTCTCCCGGCTGGGGGAGACGGCGGGTCTGCTGATCGTGGCGGCGGTGTGCGCCCTGCTGGACCTGGTGCTGTGGCGTCTGCTGGCCACTGTGGGCGTGAAGCTGTTCCGGGGACTGTAAAATGTGTAAAACTGCCGGTGGAGAGGGAACTTTTCCACCGGCAGTTCGTCTAAAGTGCGAAACCAACCGGGAAGGAGCTTTACGATGAGAGGAAACAAGATCCGCTTCGCAGTTGTATCCCTGACCCTGGCCGCCGCACTCTGCCTGTCCGGCTGTACCTCCGCCGCCGCTGAGGACAGCAATGCGTCCTCCGGTGTGGCGCCTTCCGTGCCTCCCGCGGAGGAGGCGGTCAGCGCCCCCGCCCAGACCACCGTACGCCCCGAAGAGGAGGGGCCGGCCTATACCATCGCCCAGCAGCACCAGCCCGACCTGGTGCGGGTCCAGGGCACCGTCTCCGTGGACGGGGACCGGATTTTGGTGACCAACCACAACGAGTGGGCCCAGTACCCTGAAATTGTCCTCAACGTGGACGAGGACACCCTGATTTTGAACGCGGTGGACGGCAGCCCCATGGCGATGGCGGACCTGCGGGGAGGGGAATATGTCTATGCCTATGCCGGTCCCGACATGACGGACAGCCTGCCGCCCATTGCCACGGCGGCGGTGATCCTGGCCGCCATCCCCGCAGACTACAGCGTGCCCGCCTACTCCATCGTGGAGCAGGTGAACGTGTGGGAGGGGCGCACTTCCGCACTCATGAGCGATGATATCGACTACGCCTTGACGGATGCGGAGCTGTTGGCCGGCCCCGGTTTTGACGGCGATGCGGTCACCCTGGCTGACATTACCCCGGGCTGCGGACTGCTGGCCTGGTACGACATGGTGGCCGAGTCCTTCCCGGGCCAGGCCTGGCCCAGCAAGGTGATGGTCATCCCGTCCCCCTACGCCGCATGGGCGGAGCTGGAGCCGGGGCGGCTGGCCGTCAACGGTACGGAAGTGGAGCTGACGGCGGCGGAGCAGCCCTATGTGGAGGGGGAGACATTGATGGTCCCCGTCCGGGCCTTTGCCGAGGCCCTGGGCTGCCAGGTCATCTGGAACGCCGACCGGCCCGAGCAGGTGAGCGTCCAGGGTGAAGGGGCAGAGTATGTCCTCACGCTGGGCAGCGACCGGGCCGCCACAGGGGACGGCGGCAGCGGGACGGCGCTCACCGGGGCCCTTGCGGCCCGGAACGGGGTGTCCTTCCTGCCCGCCGACGACCTGCTGGACCTCCACAATGTGAGGGCCGAGGGGCTCTGGCCGGTATAAGGGCAAAAAAGAAGAAAAAGCGCGGGCAGGCCTTGAGCCTGCCCGCGCTTTGTAGTAAAATGATTACATTATGTAAAGCAATACGGGCTTTGCGCCGCTGAGGCCCACGGCCCGATCCGATATCAGTAAGGGAGTTCTGCCCATGAAAGCGAAAAAGAAACTGCTGCGCCGCGCCCTGTCCGCCCTGCTGTCCCTGATGCTGCTGGCCGCTCCGGCGCTTGCTCTGGATACCGCCCAGGCCGGCGAACTGCTCCAGAAATATTACATCGACAGCGTCTCCCAGGAAGTACTCTCCCAGCCCACGGTGGAGCGCATGCTCTCCGCCCTGGGGGACCCCTATACCCAGTATTTTGACGGCCGGGAGTACGCCGAGTTTCTGGCCTCCATGTCCGACACCCGGACCGGCGGCGTGGGCGTGACCAGCACCATGACGGACCGGGGCCTGGTGGTGGAGGCGGTGACGGAGGGCATGCCTGCCCAGCGAGCGGGCCTCCGGCCGGGGGACATCATCACCGCGCTGGACGGCGTCACGGTCATCGGCCAGAGCGCCGAGGCTGCGGCGGAGCGGCTGCGGGGCGAGCCGGGCACCCAGGTGACCCTCACCGTGCTCCGGGGCGGGGAGAGCAGGGACTATGTCCTCACCCGTGAGGAGCTGGTGATCCCCGCCACCACCACCACGCTGACGGACGGCCACATCGGTTACATCCGCTGTACCACCTTCGGCGAAGAGACGGAGGGCCACTTTGCCGAGGGCATCCGGGCCAACGACACTGCCGCGGACCTCTGGATCGTGGACCTGCGGAGCAACGGCGGCGGCAGCGTCAGCGCGGCCACCCAGGCGGCGGGCGAGTTTGTGGGCCAGGGGAACCTGGTCTACCTGCGGGACAAGGCGGGCAGCTACGCCGTGGAGTCCCGGGAAGAGGACAAACTGACCATGGACCCGGTGATCGTGCTGGTGGACGGCGGCACCGCCAGCGCCTCTGAGATCTTCGCCTCTGTCGTGCGGGACGAGAACCGGGGGATCGTCATCGGCAGCCGGACCTACGGCAAGGGCGTGGCCCAGATCCTGCTGGACGAGACCGTGTACCCCGGCAGCTTCACAGAGGGAGATGCGCTGAAGGTGACGGCCTACCGCTACTTCTCCCCCAACGGCACCACCACCGACCGGGTGGGGGTCATCCCCGACCTGCTGGTGGACGACGCCTATACCGCCGACGTGGCCTATCTCCTCTCTGCCCCCGCTCCCACCGGGGATACCTCCGGCCTGCTGCGGGTGGATATGAAGTGGCGGTGGTATGTGGACCTGGACGCGGCGGTCTCCGAGACAGGCAGGCCGGCCTTTGCCGCGCTGCTGGAGGCCCTCCCCGCCCAGACGCCCCTCTGGCTGGGCACCGGAGGCGCCGACGGCTGGAAGAGGACCACTGCCGGCGAACTGGCGGAGCAGTACGGCCTGACGGACTATGCGCCCAGAGCCTTTACCGATCTGGAGGGCTCTCCCTACGCCGCCGCCATCAACACCCTGGCCACCTATGAGATCGTCTCCGGCCCGGGCGACGGGACCTTCCGGCCCCAGGGCACCCTGACCCGGGCGGAGTTCTGCGCCCTGCTGGCCCAGGCCCTCCACGACGGCAGAGCGGGGGACACCGGCTTTGCCGACATCCCTGCCGACGCCTGGTATGCCCCCTCTCTCAACGCGCTCACCGCCATGGGGCTCGTCAGCGGGTACGGCGACGGCCTCTTCCACCCCGAGGACCCCATGGACCACCAGCAGTTCCTGACCATCATGGGCCGGCTGGCGGAGTACCTCTCCATGAACTTCTATGGGGCGTCTCAGACCGAGCACTCCGCCGCCCTGGGGGACTACTGGGCCTGGGCGGACTGGTCCGTGGAGTCGGTGTGGCTGCTGGACGGCAGCCAAAGGAATATCATGGGCCAGCGGCTCTCCATCCTCTGGGACGATCTGCGTGACATCGACCCCACCGCCCTCACCACCCGGGAGGAGGCCGCCGCCATGGTGTACAATCTCTGCGTGGTCACCGGCCTGCTGACGGTGTGACCGGTCAGAAGCAGGCGCGGAAGGGCAGACTGCCGTCCTCTGCGGACAGGAGCGGTAGCGGGAGGCGGATGAATGGAGAAGATCATTTTGGCGTGCGACTCCCTGCGGCTGCATGTGGAGGCGGCGCAGGCAAAGATGGGCACCCAGTATGAGGTGCGCCTGCTGGACAGCAGCCTCCACGCCCGGCCGGAGAAGATGAACGAGGCGGTATTTGAGGCCATAGCGGGGATGCCCGAACAGGTGGACACGGTGCTGCTGGCCATGGGCCTGTGCGGCGGCTCGGTGTCGGGCCGGGCCTTTCCCCGGCGGACGGTGATCCCCAAGGTGGACGACTGCATCACGCTGCTGCTCCACAGGGATCAGACCTGGCACTCGGACCTAAAGGAGTGTGGGCACTTCTACCTGACAGACACCCTGGACAGTCGGCTGTCCATCGAGAACATGTACCAACGCCTGAGAGAGGACTACGGCGAGACAGACGGCACGGAGATCTTCAACATGTGGTTTGCCAACTACGAGAGCGTGGATATCATCGACACCGGGGCCTATCCCTGCCGCTCGGTGGACTATGTGGAGAAGGCCAGGCGTCAGGCGGCTCTGGTGAGATGCCCCCTCACCTATGTGGGCGGCAGCAATCTGCTGCTGGAAAAGCTGGTCTCCGGGCAGTGGGACCACCAGTTCATTGTGGCGGAGCGGGGCCAGGTGCTGGATCAGACGGATTTCTCCTGCTAGCGTACAATCACAGATGGAAAATCTCCCCATCTCATGGATGGGGAGATTTTTTGTGCACGGAGGCGGCAGGGGGCGTTTTCTTCACCGGCGGAGGGGGGGCCTATGGGGGAAAGGCCTTCCGGCTGCGGGGTCATTCACTCCGGCGAGGCGCCGGAGAAATTGTCAATCCTTAATTTTTGGAAAGCGGCGGGTTGTTCACGGCTTTTTCATGGACTTTTTCAGCCGTATGTGATATTATCTAACGGAATCTATCTCGTGTGGAGGCATTGCATTGAGAATTGATGTACTGGGCGTCGGGTTTGACAACCTGACGCTGGACGAGGCCATCGAGCGGGGCGCCGGGCTGGCCGCCGGGGAGAAGTTCTCCTACGCGGTGACACCCAACCCGGAGTTCCTGCAGCAGGCCAAGAAGAATGAGAAATTCCGCGCCGTGCTCAACGGGGCGGACCTGGTGCTGGCCGACGGCATCGGTGTGGTAAAGGCGGCGTCCATCCTGGGCCGGCCCCTGAAGGGCAGAGTGCCCGGCATCGACTTTGCCGCCGGGCTGCTGGGGCGGATGGCCCGGTCCGGGGAGCGGCTGTTCCTGCTGGGGGCCAAGCCCGGCATCGCCGAGACCGCCGCCGCCAATCTGCAGAAGCAGTACCCCGGACTGATGGTGTGCGGCACCCATGACGGCTATTTCCAGGACCCCAGGCCGGTGATCCGGGCCATTCAGGACGCCCACGCCGACGTGGTGTTCGTCTGTCTGGGGGCCCCCAAGCAGGAGCTGTGGATGGCGGAGTACGGCCCGTCCACCGGCGCCCGGCTCATGGTGGGCCTGGGCGGCGCGCTGGACGTGTTCGCCGGCGCGGTGGAGCGGGCCCCGGAGAAGTGGCAGAAGATGGGCATGGAGTGGCTCTACCGGCTGCTCAAGGAGCCTCAGCGCATCGGCCGCATGGCCAAGCTGCCCCTGGTGCTGGTGGACGCCGCCGGCGCCCGGCTGCGCGGAAAGTGAGGGCGCGGCAGATGTCCGGCAGGTTGATCGTACTTGAGGGGACCGACGGGTCGGGCAAGTCCACCCAGTTCGCCAAGCTGTGTGAGCGGCTGGAGGCGGGCGGCACGGCGTTCCGGCGGCTCATCTTTCCCCAGTATCAGGAGCCCTCGTCCGCCCTGCTGCGGATGTATCTGAACGGGGAGTTCGGCACCCACCCCGACGACGTGAACCCCTACGCGGCGTCCACCTTTTACGCGGTGGACCGGTACGCCACATGGAAAAAGGACTGGGGCGGCTATTATCAGGCGGGCGGGCTGGTCCTGTCCGACCGGTATACCACCTCCAACGCGGTGCACCAGACCTGCAAGCTGCCCGAAGCGGAGTGGGAGGGCTTCATCCGCTGGCTCTTCGACTTTGAGTGCGGCAAGCTGGGGCTGCCCCTGCCCGACCTGGTGATCTACCTGGATATGCCCACCGACAAGGCGGTGGAGATGCTCCGCTCCCGGGAGAAGGCCACCCACACCAAGGGGGATATCCACGAGGTGGACACGGAGTATCTGGCCAAGTGCCGCCGCACCGCCCATGCCGCCGCCAGGCTGCTGGGCTGGCAGAGGGTCTCCTGCGTGGACGGCAGCGGCGCCGTCCGGTCCATTGAGGACATCCACCGGGAGATCTGGGATATCATAACCGCGCAGAATCTGCTCTGACCCCAAGAACAATGGAAAATTCACCGGGGCGGCTGAGCTCCGGAAAAAACAGGAGGAAATGAACATGATTTATATTCTGCTGGGCAATGGCTTTGAAGAGTCTGAGGCGCTGGTCCCCCTGGACCTGCTCCGCCGGGCCGGCGCCAAGGTGACGCTGGTGGGACTGGACGGCCTGGAGATCACCAGCAGCCACGGCGTCACCGTGAAGGCGGACGTCACCATGGACGAGGCCCACGACCCCGAGGATATGGAGATGCTGGTGCTGCCCGGCGGCCTGGGCGGCGTGGAGTCCATCCAGAAGAACCTGTTTGCCCTGGCTCTGATCCAGAAGGCCTATGACCGGGGCTGCTGGCTGTGCGCCATCTGCGCCGCGCCCACCGTTCTGGCCCGGGCGGGCTGCCTGGACCGCCGGAAGGCGGTGTGCTACCCCGGCATGGAGGACGAGATGGGCTCCGCCGTGGTGCAGAAGGGTAGCCAGGTGGTGACCGACGGTCGCATCATCACCGGCGAGGCTGCCGGCTCCTCCTTTGAGTTCGGTCTGCGCCTGGTGGAGGTCACCTGCGGCCGGGAGGCCATGGAGCGGGTGCGCAATGCCGTCCACTTCCATCACTGAGCAGAAAACGGCCCTGCGCCGGGCGGTGCGCGCCCGGCTGTCCGCCATGTCCCCGGAGGAGCGGGAGGAGAGCGACGGAATACTATTCCGCCGCTTTCTGGCGTTGCCCCCATTGGAGACGGCGGACAGGGTCCTGCTGTTTTACGGCATGGGCACCGAGCCGGACACGGCCCGGCTGATCCCTGCTTTGCTGGACCGGGGGAAGGAGGTCCTGCTGCCCCGCTGCCTGCCCGGCCGGGCCATGGAGGCCCGGCGAGTGACCGGGGAGAGCGTCCTGATCCGGCACCGGTACGGCATGCTGGAGCCGGGGGAGGACTGCCCGCTGGTGGAGCGGGAGAAGATCGGCCTGATCCTGGTGCCCGGGCTGTGTTTTGATGGGCGGGGTTATCGGCTGGGCCAGGGCGGGGGATACTATGACCGTTACCTGGCCGGCTATACCGGGGTCACGGTGGGCCTGTGCCGCCGAGCAGTGCTGCAGGAGGCGGTCCCCCGGGAGCCCCACGACCATCCGGTGGACCTGGTGGTGACCGACGGAGAGCCTGTCCCGGTGTGAGACGGGAAAAGCGGGCCCCGGAGGGCCCGCCCATACCGCCGTCCGGCGGGAGGAGACGGCTCAGCAGCAGCCGCAGCCGTCGTTGCAGCCGCAGTTGTTGCCGCAGTTGTTGCCACAGCCGCAATTGCAGCCGCAGGAGCTGCCGCCGCAGCAGCAGCACAGAAGGATGATGATCAGGATGATCCAGAGGCAGCTGCCGCCGCCCATACCGTTGTTACCACAGCACATGTAGATATTCACCTCACATTATTCTGAGGAACCGGGGGCCCGGGCCGCCGTTCCCTTCACGACCCATACTATGTCTGCCTCTGATCTGTGGTGACAGGAGGACATTTGATTTTTTCTTTTGCAATGGATAGGAGTTGAAGCAATGTCTCACTACGAAGGAAAGCGTGAGGTGCCCCGCCGCCAGACCCATCAGGAGAGCGGCAGCGCCGCGCCGCGGAGAGAGAGCGGCCAGCAGCCCCGCCGCCGCCGTCGCCGCCGGCTGGGCGCCCTGGGCGCGCTGCTCTATGTGGTGCTGGTCATCGGCGTTTCGGCCCTGCTGGCGGGCCTGGGCTGGATCTGGGCTGGGGATGTGCTGGCCCTGAACAAGGCCGAGGTCACCGCCACCATCACCCTGCCCGACGATATCTTTACCTACACCGAGGAGACCAACCAGGAGGGAGAGACGGTCACCGTCTCAAAAGCCGACGTGGGCTATGTGGCCGACCAGCTCAAGCAAAACGGCATCATTGAGTACAAGTGGCTGTTCCAGCTCTTCTGCGGGTTCACCGGCGGCAAGGAGAAGATGACGCCGGGCACCTATACCCTCAGCACCAGCATGGACTACAGCGCCATCATCCGCAACCTGAGCGCCAAGTCCTCGGCCCGGACGGAGGTGACGGTGGTCATCCCCGAGGGCTCCACAGAGGCCCAGATCTTTGCCATCCTGGAGGAGAACGGCGTGGCCACAGTGGAGGAGCTCAACGACGCCGCCGCCAACCACGACTTCAACTTCTCCTTCCTCAAGGGCGTGCTGCCTCTGGGGGACCCCACCCGGCTGGAGGGCTACCTGTTCCCGGATACCTATATCTTCTATCAGAATATGGACCCGGTGCAGGCGCTGAACAAGATGATACTCCGCTTTGACGAGGTCTTTACCGACGAGATGCGGGAGAAGGCGGCGGCCAACGGCCAGACCGTCCACGACATTGTGATCATCGCCTCCATGATCGAGAAGGAGACCACCGGCAACGACCAGACCGACATCGCCGACGTCATCTACAACCGCCTCTACAACCCCACCTCGGAGACGGCGGGCTACCTGAACATCGACGCCACCATCCAGTATATCCTGCCCGAGCGGAAGGAAAAGCTGACGGCGGAGGATCTGGCCATCGACAGCCCGTACAACACCTACAAATATACCGGCCTGCCTGCCGGGCCCATCGCCAGCCCCGGCCAGGCCTCCCTGCGGGCCGCCATGAACCCCTCGGGCAACGGCTACTACTTCTACGCCCTGGGCGACGACGGCGAGCACCACTTCTTCAAGACCTACCAGCAGCAGGAGAACTTCAAGGCGACGCAGGAGCTGTATCAGAATGGATAAAAAGAGACCGGAGCTGCTCTGCCCCGCCGGGGACATGGAGCGGCTGAAGATGGCGGTGGCCTATGGGGCGGACGCCGTCTATCTGGCGGGAACCATGTTCGGCATGCGCTCCTTTGCGGGCAATTTCACCCCCGAGGAGCTGAAGGACGCCGTGGGCCTGTGCAAGGCCCACGGCGTGGCCGTGCATATCACCTGCAACACCATGCCCCGCAACGACGAGGTGGCCAGGCTGCCCGAGTGGCTGGAGTACCTGGATCAGACCGGCGTGGACGCCGTCATCGTGGCCGACGTGGGCACCCTGGCCCTGGTGAAGCGCTACGCGCCCCATGTCCGGGCCCATATCTCCACCCAGGCCAGCATCGTCAACTACCAGTCCGCCTCCACCTGGTACGACCTGGGGGCCAGCCGGGTCATCCTGGCCCGGGAGCTGACCCTGGATGAGATCCGGGAGATCCGGGCCAAGACCCCCAAAGAGCTGGAGATCGAGTGCTTTGTCCACGGGGCCATGTGCGTGTCCTATTCCGGGCGCTGCCTGCTGTCCAACTACATGACGGGCCGGGACTCCAACCGGGGCGCGTGCGCCCAGCCCTGCCGGTACAAGTACGCCCTGATGGAGGAGAAGCGGCCCGGGGAGTACTTCCCAGTCTATGAGGACGAGAAGGGCACCTACATCATGAACTCCCGGGACATGTGCATGATCGACCACATCCCCGAGCTGGTGGAGGCGGGGGTGGACAGCTTCAAGATCGAGGGCCGGGCCAAGAGCGCCTACTACGCCGCCATTGTGACCGGGGCCTACCGTCACGCGGTGGACGCCGCCCTGGCGGGGGAGCCCCTGGACCCGGTGTGGCGGGATGAGGTGGAGCACATCAGCCACCGGCACTACTCCACCGGCTTCTTCTACGGCCAGCCCGGCCAGTTCACCGAGGACTCCCGGTACATCCGGGACTGGCAGGTGTGCGCGCTGGTGGAGTCCTGCCAGAGCGACGGCACTGCGGTCCTGTCCCTGCGCAACAAGTTCGCCGTGGGGGACGAGCTGGAGCTGGTGGGGCCGGACGTGCGCCCGGAGCGGTTCACCGTGTCCGCCATGACCGACGGCGACGGGCTGCCCCTCACCGAGGCCAGAAAGCCCCAGATGAAGCTGATCATGAAGCTGCCCCGGGCCGTGCCGCCCCTGTCCCTGTTGCGGCGGCAGGTGTCGGGAGAATAAGGAGGAATTTGTATGTTGGAGTACAAGTTTGACACCCAGCTTCTCATCGCAGGAGAGAACCTCTCCGAGGACGAGATCCACGATTACATCGCCCAGAACATCGAGGGCGACTGCCTGCTGGCCTTTGGCGACGAGGACCTGATCAAGATCCACTTCCACACCAACACGCCCTGGAAGGTGCTGGAATACTGCGCTTCCAAGGGCGACATCCACGACATCGTGGTGGAGAACATGGAGCGGCAGGAGAACGGCCTGAAGGGCTGACCCCATTGGGGGGAAGGAGGCTGAACGCCCCTTGAGCAAAGCGAAACGCGTCCGGCGGCTGGACTTCGACCTGCTCCGGGTGGCCTCCATGGCCGCCGTGGTCTACCTCCACACCGCCGCGGACGGGCTGCGCCAGTCGGAGCACATGGCCCTGTGGCACCTGTCCAACCTGCTCTCCGCGCTGGCGGTGGCGGCGGTGCCCCTGTTCTTCATGCTCTCCGGCGCACTGCTGCTGGGCTCGGACAAGACCGACGACCCGGCCTACCTGCTCCGCCGCCGACTGCCCCGGGTGGCTGTGCCCGGGCTGTGCTGGTCGCTGCTGGTGGTGGTTGGGGTCTGGCTGACCCAGGGCGGGGAGGCGGCGCTGCTGAAGTTTGTAAACCTGCCCGCCATCTCCGTCCTCACGCCCTACTGGTTCCTCTACGCCCTCATCCCCATGTACCTGCTCTCGCCCCTGCTCAAGCGGATGACCGACCATCTGGAGGAGCGGCACTGGCGGTACCTGCTGGGGCTGTGGGTGGTGGTCACCCTGGCAATCAACCAGCTCAGCGGATTTCTGCCCGACCCCTGGTACGCCCTGCTGCGGGAGAACGCCACATTGAACGTGAGCGTGCTGGAGGGATATCTGGGGTATTTCCTGCTGGGAGCCTGGCTGGAGCGGCTGGAGAAGCCGCCTGAGCGCCGGATTCTGCTGGCGGTTGCCCTGGGTAGCTGGGCGGTGATCGCCCTGGGCACCTGGATCGTCTTCCTGGCCACCGGCACCTACGGCGAGCAGTTCGCCACCTACCGGGGCGTCTGCACCATGGCCCTTTCCGCCTCCCTGTTCCTGCTGTTCAAGGACCTGTTCCGGGGCAGGAGGAGCGGCCGGGTGGTGGTACTGCTGTCGGCCTGCTCCTTCGGCGTGTACCTGGCCCACCCCATGGCCATCGCGGCCATCAGAGGGCTGCTGGGGGGCGCGCTGAGTATACCCGCCCAGCTGGCGGTGTGGCTGCTGTCCCTGATTGGCTGTGTTCTGGGCACTGTGCTGGTGTCCAGCGTGCCGGGGCTGTGCTTCCTGGCGACGGGGCAGCGCTTCCGGGACGCCTGCCGGGAGAGCAATGTGTTCGCCCTGCTGCGGCTGCGGCGGGGAAAGCCGGGCGGAAAGCGGCTGGCGGGAAAACCGCCGGAATCGCAACATAAATAGCGCAAAAAAACAGCGCCGGATGAAAATCCGGCGCTGTTTTTTGCGTTTACACGTTCTGGCTGATGCAGATGTGCAGATCGGTGAAGAACTTGCTCTTGGCGGGGAGGGTGCCGAAGGCCAGGTACTCATAGAGCAGCTGGAGGGGGAGGGAGCCCTGGATGTCGGGCTGCTGGACGATGGTGGCGGAGATAAGGCCGTTTTTCAGCAGCTCCTGCTGGGCAGGAGCCAGATCGTGGGTGATGACCGCCAGATTGCGGCCCCGTGCGGCCCGGTGGATCTCCTGGCACACGCCGTAGTCCCCCATGTTGACGATATAGATGGCCTTCATGTCGGGATTTTGCTCCACCAGATCCACCACCTCGGTGAAATCTCCGTTGTGGAACAGGGCGGGCATGCCGCCGTCCACCATGGACAGCCCCGGATGGTTGGCGGAGAGCTCCTGGGAGAAGCCGCCCATCCGCCCGGCAAAGCTGGGGGAGTTGGGGCCGTCCGCCGCGGCGATGCCCACCTGCCCCCGGCCCTCGGTGCACAGGGACACCAGGCCGGCGGCCACCCGGCCGGACTGGACATAGTCGCAGCCCACATAGGCCAGGTGGGGGGCAAAGTCCTCGTCCAGATTAAAGAACACGGTGGGGACGCCCTTGGCGTTCATCCGCTGGATAAAGGACATGAAAGCGGCGGTGCGCAGGGGCAGCGCGGCGATGCCGTCGGGCTGGTTGTCCTCCACCTCCCGGAACAGCCGCTCCAGATAGGGGGTGTCCAGCTGGCGGACCAGGTAGAAGTCCACCGTCACGCCGAACTCCCGCAGCTCAGCGGCCTTGTCCCGGGCGGCGTGGAGGATGTCCAGGTGAAAGACGAACTCGGGCCCGTGGAAGATGAGAAAGGCCAGATGGAGCCGGCGCTTCTTGACGGCCAGAATCTGGCCGGCCATGTTGGGGCGGTAGCCCATCTCCTCGATGAGGGCCCGCACCTTGGCCTCCGTCTCCGGATTGACGCCGGGCCGGTTATTGAGCACCCGGTCCACGGTGCCGCGGGAGACGCCCGCCCGCTTGGCAATGTCCTTTATGGTGACCATAACCGTTGACCTCCCCGCAATCTTCTCAGGCCTGCTTGGCCTCAGGGAAGATGACCTTGTTGACAAAGAAGAAAATAACCATGGAGATACCGCCGTTGAGGACCACGGTACCGATGTTGTAGATAAAGTCAGGCACGAACATGCCGGCCACCGCCACCCACACGCAGTTGATGGAGTTGACGATGCAGTTGATGATGATGAAGGCCACCACATACCAGGCGATCTGCCAGGCCAGGTTCCCCTTGCTGCGGAAGACGAAGTTGCGCTGGATGGGGAAGTTGATGATCTCGCCGATGGCCATGGCGATCATGTAGGCGCAGAAGTAGCCCAGGCCGCCGTGGGCGGTGTCGTAGCCGAAGATGTTCCACTGGAAGGTCTCGCCGAAGAGGGTCACCGGGATGCCGGGCCAGCCGAAGTCCACGTTGGACAGGCTCTGGAAGGCCAGGGGCAGGAACTGGAGGATGAAGTACTTGAGCACGGTCACCAGGTTGCTGACGATGACGAACAGTCCGCCCTCCCGGATCCACTTGGAAGCCTTGGGGTGCTTCTCGGCGAAGCTGTTCCACCAGCCGGCCAGGCCGGTCTTGCTTTTATTGTCGGTCATATCAGTTTTCTCCTTTCGCATTGCCCGCCTGGGCCAGAGCCTGGGCGGTCTCTTTCTTTGCCTTGTTCATCCGGAAGTTCGCGGAGATGAGGTGTCCCAGGCCCTTGAAGAAGTGGCCGTTGAAGATCTCCACCAGAGCGGCAGACATGTCCATATCAAAGGCGCCGCCCATCATCTTGGCCACGCCGCGGAAGGGCATGTTGTAGATGAAGAGGATGTTCAGGTCGGGGGTGCCCTTGGCGTCGGCCTTGTTCTTCATATGCGTGAGGATGGAGTAGACCAGCCGTCCGATCCAGCTCTTGGCGTAGAACAGCTGGGAGAAGGTGTCGTTCATGCCCAGGGGGACGGAACGGTCCCACTTGGCGGGGGGGATGGGACGGCCCAGCAGGTACTCGAACTCGGCGTCGCCCACGTCGCTCACCTTGCCGGAGCAGTAGCTGGGCAGCTTGCTGAGATCGTAGGGGGCGGGGGCGTCGGTGCCCTTCACCGCCACGGTGGCGGTGAGACGGATATCGGCGCAGGAGGCGCCCACACGGAGCTCGTAGTCGCCGCTCTCCACCTCGAACTTGCCGGTCTTCACGTTGAAGTACCGGAAAGCCTTGTCGTCCAGCTCCACGGTGACGGTCTTGCACTCGCCGGGGTTGAGGAACACCTTCACAAAGCCCTTGAGCTCCTGCTCGGGGCGGAACACCACGCCGCCCTTGCGGGAGACGTACACCTGGGCGATCTCCGCGCCGGCCACGCTGCCGGTGTTGGTGACGGTGAAGGTGACGGACTTGTCGGTGGCCCGCAGGTCGGCATAGGCGAAGGTAGTGTAGCTCAGGCCAAAGCCGAAGGGGAAGCGGACGGGCACCTGGGCGGTCTGGTAGTAGCGGTAGCCGATGTACATGCCCTCACGGTACTCGGAGGTGGCCTCAGTGCCGGGGAAGTGGCGGTAGGCGGGGGTGTCCTCGTACCGCATGGCCCAGGTCTCGGCCAGCTTGCCGGAGGGGTTGACCTTGCCGGTGAGCACGTCCACCACGGCGCCGGCGCCGGCCTGGCCGCCCAGATAGCCGTGGACCACGGCCTTGCAGCTGTCCAGCCAGGGGGTCTCGATGGGGGAGCCGCCGGAGAGGACTACCACCACGTTGGAGTTGACCTTGGCCACGGCCTCCAGCACATCGACCTGGTTCTGGTGGATCTTCATGTGCTTCCGGTCCAGGCCCTCGGACTCGCTGATCTCGTCCAGGCCCATGTACAGCAGCACCACATCGGCGTTCTTGGCCAGCTCCACGGCGGCGTTCTTCTTGGCCTCATCGGCCCCGCCGTGGCGGATGAAGCCGGGCTCAAAGCCCACCAGCTTCAGGCCGCTGCCCGACTTGATGACGGAGAGGGCACAGTCCAGCTTGGTGGGGTTGACCATGCTGGAGCCGGCGCCCTGGTAGCGGGGAGTCTGGGCGAAGTCGCCGATGACGGCCACGGAGGTGCCCGCCTTCAGGGGCAGGATGCCGTCCTCGTTCTTGAGCAGCACGATGGTGCTCTCGGCGGCCCTGCGGGCGGTGGCGTGATGCGCCTCCACGTCGAACTCCTTGGGGGCGTCGGCGGGGATGACGGTGGCGAAGAGCACGCTCAGGTACTCGTCCAGCCGCTGGTCGATCACGTCCTCGGAGAGGGTGCCGGCCTTGACCGCGGCCACCAGTTCCCGGTCGCTGTTGCCGCCGGTGGCGGGCATCTCCAGGGCGTTGCCGCAGCGGAGGCCCTCGGCCCGGTCGTTGCTGCCGCCCCAGTCGGTGACCACGAAGCCGTCAAAGCCCCACTGGTCCACCAGGATGTCCCGCAGCAGCTCCTTGTCCTCGTTGGCGTACTTGCCGTTGATGCGGTTGTAGGCCGACATGATGGACTTGGGGTGGCCCTCCTTCACCGCGATCTCAAACCCGGTCAGGTAGATCTCACGGAAGGTCCGCTGGTCCACCACGCTGTCCGAGTGCATGCGCAGGGTCTCCTGGCTGTTGGCGGCGAAGTGCTTGGGGCAGGCCGACACGCCCTGGCTCTGGATACCGCGGATGTAGGCGGCCGCCATCTTGCCTGCCAGATAGGGGTCCTCGGAGAAATACTCAAAGTTGCGCCCGCACAGGGGGGAGCGCTTCATGTTCAGGCCGGGGCCCAGCAGCACGCTGACGCCCTGGGCCTTGGCCTCTTCGCCCAGCATTTTGCCCAGCTCCTCGCCAAGCTCCGGGTCCCAGGAGTTGGCCATGGTGGCCGCCGTGGGGCAGCAGGTGGCGGGCAGCGAGGCGTTCAGGCCCAGGTGATCCGCAGCGCCTGCCTGCTTCCGCAGCCCGTGAGGGCCGTCCGACAGAAACATCCCCGGGATGTTCAGCCGCTTTACGCTCTTGGTAGTGAAGTTGCCCTCGCCGCTCAGCAGGCTGCACTTCTCTTCAAGGGTCATCTTCTTGATTAAGTCCGCGTATTTCAATCCCTTACACTCCTTTTCTGGAACATTATGTCCCCTGCCGCCGGTGTTCTGTGCTCGAACACGGCCTTTGCACATAGTATAGCAGAAAGAATTGAGAATGGGGTACCTTTGACGTAATCGGTACGTTTATGTGCGTAAATTGCAATTCGGAACAGACACGGAAGAAAATTCAGGCCTTAGATACCGCCCGACCGCCTGCCGGAAAGGCAGGCGGTCGGGGGGAATCAGGTATTTGCAGTGCCGGAGACAGTGCAGGTGATGCCGGTCTGGAGGTTCTCCACATCCATGGTGTAGTTAGAGCCGTCAGACGTGGTGGCAGTGAAGGAGCGGGAGTCGCCGGTAAGGGAGATGGAGCCGTCGTCGTTGAGGACCCAGGTGCCGGAGTCGGTCTGAATGCCTGCATTCTCGGCGTTGTAGTCGAAGGCGACGGTGAAGGTGTTGTCGCCCATGAGGACCACGTTGCATACCAGCCAGCCGTCGCCGGTGCCGGTGAGGGTGAGATAGGAGCCGTCGCTGGGGGCGGAGCTGCCGCCGCCCTGGACGGAGCCGGAGACGGTGCAGATGACGCCGGTCTCCACGTTCTCCACGTCCATGGTGTAGGTGGAGCCGTCGGAGGTGGTGGCGGTAAAACTGCGGGAGTCGCCGGTAAGGGAGATGGAGCCGTCGTCGTTGAGGACCCAGGTGCCGGAGTCGGTCTGAATGCCTGCATTCTCGGCGTTGTAGTCGAAGGCGACGGTGAAGGTGTTGTCGCCCATGAGGACCACGTTGCAGACCAGCCAGCCGTCGCCGGTGCCGGTGAGGGTCAGGTAGGCATCGGCACTGGGCGCAGAGGACTCGGTGGGCTGGATGGTCTCGGAGGCGGTGGGGGCGGGGGACTGCTGGTCGCCGTCGGCCGCGGCCACGCCGCCGGTGCGGAAGAAGGCGGCCCAGAAAATGAGGGCCAGCACCAGGGCGATGACCACCACAATGCCGATTCTGGCGGGAACCTTCACACTGTTCTTCCACTTGCTGCGGTTGAGGAACACGAAGAGGGCGGCGGAGAGGACGGCGGTGTCCAGCACCACCAGGAGCACCAGCCAGTAGGGGGAGGTGTCGGCGGCGGCGGACACGGCGGCGCTGTTGGCCTGGGTGTAGAGGATGTTGTGGCAGGCGGTGCGCATGGCCTGCTGGGCGGTGTTGCCGGAGCTGTCCAGGGTGACGCCCATGAGGCAGAGCATCATGTCGCCGCCGGCCCGGATGGCCAGGTTTACGTCCATCCAGGAGGTGTTGCCCATGGCGGAGTCAGTGACCACCATGCCCTGGAAGCCCCACTCCTCCCGGAGCACGCCGGTGAGCAGGGCGGGGTTGGTCCCGGCCCAGGTGGCGCCCAGGTAGCTGTAGCTGCTCATGACCGCGGTGGCGCCGCCCTCTTTGACGGCGATCTCAAAGGCCCGGAGGTAGATTTCACGCATGGCCTGTTCGTTGGCCCACACAGAGAGGGAGAGGCGGTTGCTCTCCTGGTCGTTGAGGGCGAAGTGCTTGACGTAGCAGTACACGCCCTGGCTGGCGGCGCCCCGGATGGTGGCGGCGGCCAGCTTGCCGGAGAGAAGGCTGTCCTCGGAGTAGTACTCAAAGTTGCGGCCGGAGAGGGGCGTGCGGTGGATGTTGGCGCCGGGGGCGTAGAGGCCCACCACGTGGTTGGCCACGGCCTCCGCGCCGAAGGTGCGTCCGAACTCCTCCACCAGGGCCTGGTTCCAGGTGGAGCCGATGACCACCTGGCTGGGGAAGGACACGCCCCGCAGGTTGCTCACCAGGCTGTTGATGCCGGCAGGGCCGTCCAGGTCGTTGGTGGCGGGCTTGCCCACGCTGGTGACCTCGGGGGTGGACCAGCCGCCGTTGGAGATCATGTTGGTCATGTCCTCCACACTCAGCTGCTCCAGGAGCTGCTCCCACATGGGGTCGTCGTAGTCCTTGCCGGACAGGTCCTCCAGGGTGAGGCCGTGGTTGGCGAAGGTGATGGGCTGGTCGTCCGGGTCATTCTCGTACACCGGCGCGTTGGTGAAGGCCTCCACCACCTCGTCGGAGGCGGCTTTGCCGTCGGTGCGGGCGGTGGGCAGGGTGCCCTCCCAGTCGGCCCGGGAGACATACTGGGTGATCTGGCCGTTGGTCACGTCGTCAAAGCGGTTGACAGCGGCGGTCACATCGGTGGAGCGGGGGTTGCTCTCGTCATAGACAATGGTGGAGGTCACAGTGTACTCCCGCTGGTCGATGACGTCGTGGGCGTTGTTCATTAGCTTGATCTGATAGGTGCCGGACTCCAGCACATAGCAGCCGTTGGTCTGGTAGTCGTAGGAGGCCATGTCCTCGGCGGCAAAGGTGATGGTGACCGACTGGCTGTCGCCGGGCTGGAGCAGCTCGGTCTTGTTGAAGCCGGCCAGCACCACGTGGGCCTTCTCAATGCCGCCCACGGTGTAGGGGGCGGTGTAGTAGACCTGGACCACGTCCTTGCCGGGGACGCTGCCGGTGTTGGTCACCTTCACGGTCATGGAGATGGAGCCGTCGGCGTCGGAGTAGTCCTCAATTTCCTGGGTAAAGGTGGTGTAGCTCAGGCCGTAGCCGAAGGGGTACTGGACGGCAGCCTGGTAGGCATCCTCGTCGCACACGCCGGTCTCGTTGTCGATCCAGCGGGTCTCGTAGAACCGGTAGCCCACATAGATGCCCTCGGCGTACTCCACATAGTTGCGCTCCAGGTTGCTGTATGTAAAGTCGCCCGCGTTCCAGTAGGCGGGGGAGGAGGAGATGTCGTAGGCGTAGGTGTCGGTCAGGCGGCCGGAGGGGTTCACCACGCCGGACAGGGCCTCGCCCACGGCGTTCATGCCTGTGCTGCCGGGGCCGCCGATCCACAGGGCGGCGTCGATGCCCTCGTCCTCCAGAAAGCCCAGCTCCATGGCGTGGGAGGAGTTGATGAGCACCACCACAGTCTCATAGCCCTGGGACTTGACCAGCTCCAGCAGGTCCTCCTCGTCCTGGGTGAGGGAGAGGTAGCTGCGGCCGTCGTCGGTGTCGCTGTACCCGGCCGCGTACATATCGGCGGGCAGGTCGCCGCCCTCGCCGCCGATGCGGGAGAGCATGACCACGGCCACGTCGGAGAAGTCCCGGGCCTGCTGGAGCACCTGGTCGGTGTACTGGGACACAGGCACCTCGGCGGGGGTGAAGTTGGAGCCGGTGTAACCGCCCTGCTCGGGACGGCTGACGCCGGAATTGCGGTAGAAGTCGGCCAGCTCCTCATTGACGGTGAAACCGGCATTGGTCAGGCCCTGGATCAGGTCCACGTTGGAGGACGTGTCGCTGGAGCCGCTGCCGGTGCCGCCGTAGAGGGGGGAGACGGTGGCGTAGCCGAACAGGTTGACCTTGGCGCCCTGCTCCAGGGGGAGCGCGCCGTCCTTGTTCTCCAGCAGCACCAGACCCTCGGACTCCAGCTCCTGGGCCATCAGCAGGCTGGCCTCCTTGGCCTGGTCGGGGGTGAGCTGCTCGGCGGTGACGCTGCCGCCGGTGAGGCGGCTGTTCAGGTTGGCCGCCATAAAGGCGTTGATGGCGGGATACAGCCGGATACATACCACGTTGACGATCAGCGCGACGACCAGCAGCACGCTGACCAGGATGACGGGCAGCTTTCCCGCCGGACGGGGTGATGCCGTGTTCTTTTCTCTCATGTCCATACTCCTCTTCCTTTCGTTTTGCTCGTACACGGATGAAAATAGCAAAAATCTATTGCTTTTCCATTGCTCATGATGTATTGTATTCAACACAGTGTTGTTTTTCAATCATTAGATTTTTTAAAAACGCCGTGTTCAAGACACAAGTTGAAAAAGTGTTGGAATTAAATCATAAACGGTGAAAAAAGACGGGAAACAGGAGGAGCACCATGGAGAAAGAGGAGCGGAAGGAGAACCAGCGGACCCGTCTGACCAAGCGTCTGCTGCGGGAGAGTCTGCTGGGGCTGCTGGAGGAGAAGCCGGTGGAGCGGATCACGGTAAAGGAGCTGTGCGAGCGGGCGGAGCTCAACCGCTCCACCTTTTACGCCTATTATCAGGATGTGGTCCAGCTGTACTATGAGATGGGCAACGAGCTGGTGGACGCCCTGCTGGACTATGTCCGGGACATGGGGGCGGACAGGGTACAGACGGAGCCCATGCTGGCCTATATCAAGGAGCGGCGGGAGATGTTCGCCTTGCTGATCTACAACGGCCAGTTTATGGATATGAACGCTCCGCTTCAGCGTCGGGTATTTGAGGAGACCATCCGGTACATTTGGCCTGCGGGAGCGGAAATGTCTGTGGC
Organism: uncultured Pseudoflavonifractor sp.; assembly: GCF_944387275.1. Classification (GTDB taxonomy): domain Bacteria; phylum Bacillota; class Clostridia; order Oscillospirales; family Oscillospiraceae; genus Pseudoflavonifractor; species Pseudoflavonifractor intestinihominis. The sequence continues at coordinate 34,462 of NZ_CALXEG010000028.1, forward strand.
GGGGCCGGAGTGGAAGTACATCCTCCAGTACATGTTCATGGGCGGCAGCGGCCTGATCCACCGGTGGGTGCGGGACGGCTGTGATATGGAGCCGGCGGAGCTGGCGGCGCTGCTGGGCGGCCTGACGGAGACTTTGCTGCGGGCGGCGCTTGGACTGGCCCGTCAGAAAGGCAAAAAAGCATGACAATTTGGCGAGGGTGTGGTATACTGAAGAAAATGTTTCCCGGAAGGAGGCTGTTCCATGAGCGACTGTCTGTTCTGTAAGATTGCGGCGGGCGAGATTCCGTCCAAGAAGGTCTACGAGGACGACCAGGTCTATGCCTTTTACGACATCGATCCCCAGGCGCCCACCCATTTTCTCGTGATTCCCAAGGAGCACATCGGCTCCTGCGGCGAGATCAACGCCGAGAACTCCGGCGTGGTGGCCCACGCCTTTGAGGTCATCTCCAAGGTGACCAAGGACCTGGGCATCACCGATTTCCGCGTGGTGTCCAACTGCGGCGAGCAGGCCGGCCAGAGCGTGCACCATCTGCACTTCCACGTGCTGGCGGGCCGGGATATGACCTGGCCTCCGGGCTAAGGGCCTGCGAGCCGCGCCAAGCGTTTTGGGCCGCAGGACCAAAACCTTGATGCCGGGCGGATTCACTCCGCCCGAGCAGATAAAATAAACGGGGCACCCCAGGCGGTTTCCGCCTGGGGAAGAGCAGGCCGGCCAGAGCGTGCACCATCTGCATTTCCATGTGCTGGCCGGTCGGGATATGACCTGGCCTCCGGGCTGATAGCAGCATCTAGGGTTGGCCCCTCATCCGTCTGGCCTGCGGCCAGCCACCTTCCCCCTCGGGGGAAGGCAAAAAAGGCGGTCTTTGACCGCCTTTTTTCATTGAAATAAATTGAAGCCGTATGGGTGAAACTAGCGCGGAAGAATGTTGCCGTTTGGTAGCATTTTTCTGAGGTGATCCCATGCACTTTCAGAGAATTGAGGACCTGCGGGTTGACCACGACAAGAGCCAGATTGAGATAGCGGCTTATCTCAACCTGAACCGGAACGTCTACTGGCGGTATGAAAAAGGAATTCGGGAAATTCCTGCCTGGGCTGTGATTAAACTTGCAGACCTGTATCAGACCACCACCGACTATATTCTGGGACGCACAGACGACCCCTCTCCCCGTGCGTAAGCTGGCCTCCTTTGCGCTGCCCTTTGGGGCGGGCGTATACCTGTCGGTGTACCTGCTTCCCTGGCCGGTCCGGCTGGCCGGGGCGGTGGTGTGCGCCCTGATTTGGGCGGTATGCCTGCTCCGCTGGCGCAGACAGCGGGAGGACAGGCGGCTGCGTCTGGTGCTGTGTGCCGCGGGTCTGGCCCTGGGCCTGTTGTGGAGCTGGGGCTATGACATGCGCACGGTGTACCTGGCGGAACAGCTGGCGGGGACGGAGGGGACCGTCACCGCCCAGGCGGCGGACTGGCCCGAAGCAGGGACGTCCAGCGTCTCAGTGGAGGTGCGGTTACTGGACCCGGACGGGCCGGATCTGGGGGTGATCCTCTATTTTTACCCCGGAGACGAGGCCGTCCCGGACATAAAGCCCGGCGACACCCTGACCTGTACCGCCCGGCTGAGGCTGGCGGACGCCATCGGCGGGGAGAAGAGCGGCTACTACTATTCCAAGGGGATTTTTCTCACCGCCAACGCCGGAGAGCTCCCGGCCGTCACACCGGCGGAGTCCGTGCCCCTGCAATACTGGCCCGCATTGTGGCGCAGGGCCATGGGGGAGCACATTGCCGAACTGTTTTCCGACGAGACCGGCGGTCTCGCCCTGGCCCTGACCACCGGGGACAAGTCCGGTCTCACCGGCGGGTTCTATACCGCCCTCAAGCGCTGCGGCCTGGCCCATGTGGTGGCTGTGTCCGGCATGCACATGAGCATGGTGGTGATGCTGCCCGCCATGCTGGTGCGCAGGCGGCGGAGAAAGATGATGGCCATGGTGTCCATCCCGCTGGTGCTGGCCTTTATGGCCCTCACCGGCTTCGCGCCCTCGGTGGTGCGGGCCGGTGTGATGCAGATTCTCCTGCTGCTGGGCCCAGCCCTGAGCCGGGAGGGGGACACGGTGACCTCCCTGTCCTTCGCCCTCCTGCTGCTCCTGCTCCAGAACCCCAACGCCGCCATGGATGTGGGCCTTCAGCTCTCCTTCCTGTCGGTGGCGGGCATTCTCACCATTACAGGGCGGCTTAACGAGAAGTTTTTCCACCGCTTCCCCCTGAAAAAGGGGAAAACACGCCCCCGGCGGCTGTACAACAGCGCCGTCCGCTTCCTGGTGGGCTGCGTCACCATGAGCATCGGGGCCATCGCCTTCACTACGCCCCTCACGGTTTATTATTTCGGCACTGTCTCCCTGGCCTCGCCCCTGGCCAACCTGTTAACGCTGTGGGCCGTGACGGTGCTCTTTCTCCTATGCCTGCCCGCCGCCGCCCTGGGCGGGGTGCTGCCTCTTTCGGGTACGGTGCTGGCCGCTCTGGCGGAGCCGGTGAGCTGGGTTTTCCACCGTATCGTGTACGGCCTGAGCGGCCTGCCCTTTGCTTCGGTCAGCCTGGAGGCGGGCCGGTATCTCCTGTTCTGGCTCCTCTTCGTCTACGGGGTCATCGGGGCCTGTATCCTGTTCCGCAGGGAGAAGCCCCGGCCCCTTGCCCCGGTGTGCTGCTGCGCCGTGACCCTGGCGGTGGCCCTCATGTTCAATATGATCTCCCTGCGGGGCAGCGGCCTGACCGTCACCGTGCTGGACGTGGGCCAGGGGCAGAGCATACTGCTGACCAGCCAGGGGAACACGGCCCTGGTGGACTGCGGCGGCAGCGGCGCCGACGACCCGGGGGACATTGCCGCCGACTACGTGCAGACCATGGGCAAGAGCACTCTGGACCTGCTGGTGCTGACCCACTTCCACGATGACCACGCCTGCGGCGTGCCCGAGCTGATGGAGCGGCTGACAGTGTCCGCCCTGGCGGTGCCGGACGTGGAGCCGGACAACCCCCTCCGGGCGGAGATCCTGGCCCTGGCGGAGGAGAGGGGGACCGAGGTCGTCTTCATCGAGGAGGACGCAACGGTGGAGCTGGGCGGCGCGTCCCTCACCCTCTACGCGCCCCTGGGCACCGGCGGCGGCAACGAGGAGGGGCTCTCCGTGCTGGCCACTCTGGGGGACTTTGACGCCCTCATCACCGGAGACATGAACGCCGCCGTGGAGCGGCGGCTCATCAAATACGGGAATCTGCCCGACATCGAGCTGCTGGTGGCGGGACACCACGGCTCCAAGTCCTCCACCTCGGAGGAGCTGCTGGCGGCGGTGATGCCGGAGTACGCCGTCATCTCCGTGGGCTACAATTCCTACGGACACCCTGCCGACTCCACCCTGGACCGGCTGGAGCAGGCGGGCTGCGCCGTCTGGCGCACCGACCTCCAGGGTACCATTACCGTCCGGGCGGCGGACTGAATCCACCCACAAGGGGGAATGACCCATGGCAAAAAAGGAAAAGGCGGACAGCGCCGCCTATCAGAAGCTGAAAAAGGACATTGCCGACGGCACCATCGGCCGGCTCTACGTGTTCTACGGGGAGGAGGCCTACCTGCGGGACTTCTACCTGGGGCAGATGAAGAAAAAGCTCCTGCCCGCGGGCATGGAGGAGTTCAACCTCCACACCATGTCGGGCAAGGAGTTTGACATCAAGCGCCTGGCCCAGATGGTGGACTGCCTGCCCATGATGAGTGAGCGCACCCTGATTGTGGTCAGCGACTACGACCTCTACAAGGGGGACAAGGAGGGCCTCACCGCCCTCTTTGCAGACCTGCCCGACTATGTGTGCCTGGTCTTTGTCTACGACCTCATTGAGTACAAGGCGGACGCCCGCACCAAGCTGGCCGCCGCCCTGAAGGAGCACGGCAGCGTGGTCAACTTCGCCCGGCAGGAGCAGGGGGACCTGGTGGACTGGGTCCGCCGCCGCTTCCGTGCCACCGACCACGACATCGGCTCCGAGGAGGCCAAGTACCTCATCTTCCTCTGCGGCGACCTGATGAACGGCCTCATCTCGGAGATCGGCAAGATCGGCTCCTATGCCAAGAACCACCGCATCACCCGCCAGGACATCGACGCCGTGGCCACGCCCCAGCTGGACGCGGTGGTGTTCCAGATGACCGACGCCATCGCCGCCGGCAACTTCGAGCGGGCTGCCGCCGTCCTGGGGGACCTGTACCACATGCAGGAGGCCCCCATCAAGATCCTGGCCGTTCTGGGGAGGCAGCTCCGGCAGCTCTACTCCGCCCGGCTGGCCATTGAGAACCGGAAGGGCACCTCTTATCTGATGGAGCTGTGGGGCATGCGCTCGGCCTACCCGGCGGAGAAGCTGATGCAGTCGGCCCGCCGGTTCTCTCTGCCCTGGTGCCGCCGGGCGGTGATCCGCTGCGGGGAGATGGACCTGGCCATGAAGTCCACCGGCGCCGACGGGGAAGAGCTGCTCACCCAGTTTCTGCTGGAGCTGGCGGGGGCCTCGTCCCGAAAGCGCTGAAAACGCCGGACAGGAGAGATACCAACTATGCTGAAAATCAAGGAAGCCGTGGTGGTGGAGGGGCGTTACGACAAGAACACCCTCTCCCAGCTGGTGGATACCATTATTATTGAGACGAAGGGCTTCGGCATCTTCAAGGACAGCGAGCGGCTCTCCCTGCTCCGCCGTCTGGCCAGGGAGCGGGGACTGGTGGTGCTCACCGACTCGGACGGCGCGGGCTTTGTGATCCGCAACTTTCTCAAGGGGGCTATCCCGCCCGGGCAGGTGAAGCACGCCTATATCCCCGACCTCTTCGGCAAGGAGCGCCGCAAGCGCCAGCCAGGGAAGGAGGGCAAGCTGGGGGTGGAGGGCATGCGCCCCCAGGTGCTGGAGGAGGCGCTGCGCCGTGCGGGGGTCACCTTCCTGGATCAAGAGTCGGGGGAGAACATATCCCGCCGCCCCATCACCAAGGCGGACCTGTTTGCCGCCGGGCTGTCCGGCGGACCGGACTCCGCCCAGCGCCGCCAGGCCCTGCTGCGCCGTCTGAATCTGCCAGAGCACATGACGGCCAACGCCATGCTGGAGGCGCTGAACGTGTTTTGTACCTATGAGGAGTTTCAGAGCGCCCTTTCTGCCTCTGAGGAGGCGCAGGAACCGTAAAATTCATTCCGGGCATCTCCCAAAAATTATTTTCGAAAAAGCGAAAAAAACCCTTTACAAACTCCGACCAGTATGCTATGATAATCCTGCAAACAAGAATTACTACTGATAAGGAGGCGAGTATGGAACGCACCATCCGGTACAGCAAAAAGCGTGAGGCCATTCTGGAGGCCATCTGCTCCACCGATATCCACCCCTCGGCTGACTGGATCTATCAGCGGCTCAAGCCCGCCCATCCGGATCTGTCGCTGGGCACGGTCTACCGGAACCTGAACTTTTTCCGGGAGCAGGGGACGGTACAGTGTGTGGCAGTGGTCAACGGACAGGAGCGCTTTGATGCAAACGTCCGCCCGCACAACCACTTTATCTGTGACTGCTGCGGCGCTGTGATCGATCTGCATCAGATTCCGGTGGACGCCGGGCTGGACCGGCAGGTCAGCGAGACGTACGGACTCCAGGTTCACCACCACGACCTTGTTTTCCACGGCACCTGCGCAGAATGCAGGGAGAAAAGCCAGATCAGTTGAATAAAACAAAAAATCAAAAAATTAGGAGGAAATCAACATGAAGAAGTTTGTGTGCACCGTCTGTGGTTATGTCTACGAGGGCGAGACCGCTCCCGAGTTCTGCCCCATCTGCAAGGCTCCCAAGGAGAAGTTCAAGGAGCAGACCGGCGAGAAGAGCTGGGCCGCCGAGCACGTGGTCGGCGTGGCCAAGGGTGTGGACGAGAGCATCCTGCAGGGCCTGCGTGAGAACTTCCAGGGCGAGTGCTCCGAGGTCGGTATGTACCTGGCCATGGCCCGTGTGGCTCACCGCGAGGGCTATCCCGAGATCGGCCTGTACTGGGAGAAGGCCGCCTATGAGGAGGCCGAGCACGCCGCCAAGTTCGCCGA
>NZ_CALXEG010000029.1 GCF_944387275.1 uncultured Pseudoflavonifractor sp.
ACTACAAGACCTTCGCCGACATCGCCCACGAGGTGGGAGCCTACCTGTTTGTGGACATGGCCCACGTGGCCGGCCTGGTGGCCACCGGCCTCCATCCCAATCCGGTGCCCTATGCCGACGTGGTCTCCACCACCACCCACAAGACCCTCCGGGGTCCCCGGGGCGGCATGATCCTCTGCAAGGAGGAGCTGGCCAAGAAGATCGACTCCGCCATTTTCCCCGGCAGCCAGGGCGGCCCTCTGGAGCACATCATCGCCGCCAAGGCGGTGGCCCTGGGCGAGGCCATGAAGCCCGAGTTCAAGGCCTATCAGGAGCAGGTGCTCCGCAACGCCAAGGCCATGGCCGCGTCCCTGATGGAGTCCGGCTTTGACCTGGTCTCCGGCGGCACGGACAACCACATGATGCTGGTAGACCTGCGCAAGGCGGGGGTCACCGGCAAGGAGCTGGAACACCGGCTGGACGAGGTGAACATCACCGTCAACAAGAACGCCATCCCCAACGACCCGGAGAAGCCCTTTGTCACCAGCGGCATCCGGGTGGGCGTGCCCGCCGCCACCACCAGAGGCTTCGACGAGGAGGACATGAAAGTGGTGGGCCGCCTGATCTGGCAGGCCGCCACCGACTTCGAGGCCCAGGCCGACGCCATCCGCGCCAAGGTGGCCGAGCTGACCGCCAAACACCCTCTGTACGAATAAGAACCGATAAAACGAGACGCCCGGGGCTTTTCCGGGCGTCTCGCTTTATATATCCAGGATCACCGGTCCATTGGTCCACTCCAGCCCGCAGGGGCGGGGCAGGGGGGAGCACAGGGCGTACAGGTCGGTGCAGCGGGCCTCAAGCTCAAAGAGCCGCCGGGCGGGCTGAGGCAGCCGCCGGGCGTGGGCGCTCTTTACCAGTATGGGCAGGGAGGCCCGCTCTCCCATGTCCCGAAGCAGCGCCTGCCCCCGGCGGTTGAAGCCCAGCACCCGCAGATAGGGCGGGGCGGCGGGGCGGTCGGCGGCGGTCAGGCCCAGGAAAGCCCACAGCACCAGCCGCCGGATTCTGGCATGGGTGTACCGCTTGGTCTTGGCGGCGGCGCAGAACGCCTCGATAGAGCAGCTGGTCCTGGCCGCCTCCGTCAGCCGCCGGGGCAGGCCCTCGGCGGAGCCGCTGTCCGGCAGGGTGGCGAAGGCGGACTCGTCCATGGTCCGCAGTCTGGCCAGAACCGCCCGCTCACACTGCTCCAGACCGGCGGGGCAGCGGCCAGGTTCTGCGGCTTGGGCGAGGAGGGAGGCCGTGGACTGCGGCAGATAGCGCCCGGCCTCCTCCCACCGGCCTTCATGCAGCATGGTCCGGACGGCGGAGGCGGAGGCAAAGCCGCCCGCCGGGGCGGCGGCGTCGTGGCCGGCGCCCACCCGGGATACGGCCAGGGGCGTGATGGGGGAGCGGAGCAGCGTCAGCCCCTTCAGGTACTCCCCGTCCAGGTTGTTGTTGGGTGTGCTCAGGCAGCCGGCCGCCGGGCCGATGAGACGCTCCGCCGCCGCCTGCCGGGCTGCGGGGAAGGACACGCCGCGGCTCAGCTCTTCCCGGAGCAGCGCCCGGTGGGCGTCTGTGAGCAGGCAGTCGGCGGCGGCGGAGAGGGACGTGGCATCCCCGCTCTCACAGCCGAAGGACAGCACATCCACCACACCGGTGGCCGCCAGGAGGGTCACTGCACCCTGGGCGAAGGCCTCTGCCGACGCAGCTGCCCACACGGTAGGCAGCTCCAGCACCAGGTCGGCGCCGCCCAGCAGGGCGCACTCTGCCCGCAGCCATTTGTCCGCCACAGCGGCCTGGCCCCGCTGGACGAAATTCCCGCTCATGACGCAGACGATGCCGGCGTCTCCGCCCAAAAGCCGCTTGGTTTCGGCAATATGCCAGCCATGGCCCAGGTGAAAGGGGTTGTATTCCGCCACAATACCGGCAACCTGCATGAATTTCCCTCCGAAATGAAGAATTCTTCGATTTGCTGCAAAAAAGGTGTTGTCCTTTCGGGACAAAGGGGATAAAATAGAGTATGCTTATTCTACTACGGAATCATCCTGCCCGCAAGGCGGAGAACGATTTGCAAAAGGAGAGACTAGTTACATGAAGGTACTCGTCATCAACGCAGGAAGCTCTTCCCTGAAGTATCAGCTGATGGACCCGGCCACCCGGGACGTGCTGGCCAAGGGCCTGTGCGAGCGCATCGGCATCGACGGCCGCCTGACCCACAAGGTGCCCGCCAAGGACCAGAAGTTTGAGGCTGAGATCCCCATGCCCACCCACGCCGAGGCCATTGAGGCCGTGCTCCAGGCCCTGACCGACAGCGAGCACGGCGTCATCGCCAGCATGGACGAGATCGACGCTGTTGGCCACCGCGTGCTGCACGGCGGCATGGCCTTCACCGAGAGCTGCATCATTGACGACGCCTGCATCGAGGCCATCAAGGAGTGCATCCCCCTGGGCCCCCTGCACAACCCCGCTAACCTGATGGGCATCGAGGCCTGCCAGAAGGTCATGCCCACCAAGCCCCAGGTGGCCGTGTTCGACACCGCCTTCCACATGACCATGCCCGAGAAGGCCTACACCTACGCCATCCCCTACGAGTACTACGAGAACGACAAGGTCCGCCGCTACGGCTTCCACGGCACCTCTCACCGCTATGTCTCTGCCCGCGCCGCCGCCCTCATGGGCCGCGATCCCAAGGGCCTGAAGCTCATCTCCTGCCACCTGGGCAACGGCTCCTCCCTGGCCGCCATCGTGGACGGCAAGTGCGTGGACACCACCATGGGCCTTGGCCCTCTGGCCGGTGTTCCCATGGGCACCCGCGCCGGCGACATCGACGCCACCATCCTGGAGTACCTGATGGGCCGGTATGGCTATGACATCAAGGAGATGCTCAATATCCTGAACAAGAAGTCCGGCGTGCTGGGTATTTCCGGCGTGTCCTCCGACTTCCGCGACCTGGAGAGCGCCGCCGCCGAGGGCAATCACCGCGCCCGCCTGGCTCTGGATGTGTTCTACTATGACGTGAAGAAGTTCATCGGCGCCTACGCCGCCGCCATGGGCGGTGTGGACGGCATCATCTTCACCGCCGGCGTGGGCGAGAACGCCGCCGGCACCCGTATGGCCATCGCCTCCGGCCTGGAGTATATGGGCGTGAAGATGGACGCGGAGAAGAACAACACCCGGGGCAAGGAGGCCATTATCTCCGCTGACGACTCCAAGGTGACTGTGATGGTCATTCCCACCGACGAGGAGCTCATGATCGCCTCTGATACTGCCGAGATCGTCTCCAAGCTGTAAGAAAAACAGAACTTGGGGCCTATTTGCCGGGAGCGGGACCGTTATGCGGTTCCGCTCCCGGTATTTTTGGACACAGATGGGGAAATGAGCCTTTACGGGCAATCGAACACATGTTACACTTATAAAATAAGAAGACGGTGCGGGGACTGTCCCGGAAGAGAGCCCTGCAAACCGGCAGAAAAGGAGGCCGTGGATATGGCGTACCGGCCTTTGGCAGACGAGATCCGTCCGGACAGCCTGGACGACGTGGTGGGACAGAAGCATATCCTGGGGGAGGGGGGACTCCTGCGCCGCATCATCGAGAGCGGCAAGATCCCCAACCTGGTCTTTTACGGCCCATCGGGTACCGGCAAGACCACGGTGGCCAACATCATCGCCCGCCGTTCCGGCCGGGCCCTGCGGCGGATCAACGCCACCACCGGGTCCCTCTCCGACATCAAGGACGTGATCGCGGACGTGGGCACCATGCTGGCTCCAAACGGCATTCTGCTGTACCTGGACGAGATCCAGTATTTTAACAAGAAGCAGCAGCAGTCCCTGCTGGAGGTCATCGAGAAGGGGGATGTGACCCTGGTGGCCTCCACCACGGAGAACCCCTATTTCTATGTCTACAACGCGGTTCTCAGCCGGTCCACGGTCTTTGAATTCAAGCCGGTGACAGCGGAGGAGGTGCTGCCCGCCGTGGACCGGGGCATCGCCATCATGGAGCAGCGGCTGGGAGAGCAGGTGGTCTGTGAGGACGGAGTGCGGGAGCATATCGCCTCTGCCTGCGGCGGCGACGTGCGCAAGGCCATGAACGCGGTAGAACTGCTGCTCAACTCCGCCCGGCGGAGGGACGGCGTGCTGACCGTGACGCTGGAGGACGCCAGAGCGGTGGCCCAGCGGTCGGCCATGCGGTACGACAGGGAGGGGGACGACCACTACGACATCGTCTCCGCCCTCCAGAAGTCGGTCCGGGGCTCCGACCCGGACGCAGCTCTCCACTATCTGGCCCGGCTGCTGGAGGCGGGGGATCTGGTCTCCGCCTGCCGGCGGATGATGGTCATGGCCTGTGAGGACGTGGGGTTGGCCTATCCACAGATCATCCCCATTGTCAAGAGCTGCATCGACGTGGCCAATATGCTGGGCCTGCCCGAAGCCCGGATTCCTCTGGCCGACGCGGTGGTGCTGATGGCCACGTCGCCCAAGTCCAACTCCGCCTATGTGGGTATGAACCGGGCCATGGCGGACATACGGGCGGGGAAGACGGGGGACATTCCCCGCCACCTTCAGAATGTCCACGCCGACTCTGCCGGCATGGAGCGGGAGCAAGGATATCTGTATCCCCATGACTATCCCCATCACTATGTAAAGCAGCAGTACTTGCCGGATAAGCTGGTAGGGGCCGTGTACTACGAGTACGGCGAAAACAAGACCGAGCAGGCCGCCAGGCGCTACTGGGATGAAATCAAGGGAGATTGAGAGCAATGAAGACGGGACTGGTATTGGAAGGCGGCGCGTTCCGGACGATCTTTTCCAGCGGCGCCTGTGACGGACTGCTGGCGGCGGATATCATGCCGGACTACTGCGTGGGCGTGTCTGCGGGCATCGCCTACGGCGTCAGCTATATCTCAAAGCAGAGCGGGCGCAACCTGGAGATCCTCACCCGCTATGCCAACGACAAGCGGTACATGGGAGTGAACAATATCTTCCGGCCGGGCAACCACCGGTGCTACTTTGGGCTGAAGTTTACATACGACGATATCCCCAACCAGCTCATTCCCTTTGACTATGAGACCTTTGCCGCATTCCCGGGGGAGGTGGAGGCGGTGGTCACCAACATGGACACCGGCGAGGCGGAATACCTCCCTGTGCCCAAACAGGACGAGCACTTTGAGCTGCTCCAGGCCACCTGCGCGCTGCCCTTCCTTTTCCCGGTCTACCACATCAACGGCAAGCCCTATATGGACGGCGGCACGGCGGACGCCATCCCCTACGACCACGCGGTGGAGAAGGGCTGTGACCGGGTGGTGGTGATCCTCACCCGGGAGAAGTCCTATGTCCGCAAGACAGAGTCCATCCAGCCGCTGATCGACCGATTCTACCGGAAGTACCCCAAGTTCTGCGACGCCATGCGCCGCCGGGCGGAGGTGTATAACGCCTGCCGGGAGAAGCTGTTCCGCCTGGAGAAGGAGGGACGGGTGCTGCTCATCGCGCCCACGAACACCCAGGGCTTCTCCCGCACAGAGCGGGACCTGGCAAAGATCAAGGCGCTGTATCAGGATGGATACCAGCAGGCGGTGGCCCGGCAGGAGGAGATCAGGGCGTTCTTAAAGAGCTGAAGGAGAAGCTGGCGACACAGAAAGAGAACAAGCAGAGGTACCACGGCGGCAGACCGGGTATCTCTGCTTGTTTTAGTTTCAACCAATGGTTGAACCCATGAAACAATGGGGGTGATTTACTTTATGTACGAGATCACTTAAAATAGTTTGTGAAAAAAGTGTCACTCTGACGAAAATGTACACGGTGACGCTGGAAAGAGGGAGGAACAGATATGCTTCGAAGGTTCAAGAAAGGAATTGCCACGGCACTGCTCATTGCCATGGCGGCAGGGCTTGCGGGCTGCGGCAGCGGAGAGGCGCCGTCCAGCACCGAGCCGTCCTCTGCGGCTCCGGGACTGTACACAGCCGGTACATACAGTGCCGAGGTCCAGGGCATGGAGAGCACGGTCAAGGTGAGTGTGACTGTCAGCGAGAGCGCCATCACCGATGTGACCATCGACGTCTCCGGCGAGACCGCCGGCTATGGCGCCGACGTGGGGGAGCCCATGAAGGAGGCCATCCTGGAGGCCCAGTCCGCTGAGGTGGACGGCGTCTCGGGGGCTACCATTACCAGCGACGCCGTTAAGTCCGCTGTCCAGCAGTGCCTGGACCAGGCCATGGGCAAGGAGCCCGAGGAGGTGGGCGGCTATACGGCGGGGACCTATACCGCCGAGGCAGAGGGCCGCAACGGCCCCATCGCCGTGTCCGTCACCTTCAGTGAGGACGCCATTGAGGACGTTGAGGTGACAGATCAGGCGGAGACCTTTGGCCTGGCCTGGGGCCTCTCCACCTCTCCCATTGAGGTCCTGCCGGAGGAGATCGTGCGCTGGCAGTCGCTGGGCGTGGATTCCGTCTCCGGCGCCACCCTGACCAGCGCCGCGCTGAAGGCGGCGGTGGCGGACTGCGTGACCCAGGCCGGCGGAAACGCGGATGCGCTGAAGAACGTGCCCGCCACGGACAAGGAGCCCGCCGACGAGACCTATGATGCCGACGTGGTGGTGGTGGGCGCAGGCGCGGCCGGCCTGAGTGCCGCGATCGCGGCGACGGATCAGGGCGCCAAGGTAATTGTCCTGGAGAAGCAGGGCGTCACCGGCGGTGCGGCAGCCCGCAGCGGCGGCAAGATCGTGGCCGCCGGAACAAAATGGCAGGAGGCCCAGGGCATCACGGACACCCCTGACATGATGTTCGACTATTTCAAGGAGATCGGCGGCGACCTGCTGGACGACGATCTGGTCCGGCTCTACTGCGACAACTCCGCGGAAAACATGTACTGGCTGGAGAGCAAGGGCGTGGTGTTCCAGGATGTGGAGGCCATTCACAGCTCCCTGTCTCCCTGGCGTGTGCACAATCCCCAGGGCGGCGGCGGCCAGAAGAGCGGCGGCAGCGGCAACGGCGCCCAGATCACCGTGCCTCTGACCAAGGACCTGGAGGAGAGCGGCGTTGAGATCCTGTACAATGTGTGCGCGGATGAGCTGCTGCGCGGGGACGACGGCGCGGTGGCAGGTGTCTCCGGCGCCCGTCCGGACGGCAGCCGCGTGACGGTCAATGCAAAATCGGTGGTGCTCTGCACTGGCGGCTACGCCCAGAACAAAGAGACGATGGAGCGCTATGCCACGACCACCGAGGGGTTCACCACCTTGGTCCCGTCCAGCAACACGGGCGACGGCCTGATTATGGCCCAGGCGGTGGGCGCGCAGGTCTTTGACAGCCCGGCCACCCAGGTCATCTATGTCAGCATGACCTGCGGCGTGGGCATCAAAGAGGAGGCCGGCCTCATTGTCAACGCCAGAGGCGAGCGCGTAGTCAACGAGTACACCTATCAGTACCACGTGGGTCAGGGGATCGCCAACAGTGGCTGCTCCTACGGCTATTACATTGCCTCCGCCAACGACCCCAACGCTACCGTTCAGTACGGCCTGACCCTGGACAGCACGCCCCACGCCTCCACCGCGGCGGAGCTTGCCCAGCAGATCGGCGTGGACCCGGAGGTGCTGGAGGCCACCATCAGCAGATACAACGAGCTGTGCGCCCTGGGTGTGGACGAGGACTCCGGAAAGCCGCAGGACAAGATGGTGCCCATTGAGGGCGAGATCTACGCCCTGCGCCTGGACCCCTCGGTGACCGTGACCTACGGCGGACTGGTGACCGACACCAGCGGACATGTGCTGGACGAGAACGACCAGCCGATCTCCGGGCTGTATGCTGCCGGTGAGGTGGCTTTTACCGGTCTGTGCGGCGAGGAGTACCCCAGCTGCGGCCTGGCGGTGGGAACCGCCACATTCTATGGGAGAGTCGCAGGCGAGAATGCCGCCAAGGCGGAATAATCAAATGATATGTCCCTCGAAAGAGCTGACGCCGGGTGACCGGCGCCAGCTCTTTTTGTCGGACGGATGTTCCAAAACACGGGATTTTCTGCTATAGTAGTCTCATACGGAAGTGGAGGGGTCAAGGTGAACACAGCAGCGCTGACATATTTTTTGGAGACATGCCGCTGCGGCAGTTTTTCAGAAGCGGCGGAGCGGCTCTATCTCTCTCCGCAGGGCATCAGCAAGGCGGTGAGAACGCTGGAGGAGGAACTGGGCTGCCCCCTCTTTCTGCGGACGCCCGGAGGCGTCAGGCTGACAGAGCAGGGCGTCCTGGTCCGCACATACGCCCAGCGGATCATGGAAGAGGTAAACCAGATGCAGGAGGAGCTGAACCGGATCTCGGGCACGCCGGTCCATCGGGGCTGTCTGGGTATCACCATGGGCGCGTCGGAAGTCCTCGGCAGGGAGAAGCTGTTTCAGATTCAGAGGATGGCCTCCCAGGCCGGGATGAGCTGGGTGGATTCCGTGGATCTTCTCTGCGAAGAGGAAGTGCTGAGCGGGACCTATGATCTGGCGATCACCGCCGGTCCGGTGGACAGGAATAAATTTTCCGCCAAGACGTTATATAAAGGGAATCTGTGTGCCTTTGTCCACAAGTCCCATCCCTTCTATAGGCGGGAATTCATTACCTATTCCGACCTGAAAGGTCAGCGCATCATCACAACCAATTCCAAGTTTCGCACCTACCATCAGCTGGTGGATGCCTGCCGCCATTACGGCTTTGAGCCCAAGATCATCGCGACGACGATCACGCTGCGGGACACCTGCCGCAGCTATCCGGACAAGACAGTGATCGGGGTCAGCACCTATCTGATCCTAGGCAAGATCAATTACCAGGATTTCCGGGCCGTTCCCATTGTCGATGAGAATTACTGCTGGGAGCTGGTGCTGATCGCCAAAAAGGGAAAGCGGCTGTCCGACGCCCAGACCGGGCTCTACAAAAGAATCCTGACCTGTATCCACCCAGAGGGGCCGGCAGCTCTATTGTAAAATCTAAAGAACTCTATTGACAATTAAGTGACCATATGATATATTCTAATCACCTTAAGGAGGCGGTCGAATGAAAGATGTACTGCCGGGAACCACGGTCGAAGCCGATCTGAGACGGCCTGACGCAGCGGATATGCTGCTGTCCCCGCTGTTCCTCACCGGAGGCCTGACACTTTCCCAGGTCTCCCAGCTGACGGGGCTGGAGTCTTACGTCATCCAGAATTGGGTGAAACGGGGATTTGTGTCCCCGCCGGAGCGAAAAAAATACAGCCGCAGACAGTTCTGCCGTATCCTGTTTATCAACATGCTGAAGGATGTCCTTCAGCTGGAGAAAATCTGCCAACTTTTATCCTACGTCAACGGTGTGCTGGCCGACGAGTCAGACGACCTGGTGGACGATTCCTATCTCTACACCTGCCTGGTCCGCCTGCTTGGGCGGCTGGAGGAGACGCCTATGCCGGAGGAGGAAGAGCTGGTTCGCTGGTGCGACGAAGTGCTCTTTGACTATGGCGATGAGCCCCGTCCGGGCGCCCGGAGGAGGGTGAGCCGTACCCTGCGGGTTCTTCTCACAGCCTACCAGGCTGCCCGTCTCAAGCGGGAGGCGGAGGGGCTGATCCGGACGCTGGAGGAACCCGGGGAAGGAGCGCCTGCGGCTTTTCAATAAATTTTCCAGAGGCGTCACATTTTCCGCATGAGAACACATATTCAAAATGAAAGGAGGGGAGAGCGATGGAGGCCTGGCTGGAATCACTGACCGCGCTGCAGCGGGTGATGCTGTTTATCGCAGTGCCCGCCACGCTGCTGCTCCTGATCCAGACGGTGATGCTGTTCATCGGCCTGGGGGGCGGCGACGGGGATGCTGATGGCGCGGATCTGGACGGGGACGGTATCCCGGACGGCGATGGCCTGGATCTGGACGGGGACGGTATCCCGGATGGGATCGAGGCGGAGGCTGTGGACCTGGATGGGGACGGAATTCCCGACGGGCTCCACGGAGGCATTCACCCCGACGGCGATGCCGGAACAGACAGCGATACCCATGGCGGATTCTTCAGCGGACTGCACATCTTTACCATCCGCGGCTTCATCACATTTTTCACCCTGTTCGGCTGGAGCGGCCTGCTGTTCCTGACGCTGGGCCTGCACTGGCTGCTGTCCCTGTTCCTGGCGGTCCAGATCGGTATCATCGGTATGGTGGCTGTGGCCGTGATCCTGCGTGAGGCCATGCGCCTCCAGTCCGATGGAACCCTGGACGTCCGCAATGCACTGGGAGAGCGGGGGAGCGTGTACCTGACCGTGCCTGCCCGTGGGCAGGGGACCGGCAAGGTGAACGTCACCGTGCAGGAGCAGCTGCGGGAGTTTGAGGCCGTCACAGAGCAGAGCGACCCCATCCCCACCGGCTCGGAGATCATCGTGACCGGGCTGGCGGAGGACGGCGTGCTTATCGTATCCCCGGTTGCGTCTGAGAGAGAAGAAGTATAAACCTACGACAGAATGAAGAAGGAGAGAATTGTATGGATCAGATCATCACCCTCGTACTGATTTGCGTCGTTGTGGTCATCCTGTTTTCCCTGGTCCTGTTCCTCATCAAGCGATATAAGAAGTGTCCCTCCGACAAGGTCATGGTCATCTACGGTAAGGTGGGCAACAACAAGGACGGCTCCACCCGCAGCGCCAAATGTATCCACGGCGGCGCGGCCTTTATCTGGCCCGTCATCCAGGCCTATGAGTTCCTGGACCTGACCCCCATGTCCATCTCCGTGGACCTGGAGAACGCCCTGTCCCGGCAGAACATCCGCATCAACGTGCCCTCCCGCTTCACCGTTGGCATCTCCACCGAGCCCGGCGTCATGCAGAACGCCGCCGAGCGCCTGTTGGGCCTCCGGCTCCAGGAGATCCAGGAGCTGGCCAAGGACATTATCTTCGGTCAGCTGCGCCTGGTCATCGCCACCATGGACATCGAGGAGATCAACACCGACCGCGACAAGTTCCTGGAGGCTGTGTCCCGCAACGTGGAGGGCGAGCTGAAGAAGATCGGCCTGCGGCTCATCAACGTGAACGTG
Organism: uncultured Pseudoflavonifractor sp.; assembly: GCF_944387275.1. Taxonomy (GTDB): domain Bacteria; phylum Bacillota; class Clostridia; order Oscillospirales; family Oscillospiraceae; genus Pseudoflavonifractor; species Pseudoflavonifractor intestinihominis. The sequence goes on from NZ_CALXEG010000029.1 coordinate 11,026, forward strand.
ACCGACATCAGCGACGAGTCCGGCTACATCGACGCCCTGGGCAAGGAGGCCGCCGCCAAGGCCATCAACGACGCCAAGAAGAACGTGGCTGAGCGGGACCGTGACGGTTCCATCGGCGAGGCCAACGCCCACCGTGACCAGCGTATCCAGGTTGCCCAGGCTGACTCCGCCGCCATCCAGGGCGAGAACAGCGCCAAGGTTGAGGTGGCCATGTCCAACGCCCAGCGCCGGGAGAAGGAGGCCGAGGCCACCCGTATCGCCACTGCCGCCGAGAAGATCGCCGCCGCCCAGGCCCTGGAGGAGGCCTACGCCGCTGAGCAGAAGGCCGAGGCTGCCCGTGCCGCCCGTGAGAAGGCCACCCAGGAGGCAGACATCATCGTCAAGACCGAGATTGACAAGCGCCGCAAGGAGCTGGAGGCCGAGGCTGAGGCCGAGCAGATCCGCCGGAAGGCACAGGGCGAGGCCGACGCCATCCGCGTGAAGATGGAGGCCGAGGCCGCCGGTACCCAGGCCCTGCTGGTGAAGCAGGCCGAAGGTCTGCGGGAGATCGTGGCCGCCGCCGGCGGCGACGCCGACGAGGCGGTGCGCCTCATGCTGGCTGACAAGATGGAGCAGCTCATGCGCATCCAGGTGGACGCCATCAAGAACGTGAAGATCGACAAGGTCACCGTCTGGGACGGCGGCCAGGGCCAGGACGGCAAGACCGGTACCGCCGGGTATATCTCCGGTCTGATGAAGTCCATCCCGCCCATGAGCGAGATGTTCGACATGGCGGGCATGAACCTCCCCAAGTTTCTGGGGGAGAAGAAGGAAGAGCCTGCCCAGCCCACCGCTGAGCCCGCTCCCAAGCAGGAGCCCGAGCAGAAGTAAATACAACGAACAATGCCGGAGGTCTGCGACTCGCAGACCTCCGGCATTTCTCTGCCTTGTTCAGGGGAAAATAGATATGACGAAGCCCCCGACCGGCGGCCGGGGGCTTGCTGTCTCTGTGAACTCAGTAGGCGACCACAATGCCGCCGTCGTTGGCGTAGACTGTGCTGATGCCGCCGGTCTCGCAGATGATCACGTCGTGGAACCGGCAGGACTTGAGGGCCTGCTCCTTGAGGTAGAAGGCGCGCTCCAGGCAGTTGCAGTGGGTGATGCACAGAGTGCGCCCGGCGTGCTTCTCGTCGGCCTCCATGAGGGAGAGCATCTTCCCCAGGGCCTGCTTCATGGACAGCGCCTGCCCCCGCTTGCAGATCTCTCCCTCGGGCGTGGAGCCCATGAGCAGCTTGATCTTCAGCGTGCCGGTGACAATGGACTGGAGCCGGGTAAGCCGGCCATTCTTGCGCAGGTTGTCCAGGTTTTCCAGCACAAAGAGGGTCTCCATCTCGTTGATATAGCGGGAGGTGCGGCTGACCACCGTGTCAAAGTCCTTGCCGGAAGAGGCCAGCTCCTGGATCTTCAATGCGGTGAGCACCTCGCCGGAGGAGGCGGAGCAGGAGTTGAAGATGTGCACGTGGGCATCGGGGTGCTCCTCCAGATACATGGCGCGGGCCTGTGCGGCGCTGTTGTGGGAGCCGGACAGCAGGGCGGAGAGGGTGACCACATAGATGTCGTCCGCGCCGCACTCCATGGCGTCCAGATACTGAGCAGGGGAGGGGCAGGCGGAGGAGGGGGCCTTTTCGCTCTCCTTCATCCGCCACAGCAGGGCGGCCTGGTCAAAGGAGGCGTCGTCCACCACCACGGTGTCGCCCACCCGGATGGTGAGGGGAACGCTGATAAAGTTCCCGCTGCGCAGCATGGCGGGCGTCAGGTCACAGCAGCTGTCCACAATAATTTTAAAACTCATATCGTCAATCTCCAGATGTAATATTAAAAATAAGATTGTCGCCTGTGTTATTGTATCATGGGCATCATGGAATGTAAAGGGAAAAAAGAACGACAGGCAGAAAAACCTTGCGTCTGTAATGGGCGAAAAACAGCGCAAATACAGATTTTTCTACCTGTCGAAATGCCTTATGATTCCGCGGAGCCGTCCGCCTCTTCCTGGGCGATCTCCCGGAGCAGCTTCTGGTCCTCCTTGGAGGAGAGGTCCAGCTTGGCGTACATATCGGGTCGGCGGTCCCGGGTGCGGATGATGGACTGCTTCCGCCGCCATTTGGCGATGTTCTTGTGGTCGCCGGACCGGAGGATAGGGGGGACCTTCCGCCCGTGCCACTCCTCGGGGCGGGAGTACTGGGGGTACTCCAGCATGCCGTTCCAGTGGCTCTCGTCCTCAAAGCACTCCGGGTCGGAGAGCACGCCGGGCACCAGCCGAGCCACCGCGTCGGCCACCACCATGGCGGCCAGCTCGCCGCCGGTGAGCACAAAGTCGCCGATGGAGATCTCCTCGTCCACGCACTCCTCAATGAAGCGCTCGTCAATGCCCTCATAGTGGCCGCACACCAGGATCAGGTGGTCGTAGTCATCCCGCAGGCGCTTGGCGTCCGCCTCCCGGAAGGTCTTGCCGGCGGGGGACATGTAGATGGTGTGGCCGGGGCCGTAGGTGTCCGTGATGTGCTTCCAGCACTGGTAGAGGGGGTCGGCCTGCATCACCGCACCCCGTCCGCCGCCGTAGGGGTAGTCGTCCACCTGCTTCTGCTTGTTGAGGGTGTAGTCCCGGATCTGGTGGGCCTCAATGCGGATAAAGTCCCGCTCCTGGGCCCGGCCCAGAATGGACTCGTTCATCATATCGCCCACCGTCAGATCAAAGAGGGTCATGATGTCGATTCTATACATCGCTCTCCATCCCCTCGATGAGATGCACCCGGATATAGCCGCCCTCCACGTTGGTCTCCTTCAGGAACGCATCCACGGCGGGGATCAGGTAGGAGTGGGCGCCGCCCTTCACCACGTAGACCTCGTGGGCAGGGGGGGTGAGGATGTCCCTGATCTCGCCCAGCACCTCACCGGTGTCGGCGTCCCGCACCTCCAGGCCCATCAGGTCGGCCAGGAAGTGGCGGCCGTCGGGCAGTTCCACGCCGGTGCGGTCGATGGACACCTTCTTGCCCTTGAGCCGCATGGCGGCGTTCACGTCGGACACGCCCTCCAGGGTGGCCAGCACGTTGCCCTTGTGGACCCGGGAGGAGCGGACCGGGACCGGCTGGCCGTCGATGTAAAGCACATCGAACTGACAGAGAAACTCCGGGCTGTCGCACCAGGGGACGATCTTCACCTCGCCCTGGACGCCGTGGGTATTCACGATCTGACCGGCTTCGAGAAATTTGTTTTTCATGCTTACCTCCGATTGCAGACGGCAGTCCGTCCATATGCGCATGAGGGAACAAAAAACGGCGGGTCAGCCCCGCCGTTTTTCAGTCTACAATTTCGACAGAGACCCTGGTCCCGTTCTTCTGGGCAACAGAGCGCATCAGCGTGCGGATCTCCTTGGCGATACGGCCCTGACGGCCGATGACCTTGCCCATATCCTCGGGAGCGACCCGGAGCTCCAGGACGGTCTCGTCCTCGCCCGCGTGCTCCGTGACGGACACCGCCTCGGGGTGGTCCACCAGGTTCTGGGCGATATAAGTGAGCAATTCCTTCATGCTGCCCTCCTAGCAGGCCGCCGCTCAGATGGCGTTAGCCTTCTTCAGCAGAGCCTTCACGGTCTCGGTGGGCTGAGCGCCGGTCTTGATCCAAGCCTGGGCGCGGTCAGCGTCGACCTTGATCTCGGCGGGAGTCACCAGGGGATTGTAAGTGCCGATCTCCTCGATGAAGCGGCCGTCACGGGGATAACGGGAGTCAGCCACCACGATACGATAGAAAGGAGCCTTCTTGGCGCCCATCCGACGAAGTCTGATTTTAACCATTGTATCTTCACCTCCAAAATTATTTCACATCTATATGGAAGCGCCCCGGGGGACGCTAACCAACCACGTTAAAAGGGAAAGCCGCCCTTTTTGCCCAAGCCGCCGAACCCGCCGAAGCGGCCCTTTTTGGCCATCTTCCGCATCCGGCCGCCGGTCATCTGCTTGGTCATCTGCTGCATCATCTCAAACTGCTTGAGCAGCCGGTTCACATCCACCACCTGGGTGCCGCTTCCGGCGGCGATCCGCTTCTTGCGGCTGTTGTTGAGCAGGGAGGGGTTCTCCCGCTCCTCAGGGGTCATGGAGAGGATGATGGCCTCGGTGCGGCCCAGAGCCCGCTCGTCTACGCTGGCGCCCTCCAGCGCCTTGGCGTTGACGCCGGGGAGCATCCCGGCGATGTCCGCCAGGGAGCCCATGTTCTTCACCTGGACCAGCTGGTCGTAGAAGTCGGTGAGGGTGAGGCGGTTTTTCCGCATCTTCTGCTCCAGCTCCGCCGCCTTCTGCATGTCAAAGGACTGCTGGGCCTTCTCGATGAGGGAGAGCACGTCGCCCATGCCCAGGATGCGGGAGGCCATGCGGTCGGGGTGGAACACCTCGATCTGATCCAGCTTTTCGCCGGTGCCGATGAACTTGATGGGCTTGCCGGTGACGGCCTTGATGGAGAGGGCCGCGCCGCCTCGGGCGTCGCCGTCCAGCTTGGTGAGCATGACGCCGGTCAGGTCCAGGGTCTGGTCGAACACCTTGGCGGCGTTGACTGCGTCCTGACCGATCATGGCGTCCACGATGAGGAGAATCTCGGTGGGGGAGACGGCCTCTTTCATACGGGAGAGCTCGGCCATGAGCTCGTCGTCCACATGGAGCCGGCCGGCGGTATCCAGAAACACGATGTCGTTGCCGTGGGTTCTGGCGTGTTCGATGCCGGCCTTGGCGATCTCCACCGGGTCGCCCAGTCCCTGCTGGAACACAGGCACGCCCAGCTGTCCGCCCACGACCTCCAGCTGCTGGATGGCGGCGGGACGGAAGGTGTCGCAGGCCACCAGAAGGGGGCGCTTGCCGTTCTGCTTCTTCATGTAGCCGGCCAGCTTGGCGCCGTTGGTGGTCTTGCCGGCACCGTTGAGGCCCACCAGCATCACCACCGTGGGCGGCTTGGAGGAGATGGTCAGCTTGGCGCTCTCACCGCCCATCAAGGCGGTCAGCTCCTCGTTGACGATCTTGACGATCATCTGGGCGGGGGTGAGGCTCTCCAGCACGTCGGAACCCACAGCCCGCTCGGTGACCTTGGCCACAAAGTCCTTGACGACCTTGTAGTTGACGTCGGCCTCCAGCAGGGCCATGCGGATCTCCTTCATGGCCTCCTTCACGTCGGACTCAGTGAGGCGGCCCTTGCCCCGCAGCTTTTTGAATGCGTTGGAGAGCTTTTCGGTTAATCCTTCAAATGCCATGGGGTCACTCCTGCTTCATCTGGGCCACGGTGTCCTTGATCTGCCGGCAGAGGCCCTCAATGGCCGGGTCTCCGCTGCCGCGCTGGTCGTTCATCTCCATGATGCTGTCGGCAAAGCGGTCGATGTCGGAGAGCTGGGACTGCATTTTCTGGAAGCGGCGGATGATGCCCGTCTTGTCCTCCAGCTCCTGCATGATGCCCTCCGCCCGGACGATCACGTCCCGGACGCCCTGGCGGGTGATGTCGTAATTCTCGGCGATCTCAGCCAGAGAGAGGTCCTCATTATAATAGAGGTCAAAGAATTCCTTCTGCCGGTCGGTGAGCATGTCACCGTAAAAGTCGAACAGGAGCGCCATGCGGTAAGCCTGGTTTTTCATTCTTCAGCCTCCCTTCGGTTTCGTAAAGCGCATCAGCTTTACAACGTTGGTTATGATACAATATTTTGTGGTTTTTGTCAAGACGAAAATGGAAGATGGCTCGGGGAAATTTTCCGACAATCTGAACAAGGAGCCATAAGCGTTGCGTTTCCCCTGCGGCGGAGACAATCTTTTGGATTTGGGGGTGTCAAAAGAGAGGAATCGTTGTATAATAAGGCTTGTCAATTTTCCATGCCTCTCTGTGCGATTTCGCCTAAAACCGGCAGCAGGAGGGAGGCAAGAAAGGATGAGCGCGGATGACCGAAGTCACCCGAACGGAACTGCTGCCCGGCGTGTATCTCACGGCGGTGCATACCATGAAATTCAAATCCTCCTACATGGGGATTCAGCTTCTCACACCCCTGAGTGAGGAGCATGCCGCCGCCAACGCCCTGGTGCCCATGGTGCTGCGGTGGGGTACGGAGCGCTGCCCGGACATGGAGCGCCTGTCCGCCGCACTGGATGAGCTGTACGGCGGGGCGGTGGAGCCCATTGTGCGCAAAAAAGGGGAGACCCAGTGCGTGGGCTTTGTGGCCAGCTTTTTGGACGACGCCTATGTGCCCGACGGCACCCCTATTCTGGAGCGGGCCGCCGCTCTGCTGGGGGAACTGCTGCTCACCCCGGCCAGGGAGAACGGCGGCTTTGTCTCCGCCTATGTGGAGCGGGAGCGTTCCAACCTGGTGGACCGCATCCGGGCCCAGGTCAACGACAAGCGGCAGTACGCCGTGCTCCGGCTGGTGCAGCTGATGTGCCAGGGGGAGCCCTACGGGGTGGACCGGCTGGGCAGCGAGCCCAGTGCCGCCGCCATCACCAATGAAGAACTGTGGACGCGCTATCAGACCCTGCTGTCCGGCGCCCGGGTGGAGCTCTATTTCTCCGGCTCCGCTCCCTTTGGCCGGGTGGAGGCCGCTTTCCGCAGCGCACTTTCCCAGCTGAAAGGCCGTGCCGTGGAGGACATCTCCATTGGCCGGAACGGGATCGGCGTGGGAGAGGAGACGCCCCGGAGCTTTGAGGACGCGCTGGATGTGACTCAGGGCAAACTGGCCATGGGCCTGCGGACTGACATCCAGGTGACGGATGCGGAATACCCCGCGCTGATGCTCTTCAACGCCGTGTTCGGCGGCACCACCACCTCCAAGCTTTTCCTCAATGTGCGGGAGAAGCTGTCGCTGTGCTACTACGCCAGCTCCCAGCTGGAGAAGTTCAAGGGCCTGATGCTGGTGTCCTCCGGCGTGGAATTTGACAAGCGGGATGCCGCCCAGAGCGAGATTCTGGCCCAGCTGGAGAAGTGCCGCCGGGGCGAGATCGAGCCCTGGGAGCTGGAGGCCGCCCGCCGCAGCGCGGTGAGCAGCCTGAAGAGCATGCTGGACAGCCAGGGCCGCATGGAGGACTTCTGGCTGGGGCTGGCCGTGGGCCGGGGAGACGGGCCGGAAACGCTGACTGCCAAGCTGGAGCAGGTCACCGTGGACCAGGTGGCCGCGGCCGCCCGCCGGGTGCGGCTGGACAGCATCTATTTCCTCAAGGGGAAGGAGGAACACCAGTGAATCGCAAGGAATATCCCCGGATGGGGGAGACCGTCTTTTCCGCCCGACTGGAGAACGGTCTGACCGTCTACGTGGATGTGAAGCCGGATTTTCAGAAGAGCTACGCCTTTTTCGCCACCGACTACGGCGGCATGGACATGAAATTCCAGCTGGACGGCCAGTGGCACGACACCCCTGCCGGGGTGGCCCATTTTCTGGAGCACAAGACCTTTGACACCAAGGACGGCAACGCCCTTCAGGACCTGGCGGCCAATGGCGCCAGCCCCAACGCCTTCACCAGCTCAGCCATCACGGGCTACTACTTTGAGAGCACGGAAAAATTCTATGAGAATCTGAAGATCCTGCTCTCCTTCGTCTCCCAGCCCTACTACACTCAGGAGAGCGTGGACAAGGAGCAGGGCATCATCGGCCAAGAGATCCGGATGATCGAGGACGACCCGGAGAACCAGGTGTACTACGCCATGCTGGAAGGGCTGTACGCCCATCACCCAATCCGTACCTCGGTGGCGGGGACCATCGATTCCATCTCCCGCATCACGGCGGATACCCTGAACCTGTGCCACAGCGCCTTTTACAACCCGGGCAACATGGTGCTCTGCGTGGCGGGCAACGTGGACCCGGAGAAGGTGTTGGAGATGGCCCGGGAGATCCTGCCCAAAGAGGGCAAGGGCTCCATCTCCAGGGACTACGGCCCCGCCGAGCCCCAGGCCGCGGCCAGGAGCCGGACGGAGCTGAAGATGGAGGTGTCCACCCCCATCTTCCAGCTGGGCTGGAAGATGGACCCGGCGCCCAGGGGGGAGGAGCAGTTCCGGCAGAAGCTGGTGGCGGAGCTCTCCTGCGAGGCCCTGCTGGGCAACTCCAGCCCTCTGTATGTCCGGCTGTACCGGGAGGGCCTGCTCAACAGCAGCTTCACCTACGGCTTTGACGGTTATCCCTCCTGCGCCTATGCCATGGCCGGCGGGGAGAGCACCGACCCGGACGCACTGGCCGCGGCCATTGCCGCCGAGGCGGAGCGGATCGGTCGGGAGGGCGTGGACCCGGCCCTGTTTGCCCGGCTGAAAAAGGGCATGTACGGCACCAAGGTGCGGGGCCTCAACTCCTTTGAGAATATCTGCGTGGGCATGGCCCAGGCCTACTTCGCCGGCTACGATATGCTCCGGTTCCCGGAGGTCTTTGAGAACATCAGCCAGGCGGACGTGGAGGCGTGCATCCGTACCTGCTTTACGCCGGAGCGGGCGGCGCTGGCCGTGGTGATGCCGGGGGAGGGACAGGCATGATCAACACGGTCTCTTTTCCCGGCCTGGGGCTGGAGTTCACGCTCAATAGGGTGGCGGCCAGCCCCTTTGGCTTCAACATCTACTGGTATGCCGTCATCATCGTGGCTGGCGCCGTTCTGGCCTGGTTCTATTGCAGCCGCAAGGGCCCCAAGCTGGGTATCAGCGACGACGACCTGACCGACCTGCTCATCTTTGCCGTGCCCCTTGCCCTGGTGGGGGCGCGGCTGTACTACATCCTGTTCTACCTGGACCTGTTCAAAAATGAGGACGGCAGCCTCAGCTTCAGTAGGATGCTGGACGTGCGGGATGGCGGCCTGGCCATCTACGGCGGCGTTATCGCGGCGGTCATCGTGCTGTTCTTTGTCTGCCGGTACAAGAAGATCCCCTTTCTGGCCTTTGCCGACCTGGGCGGCATGGGCCTGCTCATCGGCCAGTGCATCGGCCGTTGGGGCAACTTCGTCAACGTGGAGGCCTACGGCGGCCTGACCGACCTGCCCTGGCGGATGTGCTCCGAAAAAATTGCCAACGAGCTGTATGCCAAAGGGCTGGTGGATGCCGCCGGGTGGCAGCAGGTGATGGACGGCACCCTGGGCGTCCATCCCACCTTTTTCTACGAGTCGGCCTGGAACCTGGTGGGCTTCCTGCTCATCGTATTGATCTCCCGGAAGTGGCGCAAGTTCGACGGCCAGCTCTTCTTCACCTACCTGGCCTGGTACGGCGTTGGCCGGGGCATCATCGAGGGCATGCGTACCGACAGCCTCTACTTTATGAATACCCCCATCCGGGTGTCCCAGGTGTTGGGCTTTGCCTCCGCTCTGGTGGCGGCGGCCCTGTGGGTGTGGTTCTACCTGCACCGGCCCGCTCCGGATCAGCTGTGGGTGCACCGCCGGGCCGCCATGGAGGCGGCCAAAGCGGCGTCGCAGCAGGCGGACACGGACGAGAACAGAGACAAGGAGGACGAGGACAATGGCAGCGACCATCATTGACGGAAAGGCTCTGGCGGCCAAGTGCAAGGCCCGGATCAAGGACGAGGTGGAGCATCTCTCCAAGCGGCCCGGCCTGGCCGTGATCATCGTGGGGGACAATCCCGCCTCCCGCATCTATGTCAACCACAAGAAGAAGGACTGCGCCGAGTGCGGCATTTACAGCGAGGAGTACGCCCTGCCCGAGTGCGCCCGGCAGGAGGAGCTGCTGGAGCTCATCGGCCTGCTCAACGGCAGGGAGGACATTGACGGCATTCTGGTCCAGCTGCCGCTGCCCGCCCAGTTTGACGAGAAGGCGGTGCTCAACGCCATTGACCCTGGTAAGGACGTGGACTGCTTCCACCCCTATAATGTAGGCCAGCTGATGATCGGGGAGCACACCTTTCTGCCCTGCACGCCGGCCGGTGTGATGGCCATGCTGGACGAGTACCACATTGACCCCGCGGGGAAGCACGCGGTGGTGGTGGGACGCTCCAACATCGTGGGCAAACCCCAGGCCATGCTGCTGCTCCAGCGCCACGCCACCGTGACCATCTGCCACTCCCGCACCCCCGATCTGGGAGCCATCACCCGTCAGGCAGACATCCTGGTGGCGGCGGTGGGGAAGACCGGCCTCATCACCGCCGACATGGTGAAGGAGGGGGCTGCCGTCATCGACGTGGCCATGAACCGGAACGCGGAGGGAAAGCTCTGCGGCGACGTGGACTTTGAGGCGGTAAAGGAGAAGGCATCCTTTATTACCCCGGTGCCCGGCGGTGTGGGGCCCATGACACGGGTCATGCTGCTGGAGAACACCCTCACTGCGGCGCGGGTCCACGGGAAGTAAACGGCAATAAACGAAAAACATCCTGGAGCATCTGCTCCAGGATGTTTTTATGGAAAGGGAAGACGGGTGCAAAAAGGCCCCTGCGCTTGAGCGCAGGGGCCTTTTCTCAGTTCAGAGAATCACACGGCGCGGGTGACCTTACCCGAACGGAGGCATCTGGTGCACACATAGACGTGCTTGGGCGCACCGTCCACGATCGCCTTAACACGCTTCACGTTGGGCTTCCAGGGACGGTTGGTGCGGCGGTGAGAGTGGGACACCTGAATGCCGAACACAACGCCCTTGTCGCAAAATTCACACTTGGCCATTCGCTAAACCTCCTCGCTCGTCAGGTTTTGCTTACAAAGCATCGACTGATATAATAACAGAAACTGCGGAAAAATGCAAGCTTTTTTTCAAAGAAAGATAAACGGGGCAAAAATTGAGGCAAACACAGGCGAAAGAGGAGAAAAACGGCCCTATTTCGTCCGTACAGATGGAGAATAAAAAACAGAGAAATTCAGTCCAGTCCGGCGGCGGCCACCAGATCGGCCATGGAGTAGAGGCCGGGCTTCTCCACGCCGGCCAGGAATCGGGCCGCCTTGACCGCACCGGCGGCAAAGACCTCCCGGGACTGGGCGGAGTGGCGCAGTTCAATGACCTCGTCCCGTCCGGCAAAGATGATCTCGTGGTCACCCACGATGGTGCCCCCCCGGACAGAGGAGATGCCGATCTCGTGGGGGTCTCTGGGCTTGCGGACGGACTGCCGCTCGTAGACGTACTGGGGCTGGTAGGGGAGGGCGGAGGCCGCCGCGTCGGCGATCATCAGGGCGGTGCCGCTGGGGGCGTCCACCTTCCGGTGGTGATGCCGCTCCACGATCTCCACATCGTAGTCGCTGCCCAGGATGGAAGCGGCCCGGCGCACCAGCTCCAGCAGCACATTGATGCCCAGGGACATGTTCCCGGAGCGGAAGATGGGCACCAGCTTGGCGGCCTCGTCGATGGCGGTCAGCTGCTCCTGAGAGTAGCCGGTGGTGGCCAGGACCAGGGGGACCTTGCGGGTGGTGCCGAACTCCAGCAGGCCCTGGAGGGCGGCGGGGCTGGAGAAGTCGATGACCGCGTCCACCTCACCGTCGAACTCAGCGGGGGAGGTACAGACCTTGAAGTCCCGGTCGCAGGTGCCCAGGATATCAAAGCCCACGGCGATTTCAATGTCCGGCGCGGAGCGGCAGATATCCTCCACCACCCGGCCCATGTGGCCGTTGCAGCCGGAAATACCGATTCGGAGCATAATTCAACGTCCCTTTCCGTGGCGCGGGCGCTGCCCGCGCGGATGAGCCGCGCTGCGGCTTTCTGACAGTCAGGCCTTGAGCAGGCCCATCCGCTGCATGGAGGCCTTCAGGCTCTCCAGGTGGGCGGGGGAGATGTCACACAGGGGCAGGCGGAGGCCGCCGGCCTTCATGCCCATCAGGTCCATGGCAGCCTTGATGGGGATGGGGTTGACCTCGATGAAGAGAGCGTCGATCAGGTCCATGTACTCCACCTGGAGCTTGGAGGCGGCGGCGAAGTCGTCGTCCAGGCACAGGTGGCTCATCTTCACCATGACCTGGGGGACGATATTGGCGGCCACCGAGATGACGCCCTTGGCGCCCAGACTCATCATGGGCACCACCTGGTCGTCGTTGCCGGACCAGATGTAGAAGTCTTCGCCGCAGAGGAAGCGGGTGTGGGCCAGCAGGGAGAAGTTTCCGCTGGCCTCCTTGACGCCGTTGAACCGGGGGTTCTGGGAGAGAACCTTGTAGGTCTCGGCGGTGAAGGACACACCGGTGCGGGAGGGGACGTTATAGAGGATGATGGGCAGCTCCACCCGGTCGGCGATGTACTCGTAGTGCTTGATCAGGCCGGTCTGGGAGCACTTGTTGTAGTAGGGGGTCACCAGCAGCAGGGCGTCGGCGCCGGAGTCCTGGGCGTGCTGGCACAGGTAGACGGCGGCGGTGGTGTCGTTGCTGCCGGCGCCGGCGATGACCTTGACCCGGTGGTTGACGTGCTTGACGCAGAACTCCACGGCGGCGATGTGCTCCCGGATGCTCATGGTAGCGCTCTCGCCGGTGGTGCCACAGACACACAGGGCGTCAATGCCGCTGTCGATCTGGGCGTCGATCTGGGCGGCAAAGGCGTCGTAGTTGATGGCGCCGCTGTCGTCAAAGGGAGTGACCAGCGCGGTGCAGGCGCCGGTAAAGACAGGTTCTCTCATATAGATGTACCTCCTCAGGTCAGGATGGATGAAGGATCAGGCGCGGGGCTCGATATAGCCCTCAGCGCACAGCAGCTCGGCCAGCAGCACGCCGCCGCCGGCAGCGCCCCGGAGGGTGTTGTGGGACAGGCAGACGAACTTGTAGTCATACTGGGTGTCCGGGCGGAGGCGGCCCACGGAGATGGCCATGCCGCCCTCCAGCTCCCGGTCCAGACGGGCCTGGGGACGGTCGGGCTCCTCAAAGTAGTGGATGAACTGCTTGGGGGCGGTGGGCAGGTCCAGCTCCTGGGCGCGGCCCTTGTAGCTGGCCCACAGGGCCTTGATCTCGTCCACGGTGGGCTTGTGCTCGAAGTCCACGAACACAGCGGCGGTGTGGCCGTTGGACACGGGCACCCGCAGGCACTGAGAGGTGATGGCGGGGGAGTCGGCGGTGACGATGACGCCGTTCTCTACCTTGCCCCACACCTTCAGGGGCTCCTTCTCGCTCTTCTCCTCCTCGCCGCCGATGTAGGGGATCAGGTTATCCACCATCTCGGGCCAGGTCTTGAAGGTCTTGCCCGCGCCGGAGATGGCCTGGTAAGTGCAGGCCAGCACCCGCTTGAGGCCGAAGGCCTCCTTCAGGGGGTGCAGGGCGGGGACGTAGCTCTGGATGGAGCAGTTGGACTTGACGGCGATGAAGCCGCGGGTGGTGCCCAGGCGGCGGCGCTGGGACTCAATGACCTGGAGGTGCTCGGGGTTGATCTCAGGCACCACCATGGGCACGTCGGGGGTCCAGCGGTTGGCGGAGTTGTTGGACACCACAGGGCACTCGTGGCGGGCGTAGTTCTCCTCCAGAGCCAGGATCTCGTCCTTTTTCATATCCACCGCGCAGAACACAAAGTCCACCATGGAGGCGATCTTGTCCACGTCCTCCTGAGCGTTCATGACGATGAGCTTCTTGGCCTCCTCGGGTATGGGAGTGTCCATGGCCCAGCGGTCGCCGATGGCCTCCTCATAGGTCTTGCCTGCGCTGCGGCCGCTGGCCGCCACGACGGTCAGATGGAACCAGGGGTGGTGCTCCATCAGGGTGACAAAACGCTGGCCCACCATACCGGTGGCGCCAATCACGCCTACTTTGTACTGCTTCATGTTCAGGACCTCCATCGCTCTCTTTTAACTTATGCTATTCCGGCGCCGGCCGGTTTAAGACCAGTGCCGGAAGGGAAACCAAAATGAATGACTGCGACCCGAAAAATGCATCCGGATAAAAAAAGAAATCAGCGGGTTTACATACCGGCTGATTTTGTACTATAATGTCAGGGACGGTCGCCCGGCCCCGGCACTACAAAAGCAGACAGCACTCCGCCGGAGGACCGGCGACAGTCGCAGGGCTGATGTGCCCGGCGCCCAGGAAAGGCGGTTCCGTACCCGCGCTCCCTTCGGCGGTTTTCCCTTTGACGCGGATCGCCGGGCCAGCGGAGCCCTCACCGCGCTACTTTTGAAAACCGCAACCTCTATCTTGCAGTAATTCAGTTGATTTTTGAAAATAGTATCACAACCGCTTTGCTGTGTCAATACAGGGAACGGCGGCAATCCCAAAGATTTGGAGTTTCCTATGAAAAAAAAGCTGATGCAATTTGCAGCGCTGGCTCTTGCAGCCGCGCTGGCGCTCCCTGCGCTTCCCGTGCCCGCCCAGGCGGCCAGCATCCCCATGAGTTCCAGCATCCGTATCGGGCTGACCTACGGTACCGACGCCGTCCCCGGCGCCAACCTGCTCAACAGCACCGGCAGCGGCTACCGGCTGGGCTACTATGACGACAGCCTCAACTTCGTCCAGCTGGGCTATACCGCGGAGACGGGCATCTCAGTGGTCAAGACCCAGAACGTGTGGTACGGCCCCCTCTCCAGCGGTCTGAACGGCTATACCGACGCCCAGACCTCGTCCATCGCCGTGGGCTGCTACCACATCCAGCTGCCGGGCACTTATACGACCTTTGAGCAGGCGTCCGCTGCGGCGGCTGCTGTGTCCGGCGGATTCCCCGCCTGGACCAACGGGACCTATACGGTCCGGATGGGGGCCTACCTCACCTCGGAGGAGGCCAATACGGCCCTGACCGCACTGGGCGTCTCGGGCGCCACGGTTACCGGCACCAGCAGCTACGGCGTGTCTGTGGTCAAGACGGGCACCAGCACCATTCTCTTTCAGTTCGACGGCGGCGCGTCCCTCTCTCTGGGGGTGCTGCCCGGGCTGGACAACTCGGTCAAGACCCTGACCTGGTACGCCAAGCAGAAGTACTACGGCGGGTTCCGCTACCAGCGCATCAACGGCGGCAACCTGACGGTGGTCAATGTGGTGGACCGGGAGGACTACATCAACTGCGTCATCTCCCAGGAGATGAGCCCCTCCTGGCCGTTGGAGGCCCTGAAGGCCCAGGCGGTTACCGCCCGGAGCTATGCAGCCTCCTGCACGGGACGCCACACCTCCAGCGGCTTTGACCTGTGCGCCTCCACCCACTGCCAGGCCTATCCCGGCGCAGGCTCTGTCAACGACAATACATACCGGGCAGCCCAGGAGACGTCAGGCCAGTACGTATGGTACAACGGATCCATTGCGGAGACCTATTATTTCTCCTCGGACGGCGGCGCTACGGAGAGCGCCAAGAACGTCTGGGGCGGCGACCTGCCCTACCTGGTTGGTGTCACGGATCCCTGGGAGGCCACGGTGGCCAGCAAAATTTCCGGCTACAACTGGAGCTATACCTTTACCGCCGATGAGCTGGCTGCCAAGCTGCGCTCCTCCGGCCGCAACTGCGGCACGCTGGCCAGCGTGCGGGTGTCGGAATACACAGCCACAGGAAATGTAAGGGCGTTGACCTTTACGGATACAAAGGGCAGCAGCTGGACCATCACCGGCTGCGACAACTGCCGGATCTTCCTGGGCGTGAAGTCGCCCCGGTTCACCGTCACCGGAGGAAGCGGCGGGAGCTACTACGTTAACGAGGACGGCGGAACGCTGTCCTCTGTCTCGGGTGCCTACGCCATTGACGGCGGCGGAAATGTGTCCGCCATCAGCGGCACGCCCTATGTCATCACCGGCAGCGGCACAGAGGTGCTGACCTCCTCCGGCTCCACAGGCGGCAGCTTCACCTTCACCGGAGCCGGCTACGGCCACAACGTGGGCATGAGCCAGTGGGGCGCCTACGCCATGGCCCAGGCAGGGAAGACCTATGTGGACATTCTGAAGTTCTACTACACCGGCGTGGAGATCCGATAAACCAATCCGGCGTGTTATTTTCAATCTGAAAGCAGGGAACAACAAGAGCATGGAACTGAAAACATCTGATTTTTACTACGACCTTCCCCAGGAGCTGATCGCCCAGACGCCGCTGGACCGGCGGGACGGCTCCCGGCTGATGGTGCTCAACAAGGAGACGGGGGAGACCTCCCACCACCACTTCTATGAGCTGCCCAACTTCCTCCGCCCCGGCGACTGCCTGGTGCTCAACGACTCCCGGGTGCTGCCCGCCCGTCTGCTGGGCCACCGGGAGCCCACGGGGGGCGCAGTGGAGGTGCTGCTGCTCATCGACCGGGGCAACAAGGTGTGGGAGTGCCTGGTGCGGCCCGGCCGGAAGGTGAAGCCGGGCACCAAACTCTCCTTCGGCGACGGCCTGCTGACCGCCGATGTGCTGGAGGAGGTGGAGGGCGGAAACCGGCTGATCGAGTTCCACTATGAGGGGATTTTCCTGGAGATCCTGGAGCAGCTGGGCAAGATGCCCCTGCCGCCCTATATCAAGGAGGAGCTCAACGACCCGGAGCGGTACCAGACGGTGTACTCCCGTGAGGTGGGCTCCGCCGCCGCTCCCACCGCCGGTCTCCACTTTACAAAGGAGCTGCTGGCTCAGATCGAGGCCATGGGCGTGCGCCTGGCCTATGTGACCCTCCATGTGGGCCTGGGCACCTTCCGGCCTGTGAAGGAGGAGAACATCACGGACCACGAGATGCACGCCGAGTACTGCATGATCTCCCAGAAGACGGCGGATATCATCAATGAGACCAAGGCCAACGGCGGCCGGGTCATCTGTGTGGGCACCACCTCCTGCCGGACCATTGAGAGCTGGGCGGCTGAGGACGGCACGCTGAAGGAGAGCGCCGGCTGGACCAGCATTTATATCTACCCCGGCTACCGCTTTAAGGCGCTGGACTGCCTCATCACCAACTTCCACCTGCCTGAGTCCACGCTGATCATGCTGGTGTCCGCCCTGGCGGGACGGGAGCACATTCTGGCGGCCTATGAGGAGGCGGTGCGGGAGAAGTACCGGTTCTTCTCCTTCGGCGACGCCATGTTTATCTGCTGAAGCGGGCATAAATCAAAAGAGATAGGAGTTTTTGCGTGTTTGAAGTAGTGAAGACCCAGGGCAGGGCCCGGCGGGGCGTGTTTACCTGTGCCCACGGCACAGCCCAGACCCCTGTTTTCATGAACGTGGGCACCCAGGGCGCCATCAAGGGTGCGGTGTCGGCCCACGACCTGAAGGATGTGGGCTGCCAGATCGAGCTGTCCAACACCTACCACCTCCACCTCCGTCCGGGTGACGGCGTCGTGAAGGAGATGGGCGGCCTCCACAAGTTTATGGACTGGGACGGCCCCATTCTCACCGACTCCGGCGGGTTCCAGGTGTTCTCCCTGTCCGGCCTGCGGAAGATCACGGAAGAGGGAGTCACCTTCGCCTCCCACATCGACGGCCGCCGGGTCTTTATGGGCCCGGAGGAGAGTATGCGCATCCAGTCCAACCTGGGCAGCGACATTGCCATGGCCTTTGACGAGTGCGTGGCCAACCCCTCCACCCGGGAGTACGTGAAGCCCTCCTGCGAGCGGACGCTGCGGTGGCTGGAGCGGTGCAAGGCAGAGCACGACCGGCTCAACAGCCTGCCCGACACGGTCAACCCGGACCAGATGCTCTTCGGCATCAACCAGGGGGGCATTTACCCCGACCTGCGGGTGTGGCACATGCAGGAGATCGCCAAGATCGACTGCGACGGCTACGCCATCGGCGGCCTGGCGGTGGGTGAGCCCACCCAGACCATGTACGACATCATCGACGCTGTGGAGCCCCACATGCCCAAGGACAAGCCCCGGTATCTGATGGGGGTGGGCACGCCCTCCAACATCATTGAGGCGGTTGCCCGGGGCGTGGACTTCTTCGACTGCGTCATGCCGGCCCGCAACGCCCGCCATGGGAAGCTGTACACCTGGGAGGGCACCCTGAACATCAAGAATGAGAAGTACAAGACCGACCCCACCCCCATCGACCCCACCTGCACCTGTCCGGCCTGCCAGTCCTTCTCCCGGGCCTATCTGCGCCACCTGTTTGCGGCGGGGGAGATGCTGGCCATGCGCCTGGCGGTGCTCCACAATCTCCACTTCTACAATGAGCTGATGGTCCGCATCCGGGCGGCTCTGGACGAGGGTACCTTTGAGGAGTTCCGGCGGACGTACAGCGGAAAATTGGACGCGCCCATCGGAAATTCGTAAAGAGGACTTGCCAAGTGGTGAGAATGCCGCTATAATGTATAAAGTTGCCACAGGGCAAAGGGGCAGAAATACTGTATTTGGAGGAATTGACCTTGGATATCATTTCCATCGTAATGATCGTCGCAATGCTGGCCATCTTCTACTTCCTGCTGATCCGGCCGGAAAACAAGAAGAAAAAGGCCATGGCCGAGATGCGCAACAGCCTGGCGGTGGGCGACCTGATCACCACCATCGGCGGCATCGTGGGAACCATCTGCGCCGTGAAGGAGGACACCATTGTCATCGAGACCGGCGCCGACCGGGTGCGCATCGAGTTCACCAAGTGGGCTGTGTCCACCAAGGGCACCCAAACCTCTGAGGACTCCGCTCCCGCCAAGGAAGACAAGAAATAACTCCACTGCAAGACAGTCGGCCGCACATGCGGCCGGCTGTTTTTTATGCGCCGGATCTCAGAAGCGAAAAAGCAGACATGCCGGACGGAACAATGGCATATAATCCACCAGACAAGCACAATGTCTGGGAGGGGAATGGAATGAAACATGTAGAAGAGGACCAGGGAGCCAGACTGGTCCGCTGTGTACTGGGCGTGCTTCTGGGGGGCGGCGTGGCGCTGCTGGCCTGCTTTCTCTTTCTGCTGCTGGCCTCCGTAGGCATCTCCAGGGGATGGATCGGGGAACAGCTGATGTATCAGGTCACCATTGTGGGCTGCGTCATCGGCGGCTTTTCCGGCGGGACGGCTGCCATCCGCCGCTGCCGCTCCAGGGCGCTGATTGTGGGCTTGCTGACGGGCTGTGTGTTTTTTCTGATCCTGCTCACAGTGGGTGTGATCTTCTTCGGACCTGCCGCTCCGGAGGAGGGGCTGGCCCTTCTCTGCGGCGCTCTGTGCGGCGGCGCAGCGGCCGGCCTGCTGGGCGGAAAACGGCCCGCAAGGAAAAAGCGGAAGAGCCGCCGCTAAAAATGGATTGAAAAGAACCGCTTCCTATGCTATAATGAATCGAAGCTCCAAAAAACGACAGTGGAGGAGGGGAAACAGATGAAGCATGTGAAGACGCTTAACGGCGCTACCCTGAAGAACAGCGCTGCTCACGGCGGCTGCGGCGAGTGCCAGACTTCTTGCCAGTCCGCTTGTAAGACCTCTTGCACGGTTGCCAACCAGAAGTGCGAGAACAACAAGTAAGTCGAACAACAAGACTGGAAACGGGGTGGGTTTTGCCCACCCCGTTTCCGTGCCTGTCATTAGGAGAGAAAAGAATGGTACATACTTTTACTGCCCTCGGCGTATCCATCGCCGTGGATGTAAACAGCGGTGCTGTCCACGTGCTGGATAAGACCGCCTATGACCTGCTGGAGGCGCTGGACCGGCAGACTGCCAACCCCGGCCGGCTGGCCGAGCACTGCCCGGCGGACCTGGCCGCCCAGCTGCCCCAGTACAGCGCAGACGCGCTGGAGGAGGCCTGGCAGGATCTGCGTGGCCTTCAGGAGGAGGGGCTCCTCTTTGTGGAGGACGACTACATCGACCCCGCCGCCGCCGTGGCCATGCAGCGGGAGGCGCCCATCAAGGCCCTGTGCCTCCACGTGTCCCACGACTGCAACCTGCGCTGCAAGTACTGCTTCGCCTCCACCGGCGATTTCGGTACCGGCCACCGCATGACCATGGACTTTGAGACCGCCAAGCGGGCCATCGACTTTGTCATCGAGCGCTCCGGGAAGCGGCGGAACATCGAGGTAGACTTCTTTGGCGGCGAACCGCTGATGGCGATGGACACGGTGAAGAAGACGGTGGAGTACGCCCGCTCCATTGAGAAGGAGCACGGCAAGTGCTTCCGCTTTACCATCACGACCAACGGCGTCCTGCTCAACGACGAGAACATCGAGTACATCAACCGGGAGATGTCCAACGCGGTCCTGTCCATCGACGGCCGCAAGGAGGTCAACGACCGGATGCGCCCCACCGTCAACGGCAAGGGCAGCTACGACGTGATCGTCCCCAAGTTCCAGAAGCTGATTGCCGGCAGGGGAGACAAGGACTACTATCTCCGGGGCACCTTCACACGGGACAACCTGGACTTTGCCGCCGACGTGATGCACATGGCGTCCCTGGGCGCCAAGAACATCTCGGTGGAGCCCGTGGTGGGCGGCGCTGAGGACCCCTATGCCCTCCGGGAGGAGGACGTGCCTACCATCCTGGCTGAGTATGAGAAGCTGGCGGAGGAGCTGCGGGAACATCCCGAGGTGAACTTCTTCCACTTCAACGTGGACCTGGCCCAGGGCCCCTGCGTCATCAAGCGTCTGCGGGGCTGCGGCGCCGGCTGTGAGTATGTGGCCATCACGCCGGAAGGGGATATCTACCCCTGCCACCAGTTCGTGGGCAACCTGGACTACAAGCTGGGCAACCTCTATGAGGGCACCTTCAACATGGAGATCTCCAAGGCCTTCTCCAACCTGAATATCTACACCAGGGAGGACTGCAAGAACTGCTGGGCCCGGTTCTACTGCTCCGGCGGCTGCAGCGCCTCCAACCTGCTTGTCAATGGAGACATAAAAAAGCCTCACCATGTTGGATGCGAACTGGAGCGCAAGCGGCTGGAGTGCGCCATTGCCCTGCGGGCCATTGCGGCGGGCATGGCCGACTGATATACAAAGTGTAATTATACAAAATGTAATCGCTGAGACGGCGGCAAAAAATTGGCTTTATCGGCCTAGATACCGAGAAAAATAGAACATTTATCGACAGAAAGGGCGGGCTCCGAAGAGCCCGCCCTTTCCCTATGTAGATATAGTTAACATAATCTGTTTTACATAATATTTTGTCATAATACACAAAAATAATTTTTTTGCTTTATATTTCTTGCGTTGATTCTTCGAAAGGAATATATTATTATTCATAAACTAGGTTAAAAAGAAGGTCTGTCACTTGAAATTGGGATTTATTGGTGCTGGCAATATGTCGGGCGCAATTTTGGACGGCGTTTTAAAGGGCGGCCTTCTCCAGGCGGAGCAGCTGTGGGTCTCCAACCGCCACCAGGATAAGCTGGAGCGCTTTGCCCGACTGGGCGTCCACACCACCACGGACAACTGCCGGGTGGCCCGTGAAGCTGATCTGGTCATCCTTGGCATCAAGCCCCAGATGTTCGGCGAGGTGCTGCCCCAGATTGCGGATGAGGTGAAGGGCAAAGGCGTGCTCTCCATTTCGCCCGGGTACTCCCTGGCTTGGCTGCGGGAGCAGCTGCCCGGCTGTCACGTGATGCGGGCCATGCCCAACACGCCGCTGCTGGTGGGAAAGGGCTGTACCGCCCTGGCGCAGAAGAGCGGCGATGTGCCCGAGGACCTCTTCGAGGAGGTAAAGGCCGTGTTCTCTTCCGCGGGCGAGGTGTTTGTGGTGCCGGAGGATCTGATCGACGCGGTGATCGCCATCGCCGGCTCCTCACCGGCCTATTTCTTCCGTATGGCCGACGCCATGGTGCAGGCCGGACAGGCCCTGGGCCTGGAGCCGGAGCAGGCGCTGCGTATGGCAGCCCTCACCATGGAGGGCTCGGCCCGCATGCTGCTGGAGAGCGGGAAGACCGCCGGGGAGCTGACTCGGCAGGTGTGTTCGCCCGGCGGCACCACGCTGGCGGCTCTGACCGCCTTTGATGACCACCACTTTGAGGGTATGGTGAACGAGGCCATGGAGCGCTGTGTCCGCCGCTCTCAGGAGCTGGGCAAGTAAGGCTGTCCTTCTAATTCCTCCGGGGCACGCATAGGCTGTCGTGGAGGTGACGGCCATGCGCAGAGCTGTGGCAGGGGTGTGGGATGTCCCCGCGGAGGGCGGAGGACCCGCCCTTGCAGTGATCGGGGTCTGCTTTTTCCTGGGCAGCGCGGCAGGGTGCCTGCTGGCCGCCGCAGCGGGAGGCAGCGGTGCGGAGAGCCTGACGGCCTACGTTCAGGGTTTTCTCTCAGCCGCAGGGGAGGGGAGCGTACAGCCGCCCGCCCTGCTTCCGCTGATGTGGGATGTGCTCCGCTGGCCCATTTTTACGGTGGCTCTGGGGTTTACCGCCCTGGGGGTACTCGGTATTCCAATCTTATTTTCCGTCCGGGGATTTCTGTTGTCCTTTGCAGTGTCCTCCTTTGTTCGAATGTTCGGCAGTGAGGGCTGCTTTGCGGCCGCGCTGATTTTCGGTGTATCCGGGGCAGTCAGCATCCCGGCGCTCTTTGTTCTGGGCGTTCAGGGGCTGGCGGCGTCGGCCCGCCTGGCCGGGCGGACCATGGGGGAGAGCAGGAGAGGCTCCCCCTTCGGCCGGGCCTACTTTTTGCGCTGCGGCATGTGCGCCGGGGCGTTCTGTGTGTGTATACTGCTGGAATATCTGGCGGTCCCCACCCTTGTGGCGTGGGCGGCCGGAATGCTGGCGGCATAGGCGTGTCCCTGCCAAAGGGCAGAGCCGCCGAATTCTACATAGGATGGAGACGCGGCAGGGGATGGATTATTTAAAAGAGTATGAGTCATACCTGAAGACAGAGAAAAAGGCGTCCCTCAACACACTCAGCTCCTACCTGCGGGATATCCACCAGTACGCAGGCTGGCTGGAGGGGGAGAACCTGACGGCGGAACAGGCCGGGCAGGCGGATGTGGAGCGATATGTGAAGCATCTGTCCGCCAAGGGGAAGTCTGTGGCCACGGTGACCAGAAGTCTGGCCTCTATGAAGTCCTTTTACAATTTCCTGATCGGCGCCAGTGTGGTGACCGTCAATCCGGTGCGGGGGATTACCCCCGCCAAGGTGGAGCGCAAGCTGCCCCAGATCCTCACCAGCAAAGAGGTGGACCTGTTTCTGGAACAGCCCGACCCCTCCGACGCCAAGGGCTGCCGGGACAAGGCCATGCTGGAGCTGCTGTATGCCACAGGAATCCGGGTGTCCGAACTAATCGGATTGAACCTGGAGCATGTCAATCTGTCCGCGGGCTTCGTCCGCTGCGTGGGGCGGAACAAGGAGCGGATCATCCCGCTCTATCCCGCCGCTGTGCGCGCCCTGACCAACTATGTGACCCAGGTCCGGCCCCAGATGATCGAGCACCCCGACGAGAAGGCCCTGTTTGTGAATATGAACGGGGAGCGCATGAGCCGCCAGGGCTTTTGGAAGATCATCAAGCATTATCAGGAGAAGGCGGGCATCCGCAAGGACATCACGCCCCACACCCTGCGTCACTCCTTTGCGGCCCATCTGCTGGAGAACGGTGCGGACCTGCGGTCCATCCAGGAGATGCTGGGCCACGCCGACATCTCATCCACTCAGATATACGCCCAGCTGGTGAACCAGAAGCTGAAAGACGTGTACAACAAAGCCCACCCCCGGGCATAAGATGAGAGTGGATACCGGATTTTTATTTACAATTCTCCCTCTAAAACAGCAGACGCCGCGGCAAAATCTGCCGCGGCGTCTGCTGTTGCTGTACGCAATTCTTTGTTGCGCCATATCCTCTGCCGTGATAAAATAAGATCCGTATGTATACCCAGGAGGTTGCCATGATCATTTTGGGAATAGACCCGGGCTTCGCCATCGTGGGCTTCGGGGTGCTGGAGGCGGTGCCGGGGCGGCAGAGGCTGATCCGGTGCGGCGCCATCACCACTCCGGCAGGGCTGCCGCTGCCCACCAGGCTGCTCCAGATCTCCGACGATATGGCCACCCTGCTCCGGCAGTTCAGGCCGGAGGCCATGGCGGTGGAGGAGCTGTTCTTCAACCAGAACGTGACCACCGGTATCGGCGTGGCCCAGGCCAGAGGGGTCATCCTGACCGAAGCGGAGCGGGCCGGCGTCCCTATTTTTGAGTACAGCCCGTCCCAGGTCAAGCAGGCGGTGGTGGGGTACGGCAAGGCGGAAAAACGGCAGGTGATGGACATGACCAAACGCCTGTTGGGGCTGAAGGACGTGCCCAAGCCGGATGACGCGGCGGACGCCGTGGCCATCGCCCTGTGCCATGCCCGCTCGTCCTCGTCCCGATTGTCCCTGCTGGACTC
The DNA here is from genome assembly GCF_944387275.1 of uncultured Pseudoflavonifractor sp. Taxonomy (GTDB): domain Bacteria; phylum Bacillota; class Clostridia; order Oscillospirales; family Oscillospiraceae; genus Pseudoflavonifractor; species Pseudoflavonifractor intestinihominis. The sequence continues at coordinate 35,071 of NZ_CALXEG010000029.1, forward strand.
CGCCCGGCCGGGCAGCGGGCGGTACGCCGCCCGGGACGACCGCCGCTGATAACCGACAAAACACTTGTGAGGAACCGATATGTTTTACTATGTGAAAGGCCCTGTGGTCCACATGGCGCCCTACCTGGCCGTTGTGGACTGCGGCGGGGTGGGCTATGCCTGCCGCACCACCAACAGCACCCTTGCCCGGCTGCGGAAAGGGGAGGCCGCCACACTCTACACCCACCTCAACGTCCGGGAGGACGCCATGGAGCTCTACGGCTTTGCCAGTGAGAACGAGCTCAGCTGCTTCCAGCTGCTCATCGGTGTGTCCGGCGTGGGCCCCAAGGCGGCGCTATCCATCCTGTCCTCCACCACTCCCGAGGGACTGGCCACGTCCATCATCACCGGTGACGAGAAGTCCCTCACCGTGGCCCCCGGCATCGGCAAGAAGATCGCCCAGCGCATCATTCTGGAGCTGAAGGATAAGCTGGCCAAGGGTCAGCTCTCCACCCCCGGCGGTGAGAGCTACGGCGGTACCGGCGTGACGGTCATCCCCCAGAACAAGGCCAGCGAGGCCGCGGCCGCTCTGGCTGTTTTGGGATACAGCCAGGCCGAGGCGGCAGCCGCCCTGAAGAACATCGATATGGAGGCCCTGGCCCTGGAGGAGATCATCAAGCAGGCGCTGAAGAAGATGGTGAAGTAAGCGTAAAAACAGCCGGGGGACATGAGGTCCGTCCGGAAGAGGAAGTGAGCATTTGAGCATCGATTTTTCGGAGAGCGGCTTTGAGACGGAAGAGCCTCTGGTGACCACGTCCCTGACCCGGGACGATGAGAACGAGGGCTCTCTCCGCCCCAAGACCCTCTCGGAGTACATCGGCCAGAAGAAGGCCAAGGGCAACCTGGAGATCTTCATCCAGGCGGCCAAGATGCGGGGGGAGCCCCTGGACCACGTGCTGCTCCACGGCCCCCCGGGCCTGGGCAAGACCACCCTGTCCGGAATCATTGCCAACGAGATGGGGGTCAATATCCGCATCACCTCCGGCCCCGCCATTGAAAAGCCGGGAGATCTAGCGGCCCTGCTGACCAACCTGCAGGAAAACGACATCCTGTTCGTGGATGAGATCCACCGGCTCAACCGCTCGGTGGAGGAGATCCTCTATCCCGCCATGGAGGACTTTGCCATCGACATCATCATCGGCAAGGGTCCCTCCGCCAACTCCATCCGGCTGGATCTGCCCAAATTTACCCTCATCGGCGCCACCACCCGGGCAGGGCAGCTGTCCGCCCCTCTGCGGGACCGGTTCGGCGTCACGCTACGGCTGGAGCTATATACCCCCGAGGAGCTGGCCCTGATCGTCACCCGCTCGGCGGGCATCCTGGGGGTGCCCATTGAGGCGGATGGCGCCATGGAGATCGCCCGGCGGAGCCGGGGCACACCCCGTATTGCCAACCGCATGCTCCGCCGGGTGCGGGACTTCGCCCAGGTGCGGGCGGGGGGCGTCATTACCCGGGATGTGGCCGACCAGGCCCTCAGCGCTCTGGAGGTGGACTATCTGGGACTGGACGCCGTGGACCGCCGGATGCTTACCAGCATCATCGAACACTACGGCGGCGGCCCTGTGGGCCTGGAGACCCTGGCGGCCACCATCAACGAGGAGGCCGTCACCCTGGAGGATGTGTACGAGCCCTATCTGATGCAGATGGGCTTTCTCACCCGCACGCCCAGAGGGCGCTGTGTCACCCGCCGGGCCTATGAGCATCTGGGGCTGCCCGTGCCCCGTGGCGACGGTCTGGACCAGCTGTCGTTCTGACGAAAAGCCAACACGGGACTGTGTCCCAGAAAATAAACAGCGCAGAAAGGATTGTTTCTGAATATGGGAAAATTGTTCGGTACTGATGGAATCCGCGGCGTGGTCAACGCCGGACTGGACGCCGACCTGGCCTATAAGGTGGGTCTGGCGGCTGCTCAGGTGCTCACCAAGGAGGGCAACCACAAGCCGCTGGTGGCCATCGGCAAGGACACCCGCATCTCCTCCGACCTGCTGGAGGGCGCCCTGATCGCCGGCCTCTGCTCTGCCGGCGCGGACGTGCTTCATCTGGGCGTCATCCCCACCCCTGCCGTGGCCTGGATCACGGTGGACAACAACGCCGACGCGGGCATCGTCATCTCCGCCTCCCACAATCCCTTTGAGCACAACGGCATCAAGATCTTCAACGGCCAGGGCTTCAAGCTCTCCGACGCATTGGAAGGGGAGATCGAGGACATCATCCTCTCCGGCAAGGAGGTGCCCCTGAAGACCCACGGCGACATCGGCCGGGTCATCTACGCCGACCAGAAGGAGCGGGAGGACTACATCGACCACCTGGCCTCCACCGTGACCAGCGACCTGGGCGGGATGCGCATCCTGGTGGACTGCGCCAACGGCGCCTCCTCCGCCACTGCCGCCCGGCTGTTCGACCGTTTCCCTGAGCTGCACACCGACGTCATCAACGCCGACCCTGACGGCGTGAACATCAACAACGGCTGCGGCTCCACCCACCTGGACAAACTGTGCACCATGGTCAAGGCCGGCGGTTACGACCTGGGCCTGGCCTTTGACGGCGACGCCGACCGCTGCCTGGCCTGCGACGAGATGGGCAACGAGATCGACGGCGACCAGATCATGGCGGTCTGCGGTCAGGACCTGATGAGCAGGGGAGAGCTGCCTGGCAACGCCGTGGTGGCCACCGTGATGAGCAACCTGGGTCTGCATGTATTCTGCCGGGAGCACGGAATGCAGCTGCTGTGCACCGACGTGGGCGACCGGAACGTGCTGGAGAAGATGGAGGAGTGCGGCTATGTGCTGGGCGGCGAGCAGTCCGGCCATATGATCTTCCGCCGTTACGCCACCACTGGCGACGGCCAGCTGACCGCCCTTCAGCTTCTCGCCCTGCTGCACGCCTCGGGCAAGAAGGCCTCCGAGCTGGTGGCGGACTGCAAGCGCTATCCCCAGCTGCTGGTGAACGTGGCCGTGGCCGATAAGGCCAAAAAGGCGGAGATCATGGCCAACGCAGATCTGAAGGCCGCCATCGCCCAGCAGGAGGCCCGGCTGGCAGGGGACGGCCGTATCCTGGTCCGTCCCTCCGGCACCGAGGCCCTGATCCGGGTGATGGTGGAGGCCAAGGACGAGGAAACCGCCAAGTCCTGCGCGCACGAATTGGCAAATCTGATTAAAACACTCTGAGATTTTTCAGGCGCTTTAAAATAATTTGCATAAAACTATTGACAAATACCGGTTCTTCTGCTTTAATAGGTAAGGAGATTTGGAATGAAGCCACAGGATCAGGACTACCAAAAGCTGTCAGATGAGGCACTGTGTATCCAGGCTGCGTCAGGGGATCGCCTGGCGGAAGAGACCTTGGTCATCCGGTACAACCGCTTGGTGCGCATGTGTTCCCGCCCGCTCTTCCTGGCCGGGGGAGACAGTGAAGACCTGATTCAGGAGGGGATGGTTGGCCTGCTGGCCGCCATTCGGGTCTATGACCCGTCCAAAGGTACTTCTTTTCATACTTATGCGGAGACCTGCATAAGGAACCGTCTCCTGTCCGCGGTGAAGGCGGCGTCCCGCGATAAGCACACGCCGCTGAACAACTACATCTCATTCGAAACCCCTTTCTTTGATGGAAAGACCGACCACTATGCTTATGGTACAGACCAGGAGCGTCTGGAGAACCCTGAGACCATTATGATCGGCAGGGAAGAGCTCCGGGAGCGCTTGGGTGTGCTGAAGGGCCAGCTGTCCGGTTTCGAAGCGAAAGTCCTCGGACTGTATCTGAACGGACTGTCCTATGATGAGATTGCAGCCGAGGTAAAACGGTCCCCGAAATCGGTGGACAACGCTGTCCAGCGCATCAGGCGCAAGGTGGCGAGGCATTTCCAGTCTGGCGATATCAGCGCAAGCTGAACGCAAATATTACATGTCCCAGCAAAGTAGGTTTATCCTGACCTGGGCAAAGAGTCAAAGAGAGGGTATCATCATGTTTGAAGACAAGACACTCGTATGCAAGGAATGTGGCAAGGAGTTCGTGTTCACCGCTGGTGAGCAGGAGTTCTATGCCGAGCGCGGCTTCCAGAACGAGCCCCAGCGCTGCAAGTCCTGCCGTGACGCCCGCAAGAACGCCGCCCGTGGCCCCCGTGAGTACTTCACCGCCACCTGCGCTGCCTGCGGCGGCGAGGCCCGGGTTCCCTTCGAGCCCAAGTCCGATCGTCCCGTCTACTGCAGCGAGTGCTTTGCTCGTATGCGTGGGCAGCAGTAATTCGCGCGATAAAAACGCCCGGTGCATGGGACAGGTGCTCATAAGAAAGTGATTTGAAAGAATTACGATTATGGCATCTGTCAGGCAGGATTGGGCAACGAAGAAATACGCCGTATTCAGCAGATTTTGCTGGATACGGCGTA
>NZ_CALXEG010000030.1 GCF_944387275.1 uncultured Pseudoflavonifractor sp.
CCCATGATGCCGTAGGTGGGCTTCTTGGCGGTGCAGGGGGGCATGCGCACGCCGAAGGAGCGCACGTCCACCTCCACGGGGGACCAGACGATGTTGGGGATCATGCGGCGGGGAATGATGACCCGGGGATTGGGGCAGGGCTTGCCGTCGGAGTCCAGGGTGTGCTCCCACAGCAGGCAGGTGGCCCGGGGCACGCCGTCGATGTTGAAGAACACCAGCGGTTCCTTGCTGTGGATGGAGATCCCCTCATAGAGGGGGTCGCTGCCGTACTTGGTGATGCCGTCCACCCGGACGAACCAGCCGTCCTCGCCGTCGGCCACGGCCAGCTTGCCGTTGTTCTTCTGGAAAGAGGGGTGGCAGATGGCCATGTCGTCGGTGACGGGCTCAATGGTACAGGTGTCGCTCATGCTGATGTACCGCTCGTCGCCGGTGATGGTGCTCACGCCCAGCAGCACCCGGCCGTCGGAGCCACGCTGCACGTCCTGGAGCAGCTCGCTCTTGCCGCCGCCCGAGGCGCCCTCGTGCATCATGACCATCTCGTTCTCATAGGGGGTGATGATGCGGGCGGTGCTGGCGTGGGCGGTGACCCAGCCCTCCCGCTCGCCGATGTCCAGCAGGACGCTGTAAATGCCCTTCTTGGCGGAGGGGCCGGGATACAGATTGTAGGAGAAGATCTCGTGCAGGTCCTCGTGGCGGCAGTGGACCACCACCTGCTTGCCCTTGAAGTGGGTGTGCCGGAAGGGCGGCGCCACGTACACCACGGAGCGGGGCTTGAAGTGCTCCACGTTCTTCATCTCCACAAAGGCCTGGAGCTGGGCCAGGGTAAAGGCGAAGAAGGCCGCGTTCCGGGGGCAGACCAGCACGGAGTCGTACCCGTACTGATAGCCGCCCGCCTTGAAGGGCACCAGGATCAGCTCCTGCCGGGTGAGCCACCGGAAGGTCTCCTCCCGCAGCTCGGAGAAATCGTAGCCGTAGACGTCGGCAAAACGGGGCTTGTCGGTGGGGCCGTCATCCGCGATGCGCATGCAGTCCGGGTCACGGCGGCGCATATAGTCCTCGGTGAAGTTGACAGAGGCGCCGTTTTTGCAGCGCACCACCTCCGCTTCCTTCACATTCTTGCCGTTGACATCGTAGAGCACCTCGATCTTGTCGGTGTACTCATTGCCGAAAATCAGCTCGAACAGCACTTCCTTGCTCTCCGGAATGATAACGCTGGGGCTGTTGTAAATAATGTTCTGCAGCTCCTGCGGAAGTGTGAATTTCTCAAACAAAACGTTCATTAAGGGTTCCTCACTTTCTCCCGCCCGGCCCACCGGCCACGCGACGCGTATATGAATTACTTTACCGTGAAACAAGTGCTTTGTCAATATGCAAAATTGCGATAAGCCGGAAATCAACTTGCATTTTCCCGGCAATAACCTCAGACTTAACCTTTCGTCCCGGTTTCCCCGGCTTTTCCCCGCATTCAACCGGCGGGCAGGGAGTGGGGCCGCTGTCCGCCTCCGCCGGCGCGGGGGAAAAAAGCGCCCTGTTCTTGCAGGGCTGGGAAGCCGATATTTCAAAAACTTCGCATTTCGGAGGGTATCCCGCTCCCCCTCCCCCGCCCCGCTCTTGCAGTTTTCTCCGCTTTCGTCTATAATAAACTCTGTTGAAGAAATCGCTCCGCGGCCCCGGGGCCCTGCTCCGGCTGAAACAGGCCGGACCCCTGCGGAAGCTGCGCTCCGTGCCCGCCAAGGGGCGTCTCCACTATTCTATGTTGAAAAGATCTGTTTGCCAGATCTCCTGCCGGCCCGGGCCGCGCAGCACAGAAAGGAAAGAAAATGGACGATCTGAAACGCCGGCTCCTCAACGACGCCGAGGTCGGGGAGGGCAACATCATCCGGGTGGATATGTTCCTCAACCACTGCCTGGACATGGACCTGATCGAGCACGTGGGCAACGCCCTGGCCAAGCGCTTCCGTGGCGACAAGGTAACCAAAGTGCTCACAGCCGAGAGCTCCGGCATTGCGGTGGCCTGCTTTGTGGGCCGGGCGCTGGATGTGCCGGTCATCTACGCCAAGAAGTTTCAGACCGGGTACATCGACCCGGAGGTCTACTCCGCCGAGACCCACTCCTTCTCCCTGGAGAAGTCCTACACCCTGCGGGTCTCCAAGCGGTATCTGGAGGAGGACGACCGGGTACTGCTGGTGGACGACATCCTGGCCAACGGCCAGTCCATCCTGGGCCTGGCGGAGATCGTCTCCAAGGCCCGGGCCGAGGTGGCCGGCGTGGCGGTGGCCATCGAAAAAGCCATGCAGGACGGCGGCAGGGTCCTGCGCCGCATGGGCTTCCGGGTGGAGGCCCTGGCCTGCGTGGATCGTGTGGAAAACGGAACCATCATCCTGGCCGACGACTGACCGCCCTCTGCCGCGGCCGGCGTCAGGACAGAGAAAACGGGAGGCCCGGGCAATTGCCCGGGCCTCCCGTTTTCTGTCTTTCTCTGTGCCTCCCGCCGGACCGCTTACAGCACCTTCTTGTTGTCCGGTCCGGGAGAGGTGACGATGACCTTGTCCGGAGTGATGACCAGCGCGCCCTTGACGGTCATGGCGCCGTGGAACACCGCCATGGCCTTCTCCCGGAAGGCGTCCACCACCGGGCCCTCGGTCTGGTACACGGCGGTCCCCTTGACCTGGTAGCCCTCAGAGGTCTTGGGGTCAAAGGCGGAGACGGCAATCTTCCCGTTGGCCTGCACGTTTTTCACCGTGGTATCCATCATCACGTCGCCCACCACCAGCAGCCCGTCCTCGGTGACATCCTTGAAGCCCACCGGAACCACATTGGGCACGTCGGAGCAGGTGGCCACGCTCCACACATTCGCTTTCAGTACCTTCACAACATTTTCCGTCACAAGGGGTCCCTCCGTTTCTCTAAAGCATTGGCGATCAGGGGTTCTTTTCCCATTATATCGCCTTTTTTCGCCTTTGAAAAGCGGAGGGGGAAAATTTTTCCTGCTTCTCAGTCCCCGGGGAACTGCCGGAGCAGCTCCTCCATGACCCGACAGAAGGTGTCCATGTCCTCGTCGGTGCCGATGGACACCCGCAGGCAGTTGGAGATGCGGGGCTTGTCCCACCAGCGCACCAGGATGCCCCGCTCCCGCAGGCCGTCCAGCAGGGCCTTGGCGGGGGCGTGCTCGTGGGAGATGAAGAGGAAGTTGGTGGACGAGTCGTAGACCCGGAAGCCCATCTGCTTTAGGCGGCAGGCGGTGACCTCCCGGGTGTTGCTCACCTTGGCCACCACACAGCGGAAGTAGGGGTCGTCCCGGATGGCGGCCACCGCCCCCGCCTGGGCCAGCCGGTCCACGGTATAGGAGTTGAAGGAGTTCTTCACGCAGTTGAGGGCGGCGGTCAGGTCGGCGCTGCCCATGGCGTAGCCCACCCGCAGGCCGGCCAGGGAGCGGGACTTGGACAGGGTGCGCACCACCACCAGGTTGGGGCAGCTGTCCAGCAGGGCCACCGAGGAGTGGGCGCCGAAGTCCACATAGGCCTCGTCCACCATCACCACCGCCTCCGGGTTGGCGTTGGCGATCTCCCGGATGGCGTGGAGGGGCAGCTCACGGCCCGTGGGGGCGTTGGGGTTGGCGATGACCACGCCGCCGTTGCCACCCAGGAACTGCTCCACCGGCACACCGAAGTTCTCGTCCAGCGGGATCTCCCGGTAGTCCAGGCCGAAGAGCTGGGCGTAGACGGGATAAAAGCTGTATGTAATGTCGGGGAACACCACGGCCTTCCCCGGGGTGAAGAAGGCGTAGAAGCACATGGCCAGCACTTCGTCGGAGCCGTTGCCCACAAAGATCCGGTCCGGGCTCATGCCGTGGTAGGAGGCGATGGCCTCCCGCAGCTCGGTGCACTCCGGGTCGGGATAGAGCCGCAGGGCGCTGCCCGCCTCCTGCCGGATGGCCTCCGTCACCAGCGCGGAGGGGGGATAGGGGTTTTCATTGGTGTTCAGCTTGATAAACTTCCGGTCTCTGGGCTGCTCCCCCGGCGTATAGGGCACCAGCTCCCGAATCCGTTCGCTCCAGAGTTCCTTCATGTGTTTTCCTCCCCGGTACGCAGAATTTTTTTGATATTTTTCTCCGCCTTGCTGCGGGGCAGCATCAACTCATGGCCGCAGCCCTCACAGCGCAGTTTGAAGTCCATGCCCACCCGCAGCACCTGCCAGCGCTTGCTGCCGCAGGGGTGCTCTTTTTTCAGCTCCAGCACATCGCCCACGCGCACATCCATGGAAATTCCTCCTGTCCGGCCCCGGGCCGTCCAAAAAATAGAATTACCTATATTATAAGTTTCTCTCCCTTTCCCTGTCAATTCGCAGAGCCAAACCGCATATAGTGGCCTGTCGGGAAAAATCTCCGCTGCGGCCGAAAGGATTTGGTGAAATTGACGACTCTGTTTCCGCCTGAAGGGCGGCTGCTGCACACCGAGGAGAATCAGGCCCTCTGCGCCACAAAGGCGGGGCTCATCCGGGCCATGGAGGGGCGGCGGGTACTGGAGGGAAAGGCCGTCCTCTGCGACGCCGGCCACAATCTGACTGTAACGTTAGGTCCCTTTACAGGCTACATCCCACGGGAGGAGGCGGCCCTGGGCATCGCAGAGGGAACCACCCGGGACATCGCCATTCTCTCCCGGGTTGGGAAGCCTGTCTCCTTTACAGTTGAGGCGGTGGAGCAGGAAGCGGGCTTGCTCCGGCCGCGGCTCTCCCGCCGGGCCGCCCAGGCCATGGCCCTGGAGCGGCTGATGGACACCCTGGAGCCCGGCATGGTCCTCCCCGCCACAGTGTCCCACCTGGAGCCCTTTGGGGCCTTTGTGGACATCGGCTGCGGCGCGCCGTCCATGATCAGCATCGAGCGCATCTCGGTCTCCCGCATCCCTCATCCGGACCGGCGCTTCACCGTGGGGCAGGAGATCTTCGCCGTGGTGCTGGCGACCTGTCCCGATCTGGGCCGGGTGGTCCTCTCCCACCGGGAGCTGCTGGGCACCTGGCAGGAGAACGCCGCCCGGTTCTCCGCCGGCATGACTGTGCCCGGCTGGGTGCGGGGCGTCAAGGAGTACGGCATCTTTGTGGAGCTGGCCCCCAACCTGTCCGGCCTGGCCGAGCCCAGAGGGGACCTCCACGAGGGGGACCGGGTCTCCGTGTACATCAAGGCCATCTTCCCCGAGCGGATGAAGATCAAGCTGCTGGTCATCGAGAAGCTGCCGCCGGAGGGACCACAGCCGCTGGCCTACTTCCTGCCCCCCAGCGGGCGCCTGGACTGCTGGCACTACGCCCCCGAGGGCTGCCGCAAGGCGGGGGCCGAGACCATGTTCCGATAGAAAAAAAGGGAGGATGCCGGGGCATCCTCCCTTTCCTTTTAAATAAATGCCAGACGCCGCTCGGCCTGGTTGGGCAGGGCGCCCATCCGGTAGAGCACCGGCACCAGCGCCCCGAAGAGCACCACCAGCATGAGGGTCTGCACGGGGAGCATCAGGGTGTTCTTGACCATGCTGTTGGTCATGTAGTAGAGGTAGCCCTTGCTGTACAGGATCGCGCTCCACAGGCTGCCCAGGAACACGTTCATCACGTTGGTGCACAGCTTGGCCAGGAAGATGCGCAGCACCGTCACCCGGGCCCGGTAGAAGAACAGGGCGTAGATCAGGGTACCCAGCATGGTGGTGAGCATATAGCCCGGGAAATAGGGCTCGCCGCTGGAGGCCAGGAAGAAGGACAGGGTGTCCTCCGCCGCGCCGAACACCAGGGCGGTCACCGGGCCGCACACCAGGGCGCACAGGGCCCGGGCCAGAAAGCCGAAGCTGATCTTCAGCCCCGCGTAGATGGGGATGGAGAACTTGGAGAGGATGATGCAGGCGGCGATCATCAGCGCGGCGAAGACCAGACTGCGCAGGCTGCGGAATTCCTTCATGGCGCAGCGCCAGTAGGCGGCGGAGAAGGGCGTCTTGAACATGGTGCGGTTTTGCTGAAAAATGGGCATAAAAAAGCCTCCTTCTGTATTCGGCAGCCCGCGGAAAGCGGGAACGCCGCACAGAGGAGGGCCGTGGTCTCCCACAGCGCGCCTGATATGCGGCAGCGGGATGCGGAGGGCGTACTGCAAGCCTGCGGCTTTTCGTCCGGCGGACAACTCCCCGTCCCGCCGGCACTGGACCTCTTGCGAGGTACTGCACACGCGCTCCTACTCTGCCTGATAGAGGCCATTATAGCCCCGAGCCGGGAAAAATGCAAGCAGAAATCCGCCGGACCCGGAAATACCATTCCAGGCCCGGCGGACCGCGCCCTCACGGCCGGAGGGCGGAGAGCTGCTTGTAGAAGTCCAGGGTGCCGAAGCCCCGTTCCAGCTGGGTGAGAAGAAAGGCCTCGCACACGTCGCTCATCTTCTTCTGGGACGGCGTATCCAGCTTGAAGGAGAACAGGCGCTTGGGGTCGCCCATCACCACGTGCCGCATGGCGGCCAGGGACGGGCCGTCCAGGGGCATGGACACCCCGTCCCCCACGCCGCCCCGGCAGCGGGCGCAGTGGAGCACCCCCTCCCGCAGGTGGAGCCGGGGCTCCTCCGGCTCGGGCACGCCGCACACCGCGCAGGCGTCCAGCAGGGGCTCGTACCCCGCCAGTGACAGCAGCTTGAGCTCGTAGGCCGCCTTCACCAGGGGCAGGGGCTTATTGAGCTTGTCCAGGGCGTAGAGGGAGTTGAGGATCAGGGACAGGAGATCCGGGTCCGCCCTGCCCTCCTCGGCCACCGTCTCCATCACCTCGGCGAAGTAGGAGCCCAGGGCCAGCTTGTCCACGTCCTGCCGCACCCCCCAGAACTGCTCCAGAGAGTCCCCCTGGTCCATGGACCAGTAGTCCCGGTACTCGAACAACGTCAGCTCCGAGTACACCAGCAACTGGGCCGCGGCGGCCAGCGGGCTGTTCTTCCGCCGGCAGCCCCTGGCCTTGACCGTCAGCTTCCCCAGGTCCCGGGTGAGGACGGTGAGGATTTTATCCGATTCCTTGTAATTGACCTCCCGCAGGACGATCCCCTGGGTCGTCAGGTGCATATGATTCACCACGCAGTATGTATATTTCCCGCTCCAGCCGAACCGGCCCGGCGAACCGCGGGTTCGCCGGGCCGGACCGAAGCAGCGCGCTATGCGGTTTTGCTCTCCTCCGCCCGCTCCGCCTCTTCCCGCAGGAGGGCGTACAGGCTGTACGCCTCAGGCAGTCCGGTGGCAAGAAACAGCCGCCACATGGTCTCCCAGTCCATAATCCAAGCCCCCTCGTCCATAGCTTGGCCCGGAGCGCCCGGTTTATGAACGGTAAATTTTGCGGCAGAGCGTCGAAAAGGCAAATTTCAAGGCTCTCTTACTCGTCCCGGTAGCCGAAGTTCTGGATGAGATTCAGATTGTCTCTCCAGTTCTCCTTCACTTTTACCCAGGTCTGGAGGAACACCTTGGTGCCCATGAAGCGCTCGATGTCCTGCCGGGCCAGGGTGGAGATCTTCTTGAGCATGGCGCCGCCCTTGCCGATGATGATGCCCTTGTGGGAGTCCTTCTCACAGTAGATGGTGGCGTCCATCTCGATGACCTCATCGTCCCGCTCCACAAACCGGGTGACCTCTACGGCGGTGCCGTGGGGAATCTCCTTGTCCAGGCACAGGAGCAGCTTCTCCCGGACGATCTCGGCGCACACCTGCCGCTCGGGCTGGTCGGTGACCATGTCCTCGGGGAAGAGCTGGGGACCCTCGGGCAGGAACTCGCTCAGCACCTGGAGCAGGTCCTCCAGGCCCTCGCCGTTCTTGGCGGAGATAGGCAGGATGGCGTCGAAGCTGTGCTTCTCGCCGTAGGCCTGCATGACCGCCAGCAGCTCGTCCTTCTTCACGGTGTCGATCTTGTTGATGACCAGCACAGAGGGCACGCCCAGGCCCTTGATGCGCTGGATGAGTTCCTCCTCCGGCCCGCCCACATGGGGGATGGGCTCCACCAGCAGCATGACCGCGTCCACGTCGGCCACGCTGTCCCGCACCACCTTCACCATGTAGTCGCCCAGACGGGTCCGGGCCCGGTGGAGGCCCGGCGTGTCCATAAACACGAACTGGCACTCCCCCCGGTTGAGCACGGCGCAGATGCGGTTGCGGGTGGTCTGGGGCTTGTTGGTGACGATGGCGATCTTCTCGCCCACCAGGGCGTTGGTCAGGGTGGACTTGCCCACATTGGGCCGCCCCACAATGGCGATCATGCCGGATTTTTTGATTTCCATAGGTTATCCTCAACTTTCTTGAGCAATTTTATTCCTATGCGGCTTGTTTTTTTACAGGCCGCATATTTTACTGTTTGTCCTGCTTCTCCAGCAGGGCGCGAATGGCGGAGAGCTCCTCCTTCAGCTCGGAGTGCTCCTTCTCCCGCTTTTCCCGCTCGGCCGCAGCCGCACCCACCACGATGCCCGGCAGGGCCATGAGGAGAAGCAGCATCACCATCTGGAGCAGGCCGTTTCCCCCGCCCAGGCCGCTCAGCACCATGAGGATGAGATAACAGAGGGCGACGGAGAGCAATCCTCCGCCGATGATGTATCCGTACCGCATGATTACCCCTCCTGTCCTCTGGTGATCCCCAGCTGCTCCAGGATGGCCTCCTCACGCGCCCGCATCTGGGCCTTCATGGGGCCCTCGTCCATGTGGTCGTACCCCAGCAGGTGGAGCACCGAATGGACGGCCAGATAGGCCACCTCCCGGCGGGTGCCGTGGCCGTACTCCTCCCCCTGGGCTTTGGCACGCTCCAGAGAGATGACCATGTCCCCCAGAGGCACCAGTCCGGTGCCCGGGTCGGCGTCCTCCTCGGTGGGATGCTCCCCGGGCCGGAGGTCGAACATGGGGAAGGAGAGCACGTCGGTGGGACGGTCCACGTCCCGCTGCTCCAGGTTGATCTGGTGGATGCCCTCGTCGTCGGTGAAGAGCACGTCCACCTCCCAGGGCACCGCCACCCCCTCCGCCTCCAGGGCGGCGGGAATGACCTGCCGCAGCAGGTCGGCGTAGGGCTCAGCGCCCTCCACCTCAGTCTCAATAATCAGTTCATGGTTCACGGAGCATCCTCCTTCTTTTTCTTTGGGCTGTCCACATGTTCGTCCAGCACCCAGGGCAGGTACAGGGTACAGTCCAGGTCAAAGTGGGGCAGCGGAAATTCCGGCTCCACCGGGAAGGTCTCGTGGCCCAGTATCATACTACCCCAGGGCAGATTCACCAGCGGCCCCCAATCGGGGCCGTTGTCCTTCCCGGCGGGTCTGTCCAGAATGGTTCCCGCCACACGCCAGGAGAGCTCATAGAGCAGCCCCTTCTCCCGCCAGTTCTCCTCGTGGTAGAGCTCGCACACATAGGTGGCCTTCTCCGGCGGGATGGACAGGCTGTCCAGAATGGCCAGCAACTCCTCCGGCAGCTTCCGCACCCGGGCCAAAGCCACGAAATTGCGGCAGTGGCCGCATTCACAGTCCCAGGGCTCCGCCTGGGCGTAATAATCCCGTGTGGCGGACTCATCCACCTCCACCGTATAGCCGAACCATTCAAAACGTGTCACTGCCCCATCGCCGCCTCCCTATAGGCCTGGGCGGCCTCCCAGAACGCTACCGCGTAATAGATGGCCGCCGCAAAGGTGAGCACCAGGCCGGCCAGAGCCAGTCCGGGGACGAAGAAGATCAGCGCGTAGGCCACAATGATGCCGCCCAGCATGACCTTCCAGCCCGCCAGAAGTCCGGCGCTCCTCATGTCCCGGTTGTAGACCGCCTCCAGCTCCCGGACGCCCTCCACAATGCGGTAGGTGACCAGCAGCTGAAGGCAGACCCCCGCGATAGTCAGCGCCACTTCAATAACCGCCATGGCAATTGTCACATTCAAGAGCTGCTTCAGCCACATCAGACCGGTAAAGATGGCCGCGCCCACGGTCAGGCTCCTGATGTTCTGGAAAACCTTGCTCTCAGGCACCTCGCCCAGGCCGGACCAGATCAGCAGATAGCCCACCCAGGCCGGGGTGACACACAGCCGCCCCAGGTTGATGTCAATGAACAGAAACAGCAGCCCCCAGAACATCTTCTTCATGGTCAGCGCCCCTCCTTCTCTCTGGCACGCTTGGCGTTGCGGCGGTTCTCGTCCTCTTCGTATGCCTTGATGATCCGCTGGACAATGACGTGGCGCACCACGTCGGCCTGGCCCAGCTTGCAGATGGCGATGTCCTCCACGCCGCTCAGCACCCGCATGGCCTCCTTCAGGCCGGAGACCTTGTCGCTGGGCAGGTCGATCTGGGTCACGTCGCCGGTGATGACGATCTTGGAGCCAAAGCCCATGCGGGTGAGGAACATCTTCATCTGCTCCCGGGAGGTGTTCTGGGCCTCGTCCAGGATGATGAAGCTGTCGTCCAGGGTGCGGCCCCGCATGTAGGCCAGGGGGGCCACCTCGATGTTGCCCCGCTCCAGGTACTTCTGATAGGTCTCCGGCCCCAGCATCTCAAAGAGGGCGTCATACAGGGGACGCAGGTAGGGGTCCACCTTGCTCTGCAGGTCGCCGGGCAGGAAGCCCAGCCGCTCGCCGGCCTCCACCGCCGGGCGGGTGAGGATGATGCGGTTGACCTGCTTGTCCCGGAAGGCGGCCACCGCCGCGGCCACCGCCAGGTAGGTCTTGCCGGTACCCGCCGGGCCGATGCCCAGGGTGACCAGGTTCTTCTTGATGGCCTCCACGTACTTCTTCTGGCCGATGGTCTTGGCCTTGATGGGCTTTCCCTTGGCGGTGACGCACAGCACGTCCCGGGCCAGGTCCCCGATCCGGTCCTCGTTGCCCGACCGGACCAGGGAGATGATATACCGCACGTTCTGCTCGTTGATGGTCTCGCCCCGGGCGGAGAGGGAGATGAGCCCCTGGATGGCTTTCACGCCGTACATCACGTTCTCCGCCTCGCCGGACACCTTCAGCTCCCCGTCCCGGCTCACCACCGTGACGCCCAGCTCCCGCTCGATGATGCGGATATTTTCGTCAAAGGAGCCGAAGATATTGACGGCCTCCTCCATTCGTTCCATGCTTATCGTCTGTTCAATCAAACTTCTACGCTCCTCGCTGCTTCAGCCTGAAAGGTCTTGGCCCTCCTCTGGCTGGGTTTCGTTTTTCTGTTGTCCCTCATAGGGCACAAACCGCCCGATCTCCTCCCTGCACTCGGCCTGGAGCCGGACCAGGAGCATGCCGCTCTGTTCCCGGGTGGTAAAGTCCATGGAGACCACCTCTCCCTTCTCCCCCAGGGCGTCCAGCAGGTCTTCCTCCAGCTGCCCCCGGAGCAGCGCCTCCGCCGCGGCCGGGTCCACCTGGGCGGAGACGGTCTGGTAGGCCCGGACCGTCTCCCTGGTCAGGGACAGGGGCATCTCCTGTCCGCCGGGCAGACGGGCGGTCCATACGTCGCTTATTTTATCATACCTCTCATAGGAAATGCTACTGTTTCCATAAAAATTGACCCGCCAGCCCAACAGGCTCAGGGACCAGAAGGACTGCTTCTCTCCGGTGTAGGCCTTGACCTGGGCCGTCAGTGGGATCTCCGCCTCCAGTGTGCGCCAGGTGCGGGCGTACACCCGGCCCTGGGCCCGCACCTGCCGCCAGCCCAGGTCGATGCCGCTGTACTGCGCCCCCTCCATGTGGATGTTGCCGGTGATGAGCACCTGCCCCTCCACCACCGTGTCCCCCTCCTCTACGGCGGGCTCGCCTCCCAGCACCTCCACCTGGGTCACAATGCCGGGCACTGCGGCCACCACGTCCCCCAGCTCCGTCTCGTCCACCACCTCCGGCGGCTCGATGCGCTCCCGCACCAGCACCTCGGCCACGGTGCCCTTCAGGTTGATGGCGCACCAGGACAGATCATCCAGCTGCAGCAGCAGCTTCTGGGCCGTGGCCGCCGGGTCAATGCCAGGGCCGTACACCCCCGGGCGCACCCCCAGACGGCGCAGCTCGGTGAGGATCTCCGCCGTGGTGACGGTCTCATTGCCCGACACCTCCACGGTGAGCACGAACTGAGACAGCACGCACACAGCCGCCAGGGAGAGCACCAGCCCGGTGAGCAGGGCGTACCGCCTGCGGAACCGGGCCAGGAAAAAGGGCACGCCGCCGCTCTTCTGCCGCTTCACCTGGCAGGAGGCCCGCTCCCCCAGGGCCTGGGCCCGTTTGGCGTCACGCCGGGGGACGGTGATGGCCACCCGGCCTGTCTCCAGCCACTCCACGGCCCAGAAGGCCACGCCGTTCTGGGCGCACAGGTTCAGAAACCGCTCGGGAAAAGCCCCCTCCGCCTCCAGGCGCACGCTTCCCCGGAGAAAATTGATCACCTTCTGCATGCTCCACCTCCAGCGGCCCTATGTCAGGTCCACCCCTTCGATCTCCCCTGTGATCAGCAGCTCGCTGGCGTTCATGGCCTTCAGCTCCAGGCCCTTGCCCCGGATCTTCAGGATCAGCTTGCCGCCCGAGACGTGGATCTCCTCGGTGCCGTAGGCGAGAATCCCCTTGTGGTTCTCCATCCGCAGCTCCCGGCTGCCGGTGATCTCCACCCGGGGCAGCCCGGCCACCACGTCCCCGGGCAGGTCCAGGACCTGAGCCGTCTTTTCCAGCAGCCCTTCCCGCTTCTGCCGCTTCTCCACCGCGCCCACCTCCTCGTCCTGTTATCCATATGACAGAACCTCGCCCCATTTGCCTGTCCCATACAAAAAAGGGACGGCCATGGGCCGTCCCTCAGTCTCCCGTCTTCACTTCAGCAGTTCCCTCAGCCGCTCCGGGCGGTTGTCCTCCGGGTGGTCCAGCACGTGGTCCAGCAGCCGGCGCTGGGCCGCGCCGATGTCCGCGCCGCGGTAGCCCATGGCCAGCAGCTCCGCCCCGGACAGCGCCAGGTCCCGCACCGTCACGCAGTTCCCCTCCGCCAGGGTCTCCCGGAGCGCCTCCCGGTATGCGCCGCCGGTGCGGGCGTCCTCCATGGCAGCGGCGGCCGTACAGGCGTCCTCCCCCTGCTCCGCCAGGGCCCGGCGCCACGCCGCCCTGTCCCGGGGCATATGCTTCCCCAGCTCCGCCCCGGCGGCGCAGGCGTGGACGGTGCGGCCGTCCAGACGCAGGGCCCTGAGAAAGTCCCCCGCGTCGGTGATATCCCCCTCGTCCAACAGCAGGGCGCACAGGGCGGCCCACCGCTCCAGCGGACTGGCGGCCACCCGGTGGAGGGTGGTCAGGTCGGGCTGGGCCTCCGCCCCCACGAAGGGGGACAGCAGCCCCCAGGCGAACAGCCCCTCTCCCCGCTCCGGCCAGGGCGAGAGCAGGGTCTTCTCCAGCTCGGTGCGCACCCGCTCGGCGGACAGGCGGGCAGTCAGTCCGGCGCTCTTGCGCAGGGCCTCCGCCGTGGCGCTCTCAATGGCAAAGCCCAGCTGGGCGGAGAACCGCACCGCCCGCAGCATCCGCAGGGCGTCCTCCCGGAAGCGGCGCTCCGGCTCCCCCACGCAGCGGATCACCCGGTCCGCCAGATCCCTCCGGCCGCCGAAGGGGTCGATGACCGCCCCGTCCGGCCCCAGGGCCATGGCGTTGATGGTGAAATCCCGGCGGGACAGGTCCCCCGCCAGGTCGCCGCCAAAGGTCACCGCGTCCGGGTGCCGTCCGTCGGCATAGCCGCTCTCGGCGCGGAAGGTGGTGACCTCCACCCCGCCGTCCTCTGTCAGCACGGTCACGGTGCCGTGCTTGATGCCGGTGGGCACGGTGCGGTCAAAGAGTGCCATGACCTCCTCCGGCTGGGCGGAGGTGGTCACGTCCCAGTCCCCTGGAGCGCGCCCCAGCAGCAGGTCCCGGACGCAGCCCCCCACCGGGTAGGCCTCCCGTCCCGCCGCCCGCAGACGGGCGCACAGCGCCGCCACGCCGCCGGGAATCACACTCGTATCCATGCGCCTCACCTTCTCTCCGGTATGTTTTCCGCCGTCCGCGTCTATAATGGAGACATATGGAATTGGCCTTGCCATTTTCCTTGGTTCATATTATAATATTTTTCCTGGGCAAGACCAAGTATCATTTCATATTATATTTTCAAGAAAAGGGAGTGCTCCCTGTGTCTGATTTGAATATTCACGATTATTTCGTCCCCGGCTGCCACGCCCATCTGGTGGGCATCGGCGGCGTATCCATGGCCCCCCTGGCCGAGGTGCTCCACGGCATGGGCATGGTCATCACCGGCTCCGACATGCACGAGAGCGCCACGGTGGAGCATCTGCGCTCCCTGGGCATCCAGGTGGCCATCGGCCACCGGGCCGAGAACCTGAACGGCGCCAGGCTGGTCATCCGCACCGCCGCCGCCCACAACGACAACCCTGAGATCTCCGGCGCTCACGCCCGGGGCATCCCCGTCTTCGAGCGGGCCCAGGCCTGGGGCGCCATCATGCGGGGGTACAAGAACGCCCTGTGCATCTCCGGCACCCACGGCAAGACCACCACCACCTCCATGTGCACCCACATCGCCATGGCCGCCCAGGCCGACCCCACGGTGATGATCGGCGGCACCCTGCCCCTGCTGGGGGCTGGCCACCGGGTGGGCCGGGGCGACACCATCATCCTGGAGAGCTGCGAATACTGCGACTCCTTTCTCTCCTTCTTCCCCACCGTGGCGGTGATCCTGGACATCGAGGCCGACCATCTGGACTTCTTCAAGGACCTGGCGGACGTGGAGCACTCCTTCCGCACCTTTGCCGACCTGGTGCCCGAGGACGGCGTCATCGTGGCCAACCGGGACGACGAGAACACCATGCACACCCTGGAGGGCGAGACCCGGCCCATGGTCACCTTCGGCCTGGAGGAGGGCGACGTCCACGCCGCCAACCTGACCTGGAACCGGGGCCTGCCCACCTTTGATATCATCTGGAAGGGCCAGCCCTTTGCCCATGTGTCCCTCCGGGTGCCCGGGGTGCACAACGTGAAGAACGCCCTGGCCGCCGCCGCGTCCGCCATTGTGCTGGGCATGCCCGCCAAGGCGGTGGAGGACGGCCTGTCCGCCTTCCGGGGCGCCGCCCGCCGCTTTGAGCACAAGGGCAGCTACCACGGCGCCGAGGTCTACGACGACTACGCCCACCATCCCGGCGAGCTGAAGGCCCTCTTCGCCGCCGCCAGAAGCCTGGGCTATGATCGGATCATCTGCGCCTTCCAGCCCCACACCTACTCCCGCACCAAGGCCCTGTTCGACGACTTCGTCCAGGTCCTCCAGGAGCCGGACGTGACCCTGCTGGCCGAGATCTTCGCCGCCCGGGAGGACAACACCATCGGCATCTCCTCCCGGGACCTGGCCGAGCGCATCCCCGGCTCCCGGTACTTCGCCACCCTCCCCGAGGTGACCGACGCCCTGGCCCAGCTTGCCCGCCCCGGCGACCTGATCCTCACCGTGGGCGCCGGCGACATCTACACCGCCGGCGAGGCCCTGGTCCAGCGCCAGGACTGAGCACGCCTGAAACGCAGAAAATGGCCCTCTGCCCGGAACAGTTGTGTTCCGGGCAGAGGGTCTTATTGTTATGGGTCACTTTTTCTGGCCGGGCAGCTCGGTGAGCCAGCCGGTGGGCACGGCGGCGCCATCCTGGATGGCGTACATCCGGTAGCCCAGGGAGAAGCCGGTGACCTGCGCCGGGTCAATGGGCGCGGGGAAATACCAGGTGACGGCAAAGTGCCGCTCCTTCCCCGGCTCTGTCACATCAATCCCGTAGTACACCTTCCCATCCTCAACAACCCGAGTCATCCGCTCATCCAGGTCGGAGATCTGGCCCCAGCCCTCGATGTCAATCCGGGTGCCGTCGGCCAGGTAGACGCTGACCGGATAGGCGGCGGGAGTGCCGCCCTTGCTGGTCAGCTCCAGACGGAGGCTGATGGCGGTCAGGTCCACACTCGTCATGGACATGCCGCTGAGGGTCTCGGACATGGTGGCTGACCGCTGGGACAAATTTTTGGGGAAGAAGGTCAGCTCCCAGTTTCCCTCAATGCTCTCCTCGGTATAGAGCCTGATGTCCATGTCCTCCAGCTCCAGATGGGACAGGCTCTCCCTGGTAAACACATCGCTGTCGGGGAAGCTGACGTCCAGATAGCGCCCGTCCCCCCAGACAAGCTGGTTGATTCTGTAACTGAGTATTTCCCGGTTATCCAGCTTCATGAAGGGGGTGGGGTCTGCGGCACACGTTACGTCTTCCGCCATCTCATACAGGATATGGAACACGCCGTTTTCATCAAAGCCGGAGGAGGAAATCCAGATAAGGTCGGTGCCCTCCAGCTTCACCGGGTTCTGGCCGGGCAGCAGTCCCCTGGCCTCGGCGCCCGAGTTCACCGACTTCTCGGTCAGCTCCTCGTCGGTGAACAGGCGGCTGCTGCGGGCGGCGGTGCTCAGGACCTCCTCCGGGAAGGGGATGCCCGTCAGCTCCCGGAGTCCGGGCTGGAAGCTGGCAAAGGTCAGGGTCAGGCTGCCGTCCTCATTGAAATACCGGCTGGTCATCATGGGCATCTCCAGCAGGGCGGTGCGGGTCTCAGGGTCGTAGCTGATGCAGCTGGTGCCCAGCCTGCCATTGTAGGTCAGGTTCTCGCTCAGGCGGTCGCCGGTCAGGTCGGTGACCGACACGTAGGTCTTGGTGCCGCTCTCGTCGCTGAGGGCGGCCACCACGCTGACCTTCAGCCCCTGGTCGGTGACGGACACGCCGTCCACGTCCTGGACATAGGGGGCGAAGATGCCCAGGTGCTCCATCAGGGCGTCCCAGTTGGTGCCCACTGCCAGGGCGGTGCCGGTGAGGGCGATCATCGCGGCGGCCATCACGGCGGCAATGCGGATTTTCTGTCTCATATAGATGCTCCTCTCCGAGGGGTCGGCATTGAGGGCGGTGTTCACCCTGCGCCGAATGTCAGCGGGGTTGATTTCCGGGCATGGGCCGTTCAGCTCCATGTCCTTCCAGAGCCGTTCCATGCTGCTCACAGTCCTTCCCCTCCTTTCGTCAGAATCTCCCGGAGCTTTTTCCTGCCCCGGGACAGACGGATGCGGGCTGCGCCCGGGCTCAGGCCCAGGCCCCGTACCGCCTCGCTGAGTTTCTCGCCGTAGTAGTAGTGTCGGAGGAAGAGAGTCCGGTCCGGCTCCCCCAGGCCGTCCACCGCCTGCCAGAGCCGCTCCGCCTGGTCTCTGGCGGCGGCGGTCTCCTCCGGTCCCTCCGCCGGGGACGGCCCGTCGTCCTCCGGCAGGGGCACGGTGGGCTTTGACCTGCGGAGGCAGTCCGTGGCCCGGTTGCGGGCCACTGCCCCCAGCCAGGGCCGCAGGCCCTGTTTCGGGTCCAGCTCGCCCACATGGGACCACAGGCTGAGGAACACATCGGAGACCACCTCCTCCATGTCCTCCCGGGTGGCGGAGGCCCCCAGGGTGCGCCAGACAATGGTACCGACATAGGCGGTATATCGGTTGATGGCCTGCTCCAGCGCCGTGCGGCTGCCCTTCTGCAGGCGGCGCACCAGCTTTTCATCCTCCATGCCGCCACTCCTCTCTTCCTAAAACCGGTTTCGCTCTGATATACGGACGGACGGAGAAAAAGGTTTCACATGGGACGAGAAATTTTTTCTCTACCGCAGCAGCCGGAAGCGGTTCTTCTCTGCCTCCAGAATCCCCTCCCGCCGCAGGGCGGACAGCTCCCGGGACAGGGCGCTCCGGTCCACGCAGAGATAGTCCGCCAGGGCCTGCCGGTCAAAGGGGATGGCAAAGGAATCGCTCCCGGCCCTGGCCGCCTGGGCGGAGAGATAGGAGAGCAGTTTCTCCCGGATGGTCCGCTGGGACACATGCTCCAGCTTGGCGGACAGGAGGATGTTCTTCCCCGCCAGCACGGACAGCAGGTTGGTGACCAGACGGCTGTGGAAGGTGCAGGAGGAGGGGCAGACCCCCACCACCCGGGCGATGTCCAGCAGCAGCACGCCGCTGTCCTCCACCGCCCACACCGACACCGGCAGGGCCTCGGTTCCGGCACAGGCGTGAGCCTCGCCGAAGATGCCCGACGGAGGCACCGAGGAGAGCACGGTCCTGCGGCCCTCCCGGTCCTCCCGGCACACCTGGAGCCGCCCGGACAGCACCACGCCCAGCCAGCGGGCGGGCTCCCCGGCCCGGAACACCGCCTCTCCCCTGCTGAATTTCCGCTCCACCGCCCCCAGGCAGTCCAGCATGGCCTCCATATCCTGCTCTGCAATTCCGGCGAAAAGAGGTGTCTTTCGGAGCACCGGCAGAAATTTCCCCATGTTTTTTCCTCCTGCGTTGCAATTGCAACAGAAAATGTGATACCAGTATAGTATGATTTCCTTACAAACGCAAGGAGGGTTTTCCCTATGATTCGGAAGATTATCAAGATTGACGCGGACAAGTGCAACGGCTGCGGCGCCTGCGCGGCGGCCTGCCATGAGGGGGCCATCGGCATGGTGGACGGCAAGGCCCATCTGCTCCGCGAGGACTACTGCGACGGCCTGGGGGACTGCCTCCCCGCCTGCCCCACCGGGGCCATCACCTTTGAGGAACGGGAGGCGCCCGCCTACGACCACGCCGCCGTCATGGCCTCCAAGGCGGCCAAGGAGAAGGCCGCTGCCGCGCCCAGCCCCTGCGGCTGCCCGGGCAGCATGAGCCGTGCCATCCGCCGTGAGGCCCGCCCCGCCGCCGCCGGTGAGATCCCCAGCGAGCTGCGGCAGTGGCCGGTCCAGATCAAGCTGGTCAACCCCATGTCCCCCTGGCTGAGCGGCGCCGACGTGCTCATCGCCGCCGACTGCACCGCCTATGCCTACGGCGCCTTCCACCGGGACTTCATCCGGGGCCGGGTGGTGCTGGTGGGCTGCCCCAAGCTGGACGAGGGAGACTACACCGACAAGCTCACCGAGATCTTCCGCCGCAACGACGTGCGCAGCGTCACCGTGGCGCGCATGGAGGTGCCCTGCTGCGGCGGCATCCAGCGGGCCGCGGAGCAGGCTGTGGCCAACTCCGGCAAGGCCATCCCCCTCACCATCTCGGTCATCTCCGCCGAGGGTGAGATCCTCCGCACCATCAGACAGTAAGAACGACAAAACGCGCCCCGCCTCAGAGTGTCTGAGGCGGGGCGCGTTTTTGGGACAAAGAGACGGAGCAAGCGGCAGCCGCTTGCTCCGTCCTGCTTATTCTCCGGTGATCTGCACGCTCTCCCCGTCGGAAGAGGCGTGGAGGGTGCGGATGGGGTTGAGATAGCTCTCGATGATGCGGGTGGCGATGGGGTCCTCCAGGTCCTTCTGGATCTGGCGGCGCAGGTTGCGGGCGCCGTAGGTCAGGGAGTAGGACTTCTTCACCAGGTAGTCCAGCAGGCTGTCGTCGTAGGTGAAGGTGATGCCCTTCTCGCCCAGGGTGCCCTTCAGCTCGCCCAGCATGATGCCGGCGATGGCCTTGAAGTTGTCCTCGCTGAGCCGGTTGAAGTAGACGATCTCGTCCACCCGGTTGATGAACTCGGGCCGCAGGAAGCTCTCCAGGGCCTTCATAGCCCGCTCGCGGCCCTGCTCGGCGGCGGTGCGGCCGAAGCCCACGCTGCCCGAGCCCTTGGCCTCGCTGCCCGCGTTGGAGGTCATGACGATGACCGTATTCTCAAAGTTCACGTTCCGGCCCTGGGCGTCGGTGATGTGGCCGTCGTCCAGAATCTGGAGCAGGATGTTGAGTACGTCGGGGTGGGCCTTTTCGATCTCATCGAAGAGGATGACGCAGTAAGGCTTGCGGCGGACCTTCTCGGTGAGCTGGCCGGCCTCGTCGTAGCCCACGTAGCCCGGGGGCGAGCCGATGATGCGGCTCACCGCGAACTTCTCCATGAACTCGGACATATCCAGCCGGATGAGGGACTCGGGGGAGTGGAACATGTCCATGGCCAGCCGCTTGACCAGCTCGGTCTTGCCCACGCCGGTGGAGCCCACGAAGATGAAGGACACGGGCTTGCGCTTGGAGGCGATGCCCACGCGGCCGCGGCGGACAGCGGCGGCCACGGCCTTCACCGCGTCGTCCTGGCCGATGATGTGCTCCTTGAGCCGGTTCTCCAGCTGGGCCAGGCGCTCGTACTCGGCCTCCTGGATCTGGCTGGCGGGGATCTTGGTCCACAGCTCGATGACCCGGGCCAGATGGCCCACAGTCAGGGGCGGGGCGCTCTGGGCCTCCAGCTTGTCCAGCTCCTGCTGGAGCTGGAGCTCCCGGCTCTTGATGACGGCCAGGCGCTGGTAGTCCTCGTCGCCGGTGGAGGCGTTGAGGGCGCTCCGGTCCTGGACCAGCTTCTGCAGCTCCCGCTGGAGACGGCCCTGCTCCCGCTCGTTGTCCTTCATGCCGGCCTCCTGGCCGCCGGCGGCAGCCAGGGCGTTGTACTGCTCGGTGAGCTTGCTCAGCTCCCGGCGGATCTCAGACTGCCGGCTCTCGTTGGCCTTCAGGTCGCTCTGGCGCTTGAAGTCCCGGCTGTTGGCCTCGGCCACCAGGGCCTCCCGCTCCTTGGAGATCTGCTCCAGCTCCTTTTTCAGCTGGGCCTCCCGGGCCAGATTGGCGTTGTGGAGGTTCACGTCGGAGCAGGCCTCGTCGATCAGATCGATGGCCTTGTCGGGCAGGTAGCGGTCGGTGATGTACCGCTCGCTCATGGTCACGGCCATACGGGCCATCTCGGGGGAGATGGACACGAAGTGGTACTTCTCATAGTAGGACTTGATGCCCATGATGATCTTCACCGCGTCCTCAATGGAGGGCTCCTCCACGATGACAGGCTGGAACCGGCGCTCCAGGGCGGAGTCCTTCTCGATGTACTTGCGGTACTCGGTGAGGGTGGTGGCGCCGATGACCTGGATCTCGCCCCGGGACAGGGCGGGCTTGAGGATGTTGGCGGCGTTCATGCTGCCCTCGGCGTCGCCGGCGCCCACGATGTTGTGGACCTCGTCGATGACCAGGATGATGTTGCCCAGCTTCTTGACCTCGTCGATCAGGCCCTTCATCCGGCTCTCGAACTGGCCGCGGAACTGGGTGCCCGCCACCAGGGCGGTCAGATCCAGCAGGTAGACCTCCTTGTCCTGGAGCTTGTAGGGGACCTTGCCCGCGTAGATCCGCTGGGCCAGGCCCTCGGCGATGGCGGTCTTGCCCACGCCGGGCTCGCCGATGAGACAGGGGTTGTTCTTCTGGCGGCGGTTGAGGATCTGGATGGTGCGCTCGATCTCCTCATCCCGGCCCACGATGTTGTCCAGCTTGCCCTCGGCGGCCTTCTGGGTCAGGGAGATACAGTAATTCTCCAAAAACTTCCGCTTGGGGGCCCGCTCCTTGCCGGGCTTGTCCTCCCGGGGACGGGACTCCTCCTTGGGCTGGCTGTCGCCGCCCTGGGCGCCGCCGAAGAGCTTGTTGAGGAAGGGGAACGTGGCCGTGCGGCCCTCGTCGTCCTCGTCGCTGCCGGGGTCCTCCCCCTGCGGCACCAGGCCCTCCATGCCCTCGGCGCCGCCAAAGGCGGAGAGCATCTCGTTGGTCAGGCCGTCCAGGTCCTCGTCGGTGATGCCCATCTTCTGCATCATATCCTCAACGGGCTTGATGCCCAGCTCTCTGGCGCACTTCAGGCACAGGCCCTCGCTCTTGGTCTCGCCGCCCTCGATTTTCTGGATAAAAATAACAGCCACATTCTTATGACATCTGGAACAGAGTGTAGGTTGCATATCGTTCAGCTCCTTTAAGGGGGATATTTTCTCCCCTTGGGGCCCTACTGTGCCCCGGAGAAAAAATTCTAGAGCGAAATTGTGAACTGGGTATGAATTTCTGGTAATTTACTTGGTTTTTTATTTTCCAGCCCTCCGGGCCGGCGGACTCACTTCTTCTTGCCCAGTACGCTCACGTACAGCCACAGGTAGTAGAGGAAGGCCAGGATGGTCAGGGCCAGGGCGAAGGAGATCATGCCGGTGGCCCAGCCCCGGGGGATCTGGGGAAAGAGCACCAGGGCGGCGCACACCACAAAGAACACAAAGGTGGAGATCTTGCCCAGCCAGTTGGAGGGGATCACGTCGTCGATCTTGTGGAGCATGGACAGGGCGCCCAGGCCCATGGCGGCCTCCTTGCAGAAGAAGATGATCACCGCCCAGATGGGGATGATGCCCGCCGCCGTGATGCAGACGATGACCGTAAAGGTCATCAGCTTGTCGGCCAGCGGGTCCAGAATCCGCCCCAGGCGGGTGATCTGGTTGAAGTGGCGGGCGATGTAGCCGTCGGCCACGTCGGTGACAAAGGCCAGGGCGTACACCCCGGCCGCCCAGTACCGGGCCGTGGGAAAGGGCTGGAAGAACACCACCGCGAAGACCGGCACCATGGCCAGCCGGAGCAGGGAGAGGAAATTGGGCACGTTCATCGTTAACACCTTCATTTGTGTGGAATGGCGGAGATGCTCCGTTACAGGCCCTGGAGCAGAGCCAGAGGGTTGGTGGTCATGAAAAACTTCAGCAGGTGGGTCTGCTGGACTGCCTCCTCCGGGATGAGCTTGCCGGAGTACTGGATGATCCAGGCCGCCAGAAAGAGGATGATCACGCCCTTAATCAGGCCCATGGCCGCGCCGCCGGTCTTGTTGAGGAAGTTCAGGCCGGGCAGCTTTGCCACCAGGTCCACCGCATGGGAGAACACCTTCCACGCGATCAGGATGGCCGCGAACGCGACGGTGAAGATCACCGTATAGGCCACCGACTGGGCGATGGCGGCGGCCACGGCCGCTGCCGCGTTGGCGGCCACGGCGGTCATGCCGTCCTGCACCGCCTGGTCGATGGTGTTCACTAGGTCCTCATAGAGTCCCATATCCTTGAGCACGGACAGCACGTCCTGAAGGGGATAGTCCTCCCCTTCCGTCAGGCCGGCGGCGGCGTCCCCCACCGGGTCGGACTGCTGGAACTGCTCCTCCAGCTTCTCCTCAATGGCCTGGGCGAATCGGGGCTCCAGGGCGGCGCCCACCTTGGGCGCCAGCAGCCCGGCCAGGAAGCTGGCCCCCACAAAGGCCACGATCACGGCCAGCAGGCCGCACAGGGAGAGCACAAAGCCCCTGGACGCGCCCCGCCAGGCGAAGACGGCCAGAATGGCCAGAATTGCGATGTCAAATACCAGATAAGCCATGGGAACCTCCATATGGAATCTCAAAAAGGGTTTCTGATTCAGCCCGGGATGTAGAGCCGGGCGGTCTTCGCGCCGATGAGCATGGCTGTGCCGTCCGACCGCATGAGCACCTTCTGGGCGTTCTGGGTGCCGGACAGGCTGTCATAGAGGCGGAGATCCGAGGTGTAGATGTCCAGCCGGTCGGCGGTGAGCACGGCGATATACCGCCCCGACGCGGACAGAGAGAGCACCTGCTCCCCGATGTCCAGGGTGCCCGTCACGGCTCCCGACTGGTCGGTCACCAGGAGCTGGGCCTGGGTGCCGGCCCGGTACTTGCCCAGCAGCAGCGCCGCGTACCCGTCCCCGTCCAGGGAGAACTCCTTCAGGTACTGGTCGGGGTAGCTGTAGGCGCCCTGCCGCTGCCCCAGGCTCTTCTCCGCCAGGGAGAAGTCAAACACCCCCGTGTCCCCCAGGGCCCACAGGGCATCGCCCTGCTGCCGCAGGTCCAGGACCACGCTGCCGTCCAGCGTGCTGGACACGTCCGGCTCGGTCTCCTCCTCGGTCCGGTCCAGTCGGTAGAAGTCCAGGCTGCTGACAAAGGACGCGCCGCTCTGGCTGACCGTCACCGCCGCCAGGTACTTCCCGTCCTCCGTCACCACCGCGTCCATCACAAAGCCGCTGGACCGGTTCAGCTGGAGCACCGGCTGCTGCTGGGGATTGTACACCATGATGGAGCCCTTGTAGCTGGCGGCCTGGGTGACCACGGCCAGCCAGCCGGCAGCGTTGATCCGGGCGGACAGGATGGTCTTGTCATCCTCCGCGCCCAGGGAGAACACCTTCTCCTTGTCCCGGAACAGGTAGAGGGTGCTGCCGCCGGCGTCATAGGCCAGGGACCACTCCCCCGCCGCCATGGCCACCGGCTGCTCCATCACGATCTGCTCGTCCACATACTGGGTGCCGCTGCCGGAAAAGAGCCGCACGCCGGTGGTGGAGCACACCAGCAGGTTCTCCCCCGCCGAGACGAAGATGTCCCGGGTGCTGCCCTCGTGGGCAAAGGACTCAGCCTGTCCGCTGTCGTTGCGCTCCAGGCTGCGGTAGGTGAAGTAACGCCGGATCACGTCAAAGTTCAGCCGGTCCCGGTAAACCAC
Source organism: uncultured Pseudoflavonifractor sp. (assembly GCF_944387275.1). Taxonomy (GTDB): domain Bacteria; phylum Bacillota; class Clostridia; order Oscillospirales; family Oscillospiraceae; genus Pseudoflavonifractor; species Pseudoflavonifractor intestinihominis. The sequence continues at coordinate 24,248 of NZ_CALXEG010000030.1, forward strand.
CAGGGTCACCGCGCCGAAGATCAGGGCCAGCGTCACCAGAAAGGCCAGCAGACGGACCAGAATATTCGCTTTTTTCTTCTGCCCGCCGCCGGGCTCCGCCTGTCTGTCGTTCATGTGTATGCACCAAATTCCTTAAAAATTCTGCCCCTCAGAGCACGTCCTCTTCGTACCACAGCTTGGTCATGTACAGGCCGCCCGGAGGCGCGGTGGGACCTGCCGCCGTGCGGCAGCGGCCCTCCAGAATGTCGCTCACCGCCTCCGGCGGGAACTTGCCCTCCGCGGCGTACACGCAGGTGCCCACCATGGCCCGCACCATGTTGTAGAGAAAGCCGTTGGCGCACACCCGGCACTCGATCATGTCCCCCGAGCGGGACATATTGAAATAGTGTACGGTGCGCACCGTGGACTGCACCTCCGTGCCCACCGACTGGACGGCGGCAAAGTCGTGGGTGCCCACGAACCGGTCGGCCGCCGCCTGCATCACAGTCTCGTCCAGGTGCTTGGGGTAGAACCAGACCCGGTTGACAAAAAAGGCGTTGCGGATGCGGGAGTTGTAGATGCGGTAGGTGTACTCCTTTTTGATACAGGAGCCGATGGCGTTGAAGCCGTCGTGGACCTCCGTGGCCTTGACCACCACGATGTCCTCCGGCAGGCGGGTGTTCACCGCCAGGGGGAGCCGGTCGCAGGGGATGGTGGAGGTGGTACGGAAGTTGGCGATATAGGTCTCCGCATGGACGCCCGCGTCGGTGCGGCCCGCGCCGGTGCACTTCACCGGGTGGCCCACCACTGTGGCCAGCGCCTTCTCCAGCGTGTCCTCAATGGTGACGGCGTTCTTCTGGATCTGCCACCCGTGATAAGCGGTGCCCACGTACATCAATTTTAACGCTATATTTCTCATAAAGTCATAGAGCTTTCATTAGAAATTTCTTAATTTTTCACAGGCCGAAGCGGGCCAGCACGCCCACGGCCACGCAGACCGCCAGTCCGCACACCAGGAAAATCACGTCGGCCCGCCGGTACTTCAGCTGGCGCAGGCGGGTGCGGCCCTCGCCGCCGTGGTAGCAGCGGCACTCCATGGCGATGGCCAGCTCGTCCGCACGGCGGAAGGCGGAGATGAACAGGGGCACCAGCAGCGGGATGAGGGCCTTGGCCTTGTCCATCAGGCCGCCGGTGTCGAAGTCGGCGCCTCTGGCCTTCTGGGCGGACATGATCTTGTCCGTCTCCTCGATCAGGGTGGGGATGAACCGCAGGGCGATGGACATCATCATGGACAGCTCATGGACAGGCACATGGATCTTCTTCAGGGGGCCCATCAGATTCTCAAGTCCGTCGGTCAGGAGGATGGGCGAGGTGGTGTAGGTCAGCAGGAAGGTGCACAGGATGAGCATGGAGATGCGCAGCACCATAAAGACAGCCGACCAGATGCCCTCCACCGTCAGGTTGAGGAAGCCCCACTTCCAGATGGTCTGTCCCGGAGTCCAGAACAGGTTGAGGAAAGCGGTGATGATGATAATAATGAGAATGGGCTTGAGGCCCCGGAAGATGGTCTTCAGTTTCACCTTGGACACGGCGATGGCCGAGGCCAGCACCACCATCATGATGCCGTACCCCACCAGCTGCTTGGCCAGGAAGAGGGCCACGATATACATGGCCGTGAGGAGGATCTTGGTCCGGGGGTCCAGGCGGTGGAGAATGGAATTTCCGGGGAAATACTGCCCCAGGGTAATGTCCTTCAGCGCCACTTACACCGCCCCCTTCCGCGCTCTGTAGGCCGCCATGACAGCCACCTTGGCCTGCTCCATGGTGTACACCGTGTCGTCCACGTCCACGCCCAGCTTTTTCAGCTGGTGGAGCACCCGGGTCACCTGGGGCACGCCCAGACCCATGGCGGTCAGCTCCTCCTCGTGGGCAAAGACCTCCCGGGGCGTGCCCGCGAAGGGGATGCGCCCGTCGTTGACCACCACCAGCCGGTCCACCGTCCGGGCCACCTCCTCCATGGAGTGGGAGACGATGATGATGGTGGCGTTCTTGGCCACGTGGTAGTCGTGGATGTTGGACAGGATGCTCTCCACGCCCACCGGGTCCAGCCCGGCGGTGGGCTCGTCAAGAATGAGGACGGAGGGCTCCATGGCGATGACGCCCGCAATGGCCACCCGGCGCTTCTGGCCGCCGGACAGCTCAAAGGGGGACTGCTCCAGCATGGCGTCGGGCAGACCCACAAAGGCCGCCGCCTCCCGGACCCGGCGGTCGATCTCCTCTTCGGAGAGCTTCATGTTCCGGGGGCCGAAGGCGATGTCCTTGTACACCGTCTCCTCAAAGAGCTGATACTCCGGGTACTGGAACACCAGGCCCACGTGGAAGCGGGTCTGGTGGGTGCGCTCCTTGGTCTCCCAGATGTCCTTGCCCTCAAAGAGCACCCGGCCGGAGGTGGGCTTGAGCAGTCCGTTGAGGTGCTGGATCAGGGTGGACTTGCCCGAGCCGGTGTGGCCGATGATGCCCAGGTACTCCCCCCGGTAGGCCGTGAAATCCACATCGATCAGCGCGCCGTGCTCAAAGGGGGTGCCGGCGGAATAGATGTGGCTGAGTTTTTCCGTCTGGATAATCGGTTCCAATGACTTCAGTCCTTTTTATCAGTGGTGCATTCCTCTTATGGAGGTAACGCCCGCAAAATATGCCGGTTTACCGGGTAATCATCTTATACAGCGCCTGGGCGCACTCCTCGTCGCTGAGGGCGTCCAGGGGGGCGTCCAGCCCCTCCTTGCGCAGCTCCCAGCACAGCTCCACCGTCTCGGGCACCGTCAGGCCCACGGCCTTCAGCTCCTCCACCCGCTGGAACACCTGCCGGGGCGCTCCGTCGGCGATGACCTTGCCCTTGCTCATGACCACCAGCCGGTCGGCCTGGGCGGCCTCGTCCATGTGGTGGGTGATGAGCACCACGGTGATGCCCGCGCTCCGGTTGAGCTGGCGGATGGTGCTCAGCACCTCCTTGCGGCCGATGGGGTCCAGCATGGCGGTGGGCTCGTCCAGCACGATGCACCGGGGCCGCATGGCGATGACGCCCGCAATGGCTACCCGCTGCTTCTGGCCGCCGGAGAGCAGATGGGGCGCGTGCTCCCGGTACTCGTACATGTCCACCAGCTTGAGGGCCTCGTCCACCCGGCGGCGGATCTCCTCCGGAGGCACGCCCAGGTTCTCGGGGGCGAAGGCCACATCCTCCTCCACCACGTTGGCCACGATCTGGTTGTCCGGGTTCTGGAACACCATGCCCACGGTGCGGCGGATGTCCAGCAGCTTGTCGTCGTCGCAGGTGTCCATGCCGTCCACGTACACCTTGCCGCCGGTAGGCAGCAGGATGGCGTTCATGTGCTTGGCCAGGGTGGATTTGCCCGACCCGTTGTGGCCCAGCACCGCCACAAAGCTGCCCTCTTCGATCTCCAGGTCCACTCCGTCCAGCACCACCGGGGAGAGTCCCCCCTCGGCCTCGTAGGAGAAGCGGAGGTTTTCGGTTTTTACAATGGAATTGGCCATTTCTTGTCTCCCGTTCCCTGTCGTTGGTTCTTTACCGGTCGGCCATCCAGCGGCCGGTGGCGCCGCAGGGCAGCGCCAGTCCGGTCTCGGTGACCCGCAGCCCCAGCTCGGCGCTCTCGGTGTGGCCGCCGTGCTGCTTGGACACCACCGTCTCCAGAATGTAGGTCAGCACCGAGGGGGCCAGACCGGTGGTGTAGGAGTTGATGAGGAAGAACAGGGGCTCGTCGGAGAGCACCTGGGCCACCAGCTCCACAAAGGGGTAGAGATTCTCCTCCAGCTTCCAGATCTCGCCGGAGGGGCCCCGGCCGTAAGACGGCGGGTCCATGATCACCGCGTCGTACTTCCGGCCCCGGCGGATCTCCCGCTCCACAAACTTGCCGCAGTCGTCGATGATCCAGCGGATGGGCCTGTCCTCCACGCCGGAGGACTTGGCGTTCTCCCTGGCCCAGGCCACCATGCCCTTGGCCGCGTCCACGTGGCACACGCTGGCCCCGGCAGCGGCGCAGGCCACGGTGGCCCCGCCGGTGTAGGCGAACAGGTTGAGCACATTGATGGGCCGCCCCGCCTTCCTGATCTGCTCCCGGGCAAAGTCCCAGTTGGCGGCCTGCTCGGGGAAGAGGCCGGTGTGCTTGAAGTTCATGGGCTTGATGTTGAAGGTCAGGTCCCCGTACTTCACCTGCCAGCGCTCGGGCACGTCCTTCTTCTCCCACTGGCCGCCGCCGGTGGAGGAGCGGGCATACCGGGCGTCAGGATGCCGCCACAGCCGGTTTTCCCGGGGGGTGTTCCAGATGGCCTGGGGGTCGGGCCGCACCAGGGTGTACTTGCCCCAGCGCTCCAGCTTCTCCCCGCCGCCGCAGTCGATCAGCTCGTAGTCGTTCCACTTGTCAGAAATCCACATAAGCATATCCCTCAAAACATATGTGCATACAAAATCAGTATATTATATCACCCCTTCCGCTGGAACGTCAATTCATAACTCCCCCTATCCGCAGGATTTCCCGGGCGGTTTTCCCGTCAGTCCGCCCATCCTGGCCCGCAGATCATTGTGTTGGACGGAAAGATATGATATACTGTCTATAATTGCGGTTCCATTTTCGCAGAAAGACGAGGTGTCTCATAATGAGTGAGCAGCAGTTCCGCAGCGTGGCCTTCGGCGGATTTCATAAGCAGGATGTGCTGAACTATGTGGAGACCTCCTCCCGGCAGCACCGGGAGAAGGTAGCCGCCCTGACCAGGGACCTGGAAGAGGCCCGTAAGGCGGCTTCCGAGGCGGAGAAGAAGCTCTCGGACGCCGCCGTCCGGGAGGAGGAGCTGTCCGCCCGGGCCGAGGCTCTGGCCGCCGAGCTGAAGGAGAAGAGCGACGCGCTGGACGCCGTCCGGGCGGAGCTGGAGGAGAAGACCGCCCGGCTGACCCGGGCCGAGGAGGAGCTCTCCGCCGCCCGGTCCCGCCTGTCCCGCTCGGAGGCGGACGCCGAAGCCTACGCCGGCGTCAAGGACCGGGTGGGCGGCATCGAGCTGGACGCCCACTACCGGGCCCAGGCCGTCCAGGCCGAGGCTGAGAAAAAGGCCAAGGAGACCCGGGAGCAGGTCAATCAGTGGCTGACCCGGGTGGAGGCGGGGTATGACCGTCTGCGCACCGATGTGGACGCCACCATCTCCCACGCCTCCGGCGAGCTGGACCGGGTGGCCCGCAGCCTGGAGCACATCACCGCCGAGTTCGCCGAGCACGACACCGCCCTGGAGAAGCTGCTCCAGATCTGCCGCGAAGGGGAGCCCCCCAAGGCCCCCACGCCCCTGACGGAGGAATAAGCCATGGCACAGACGCTCTCTCTTACAACCGAACAGCTGCCCGCTGCCGCCTCCTCCCTCCGGGCCGGGGACCGGGTGCTCCTGTCGGGCACCATCTACACCGCCCGTGACGCGGCCCACAAGCGCATCTTTGCCCTGCTGGACCAGGGCAAAGAGCCGCCCTTCCCCCTGAAGGACGCGGTCATCTACTACGCCGGTCCCACCCCCGGCCAGCAGGGCATGGCGGTGGGGGCCTGCGGCCCCACCACCTCCAGCCGTATGGACCCCTACGCCCCCCGGCTGCTGGACCTGGGCCTGCGGGCCATGATCGGCAAGGGCCAGCGGTCCCAGGCCGTGGTGGACGCCATGGTCCGCAACGGCGGGGTGTACTTCGCCGCCGTGGGCGGCGCCGGAGCTCTGATCGCCAAGTGCATCAAGACGGTGGAGGTCATCGCCTTTGAGGACCTGGGCTGTGAGTCGGTCAAGCGGATGACCGTCCAGGACCTGCCCCTCACCGTGGCCATCGACGCCCAGGGCGGCAACCTCTACGAGACCGGCCGGGCCGCCTACGCCCGGTAACCTCATTTTCTCAAGAGCGGCGCGGAAAATTCCCGCGCCGCTCTTTTCTGTCCCCTTGTCAACGCCGCCCGGGGCTGATATAGTAAGCTCAATCAGTCTCGAGAGGAAGGATATCCATGAACGGAACCACCGTGGTGCTCAACGCCGCGAAAATGAACTACGACGGGAAGCTGGACCTGACTTCCCTGGCCCCCCACGTCACCATCTATGACGACAGCACGCCGGAGCAGATGATCCAGCGGCTCCAGGGCTGCGAGATCGCCGTGACCAAGGAGCTGCCCGTGCCCGCAGAGCTGATCGCCCGGTTCCCCGACTCGGTGAAGCTCATCTGCGAGGCGGGCACCGGCTACAACAACATCGACCTGGCCGCCGCCAAGGCCAGAGGCATCACCGTGTGCAACATCCCGGCCTACAGCTCCCAGCGGGTGGCCCACACGGCCATTATGCTCCTGCTCTGCCTCAGCTCCTCCATGGGGGCCCAGATCCGGATGCTGGAGCGGGGCGACCGGAGCAACTTCACCCGCTGCCTGGGCCTGGACCACGTGGAGGTCAATGGCAAGACTCTGGGCCTCATCGGCGCGGGCAACATCGGCCGGGCGGTGATAAAGGTGGCCCTGGCCCTGGACATGGAGGTGCTGGTCTACAGCCGCACCCCCCGGGACTACGGCCCCGGCGTGACCTGCGTCAGCCTGGAGGAGCTGCTCCGTCGGAGCGACTATGTCTCCCTCCATTGCCCCCTCACCGATTCCACCCGCCACCTCATCAACAAGGACACCCTCGCCCTCATGAAGCCCACCGCCTTCCTCATCAACACCGCCCGGGGCGCCCTGGTGGATGAGGCCGCTCTCATCGACGCCCTGAGATCCGGGACCATCGCGGGCGCGGGCCTGGACGTGCAGGAGACCGAGCCCCCGGCCGAGGACAACCCCCTCTACAACATGGAAAATGTCATCCTCACCCCCCACATGGGCTGGAAGGGCCTGGAGACCAGACAGCGGCTCATCTCCCTGCTGGCGGGGAACATCACCGCCTATCTGGAGGGCAACCCCATCAACGTGGTGGGCTGAGGGCGGAGGGAGACAGATTTTTCCGCCCTGTTGTGAGAAATCCATTGCAATTTCTGTATGCAGCGGGTAAAATAAGGATTTAGCTGGCTGCCTTCCGGCGGCACGGCAGAAATGGAACATTTAAGGAGTGAAACAACATGACCGAAGAACTGAACACCACCATGACCCAAAACTTCATCCATGATTTCATTGACGAGGACATCGCCCAGGGTGGTCAGTTCCAGGGCATGACCGTCCATACCCGCTTTCCCCCCGAGCCCAACGGCTACCTCCACATCGGCCACGCCAAGGCCATCTTCATCGACTTCGGCACCGCTGAGAAGTACGGCGGCCTGTGCAACCTCCGCATGGACGACACCAACCCCACCAAGGAGGACGTGGAGTACGTGGAGGCCATCCAGGAGGACATCCACTGGCTGGGCTACGACTGGGGCGACCGGTTCTACTACGCCTCCGACTACTTTGAGAAGATGTACGACTGCGCCGTGGAGCTCATCAAGAAGGGCCTGGCCTACGTCTGCGAGCTGACCCCCGAGCAGTTCAAGGAGTACCGGGGCGATGTGAACACCCCCGCCCGCTCCCCCTGGCGGGACCGCCCCGTGGAGGAGTCCCTGGACCTGTTCGCCCGGATGCGCGCCGGCGAGTTTGAGAACGGCCGCATGACCCTGCGGGCCAAGATCGACCTGGCCAGCGGCAACTTCAACATGCGCGACCCCGTCATCTACCGCATCAACCACATGCGCCACCACCGCCAGGGCGACAAGTGGTGCATCTACCCCATGTACGACTTCGCCCACCCCATCGAGGACGCCCTGGAGGGCATCACCCACTCCCTGTGCTCCCTGGAGTTTGAGGACCACCGGCCTCTGTACGACTGGGTCATCGAGCACTGCGACCTGCCCGCCAAGCCCCGGCAGATCGAGTTCGCCCGGCTGGGCATCAACTACACCGTCATGAGCAAGCGGAAGCTGCGCCAGCTGGTGGAGGAGGGCCGGGTCTCCGGCTGGGACGACCCCCGTATGCCCACCCTGTGCGGCCTGCGCCGCCGTGGCTACACCCCCCGGTCCATCCGCAACTTCTCCGAGCGCAACGGCGTGAGCAAGGCGGCCTCCACCGTGGAGTTCGCCTTCCTGGAGCACTGCCTGCGGGAGGACCTGAACGAGGTGGCCCTGCGCCGCATGGCGGTGCTGCGCCCCATCAAGCTCACCGTCACCAACTACCCCGAGGGCCAGAGCGAGACCTTCGCCGTGGAGAACAACCCCAGCCGTCCCGAGGACGGCACCCGCGAGGTGTCCTTCTCCCGCCACCTGTATATCGAGGCCGAGGACTTTCTGGAGACCCCGGTGCCCAAGTACAAGCGCCTCTACCCCGAGGGACCCGAGTGCCGCCTGAAGGGCGCCTACCTCATCAAGTGCACCGGCTGCGTGAAGGACGAGAACGGCAACGTGGTGGAGGTCCTCTGTGAGTACGACCCCGACTCCCGGGGCGGCGATCCCGCCGACGGCCGCAAGGTGAAGGGCGCCACCATCCACTGGGTGGACGCCGCCACCGCCGTGGACGCGGAGATCCGGCTGTACGACAACCTGTTCTCCGACGCCGACCCCGACGCCGGCGACAAGAACTTCCTGGACTGCCTGAACCCCAACTCCCTGGAGGTGCTCTCCGGCGCCAAGGTGGAGGCCAGCCTGGCCCACGCCGCCGCCCCCGCCTCCTTCCAGTTCCTGCGCCAGGGCTACTTCTGTGTGGACAGCAAGGACTCCTCCCCTGACCACCTGGTGTTCAACCGGTCCGTCAGCCTGAAGGACAGCTTCAAATTCTGATTCCCGGCGGCCGCAGGCCTGCCCCAGCTCCCGGGGCGGCCTGCGGCCCCTTTTCGTCTATGAGGTGACGCACATGTACAATTTCCGCAACGACTACTCCGAGGCCGCCCACCCCGCCGTCCTCTCCGCCATCGCCGCCCACAACGGCGAACACGTCATCGGCTACGGCGCCGACGACTACTGTGCCAGCGCCGCCCAGCTCATCAAAAACCTGTGCCGCTGCCCTGAGGCGGACGTCCAGTTCCTCATCGGAGGCACACAGACCAACTTCACCGCTATTGCCGCCTTCCTCCGCCCCTGGGAGGGGGTCATCTGCGCCCACACCGGCCACGTCAACGGCCACGAGGGCGGCGCGGTGGAGGCCACCGGCCACAAGCTGCTCCAGGCCCACGCCGCCCCCGACGGCAAGCTGACCCCGGAGCTCATCCTCCCGCTGGTGGAGGAGGGCCGCAACGAGCACGTGGTGCTGCCCAGGCTGGTCTACATCTCGGACGCCACCGAGAACGGCGCGGTGTACACCCTGGCCGAGCTGGAGGCCCTCTCCGCCTGCTGCAGGGCCAACAACCTTCTCCTGTTCCTGGACGGTGCCCGGCTGGGGGCCGCCTTCGGCGCGGCGGAGAACGACGTGACCCTCCCCGACCTGGCCCGCCTCACCGACGCGTTCTACATCGGCGGCACCAAGAACGGCGCCCTCATGGGCGAGGCCCTGGTCATCGTCAACCCGGCCCTTCAGGAGGGCTTCTTCCGCATCAAGAAGCAGCGGGGCGCGGTGCTGGCCAAGGGCTGGCTGCTGGGCCTCCAGTTCCAGACCCTGCTGGAGGACGGGCTCTACTGGACCATCGCCCGCCACGCGGTGGACATGGCCCAGGCCCTCCAGTCCGGTCTGGAGGCTATGGGCATTCCCATGGCCCCCCGCTCGGCCTCCAACATGGTGTTCCCCGCGGTGCCCGACAGCCTGCTCCCCGTGCTGGACGCTCTGTGCGCCTATGAGGTGTGGACCCGCCAGGATGAGCGCCACACGGTCATCCGGCTGGTCACCTCCTTCGCCACCCAGGCCGCCGACGTGGAGGGCTTCCTCTCCGACCTGAAGGCGGCCCTGTGACCCCACCATCCCCATTTTCCGTGAGGTGACCTATGAACAGACAGCCTTCCGCCCTCCGGGCGGCCCAATTCTACGACCGGTTCGGCCCCTTCCTGCTGGCCGCCCTGGCCGCCGTCATTATGGCCCTGGTGCTCTTCGCCGGCGGCGGGGCGGGATTGTCCAACAACGGGGACTTCGGCCGGGTGATGAGCACCAATTCCCTGGACTACGCGGAGAGCACCGGCTCCTTTGTGTACGAGGACACCTTCCGCATGGTCTTTCAGGGGGATCCCGCCGGGGCAAAGCTGTGGAACCTGCTCTTCAATCTGGACAACACCGCCGCCTACCCCTCCATCCATCTGGTGTTCGTCCGGGCCTCCCTGGCGGGCAATCTGGCCCTCAACGCCCTCACCGGCCAGAGCCTGGACACCTACCACATCCAGGTGCTGGGCCTCATCTATCTGCTGTGCTATGCCGGGCTGCTGCTCCTGCTGTTCCGCTCCTTCCGGCTGCCCTCCCTGTGGTGCGACCTGCTGGTGAAGCTGGCCGTCCTCTTCGTCCTGTGCGACGAGGGGTATATCACCTACTTCAACTCCCTGTACAGCGAGCCGGTGCAGATGCTGGGCCTGCTGGCCATGGCGGTGTTCGGCCCGCGGCTGCTGACCCGCCGGGGCTCTCTGGGCTGGAATGCCGGGTGGTACTTCCTCGCCTGCGTGGTGTACGGCTGGAGCAAGTTCATCAACCTGCCGGTGGCCGCTCTGTGCGCCCTAGGTATGGGCGCGGTCCTCTTCCTCCGCTCGGAGAAGAAGCACCGGAAGTGGCTGTGCGGCGGCGCTGTGGCCTGCGTGGCGGTACTGGGGGCGGTGTATCTCTCTCTTCCCGGCTGGATGGACTACGAGACCAACTACAACGCTGTGTTCTACGGCGTCCTCAAGGACACCACCCCGGAGCAGACCGATCAGTACCTCTCCGACCTGGGGCTTCCGGATTACATGGCGGAATACGCCAACTCCAACTACTACATGGACCGGGTGGCCCCCGCCCGGGAGAGCGAGCAGTTCAAGGCGGACTTCTCCCAGGTGTCCAAGTTCGACCTGCTGTTCTTCTACCTCTCCCACCCGGGCTACTACCTGGAGAAGCTGGACGTGGCCATGGCCCACACCGGCTTTATCCGGCCCTACTACCTCTCCAACCTGGACGCCACCCACCCCAGGCTCACCTTTGCCGGCCGCTTCGGCGGCTGGAGCTGGCTGCGGGGCCAGCTGCCCGTCAACACCTGGCTGGCCGCTGGGCTCATCACGGCGGCGGGCTGCTGGGCCCTGTGGCGGGCCGTGGCGGGCCGGAAGGGCGCGGGCAAGGACAAGCTCTCCGCCGCCCTCCTGGCGCTCACTGTGCTGGGCTCCATGGCCTACCAGTTCCTGATGCCCACGGTCACCAACGGCGAGGGGGACCTGGCCAAGCACATGTTCGCCTTCGCCCAGTTCATCGACCTGCTGCTCCTCTTGGTGCTGGCCTGGCTGGGGTACCGGCTTTCCACGGCAGAGCGGGTGCTCCGCCCCGCCGCCGTGCTGGCGGGGAGCACCGCCGGTGTGCTCCTCCTGCTGCTGGCCGTGCCCGCCGGCATCTCCCTGATACGGGCACAGCTGCCCCACAACACCCTGGAGACAGGGGCCTACGTCCAGCTGGGCGCCTGGGAGGGAAAGCCCCTTCTGTGGCAGGCCGCGGAACAGCAGGAGGACGGCACCTGGCTGCTCCTGGCGGCGGAGCCGGTGGACCAACGGGCCTTTGACCAGGACGGGGACTTCGGCAGCAGCCGTTGGAGCGACTCCGACCTGCGGGCGTGGCTCAACGGGGACTTCCTCACCGCAGCCTTTGACCAGTCGGAGCGGGAGATGCTGGCGACGGGCAGCCATCGGGTGCTGCTGTCCATTACGGATCGGGACCTGGCCGACTCCGGCTTCAACGACTTCTTCGCCTTCCACGTGCCGGCCTACAGCGACCGGGGCATGGAGGAGGCGGTGGCCATGGACTGCACCGACACCGTCCGCCTGCCCGACATCGGCCTGATGGCCTCCCTGTCCCGGCAGGGGCTGCTCTCCGGCGCCCCCTGCTGGATGGACACCCCCTATTTCAACAACGGCTCCATGGTGCGCATCCTGGGGACCGACGGGTACTTCTACATGCGGGACGCCGCCGACACCTGGGGCGTCCGTCCGGTGATCGCCCTGGATGCCGCGGGATTCGCCGGCTCCGGCAGCGTGGGAGACCCCTTTGTGCCCACCACGTAAAAAGGACTGCCTGTCTTTTGCGACAGGCAGTCCTTTTATCTTTTAGTTTGCCAGCAGGCGCTTGTTCACCCAGGCGCGGCTGTGCCAGCGCCAGAGGAAAAGCCCGGCCCGGATGCACTCGTCCGCCGCCATGGCGATCCACAGGCCAGCCAGACCCATGTCGAATACCACGCCCAGCAGCCAGCTGCCACCCACGCCCACGATCCAGGCGTCGATGACGCAGATGATGATGGGGAACCGGATATCCCCGCAGGCCTGGAGGGCCCGGCACATGGTCATGTTCACCGCCCGGCCCAGCTCCAGGGGGATCTCGATGAGCATGATGGTCTTGGCCAGGGTCAGCACCTGGGGGTCGGTGGTGAAGAGGCTGTAGACCGGATCGCAGACCAGGAACAGCAGCACCGACACCGCCCCTGAGATCACCAGGGAGAAGAGTACGGTGCGGTGCACCTGGCGGTTGGTCTCCTCCACCTGCTCCGCGCCCATGAGCCGGGCGGCCACCACCTGGCAGGCCTGGCTCATGGCCGAGCCGAACATGTAGGTGACGTTGGCGAAGATGTTGGCGTACACACGGGTGTTCACCACGTAGGTGGCAAAGCAGTTGCACACGGTCTGAATGCAGATCTGGGACATATTGTAGCTCACCGACTCGCCGCCGGCGGGCACGCCGATGCGGAGCAGCCGCCGCAGCTGGTCCTTGGGGAAGGGACGCAGCTGGGAGAACCGGATCACCGGGCCGAACTTCTTCCAGAAGAGCAGGGCGATGATGATGACGCCCACCAGGCGGCTCAGGCCGCTGGAGATGGCCGCGCCGGCGATGCCCAGTGCGGGCAGGGGACCCACGCCGTTGATGAGGATGTAGTTGCCCACGATGTTCAGGCAGTTCATGAACACGGAGATGACCATGGTCTCCTTCATCATCTGGCTGGAGCGAAAGAAGGCGGTGAAGGTCAGGTATACCGACTGGAACACCATGCCCGCGCCGATGATGCGCATATAGAGGCAGGTCTTCTCAAAAATCTCCTCATGGACGCCCATGAGCCGGAAGATGGGTCCGCAGCCCAGCACCAGGATCAGACTCACCGCCACGCCGAAGACGATATTGGTGAACAGGGAGACCGTATAGGTCTCGTTGACGCTCCTGGTGTCCCGGGCGCCGATATACTGGGAGATCAGGATCATGGAGGCGGTACACACCACGGAGAACACCAGCAGCAGCAGGTTGGTCACCTGGTTGGCGTTGCCGATGGCGCCCACGCCGTTGGGGTCCACCCAGCCCACCATGATCTGGTCCGCGTTGCCCACCAGCATCTGGAGCAGCAGCTCCACAAAAATCGGGCCGGTCAGCAGGAGGATGTTGTTCTCCCGTCCGGCAGATTCTCTCTTCTTTACTATCGTCTTTTCCATCACACACCTGGCTCTCTGCTGAATTCTGAATACACACATAGACTATGGGGAAAGTCCCAAAAGGAACTTTCCCCATTATAGAGCACAGGCAAAAATTTTCAATTGTCAATTCCTACGCATTTGGGGAAGTCCTGGCCCGTCCTTTCTATTCATTCCGGCCCACAGAACCGTTCCGCGCATGCCTCCAGCGTTGCAAAGGAGTTCACCATCTGGTAGCGGGGGCGGATGCGGTCCTGAAGATAGCTGGGCAGCCGCTCGAAGTACTCCTCCGCCCCGGGTTCGTGGCGGAAGAGGGCGTACATGTCGTTGTATTCCCGCCGCATACTGCATCACCTCCCCCACAGTGTGCGCAGATGAGGGAGGATTGATACGCCGCGTTTCCGGCCCAGGGCAGCAAAAACCCCGCAGCCTTCCGGCTGCGGGGTTTTATATTCTTAGTAGAACTTCTTGCGGTTCTTGCGCGCGGCCTCAGACTTCTTGCGGCGCTTGACGCTCGGACTCTCATAGCACTCGCGCTTACGCACCTCGGCCAGGACGCCCGACTTGGCGCAGCTGCGCTTAAAACGCTTCAGGGCGTTCTCCAGGGACTCGCCCTCTTTCACACGGACTTCCGACATTGATTTCCCCTCCCTCCGACGCGGCAGACCTGTCTGCCGTGAAAGGGCCACAGGCATAGGCGGTTTCGCCTAGATATGGCTTTAACAGTAGTATTATATGAAAAATTCAGCGTCTTGTCAAGGGAATCTTTTAAAGGGAAAAAATTTCCTTGATGTGGCCCTGGACGCTTACCGCTCCTGGAAGAACTCCAGCTCCTCCCCCACCGGTCCGGCGCAGAAGGCGATGCGGATGGGATAGTCCCCGCCCAGGTTCCGGTCCCCGGGCTCCACCAGCACCGGGCAGCCTGCGGCCCGCACCCGGGCGATCATCCCGTCCACGTCATCGGTGGCAAAGGCGATGTGGGCGAACAGGCCCCGCTGCTCCTCCCCGCCGTTGGCCGTCACCTCCAGCAGGGTGTTGCCCAGGTCCAGCATGGCGCCCGGGGCCCTGAGGGAGATGTGATGCACGCCTCTCATCATCACTTGGCGATCAGGTTGACCAGCTTGTTGGGCACCAGGATGGTCTTGACCAGGTTCTTGCCCTCGGTGAACTTCTGGACCTTGGGGTCCTTCATGGCCTCGGCCACCACAGTGGCCTCGTCGCTGTCCATGGGCACGGTGATGGTGGCGCGGAGCTTGCCGCACACCTGGACGGCCATCTGCACCTGGGCGTCGATGGTCTTGCTCTCGTCGTAGGCGGGCCAGGACTGCTGGCAGGCCATGCCGCCCCGCTGGGCGGCGTAGCCCAGGGTCTCCCACAGCTCCTCCACCATGTGGGGCGCGAAGGGGGACAGCATGAGCAGCAGGGCGGCGTAGTCGCCCTTGGAGCAGCCGTTGGCGTAGAAGTCGTTGACCAGGGCCATGAGGGCGGCGATGGCGGTGTTGAACTTCATGGCCTCGATGTCGTCGGACACCTTCTTGATGGTCTTGTG
>NZ_CALXEG010000031.1 GCF_944387275.1 uncultured Pseudoflavonifractor sp.
TTCGGCAGTTTGGACTTCCAAAGTGGAAACATGATTTCGAGTCAGCCCCGTTATGACCACTTCGATACCGCTGCATAGATTGCCGCTCTGCCGGGACACATATCTCCCCGACTAGCGAGAACTTTTTATACGATACCTCATTTTTAATTTTTTGTCAATGGCCCATGGAAAATCTTCTGGTATTTTACGCCCCCTCCGCTGCTGTCAGCCATATCCAGCGGCTGGGACTTTTCTCTCATTTTATAAATTAAATCTGTTTTTACCCTCTTCACACGCCGAAACTTGTCGGCGCTCCCGCTTTTTCTTGACAGCACCCTATCACACCTCTTATAATGACCCCATCCATCGACCCGCGCCACTTCTCATCTTATGGAGGTTGTTATGAAACGCAAATTCGCTGCCATGCTGGCTGCCGCACTGGGCCTGACCTTGCTTCTGTCCGCCTGTGCCCAGCCGGACAGCGCCCCTTCGCTCACCCCTTCCCCCTCGGCTGACGCCGCCCAGCCCTCTGCCAGCGCCGGTGCCCAGTCCTCCGGCGGCATTCTCTCTTCCTTCTCCGCCCAGGATCTGGACGGCAACGCCGTGGACCAGAGCATCCTGGAGGGCCACACCCTTACCATGGTCAACGTGTGGGCCACCTTCTGCACCCCCTGTATCAACGAGATGCCCGAGCTGGGCGAGCTGGCGGCCGAGTACGCCGACAAGGGCGTCCAGATCGTGGGCCTCATCTCCGACGTGCTGGACAGCGACGGCTCGGTCAGTGAAACCCAGCTGGAAACCGCCAAGGAGATCGTCTCCTCCACCGGCGCCGACTATACCCACATTGTCCCCTCCTCCGACCTGTACGGTCTCCTCTACCAGATCAGTTCCGTACCCACCACCTTCTTTGTGGACGAGACCGGCGCCCAGGTCGGGACCGCCTATCTGGGCGCCCGGGACAAGGACAGCTGGGCGGCCATTCTGGACGAGATGCTGGCGGAGGTGGGCGCATGAGCTTTCTGAAACAGAACCGGGCCGCGCTGCTCCTTCTTCTGGCCGGAGCTGCGTGCGTCGCCATTGGCGTGTGGCGGGGCGAGGCGGAGACCGTGTTCCGCAAGGCGGTCAACATCTGCATGGAGTGTATCGGCCTTGGGTAAGCGGCTGTCCTTCTTCCGGCGGCATCTCCGCACCTGGGTCCAGATCTGCTTCGCCGCCCTGTCAAACGGCTACGCCGCCGGTTTCGCCAAGGGCACCATCTACAAGGGCAGCTCCAAGCTGCTCTGCGTCCCCGGCCTCAACTGCTACTCCTGCCCAGGCGCGCTGGGCTCCTGCCCCATCGGCTCCTTTCAGGCCGTCATCGCCAGCCGGAACTACCAGTTCACCTTCTACGTGACCGGCTTTCTCCTCTTCTTCGGCGCGCTGCTGGGCCGGTTCGTGTGCGGTTGGCTGTGCCCCTTCGGCCTGGTTCAGGACCTGCTGCACAAGATCCCCTTTGTCAAAAAGCTGCGCAAGCTGCCCGGCGACCGGTGGCTCCGCTTTCTGAAGTACGTCATCCTGGTGGGCTTTGTGATTGTCCTCCCCCTCACCGTGCTGGACATTGTGGGCCAGGGCCAGCCCTGGTTCTGCAAGTACATCTGCCCCTCGGGCACCCTCTTCGCCGGAATCCCCCTGGTGGCCTCCAACCCCGCCCTCCAGTCCGCCCTGGGCTGGCTGTTTAACTGGAAAGTGGCCGTCCTGGTGGTGCTGCTGCTGCTCTCCGTGGTGGTGTACCGCCCCTTCTGCCGCTATCTCTGCCCCCTGGGCGCCATCTACGGCCTCTTCAATCCGGTGGCCCTGTACCGCTTCCGGATCGACGCCCAGAAGTGCACCCATTGCGGCGTCTGCCAGAGGGCCTGCCCCATGGACATCCCGGTTCACTCTGCGCCCAACAGCCCGGAGTGCATCCGCTGCGGCAAGTGCAAGGCCGCCTGCCCCCACGGCGCCATCTGCTCCACCCTCCAGCGCGCCCACCGGGCCGGCGGCGAAACGGCCTGATCCTCCATCTCAGCAGGGGCCTGCTGCCCATACCGGACGCCGGGGGCAGCGGGCCTCTTTTTCCTGCCCACCGCCCCCTTCCCGGCGGCCGGGGATTTTTTCTCTTGTCCTGTCCGCTTTTTCAGGGTATAATATTAAGGTATACCGTGCCATCCGTTCAGTCTGCAAAGGGAGTGAGTGCCATGGCCCGATATGGGTTTATTCACGACAAACTGGAGATCAAATTTCTGGTGCTCTATATCATGTCCCGGGCCGCCGCTCCTCTGGACTTCTCAACCCTGACAGACCTGACCCTCATCGACGAGGGCGTGGACTACTTCGACTTTGCCGAGGCCGTGGCGGAGCTGGTGGAGAGCGGCCACCTGGAGCTGAATGAGGACGGCCGCTATGTGATCACCGAAAAGGGCAAGAAAAACGGCATGGTCTGCGAGAGCAGCCTGCCCTACTCGGTGAAAAGCAAGTGCTCCCGCAGGCTGGTGGAGCTCAACGCCGAGCTGCGGCGGGACGCCCAGGTCAGGGCCCAGATCCTCCCCAGGGAGGAGGACGGCACCTGCACCCTCCGCCTCTCCCTGGACGACGGCGCGGGCAACCTGCTGACCGTGGAGCTGCTCTCCCCCTCCGAGGAACAGGCCGAGCGGCTGGCCGAGGGCTTCCGCTCCCGCCCGGAACAGGTCTATAACGGAATTCTGGACGTGCTGCTCAAAGAGGCGGACGCGGCCGAGGCCAAGGAAAAGGATTCATAGCCATGTCAGAACCTACGGTGTCCGGCTTCCCCATCTCCCTGCTCTTCCTCTACTTTATCATCTACGCCTTCCTGGGCTGGATCCTGGAGACCGTCTACTGCTCCGTCCGGGAGCGGCGGTTCGTGGCCCGGGGGTTCCTCTACGGCCCCATCTGCCCCATCTACGGGGTTGGGGTCCTGATGATGCTGTGCTGGTTCGCCCCCTTCACCGGCCAGCCCCTCCTCTTCTACATGGTGGCCACGGTGTGTATGTCCGCTTGGGAGTACCTGGTGGGCTGGCTGCTGGAGACCACCACCCACATCAAATACTGGGACTACAGCACCCGAAAATTCAACCTGCACGGCCGTATCTGTCTCTCCATCTCCCTGACCTGGGGCGTGCTGGCCTACCTGGTGATCTTCTGGATCCACCCTGTGGTGGCCGGGCTGGTGGAGCGGCTGTCCGCCTTTACCGTCCACGTGGCCGCCGGTGTTCTGCTGGCGCTCCTGCTGGCCGACGCCGCCGCCACCATCCGGGAGCTGGCCCTGCTTACCGCCATGCTGCGGAAGCTGACCCGCATGGGCGAGGAGCTGCAGGTCCAGCTGGCCCTGAGCCGGGCAGAGCTGTCCGACCGGCTGGATGAGGCCAGAGAGGTCCTCAGCGACAGGCTGGACGATGCAAAAGAATCTATCTCCGACAGGCTGGACAGCGCAAAAGAATCTATCTCCGACAGGCTGGACGGCGCAAAAGAATCTATCTCCGGCAGGCTGGACGACGCAAAAGAATCTATCTCCGACAGGCTGGACGACGCAAAAGAATCTATCTCCGACAGGCTGGACGTGGCAAAGGAGTCCATCAGCGGCCGCCTGGACGGCGCCCGGGAGAGCCTGTCCGAGCGCATTGACTCCGCCCTGGACGGCAGAGAGGCCGATCTGGCCGCGCTGCGCAGGCGGTACGGCGAGCTGCTGCGCAAGGCGGAGCGCCAGACCCGCCACCTGCGCTATGTCTACCGGGGTATGTCCTCCTCCACGCTGTCCACAGCCCTCTCCCAGCTCTCCGAGGCCAGCCGCCGGGCCATGGCGGAGCGCTCCCGCCGCCGGGATCAGCGCCGGGCCCAAAAGCGCCGGGACAAGGCGTGAAGCCGGAACGCCTCCCGTCTCCCCCCTCAAATACTGCCCCGCGGATGGTCCTGGTTGACAATCCGCGGGGCTTTCGCTATACTGTATCTATCTTGATTACGATTGGAGTTGGGAAGATGCGCAAGTAACCTTCTGTTTTTCCGGAATACACAGGCCGGGCAGGCGTGACCTGCTCTGTTTTGTTGTGGCCCGGGCAGGAGGAAATCTTGTTGTATCTTCCCTGTTTTCCTACCGTCACCGCACTGGTATGGACGCAGGGGTTTTCTCCTGCGCCCATTTTTTATTTTCTGTGAGGTGACGTATATGTCTCTGATCCAGATCACCGATCTGACCTTCGCCTATGACGGCAGCTGGGACAACGTGTTTGACCACGCCTCCCTCCAGCTGGACACCAGCTGGAGGCTGGGGCTGGTGGGGCGCAACGGCCGCGGTAAGACCACCCTGCTCCGATTGCTGATGGGCGAATATGAATACGCCGGCACCATCTCCGCCTCTGTGGCCTTTGACTACTTCCCCTTCCCCGTGTCCCGCCCCGAGCGGGATGCCATGGAGGTGGTGGAATCCCTGCTGCCCGAGACGGAGAGCTGGGAGATCTACCGGGAGCTCTCCGCACTGGAGGTGGACCCAGAGGTCCTCTTCCGCCCCTTCTTCTCCCTGTCCAACGGGGAGCAGACCAAGCTGCTGCTGGCTGTCCTCTTCCTCCGCCCCAACCGGTTCCTCCTGCTGGACGAGCCCACCAACCACCTGGACCTGGAGGGCAGACAGGTAGTGAGCCGCTACCTGAGCCGGAAGCAGGGCTTTATCCTGGTCTCCCACGACCGGGCCTTCCTGGACGGCTGCGTGGACCACATTCTGTCCATCAACAAGCAGAATTTTGACCTCCAGCAGGGGAATTTCTCCTCCTGGTGGGAGAACAAGCAGCGCCGTGACCAGTGGGAGCGTGCGGAAAACGAGAGGCTCCGCCGGGACATCGCCCGTCTGGACGCCGCAGCCCGCCGCACCGCCGCCTGGTCGGACAAGGCGGAGGCTGCTAAATTCGGCACCGGATGCGGTGACCGGGGGTTCGTGGGCCACCGGGCCGCCAAGGTGATGAAGCGGGCCAAGGCGGCAGAGAACCGCCGCAGAGAGGCCGCCGAGGAGAAGAGCGCCCTGCTGAAAAACATCGAGCAGGCCCCGCCGCTGAAGCTCCACCCCCTCTCCCACCCCAAGCAGCGCCTGGTGGAGGCGGACCGGCTGGCCGCCGACTACGGCCAGGGGCCGGTGTGCGTCCCGGTGTCCTTCTCCCTCATGCAGGGGGACCGGCTGGCCCTGACCGGCCGCAACGGCACGGGCAAGTCCAGCCTGCTCAAGCTGGTGTGCGGGCAGGAGATCCCCCACACCGGGACGCTGGCCCTGGCCTCCGGGCTGGTGGTGTCGGTGGCCCCCCAGGACCCGTCCTTCCTCCGGGGCGACCTGACCTGCTTCGCTGCGGACAGCGGCATCGACGAGACGCTGTTCAAGACCATCCTGCGGAAGCTGGACTTCTCCCGGGCCCAGTTTGAAAAGGACATGGCCGGCTACAGCGCCGGGCAGAAGAAAAAGGTGCTGCTGGCCCGCAGCCTGTGCCAGAGCGCCCACCTCTATGTCTGGGACGAGCCCCTCAATTATATTGACCTGTTCTCCCGGATACAGCTGGAGCAGCTCATTCTGGAATATCAGCCCACCATGCTGCTGGTGGAGCACGACCGCAGCTTCCTGGATGCCGTGGCCACCAGAACCATATATCTGGAACGGCCGTAAAACACAGCGGAGCGGATGCCTGACCGGCATCCGCTCCGCTTTCACGTCATGTTTTCTTTTCAGCCGATGGTATAGCTCCCCCGGACCAGCACTTTTACCGCGTTCTGGGCGGTGAAGCCCCGGCCCTCAATGGTGGCCATGTACAGGTGGTTCTTCACCAGGGCCTGACCGTTCTCCAGGGTGCCGCCGTCGGTCATGTCGATAAAGCCGGGGGCCGTGTCGGTGAAGCACACCGCGCTGCCCACCCGGAGCATGATCTCACAGCCGATGCCCGCCGTCAGCTTCTGCCCGGCGGCCACGTCCACCACCGCAAAGGACGCCGACTGCCCGCTGCCCCCGCCGGCCTGGGCCAGCTTGTCCTCCACGGCCTTGGTGTAGTCCTGAACGGCCTGGTCCAGCTCCTTCTTCAGGGCGGCCTCCCGCTCGGTCAGCTTAGTGTCCACCTGGGTCATGATCTCAGGGGTGGCCTTCTGGGTCAGATAGCTCAGGGTCACCAGAGGGTCGGACTGGGTGCCCTGCTGCCCGGCGGCAAAGGCCACCCCCAGCAGCGTCACGGTCACCAGACCGCCGGCCATCACTTTGGTGAGAAAGGTGTGCTTCTTCATGGGGTCCTCCTATGTATCATAGTCTCTGCCGCGCGGGCCGTAACGGCTTGTTGGGCCGTCTCCGGCCCGCGCGCTTTCTCTCTCCGGCCCGCCGTACTCAGACCAGCTGCTGGGGATGTAGCCCAAAGCTCACGGCAATGGCGTTGTCCACCCGCTGCATCTGTTCCTCGTCCAGCCTGCCCATGTGCTCTCTCAGCCGCTTCTTATCCAGGGTGCGGATCTGCTCCAGCAGCACCACGGAATCCTTGGGAAGCCCGTAGCTTCTGGCTGAGATATTGATGTGGGTGGGGAGCCGGGCCTTTCCCGTCTGGGAGGTGATGGCCGCGGCGATCACGGTGGGACTGTGCCGGTTCCCGGTGTCGTTCTGCACGATCAGGACCGGACGGACGCCCCCCTGCTCACTGCCCACCACGGGACTCAGGTCGGCATAGAAAATATCTCCTCGTTTTACGCTGTTATCCACAAAAGCTCACACTCCGCGGTCTGATAGTCACCGGCGTCACAGCCCTCTCAGGACCCGACACTCAGCACTATGATTCTCCCACGGGGCGGCGGGATTTATACACGGGCGGCGAAAAAAGCGCGTTTTCCGCACCCCTCCCCCGTCCGTCCGGACGGTTCTCCCCTGCTTCAGTATATGCAAGAAGCTTGCAGGCGTGCGAAGCAGCCCGGATGGACCGGAGCGCAAGGGCGCGAAACCGAAGCGCCGCCTTGGGGCGCTGTTTCAAGCCCGCGCCGGAGGGAAGCCGGGCGCCGCGACGCCGCCGGAGCGTGACAAGAAGCGCGCAGGCGTAGGGCGCAGCCCGGATGGACCGGAGCACAAGGGCGCGATGGGGAGCTCACCAGGACGCCCGGAGACCTCCCCCTCATCCGGCCCTATGGGCCACCTTCCCCCAAGGGGGAAGGCTTTGACGGTGCCCTTACCCCAGATACACCCGGGGAACCCGCTCGGAGACGGCGCAGAGCAGCTCATACTGCACCGTCCCCGCCCGCTCTGCCGCGGCCTCCACTGTGACGGTCTCGCCGCCGTCGCTGCCGTAGACCGTGGCCACGTCGCCGGGCCGGACGCCGGGGATGTCGGTCACGTCCACCATGCACATGTCCATGCACACCCGGCCCACCACTGGAGCCCGCTTTCCACGGATCAGCATCTCCAGCCCGTTGGAGCACAGGCGGGGCAGGCCGTCGGCATAGCCGATGGGCACCACTGCCAGCAGGCTGTCCCGCTGGAGGGTGCAGGTGCGGCCGTAGCTGACGCAGGTGCCGGCAGGCAGGGCCCGGACCGCCGCGATGCGGCTCTTCAGCTCCATCACCGGACGCAGGCCGGGGCCGTCCAGCCCCTCGCATTCGGGGGCGGGATAGTGGCCGTAGAGGGCGATGCCCGGCCGGACCATGTCCAGATAGGTGCAGGGGAAACGGAGCACAGCGCCGCTGTTGGCACAGTGGCGAATGGGGAAGGTGATCCCCCGCTCCGCCAGCCGGTCCAGCACCGTCAGGAAGCGGCCGAACTGGAGCATGGTGTACTCCTCGCTGCCGTCAGAGTCGGAGAAGTGGGTGAAAATCCCCTCCGCATCCAGTCCGGGCAGACGGCTGGCCTGGGCCAGCGCCTCCACCGACGCGTCCATGTGGGCCTCGTCGCAGAGAAAGCCCAGCCGGGACATGCCGGTGTCCACCTTCATGTGGACCTTCATGGTCTTCCCCGCCGCCACCGCCGCCGCCGAGAGAGCCTGCGCCGTCTCCAGGTCGGGCACGTTCTGGGTCAGGTCCAGCCGCAGCAGGTCGGCCGCGCACTCGTTGGGCGTGTCGCCCAGCACCAGGATGGGCATCCGAATGCCCGCCTCCCGCAGCTCGGCCGCCTCGTCCACGCAGGCCACCGCCAGGTACTCCGCCCCCAGCGCCTCCAGCCGCCGGGCCACAGGCACCGCGCCGTTGCCGTAGGCATTGGCCTTCACCACGCCCAGGAATCGGCACCCCTGGGGCAGCAGGGCCCGCAGGGCCCGGTAATTATGTTCCAGATTGGCCAGGGATATCTCCCGCCAGGTTCTTGTCTGTAAACGTTCCATATGTCAACCTTCTTTATTGATGTGCCCATAGTCTTTTGTATTATAGCACCATTCCACGTCAAATGGAAGGCAAAACTGAATCCATTCCCATGCTCCGCCCCGTTTTCAGCAAACCGCCCCGTTCCGCCTCCCCATTCTTTTTCAGATCCCTGGGGGCTGCGTGTTGATAATGCTCGAAATATACAGTATACTCAGGATGTCAGCGCCTGCTGTGCCGTGTACTCAATCCGTCAGGCTCAAACCCCTTTGGACAAAACCGCACGCTTCTTCCCCTGTCCGCGCAGCGCCATACCATCTTTTTTTGAGGGAGTGCACCCGATGAAACAGTATTCTTTTTCGTACCAGACGCCTATGAAATGGCACAAGTTTCTCACCTACTTCTGTCTCCCGCTCAGCTTCTTAAGTACCCTGGTGATGCTGCCGTCCATCATGAAAAACGCTGACCTGCTGAAATTCACCGAATATCATCTGCTGGGCGAAGTGGAGACGGTCATCTATGTCGCCTATCTGTTCATCAGCGCCAGAGCCTTCATCGGCCTGCTCAAACGGCGCTGGTTCGGCCCGTGCCTTCTTTTTGCCGCCTATGCCACAACGGGTATTTACGGCATCTTCCTGCTCCTTGTGGGCAATCTCTGGATCGGCAATGCGCTGCTCCTGTCCAGGGGCTTCTCCCAGGCCATCGTGTCCTTTGTTTTTCTGGCGCTCAATGTGCTCTATTACAACAACCGGCGCATGCTCTTTTCCGGCGGCAATGCCGCCCCGGAAACAGCGCCCCCTGCCTCCCCCGCCTCTGCTGCCGTTCAAACCCCTCCCCCGCCTTCCGCCGCCCCCGCCCAGGCGCCTGTCAGCGCGCCCTCCTTTTACCTGCCGAGAGAAGTCCCGGCAGCTCCGCCCGCGGCCGAACCGGTCCCCTCGCCCGCTGATGTGAAAGACCGTCTGTCAGATGCGCCTTCCCACAACTCTGACACCGCTCTCGGACCCGTCCCAGCCCCGTCTCCCGCCCAGGAGGCGCCTGCGCCCCAGAGTCTCTCCGCACAGCGTCCGCGCCCAGGCCTGCGCAAGGGCGTGGTAGCTGCCGCCTGCTGCGTGCTGGTCGTCATGGCCGGCGCCCTGGGATTTCTGGCCTGGAACACCTACACGCTGACGCAGCGCCTGGAGGATGCGGCGCTGGAGCAGCAGGCGCTCTCCGCACAGATCGACTCCCTGGAGGCCGACCTCAGCTTCTATACCTCCAAGATCGGCTTCGTCGTGGAGGATTCCGACCACTACCACACCCGGGACTGCTATGTCTATAAACAGGCCGACAGCTTTTGGGCCTACAATATAGAATACTGCGCGTACCTGGGCTACACCCCCTGCCCCATCTGCTGGCCTCAATAGTCTGTCTTTTCCGGCGCTTCCTGCCGCCGCTGTCCCGCTGCCCGGCAGGAGAAGCTTCATGTCCTGCCTTTTGGCCTCATACGAGGCCATTAACGGAAATTTACCCGTTCTTTTAACTGTATTTAATATGGCGTTCATAATTTAGCAATGATAAATGAACCCTCTGCCGTTATAATATGGACAGTAAAAGAAATCCGAAACCAAACCGATATCTTTGTTTTGAGGAGGAATCAAATATGTTAGAAGATCTGGGCAAGGACCTGGCCAACATCGCCATGGCAGGCGTGGGCGCCATCGCCATCCTGACCGAGAAGGCCGTTGAGGTGGGCAAGGTGTGCGCCGAGAAGGGCGCCGAGACCCTGGAGAAGGGCAAGGCCGCCAGCGAGGAGCTGCGCCGCAAGGGCGAGCAGGTGGCGGCGGAGCGCCGCGAGAAGGCCCGCCAGGACTACCTGGAGAGCCTGGACGCCGCCGGCCGCGAGGAGCTGCGCCGCAAGCTGGCCGAGCTGGACGCCAAGGAGGCCGCCGAGAAGGCTGCTGCCGAGGCCGCTGCCGCTGAGGCTGCCGCTGCTGAAGCCGCCGAGCGCACCGTGGAGGACAATGTCATTGACTTCGGCGGTGAGCACAAGGACGACGGCCAGGGCGAGTAAGCCCCGCCGGACACAATCCCATATACAGCAAAAGGGGCCCGTTACACTTGGTAACGGGCCCCTTGGCATATTCCATCAGGAGAAGGCGATATTGTAGATGCCGTAGCCGGCCTGAGAGTGCAGATCGGACTTCACCACCAGCAGTTTCACATTGGCGGCCCGGTTCAGGGGCACGGTGATGGTCTGGGGCGCGCCGTCCCACTTGAGGTCATAGCTGGTGCTCAGTTCCCCATCCAGGTAGACCTCCAGCGTGGCGTTATCAGTACTTGTTCCGTCTACATGCCCCACGGTAAAGGTCATGGTGCTGTACTTCAGGTCTGTATTCCACAGCGCGTAGGACGCGTCGAAGGATATGCCGTTCCGGTCCTGGAGCATGACGCCCTCGGTGATGTCCTTTCCGGCCACCGTCATGTACTCTTTCAGATTGCTGCCGTCGTAAGTTTTGCTCCATTTGTTGATCTCATAGGGGGGCAGCAGCTTCATCCAGCTGTCGGCCTGGCCGGGGATCTCGCCCACATAGACTGTGGCGGTCTCGCCGTCCCAGGTGACCTCCTTGCCCAGGGCCTCGCCAATGGCGCGGACAGGCAGATAGGTGGTCCCCTCGCTGGCGAACGGCTCCACTACCTTGCCGTTGGCGTCGGTGGGGGTGATCTCCTTGCCGTCCACCACGATGCGGATGTTCATATAGTTGGCCTCGATCATCCTGGTCGTAACAGCACCGGCAGCGAACGCTGTCCCGCACAGAGACACGGCCGCGACAGCAACGGCGAGAATCTTTTTCTGCGTATTCTTTTTCATGACACGTCCTCCTTTTTTCTTTCCGGGTGCTTTACCCTTATCCCGCATGAATCATTATGGCCCTTTCCCTCCTGCTTGTCAATCCCGTGCAGCTCTTCCTGTTTTCCTCAGGCCATCTGAACATCGGAAAACACGCACTGGAGAACGGTAAAGCCGTCCACCGCCACCTCCCCCCGGAGAAGGGCGTGGCTGGCGGCGTCAAACCAGACTGTGGTCTCAGTGCCGGTCCCAGGCTGGGCATCGGGCGCCCGGTAGCACACCCGGAGGGTCTCCTGCTCCCCAAGCTGCTCCGTGCAGCACTCGGCGATGAACCCCTCCCGCACCTGGCCCAGCAGGGCGGGCACCGCGTCCACCGGCGAGACCCCCTCCTCCGACAGCGGCCCGGTCTCCAGCCGGACGCCGTCGTACTCCAGGGCCGTCTCCCCGTCCTGCACCCGCAGGGTCACGCCCGCCACCTCCTCGGGGGCGGTCAGGGTGAGGGTGGTGCCCTCCGTCTGGTCCCAGGCCAGAGCCATGCCGTAGGTATATACCCGCTCTCCGTAGTCCGCCGTGACCTCCAGCCCGGCGGACAGGGCCGTCATGCCGATGTACTCCGTGCGGATCTCCAGCGCCAGCTCCTCCGCCCCCCGGCCCGCTCCGCTGTCCCGGCCGCAGCCCGCCAGCAGCACAAGGGCCAGGATCATCATCTGTGCACCGATCTTCCTCCGGCGCACAAGCCTCTCCTCCCTGTCCGATTATTTCGTCAGCTCCCGCATCACCCGGGGCAGCATGCGGATGATGTCCGTGGGGGTCATGCTGTACTCACCCATGGCCTCGGCGCACAGGTCTCCCGCACGGCCGTGAATCCAAACCGCCAGCGGCGCCGCCTCACGGGGCGTGAAGCCCTGGCCCAGCAGGGACACCAGAATACCGGAGAGCACATCCCCGCTGCCCCCCTTGGCCATGCCAGGGTTGCCGGTGGTGTTGACATAGGCCGTGCCGTCAGGGAAAGCGGTGATGGTCCGGTGCCCCTTCAGCACCAGACAGCAGCTGTGAGCCACCGCAAAGTCTCGTGCCACAGCCAGCCGGTCCTCCCCCGGGAGGGCCCCCGTCAGCCGGGCAAACTCCCCGTCGTGAGGGGTGAGAATGGTGCAGGCCCCACGGTTATCCAGTACATCCATATGCCCCACCAGCGCATTTATGCCGTCGGCATCCAGCACCACAGGCAGGGTGGTCTCGGCCAGCACATGCCGCACCACCGCGTCCACCGCGTTGGACCGGCCCAGACCGGGGCCCAGCAGACACACCCACTTGCCGCCCAGCTTCTCCAGCAGTGGCTCGGTGGCCGCCAGCTCCAGCTTGCCGTCCTTGCCGGCAGGCAGCGGATGGGGCATGGCCTCGTCCAGCTTGGTGGCCGCCACAGACCAGATGGGGGCGGGCACGCCCACCGTCACCAGGCCCGCGCCGGTGCGCACCGCCGCCTGAGCCGCCATCACCGGCGCGCCCGACAGCCCCACGCTGCCGCCCAGGATGTACACCCGGCCGAAGTCTCCCTTGTGGGCGTCACGGGGCCGGACGGGCAGGGACACCCTGCTCCGGTCCACGCTGGTCACCGGGTAGGACTCCCGCTGGACCAGGTCGTCGGGGATGCCGATGTCCACCACCTCCAGCGCACCGCAGCACAGGCCGCCCTTGCCCACAAAGTGTCCGGCCTTAGGCAGTGTAAAGGTAACTGTCTTTGCAGCGTTTACCGCCGTGCCCAGCACCCGGCCCGTGTCCGCCTCCACGCCGCTGGCGATGTCCACCGACACCACCGGTACGCCGCAGGTGTTCATCATCTGCACCGCCGTCACAGCGTCGCCCCGCAGGTCGGTGTTCAGGCCGATGCCGAAGAGGGCGTCCACCATCACGTCGGCCTCCAGGCTCCAGGCCGCAAACTGGGGGTCAGAATCTGTAAAGTCTTCCAGCTTTCCACCGGATTGCTCCAGCCGACGCTCCATCTCCCGGCAGTCAGCGCTCATCTTCTCCCGCTTGCCCACCAGGACGCAGCGCACCTCCCAGCCCATCTCCAGCAGGAAGCGGGCAGCGGCCACGCCGTCGCCGCCGTTGTTGCCGGGGCCGCAGAACAGCACCGCACGGCCGTCGGTCTTGCCTCCGGCCAACTCACTGACCGCACGGGCCACCGCGCAGGCCGCCGCCTCCATCAGCTGTACCGAGGGTATCCCCCGCTCCTCTATGGCTGTCCGGTCCATCTCCCGCATCTGCGCCGCTGTGGCGATATTCATTGTGGATCACGCTCCTCTTTCTCTCTTTCCCGGCCCTCAGGCCCTATTCCTAATAATAGGCCTATATTATAGGTCACCCCGCACGTTCCGTCAATCGTCACGGCGCTACTTCGCACATTCGCCTCAAATGACCCAAATTCATCTTGCAATTTTTCCGCTATTGTGATATATTTGGCGGTAACGAAACGCGAGGAACAGGAAAATAGCGCGGAAACTTCGGAGCAGAGAATGGCGGTCACCGGCTGAAAGTCGCCTGCGGAGCACGCGCTTGGTTCGCCTGGGAGCGGCCGCGGGGAAAGACGCGGACGGTTTGCCATCCGTTACAGCGGCATCAAGTGCGTGCGCGTCTGCGCGCGAATGCGGGTGGTACCGCGGAAGGTTTGCCTTTCGTCCCAAGCAATTGGGAGGAAAGGCTTTTTGTTATGCAAAAGCACAACAAAAATGGCCCTGTGCCGCCTCCGGCGGCACGGCCATGGAATCAAAGCGCATGGGCCGGAACGGCCCATATGCGCATAAACTTCATGCGCCGCTGGCCTTTGCCTGTTTTCGTAGTGTGCTCTTGGCGCATGAAGTTTGTTGCGCAGACCACGGGCACCTGTCTTATAAAGTGAGGGCGGCCGGCTCGCCGGCCGTCCAGAAAAAGGAGTTGCAGCTATGAAGGAAAAACTGGAACAGATCCGCGCCGAGGCCCTGGCCGCCCTGGCCGGAGCCAAGGACGCCCAGGAGCTGGACGGCCTGCGGGTCAAGTACCTGGGCAAGAAGGGCGAGCTCACCGCCGTCCTGAAGATGATGGGCTCCCTGTCCGCCGAGGAGCGGCCCGTTATGGGCCAGCTGGCCAACGAGGTCCGCGAGGCCCTCACCGAGGCCCTCTCCCAGCGGCACAAGGCCATCGAGGAGGCCGCCCTCAACCAGCGGCTGGAGGCCGAGAAGCTGGACGTGACCATCCCCGGCAAGCGGCCTGAGCTGGGCCACAAGCACCCCATGTCCATCGCTCTGGACGAGCTGAAGGAGATCTTCATCGGCATGGGCTTCCAGGTGGCTGAGGGCCCCGAGATCGAACTGGCCGAGTACAACTTCACCAAGCTGAACACCGAGGAGGGCCACCCCGCCCGCGAGTGGGGCGACACCTTCTATATCAAGGAGGACTCCTCCCTCCTGCTGCGCACCCAGACCTCCCCCATGCAGGTCCGGGTCATGGAGAAGCAGAAGCCCCCCATCCGCATCATCGC
Organism: uncultured Pseudoflavonifractor sp.; assembly: GCF_944387275.1. Taxonomy (GTDB): domain Bacteria; phylum Bacillota; class Clostridia; order Oscillospirales; family Oscillospiraceae; genus Pseudoflavonifractor; species Pseudoflavonifractor intestinihominis. The sequence goes on from NZ_CALXEG010000031.1 coordinate 14,640, forward strand.
CCCCGGCCGGGTGTACCGCAAGGACGAGGTGGACGCCACCCACTCCCCCATGTTCCATCAGGTGGAGGGCCTGGTGGTGGACAAGGGCATCACCATGGCCGACCTGAAGGGCACCCTCAACGCCTTTGTTGAGGCCCTCTACGGCAAGGGCACCAAGACCCGCTTCCGCCCCCACCACTTCCCCTTCACCGAGCCCTCCTGCGAGGTGGACGTCCAGTGCCACGCCTGCGGCGGCAAGGGCTGCCGGGTGTGCAAGGGCGAGGGCTGGATCGAGCTGCTGGGCGCCGGCATGGTCCACCCCAAGGTGCTGGAGGGCTGCGGCATCGACACCGATGTGTACTCCGGCTTCGCCTTCGGCATCGGCGTGGAGCGTATGGCCATGCGCCGCTTCTCCATCACCGACCTGCGGCTCATCTTTGAGAACGACATGCGCTTCCTCAGCCAGTTCTGAGCCTTACCTTTGAAATACACCGCGTCCCCCGGCTCCCCGGGCGGACGGAAAGGACGAGAATAGAGAATGGATCTTTCGAGAAAATGGCTGGCGGAGTTCGTGGACGTGCCCGTCGGCGACAAGGAATACTGCGACGCCATGACCCTCTCCGGCTCTAAGGTGGAGGGCGTGACCGTGGAGGGCCAGGAGATCAAGAACGTGGTGGTTGGCAAGGTGCTGTCCATGGAGCGCCACCCCAACTCCGACCACATGTGGATCTGCCAGGTGGACGCCGGCACCGGTGAGGCCGTCCAGATCGTCACCGGCGCTCAGAACGTGTCCGTGGGCGACCTGGTGCCCGTGGCCAAGGACGACTCCTGGCTGCCCGGCGGCGTGCACATCACCGCCGGCAAGCTGCGGGGCGAGGCCTCCAACGGCATGCTGTGCTCCTACAAGGAGCTGGGCATGACCGACCACGACTGGCCCCACAGCGTGGTGGACGGCATCTTCATCCTCCAGAGCGACCCCGACCTGGCCGCCAAGAACCCCCAGCCCGGCGACGACATCCCCACCCTGCTGGGCCTGAACGACCACATCGTGGAGTTCGAGATCACCCCCAACCGGCCCGACTGCCTGAGCGTCATCGGCCTGGCCCGTGAGACCGCCGCCACCTTCGACAAGCCCCTCACCCTCCACACCCCCGAGGTCAAGGGCACCGACGGCACCAGCATCGCCGAGCTGCTGGACGTGGAGATCGAGGACCCCACCCTGTGCCCCCGGTACACCGCCCGCATGGTGCGCAACGTGAAGATCGCCCCCTCCCCCCTGTGGATGCGGGAGCGGCTGCGTGCCTCCGGCGTGCGCCCCATCAACAACATCGTGGACATCACCAACTACGTCATGCTGGAGTACGGCCAGCCCATGCACGCCTTTGACTTCTCCTGCGTGGACGGCGGCAAGATCGTGGTCCGCACCGCACGTGAGGGCGAGGTCATCCAGACCCTGGACGGCAACGACCGCAAGCTGACCACCTCCATGCTGTGCATCTGCGACGAGCACAAGCCCGTGGGCGTGGCCGGCGTCATGGGCGGTGCCAACTCCGAGATCGTGGGCGACACCGCCATGGTGGTCTTTGAGTCCGCCAACTTCAACGGCGTGTCCATCCGCCGCACCGCCACCGCCCTGGGCATGCGCACCGACGCCTCCGCCCGGTACGAGAAGGGCCTGGACCCCATGAACACCTACAAGGGCGTCCAGCGGGCCTGCGAGCTGGTGGAGCTGCTGGGCTGCGGCGAGGTCATTGACGGCGTCATCGACGTCATCGCCGCCGACCAGAACCCCCGCACCGTCAAGCTGGAGCCTGAGAAGATCAACGGCCTGCTGGGCACCGATATCTCCGAGGAGGAGATGCGCGCCATGCTCAAGCGGCTGGACTTCACCCTGGACGGCGACAGCATCATCGTCCCCTCCTGGCGCAGCGACGTGGAGCACTACTCCGACATCGCCGAGGAGGTGGCCCGTCTCCACGGCTACGACAAGATTCCCGTCACCCTGATGAAGGGCGAGACCACCCAGGGCGGCTACACCGAGAAGCAGAAGGCCGAGCGCAAGCTGGGCACCCTGTGCCGCAGCTTCGGCTTCAGCGAGATTATCACCTACTCCTTCATCTCCCCCTCCTACTACGACAAAATCCGGCTGCCCGCCGACTCTCCCAAGCGCAAGTCCGTGACCATCCTCAACCCCCTGGGCGAGGACACCAGTGTCATGCGCACCACCGCCCTGCCCTCCATGCTGGAGACCCTGGCCCGCAACTTCAGCTACCGCAACAAGAGCGCCAAGCTGTACGAGCTGGCCACCGTCTACACCCCCGTGGAGGGCCAGGACCTGGCCGATGAGCAGCAGATGCTCTCCCTGGGCGCCTACGGCGACGGCATGGACTTCTTCACCTTCAAGGGCGCGGTGGAGGCCATTCTGGCGGCCATGAACGTGAAGAACGTGACCTTTGAGGCCCGCAGCGACATCGGCGCCTTCCACCCCGGCCGCTGCGCCGAGGTGAAGGCCAACGGCGTGATGCTGGGCGTATTCGGCCAGCTCCACCCCCTCACCGCTCAGAACTACGGCATGGACTGCGACGTGTTCGCCGCCCAGCTCCAGTTCAAGGATCTGATGGCCCAGCGGGCCCCCGAGGCCCGGTATGAGCCTCTCCCCCGCTTCCCCAGCGTGACCCGCGACATCGCCGTGGTGTGCGATACCGCCGTCACCGTGGCCCAGCTGGAGGACTGCATCTTCCGGGGCGCCAAGGGCCTGCTGAAGGAAGTGGAGCTCTTCGACATCTACACCGGCGCGCCCATCCCCGCCGGCAAGAAGAGCGTGGCCTTCAACCTGGTCCTCCGGGCCGACGACCGCTCCCTCACCGCCGCCGAGGCGGATGAAGATGTGAAGAGCGTACTGGCCCTCCTGGAGTCCGAGCTGGGTGCTGTCCTGCGCTGACTTCCTCGCCTCGGCGCTCCGCGCGTCAGCGCGTCCAAGCGTTTTGCCCCGGCAAAACCTTGCTCATGGGCGGATTCACTCCGCCCATTGAGATAAGATTCCGGGGTCCCTGGGGAAGGCCGCGCCTTTCCCGGGGCGGCGGATGAGGATGTGAAGAGCGTGCTGGCCCTCCTGGAGTCCGAGCTGGGTGCTGTCCTGCGCTGACTTCCCCGAGAACGGCGGCTTGGGCGGCCCCCTGCCCCCCAAGCCGTCCGTCCAGCCCAAAAATACACGTTTGCTCCCCGCATACGCCGGTCCGCCGCTGTCCTGCGCCGGTCTTTCTGTGCCCCGGCAAGGATTAAATCTTTTATTAATTTTCCCATACCCCCCTTTACACCTCAAGGGATTTCGGGTAGAATAGGAAACAGTTACAGGCTGTCCACAGCCTTGGGAGGTGTACCCGATTATGGAGATAGACTACACAAGAAAATTCAGTCTCAACTATGACAAAGGCCAGGAGATCAAGGATATTCTCACGTCTGTCTACAACTCTCTTCAGGAGAAGGGCTACAACCCCATCAATCAGATCGTGGGTTATATCCTCTCTGAAGACCCCACTTATATCACCAATTACAACAACGCCCGCGCGTTGATTCGCCGTCTCGACCGGGACGAGCTGCTCCAGGAGCTGGTGAAAAAGTATCTGGATCTGGCAGACTGATTGGTTTGCGTCCAAAAAAGCGGAAGGCTGTGCGCCTTCCGCTTTTTTTCTCTCCTTTTTCGGTTATCTCTTGAAATTTATAGGAATTGGTGATATTATATCTAAATAAAGCACATATTATATAAAATATATAACCAGGAGGCATTCTTATGACCGTTTTGTCTGGAAATGCCAAAGGCATCCATATTGATATGAAGCGCATCCGCCAGGACCTGACCGAGGACTCCCTGGCGCCCGGGGCCTACTGCCAGGATTACGACAGCTTCCGCCGGATCTTCCGCTTTGTGGCGCGCGGCCTGCGCCGCAGCAGCTCCAGCGCCTATATCATCCTCCTGACCCTCACCGACAAAAACGGCGACTTCATCCCCCTGGAAAACCGGAAGCGGTACATGGAGATGCTGCACCAGGTTATCCAGCGCTCCGTCCGGGCGGGCGACGTGTTCACCCAGTACAGCAGCTGCCAGTTCCTGCTCATGGTGCTGGACGCCTCCCGGGAGAACGCCCTCCAGATCGGCCAGCGCATCCAGACGGAATTCCAGGCCCTCACCCCGGAGGGCCCGGCCATCTGCCTGGAGCACGACGTCTCCCCTCTCCGCCCCGCGGGCGGCGAGGACCCGGAGGCCTGAGCATCCCCATCACAGCGCAAAAAGGCGCGGAGCACTGGGCTCCGCGCCTTTTTTATGCCTTTTAGGGGTCTTACACGTTCCCGCCGAACTCGGAGAAGAACTTGTTGTGGATGGCCTGTACCGCCCGGTCCGCGTCGTCCGCGTCCACCAGGACGGACACCTTGATCTCGCTGGTGGAGATCATGTTGATGTTGATGCCCGCATTGTACAGCGCCTCAAACATGAGGGAGGCCACGCCGGGGTTGTTGATCATGCCGGCGCCCACGATGGACACCTTGGCGATGTCGTCGCTGACGTCGATGTGGTCAAAGCCCAGGTAGGACTTGTTCTCCTCCAGCAGGCGCTTGGCCTCGTCCTTGTCGCTCTTGTGGACCGTAAAGCTGATGTCCTTGGTGTCGCCCCGGCCGATGGACTGGAGGATGATGTCCACGTTGATCCTGGCCTTGGCCAGCAGGGAGAAAATCTTAAAGGCAATGCCCGGAGTATCGGCCAGGCCCACCAGGGCCAGCCGGGCCACGTCCTTGTCCTTGGCTACACCGCTCACATGCGTCTTTTCCACGTTCTTCACGACCTCCTTGACTTTGGTCCCGGGGTTGCCCGAGAAGCTGGAGAGCACCTCCAGATTGACATTGTACCGCTTTGCCATTTCGACGGACCGGTTGTGGAGCACCTGGGCGCCCAGCGTGGCCAGCTCCAGCATCTCGTCGAAGGTGATCTCGTCCAGTTTTTTCGCGCCCTCCACATGGCGGGGGTCGGCGGTATAGACGCCGTCCACGTCGGTGTAGATCTGGCACAGGTCCGCGTGCAGGGTGGCCGCCAGCGCAACGGCGGAGGTGTCCGACCCGCCGCGGCCCAGGGTGGTGATGTCGTCGTACTTGTTGATGCCCTGGAAGCCGGTGACGATCACGATGCACTTCTTGTCCAGCTCGGCCAGGATGCGCTCCGGCGCCACCCGCTTGATGCGGGCGTTGGAGTAGGCCGAATTGGTGCGCACGCCGGCCTGCCAGCCGGTGAGGGAGATGACCGGATAGCCCATGGCCTCGATGGCCATGGCGCACAGAGAACAGGAGATCTGCTCGCCGGTGGACAGGAGCATATCCATCTCCCGCTTGGAGCCGTTGGGGTTGATCTCCGCGGCCTTGGCGATCAGGTCGTCGGTGGTGTCGCCCTGGGCGGACAGCACCGCCACCACGCTATGTCCACGGCGGTAGGTCTCGGTGATGATGCGGGCCACGTTGCGGATCCTGTCCGCGTTCGCCACCGAACTTCCGCCAAATTTCTGTACAATGAGTCCCATTTCTATGTACCCCCAATGAGTGTGTTTCTCGGCGGCACGCCGGAAACGCCGGCCTGGCCCCGGCCCTGTCCGGCCCGGTCCAGGCCCTGTTCCGCCTGCCCTATTCTATGCCGCCGGGCAGCCGCTGTCAATCCAGAACGCGGAAGAGAGAGAGCTTTTCCAGACCGGCCAGCTTGCTCTCCACCTGGCTCCGGGTCATGGGACCGGTGAGGAACGCGGTCTCCTTCGCCGGCGCGCCCGCACGGGCCAGGAAGTTCACATCCCCAAAGGCCGCCCGCACGGCATCGGCGTCCGCAGACGCACGGACATACCAGGGGCTCTCCAGGCCGTCCGTGGGGGCCACCACGTCGTCCCCGCCGGGACCCCAGGCCATATACTTCATGGACTTGATGTGCCGGGCAGCGTCCATCACGTCGGCCACCACCGCGCTGGCCGTGGGCAGCTTGCCCGCGCCCCGGCCGTAGAACATCACGTCGCCCACCGCGTCGCCCCGGACCGTGATGGCGTTGAACACGTCCTCCACGCCGCTCAGGGGGTCCTCGCCGCTGACCAGATGGGGCGCCACATAGGCGCACACCCGGCCGTCCGGCTGGCGGATGGCCCGGCCCAGCAGCTTGATCTTCCGCCCGCAGGCGTCGGCATAGGCCACGTCGGCCAGGGTCACCTTGGTGATGCCCTCGGTGGGCACCTGGTCGGGGTAGATGTGCCGCCCAAAGGCCAGAGCGCCCAGGATGCAGATCTTCCGGCAGGCGTCCTCGCCCTCGATGTCGGCGGTGGGGTCCTTCTCGGCGTAGCCGTTCTGCTGGGCCTCCTTCAGCGCCGCCTCAAAGGACAGGCCCGCCTTGATCATCCGGGTCAGGATGTAGTTGGTGGTGCCGTTAAGGATACCGCAGATCTCCTGGATCTCGTTGGCCGCCAGGCAGCGGCTCAGGGGGCGGATGATGGGGATGCCGCCGCCCACGCTGGCCTCAAAGAGATAGCTCACGCCGTGCTCCTTGGCCAGGCTCAGCAGGTCGTAGCCGCAGGTGGCCACCAGCTCCTTGTTGGAGGTCACCACGCTCTTGCCCGCCTTCAGGGCCCGCTCGGTGAATTCACGGGCGATCTTGGCGCCGCCGATGGTCTCCACCACGATGTTGACCTCAGGGTCGTTCTCAATCACGCTGAAGTCGTGGACGATCTTGTCCCCAAAGGGGCTGTCCGGGAAGTCACGCACATCCAGGATGTATTTCAGGCAGACGGGATTGTGGACCTTCTCGTCAATGTGGGTGTGGTTTTTGGTCAGCACCTCGGCCACGCCGGAGCCCACCGTGCCAAAGCCCAGAATCGCTACATTTACTGTCATACCATTCTTCCTCTCTGTATCGCTGTAATGGGCCCGGCGGTCCTTACCCCGCCAGGATCTCGCATCGGATCACGCCCTCCTGGGCGGCCACCCGGTTCATCAGGTCCTCCACCGGCTCCTCCAGTCCGGAGGTCTCCGCGCCGATGGTCACCGCCGCGCAGCCGCTCACCGGGATGCCCTGGTTGATGGTGAGAATATTCCCACCCGTCCGGGCAAAGATATTCAGGACCGCGGAGAGTACCCCCGGCTCATCCTTCATCATGATCTGGAAGGTGACGATCCGCCCGTTGAGCATGTCGTTGAAGGGCCGGACCGCATCCTTATACTTATAAAAGGCGCTGCGGCTGATGCCCGCCACCTTGGTGGCCCGGTTGACGGTGTCCGCCTCTCCGGTCTCCAGCATCCGCTTGGCCTCGGCCACCTTGAGGAACACCTCAGGCAACGCCTCCGCATCCACAATGAAGTATTTGGGTTTCTTCGCCATTCTATGCAGCCTCCTGGCTTCTTGTCTTTGCAACAAGGTCATTTGTCTGTGTGTGGACTCCATTTTAGCACAGTAAAGGGGCAAACGCAACCCCAAACCGCTGGGCAGATTCCCACAGATTTCCGCCCTCTCAATCCCTATATTCCGTCATTTTTCACAGGAGGTCCTGTCCGTGACCGAAAAACGCCTTGTCCGTGTCCTGCTGACCCTGCTCTGTGCCGCTCTGGCCGCCGCCGGGGTGTGGCTGGCCCTCACCGTGCTGCTGCCCTGGGTGCTCCCCTTCCTGCTGGCCCTGGGGCTGGCCTGGCTGATGGAGCCCGCCGTCGCGCTGCTGATGAGCCGGTTCCGGCTCAGGCGGGGACTGGCCGCAGCCCTCACCACCGTGGGGCTGGTCCTCCTGCTCTGCGGCGCCCTGGGCCTGATCCTGTGGCGGGTGGGGTACGAGCTGGCCCTGCTGCTGGGCCGCCTGCCCGTGCTGCTCTCCGGCCTGCCCGCCCTGGGCGACCAGGTGGGCGACTGGGCCTACCGCTTTATCGTGGCCCTCCCCGTCCAGCTCCAGGACTTCGCAAAAGACGCCCTGGACGGCTTCATCCGCCAGGGCATCTCCCTGCCCGCCAGGCTCTACGACCGCCTGGCCAGCATTGCCGCCGGGGCGGCCTCCGCCGTGCCCGACGCCATGCTCTTCCTCTTCACCACCGCCCTGGCCGCCTACTTCTCCAGCGCAGCCCGGCCCCAGGTGCTCGCCTTCCTCTCCCGGCAGATACCGGCAGCCTGGCGGGGACGGCTGGGCAAGGCCGTCCCCGTGCTTAAGGACACCCTTGGGAGCTGGCTGCGGGCCCAGGGCCTGCTCATGCTCATCACCTTCGGCGAGCTGACGGTGGGCTTCCTGGTGCTGCGGGTGGAGCTGGCCCTGCTGCTGGCCGCCCTGGTGGCTCTGGTGGACGCACTGCCCGTCTTCGGTACGGGGACAATTCTTCTCCCCTGGGCCCTATTCTCCCTGCTCTCCGGAGACTGGAGGCTGGCCCTGGGGCTGGCCGTGCTCTACGGCCTTGTGTCCGCTGTGCGCAGCCTGCTGGAGCCCAGGCTGGTGGGCCGAAAGGCAGGGCTGCCGCCCCTGGCCGCCCTCCTGGCCATGTACGTGGGCTTCCGGGCCTTCGGCGTGTGGGGCATGATTTTTTCCCCCCTGGCCGCCATCTTCCTCAAACAGCTCCACGACAGCGGCGTCTTCCGCCTCTGGCGGGACCGGGTCCGTTAGGCCTCAGAACAGGCTCAGCTGGCCGTCCCCGCCGCCCCGGACAGGCCGCACGGCCTGCTCCGTCTCCATGGCCTCCGGCGGGATGTCCCCCAGGAAGGGGGACGGCTCCGGCCCGGTGACCAGGATCAGCTCCTCCATGGCCCGGGTCATGCCCACGTAGAACAGCCGCCGCTCCTCCGCCGGGTCGGACGCCCTGCGGCGGGACTGGTAGGGCAGCAGCCCCTTCTCCACCCCGCAGAGGAACACCACCGGGAACTCCAGGCCCTTGGCGGCGTGGAGGGTGGTGAGGGTCACATATCCCGCCTGGTACCCCTGTCCGGCGCTGCGCAGCAGGTCGGCCTCCCGGCCCACCGCCAGGCTGAGCAGCAGATCCTCCATCCGGCGGTAGAACACCGCCATGTCCATCAGCCGCTCCAGGGGCTCCGCCCCTGCCTGGCCCACCCCGCGGCCGTAGGCCTCCAGCAGCCGGACCGGCTTGTCCCGGCCCATGAGGGGCGCCAGCTGCTCCATCAGCGCCCGCCAGCGGGACAGGGCTTCCGCGTCAGGACAGGCCCCCTCGGCAGCTCTGGCACGCTCCACGGGGCTGCCCGCCGCCTTCTTCCACACCTCCGCAGCGGCCCGGGCCGTGTCCGGCGGGCAGTCAAAGCCCAGCATCAGGGCCAGCGCCGGGTCCTCCCGCTCCGGAAAGGCCAGCGCCCGGAAAAAGGCCAGCGCCCCCCGGACCGTCCGGTGGGTGAGAAAGCCGCCCCCACCGGCCACTGCGCAGGGAATGCCCTCCTTCCGCAGGCACTGCTCCAGCAGCTCCAGCTGACGCCGGGTCCGGCAGCACACCGCAAAGTCGGAGAAGGTGCGCTGCCCCTCCCCGTCGGCGGACACCATGTCCATGCCGCCCACCTGGCGGCCGATCTCCTTGGCCACGAATATTCCCTGGAAAAGGGGGCTGTCCGCCGTCACCAGCCGCACCGCACCGCCGGGGCCTGGGACGCTGCACAGCCCCCGGGGCCCGCCGCCGTTCTTCTCGATGACCGGCAGGGCGCAACGGAGGATCTCCGCCCGGGAGCGGTAGTTCTCCGTCAGGCGGACGGTACATATCTCCGGCCAGTCCTCCGCCAGGTGCTGCCAGCAGGTCCCGTCCCCGCCCCGGAAGCTGTAGATGGACTGGTCCGGGTCGCCGATGACGAACAGGCTCTCTCCCGCCCGGTTCCAGGCCCGCAGCAGGCGGTACTGCACAGGGTCGCAGTCCTGGAACTCATCCACCAGCAGGTGGGTGAAGGGCCGCAGATCCCTGTCCGGCGCACCCTCCGCCCGCGCCAGCTCGGCAAGCAGCAGGTCGTCAAAGTCCATGGCCCCGCGCTCTTTCAGCATGGACTGATAGGCCGCGCAGGCCTTCTGCTCCTCTTCGCTCAGCGCCACGGGCAGGCCGTTCTTCTCCATGGACACCGCCCGCAGCAGCTCCTCGGGGGACAGGGTCTCCCCCGCCGCCGCCTCCGCCAGGGCCAGGGTCTCGGACTGGTCCAGCAGGCACACGCCGGGCTGGTTTTTCAGGCTGATGGCGTGGAAGGTGCCCACCGTCAGGCCGCGCAGGGCCCGCTTGCCCCCCAGTACGTGCTCCAGCCGCTGCCGCAGCTCCTCCGCGGCCCGGTTGGTGAAGGTGACCGCCGTAATCTGCCCGGCGCTCACCCCGCAGTCCCCGATCAGATGGGCGATCCGGCAGGCCAGGGTGCGGGTCTTGCCCGTGCCCGGCCCGGCGGACACCGCCACTGCACGGCTGTCCGCCTCCACGGCGGCCCGCTGGGCCTCGTTGAGCCCGGCTGCCGCTGCCGTGTGCCTCTGCTCCCCCTCCTCCGCCGCCTTTTTCACCGGCAGGGACTTGTGCTCCTTGCCCTTCTTCTCGGCGGGCGCGGCGGCGCCGAACAGGCTCACCTGGCCGCTGATGGTCTCCCGCTCCCCGTCGGTCAGCAGGCCGATCTTGCCGTACACCCCGTCGTACCCCGCCGTCCGCTCCACCTGGCCGCTGCGCAGGCGGCGGATGCCCTCGGCCACGCAGGGCCCGGCGGTGTGCTCGATGTCCTCCACAGGCGCGTCCCGCAGGATGTGAAATTCCGTGCCCAGCCGGGAGAGCATGCGCTCATAGAGGGCGGCGTTCTTCTTGCTCTCCGGGCTGCCCCCCAGGGACGCGGCGATGACCTCCGGCAGGGGCACCAGACTCTGGAAGTCCTTGGCCCCCTCAGGGCGGAAGCCCTCCGGCCGGTCGGCCAGCTCCTCCACCCGGTGGAGCACCCCCACGGTCACCTTCTTGCCGCACACCGGGCACTTGCCCCCTGCTGCCACCGTCTCCACCGGCGTCAGGCACTGGCCGCAGGTCCGGTGGCCGTCCAGGTGGTACTTCCCCTCCTCGGGGAAAAACTCCAGGGTGCCCAGCAGGCCCTCGCCGGTACACAGAGCCCGGCGCAGGCCGGCATAGTCGGGATGGATGTCAAGTAAATCTGCTTCACGGCCTAATTTGGCCGGCGAGTGGGCGTCCGAGTGGGACACCAGCTGGTAGCCGTCCAGGGCGGAGAGCCGCCAGTTCATGGGCGGATCGGAGGAGAGCCCGGTCTCCAGGGCGTGGATCTCCCCGGTCAGGTCCCCAAAACAGTCCTCCAGAGCGTCAAAGCCCGAGAAGGCCCCAAAGACGGAGAAATGGGGCGTCCAGATATGGGCGGGGATGAACACCGCGTCGGGACAGGCCTCCAGGGTGATCTCCAGCAGGTCACGGCAGTCCAGGCCCAGGATGGGCCGGCCGTCGGAGCGGATGTTGCCAATGGCCTCCAGCCGCCGGGACAGCTCCTCCGCCGCCTCCAGGTGGGGCAGCAGGATGAGGCTGTGGACCTTCCGCACCTTGCCGTCCTTCTTGTAGATGGTGCTGATCTCCCCGGTGACCACAAAGCGGGGCGCGTCTGCGCCGGGAATCTCCTCGGGCAGGCGGAATTCCTCCTTCAGCACGTACAGGCCGTCCCTGTCCCGCTCCAGCTTGTCCGCCAGCTCCGCCCGCCAGGCCGGGTGGGTGAAGTCGCCGGTGCCCACCAGGCCGATACCCTTCCGCCTGGCCCACAGGTCCAGGTACTCGGGCACGCACTGGGCGCTGGTGGCCCGGGAGTATTTCGAATGAATATGCAGGTCCGCGATCATGCCGCTTCTCCTCTCCGCCGCCGTCCGGCGCATAAAATACCCCCGGCCGCCAAAGGGCCGGGGGTAAGATCTGCCGCGCTTATTCCTCCGGAAGCTTCCCGGCGATATGCTCCTTGATCTTCTGGAACGTCTCGTCCGACACGTCGTGCTCAATTCGGCACGCGTCCTCCGCCGCCGTCTCCGGCGACACCCCAAGGGCCACCAGCCACTTGCTGAGGAACCGGTGCCGCTCGTAGATGCGGGAGGCGATCTCCATGCCCGCGTCCGTCAGGTCGATGAGCCCCTCCTTGTCCATGGTGATATAGCCGTTCTCCCGCAGCAGGCTCATGGCCCGGCTGATGCTGGGCTTGGAAAAATCCATCTTGCGGGCAATATCGATAGAGCGCACCGCGCCCTTTTCCTCCTTGAGCATCAGGATGGTCTCCAGATAGTTCTCCGCGGATTCCTGAATCTTCATGACACACCTCCGGTTTTTTTCGCCGTTGGAAGCCGCCGCCCGGCGGCAGCGTGCGCGCCGGACATCCGTACCAGCCCCCGCGCCCATCCATTTTTATCAATTTTAGCATAGCGTGCCCTGAAAGGCAAGGAGCGAATTCCCCGGGCCGCGGCCACGGGAAAAGCCCCCCGGCCGCATGGCCGGGGGTCATAAGAAAGTAATAAGTTTTCGCAGGAACGGCATGGCTTCGGTCATGCCGTTTCCTGTTTCATCAGTTCGTCCACGGGAATAAAGCCCACAAGGTCATAGGAAATGCGGATATTCTGCCGCCGTTTGCCGCTGCTCTTGTCCGGCGCTTCAATGTAGATCGCCTTTACAAGCTCCCGCAGAGCGTAAGGGGTCAATTCCTGTAAATCCGCGTACTTGTGTACCCGCTGGATGAACTGCTCCAAGTTTTCAATCTGTCGTTCCTGTACTTCAATATCCTGCTGTAAGGTCTGGATTTCCGCTTTGAGCTGCGTCTGCTCGTTCTCGTAAGACTGGCTCATCATGGAAAACCGTTCGTCCGTGATCTTCCCGGCTACATTGTCCTCATAGATGCGGATGAACAGCCGGTCAAGCTCGCCCATACGCCGCTGCGCCTGTTCCAGACGCTTGATGCTGGCGCAGATTTTTTCCTCGCTGGACAGCCGGAGTTTATGCTCCATCACGGCCCGGAAGTAGCTTTCGTGCCGGGTCACATAGGAGATAACCGCTTTCATGTGCATCCAGACCAAATCTTCCAGTACAACCGCCCGGATGAAGTGCGCCGAACAACTTCCCGTATTGCTGCGGTAGTTGGCGCAGACAAAGTGATCCTGCCGCTTCTCAAAGTAATTGGTCGTGCAGTACCGCATTTTCGCCCCACAGTCGGCACAGTAGACCATGCCGGAAAACAGGCTGCTCTTGCCGGTTTTCGTCCTTCGGTGGCGTTGCTGGCGGATTTCCTGAACCTTGTCAAAGACTTCCTGCTCGATGATCGCCGGGTGGGTGTTGTAGAATACCGCCTGCTTTTCAAGGGGCGTGTCCCTCTGCTTCTTGTCCCAGATGGAATTAGTGTAGGTCTTGAAGTTGACCGTACAGCCGGTATATTCCCGCCGTTCTAGAATATGGACAACGGTGTTGGTGTTCCAGTGGTAGGGATCGGAAGTCTCCGGGCTGGGGGTTTTGATACCCGCCCTGCGCTTGTAGGCGGTGGGGTTGAGAACCTTTTCCTCCTGCAAGAGCTTGGCGATCTGCATCGGCCCGCGCCCTTCCATGCAAAGCCGGAAAATGCGCTTGACTACCTGCGCCGCTGCTTCGTCCACAATCCATCTGGTCTTGTCATTCGGGTCTTTGAGATACCCAAACGGGACATTGGTAGTCAGCGGTACACCGCGCTCGCCCTTCGCTTTCTGCACCGCCCGGATTTTGCGGCTGGTATCTTTTGCAAAAAACTCGTTGAACCAGTTCTTTATACCTGCCACATCGTTGTCCGTGCTGTTGGGGTCGATGGTGTCAAAGTGGTCGTTGATGGCGATATACCGCACTCCATACTTCGGAAACGTGAAGTTGATATACAGCCCGGTCAGCGATGAATTTCTACCCAGTCTGGATAGGTCTTTGGTGCAACAGACGGCCACATTCCCAGCCTCAATTTCAGCCAGCATGGCCTGAAAGCCGGGGCGGTCGTAGTTGGTGCCGCTGTACCCATCGTCCACAAAGAAAGTAGGGTTGGGGAAGCGATGCTCTTTTGCGTACTGGAGCAGGATCATTTTTTGATTCTGGATGGAATTCGATACATCCCCCTTGCCGCCGTTCTTGTCATCCTTCATATCTTCCACGGATAGACGGCAATAGAGAGCCGTAATTTTTTCAGTTGCCCGCTGCATTTCTGCGTCCTCCTTCAATGGGGCAACTGCCAGTACAGGATTGGCTGCTTCTATTGTACCAAGATTCCGGGCGTTTGTCATTCCGTGTCCTCCATCTTTTCTGTGAATTTTTCAGCCATGATGCGCTCCATCTTCCGGTTCAGCGGCTCCGTGCCGTCATAGCTGCCGGTGACGGTGTAAACGGTACCGCCAATCTCCTTTTGTAAGGTAAATTCCGGCAGCCAAAACGCGGAGAGATTTTTGACACGGATATGCCCGCCTTCATCGATCCAGAAATTGCGCTTCGGCGGGGCGGTGGGGCCGGGGTTTGAAAAATGGTATTCTTCCGGCGTATCCGGGCTATCTATGATTTCGGATTGGATTTTCGATTTGCTGTCCATAGGTGCCTCCTGAAAATGTGTAAGGGTTAGTGTTCGATTTCCTGCTTTTTCTGCCGTGTAACGGCGTTTTGGCGCTCCTGCTCATGCTGTACCTGATAGATGCTGTAATGGATGGCCCAGAGCTTTTTTGTGTCGGCGTACAGTGGCGCAATCTTTTGCTGTAACGCCTGATACTCGGTTTCCAGCTTAGATTTCTCCTTCCGCCATGCATGGACGGGGAGTTTCCCGTCCACCCACTGGTTTTTCAGTTTACGCTCGGCCATGTAAAATGTCCGCAGCACATTCTCATGCTCTGTCTTGTATTTCTGGCGAGATTTATCGAAGCGGATGGTTTTCAGCTTGTCGGTAACGGGTTTGCCCTGCTGGTAATAGTCCGCCATGCGGAGCAGCTCGTCCAGCTTCTTGATACGGGTCTGTTTCCCGGATGCGGATTCTTTCAGTACGTTAATCTGTTCCTGCATGGAGTTCAGCAGCGCGTCCAAATCCTCAGTGGTGCGAAGTTGTTTGGATTCCAGATAGCCGATAGTTTCCGAAAACTTTTTCAAATTCCCGATTTTGGCCTTACCGCTGTATGCACCCTTATTGCGGGTGTCATAGTAGGCGGACAGCAGTTCCACCAATGCAGGCGGCTGGGGTGCGGAAAGCTCGGCTTTGACCTCTTTCAGCCAGCCGATCAGGGATGCGATTTTTTGCTTTGCCTCCCGCAGCATGGAGTTGGTTTTCCTGATCCAGCGGTTGAGGTCGCCCTTATCGGTGCGGATGCCCCTTTGTTCCATCGCCTTGACGGTGGGTAACTGCTCCACACCCTGCCGCTCATAGCTGCGGTGGTCGATGCGGCAATCCAAGCCCTTCTCCGCGAATTTGGCGTTGCACAGCTCCGCCCACGCCTGCCGCCACTGCTCCAAGGTGTCGGGGCTGCCCCAGTCGGTGGTGGGGACGGCGTTGAACACATGGTTTCCGGCCTCGTCCCGGATGCGCTCGCCGTGCTCATCCAGCACATATTCCCGGCGCTGTTTGCTGCCCCACCGGCCGTCTGGCAAGATGGGCCGGATGGGGCACAGCACATGGAAGTGCGGGTTCTGGATGCCGCCGTCCTCTCTGTCCGGCTGATGTACGGCAAAATCCACCACCATGCCACGGCTCACAAACTGCTCCAACAAAAAATGCCTTGCAAGGGCGATATTCTCCTGCATGGAGAATTCGTTCTGCAAGGCAATGTCAAAACTATATGCAAGCTGGGCTTTTTTCCCGCGCTCGGCTTTCTCTACGGCATTCCAGAGGGTTTGCCGGTCTGCATATTCCTGCGGGGTATGGGGCGGCAGCAGGATTTCAGAACAGACCACGCCGCCCTTGCGGGTGTAGTCGCTGTCCTCTCCGTAATACTCGCTGTGCAGCTTTTCGCCGGAGCGGTAGGCGGCGGATGCCACAACCGATTGCCCTGCGCTGCGTTTGATCTGTGTCACGTGAAAATGATATAGCGCAATAGATTATCCCTTTCCTTTCTGCCCGGCGGCGTTGTGGACGTTGACGGCGGACATGAGCAGATGTTTGACCTCCGGCAGAGCAAACGCTTTTTCCGCAAAGGTGTAAAATTCGGTTTCGCTCAAAACCTTTGCCAGCGGCTCTACGCTTTCGATGGCCGCGCCGCGGGTAATGAGGCGGTGCGCCCGTTTGCGGCGGTCGCCTTTCTCGTAGTAGCTGCGGCGGTTTTCAAGCTGCTGCTGTCTGTGTTGGAGTTGGGCAAGCTGCCGTTTCTTGGCGGCGATTTCAGCTTCCAGCTCCGGGATGGTTTTCTGTTTGGGCATGGTGCATGACCTCCTTAAAATTGATGGATAAATATAAAAAGACCGCCTACCGAAAAACGGTAAACGGTCTGGGGGACATATTCAAAACTTTGCGGGCGGTGCTGTTTGCGTCAGCAAATTGCTCCGCCCGCAAAGTGCGCAGGAGATAGGTGAAGCCGCAAGAGGGTGCAGCCCTCTTGTTCGGAACGCAGTGACGCAAAACAGCCCGGACATTCGCTGTCCGGGCTGTCTGCCTCGCAGAGCGCACGATACAGGGCTTGCCCCTGTATAGAAGTGCGCCCTTGTTGCCAAGGGATTTTGATGCTTGTAGGGTTACTGTATAATATTCTCGCAGAAGCGCATCATCATCGCCGCTGCCTGCGCACGGGTTGCGCTGTCCTTAGGAGCCAATGTAACTGCGCTGGTACCGCTGATAATACCTTCGCTGTTAGCCCATGCCACAGCCTCCTGCGCCCATTCACTGAGCTGGCCAAGGTCAGTATACCGAGACAGATCAGCGCTTGCGGTTGTGTCATAGCTCTTGTACTGAGCATAGCGATAGAGGATCGCGGCAAGCTGTTCCCGCGTGATTGGGTCGTCAGGCCCGAACAGGCCGTTACCGTAACCGCCCACAATGTTGTTGGCTGCTGCCCAGGCAATGGCGTCGCTGTACCACTGGCCGATCTCCACATCGGTGAAGTCGGACCCGCCGGAAACAATGGGAGTGTCCTCCAGCCGGTAGAGAATGGTGACGATCATAGCACGGGTGGTAGTGAGATCGGGACTGAATGTGGTTCCGCTGGTTCCGGCCATAAGGCTATTCTCATAGGCGTATGCCACCGCGTCGTAGAACCAGTCGTTTTCATCCACATCTATAAAGGGTATGGAATCCTGAGAAGGCTCATCCTCCGGGGCCGTCGTGCTACCGCCACCAGTGCTGGAAGATCCGCCTCCACCACCTCCGCTTCCGGAATCGTCAGAATCATCAGGGTCTTCCGGCTCCGCCGCTTGGACGGTCAGCTCCAGGCGGATGGTATCGCTGTACACGCCGTCCAGCAGGGCTGCGGCCCGAAGCACCGTGTCCTCTGTCAAAGTAATGGGGCTGGCGTAAGTCAGCGCCTCTTCCGCACAGGGGCAAGTGTCATTCAGCGTATAGCGGATCTCCGCCCCTTGGGTGGCGGTTGTTAAGATGACCTGCGCGCCGCTCTCCAACGTCATACCGGAAATCACGGGGGTCCCATCCGCCAGCGCGGCGGTTACCACAGCGGGTTTTTCCGCCTCGGGCTGCTCGGGATCCTCCGGCAACTCCGCCGCCGTCCTGACCACGGAAATCACAAAGGACTCCGTCAAGCCGGAAACCGGCTCGGTGACCCGCACCATAGCCTCTCCGGGCAGTTTGCCGCGGATGGTGACCGAGGCGCTTCCGTCCGTTCCGGTTGTGACTGTTTCCGCAGACACATCCAGTAGGCTGGGCGTCAGATTTTCTACCGTCAGGGTCTTTCCGGTCACACCCGGCTGGAGGGTCAGGGTGAGGGTCCCGGACTCCTGATAAACGAGATTGGGCTGCCCGTTCATCACGATCCCGGTGGGGCGCTGAACCGGCTCTGTGAACGTGGTTTCATATCCAGCACCCAAGGCCGTGCCCGCATAATTCTCAGCGGTGCCCGCGACCATCAGCGTGCCGGTACAGATTCCGTCCGCCGGAGTCACGGCAAACCGGGTTGCGTACTGTTCTGTCTCTTCCAGGTTGTATTCCGCGTCCAGCGGTTCCACCGTGATGCCTACCGTTTCGTTGCCGTGGCTGAGGGAGACAGCGGCTTGCACGCTGGCAATATCCATGTACTGGCTGAACACCACCTCAATACGATCCGTATAGGCAATCGCCTGTTCTACCTCGGGAGAGGTGGTGGAGATCATGGCCACATTCACCTCGAACTGGGGCGGCGGGACCGGGAGCCAGCCGGAATTTTCTTCATTGGCAGCTGCCGCGGGGACACCGCTGCTGTCAGCAGGTTGGTAGCCATTCTTTGAGAATGTCACCTTCCACTGTCCCTCTGGGACAAACCAGGCGTATCCCCCGTCTGCGCCGGTAATCTGGGGATTGAGTTGGTCGTAGTTCTCCGCGTCCCACTCCATCATATTGTCGCCGTCATGGTAATAGACAGTGGCTGTTACTCCTTCCAGACGGTTGGAGGGCACCGCCTCATAGACATAGCCGGAGGGATCGTGACCGGGAACGAGATCCCGCTTGGGAATATCTTTGCCGTCCTCAAAGAACCCGTCGTCAGGCTGAAAGTCGGGTTTGGGGTCCGGGTCAGGGTCTGGATTGGGGTCGGGATCGGGGTCAGGATCGGGGTCAGGATCGGGATCTGGGTCCGGATCAGGATCGGTGTCCGGGTCATCTTCGTCATCAGGACAGTCAACATAGTTTCGGACGATGGCCAGAGACAGATCCTGGATTCGCTCATAGTATTCCTGGAAGCCGGTGTTGAGGTAATTCTCCACGCCCTGCTCCGTATAAAATTTAACGCTCCAGGTGCCAAAATGTACATCAATGATGTTTCCGTCCGCCGACTCGGTGATAAAACTGCTCAGCACTTTATCGGTGATGTAGTCGGTGAAGTTGCCGGTATCCAGCAATTCCTCCACCTCGGCCATGGCACCCTCCAGCTTCCAGCGCTCGCCCAGCAGCTCCTTGATCCTGTCCTTGTGCTCCTGGGCGCCTTCGATGGCGTCGCTGTAATAATCATCCAGCCACTGGTCCAAATCCCCAAAGCCGATGTCCGAGATCGTGTCGTGGATGATGTCGGTGACGACCTTCTGGATCACCGGCAATCCCAAGCTGGCGTTGATCATCAATAGGCCGTTCTCCCGATAGGCGTCGATCTCCGCACGCAGGTTGAAGAAAGTCTGGAACAGGGACTCCGCCAAAGCTGGGTTCAGCTTCCGGCCACCGTCAGGACAGGAGGCATTCAACGCCTGTTCCACGCTGTTCAGATAGTCGTTGAGGGCTTCATAATTGCCGTTAAGCTCTCGCCGCCAGTTATATTGCTGGCTTGCGGTCTGGATAATGTCCTGGGTGGCAGAGGCAAACTTACCGTAAACCGGGACATCGCTGAGTTTACCAATCACGATGTCGGCAAACATTTCATAAAGTTCCCAGCCATTTTCCGGGAGTTCCTCAGGCAATTCGACGTCCAGGCCTGTGCGGGCTACCGCCATTCTAGACTGGACAGGTTGTTCGCCGCCCAGAAGATAAACTTCGCTAAGGCAGCTGCCCGCGCTCACATCCACATATTCCGTGCGCATTTGTGACCCGTCCATGGTAAATTTTATATACACATTTTCGTCCGGCAGGAAATTGTAACCGTCCGCTTCCAGTTCCGCTTCGGTCCGACTGTCCTGGGTCTGGGCAATGGTGTACTGGCACAGGACTTGCTCCTCCGCCCCCGGGAGCAGAAGATCCATGGTCAGACTATTTCCATCCTCACCTGCCTCTTTGAAGCGGTAGATCAGGGTATTCTCCTCCGTTTGCTGGCTGTCTGTTTCTTCTGCATAAACGGTGTTTATCCGATCCGCCGCCTGTTCCACGGCCTGGTCGAACTGCTGGGCGGAGTCAAGGAACGCGGACGGACTGACTTCCAGAGCCAGACCGGTACCGCCTTCATACTCTGCGCCCACCGAAACTGGCGTATTGTACTCCGTAAACTCGTAGGAGGCGATCCAGGTTCCAGTTTCGCTGTCATAACTGGCCGGGATACGAATCGTTTCCCCGTTACCCCCCCATGTAACCACGGTGACCTCCTCCAGCTGGTCCGCATTCCTGTCAAAGGCCACCTGGAAGGTGTAGTCCATGTAATTCGGCCAATAGTAGTAGAAGGGTTTGACGGTCTCCGCCCGGGTGAAGTCCAGCACGGTGGCGGTCTCGCCGGTATAGTGGTTCAGGTTGTACATGGTGATGGTGGTGAGATTTGCGGAGGAGGCATCGTAAGTGACCATCACCTCGTCGGTACGGATGGGCTCGATATCATCCCGGCGCACCTCGGCCTGGATGAAGTGGTAGGAGTAGTCATAGAGGGGCGGGGCCAAAGGCATCTCGCAGGACCAGGAGCCCGCCGCGTTGGCGGTGGTCTCCGCAACCTGTTCCCCGTTGTCGTAGAGGATGACCTGGCTGTTGGCAAGCGCCTTTCCGCTTACGACGATCTCATCCACCGCCGTCTGCTCCGGCGCAGAAATCTCCGCCGGGGATACCTCCAGCGCGACCGAGCCCAGGGGCTGAAGTTCGTCCCCGCTCAGGCGCACGTAGGCGGTCGGGCGGAAACTCCCCACGGATTCTGCTCTCACATAGCAGCGGAGCACGGCGGCGTTTCGACCCGCCGCCGGCACAGTAATCAGAGTTTCCCCGCCCTCCGCCGATTCGGTATAAGTGCACGCGGCGTTGTCCAGGGTAACGCTTCCCTCCAGCGGCATAGCGTCCGGCAGGTGGATCTGCACCTCCTGGGCCGTATACCCATCCGCCAGGTCAAACCGGACGGTGAGCAGCACAAGGGAGCCGTGGGTGGGCCGGGTTGTATTGACCGACAGGCTCCCGGAGTCCAGATAGGAGAAGGCGTCCTCCGCCAGGGCGGGGACAGTAAGGGCTTCCACATCGGTCAGCACGCCGTCCTGGACCGATACGCTGACCTGCGCGTAATCTGTCCCGGCGGCCAGTCCCAGCTGCTCCAGCAGGCCCAGCGCCGGGACATTTTGTAGCATGGGGGTGTCCTGGAGCAGCACCAGGGTATAATTCCCCGCGTCCATAGGGGCGCTCGTCAGGCCGGTCCGGGCGGTATAGATGGCACAGAACGCGCCGGTGCTGTCAAACACCAGCACATTGGACGCCCCAGGGAGGGAGAGACTTCCCAGGCGGAAGCCGCCCTTTTCCACCAGGGTCAAAGACGCACTGCCCATCCGGTCACTGTTCAGAATAACCTGAGCCGCAGTTCCGAGCAGTTCGCCGCCGGGGTCAGAGACTGTGACCGTAATCTCCTGTCCCGCCGTCACCACATCGGGCTGGAAGACGACCGTGGTCCCCTGTACCTCATAATCTTCCCCGGCGATGTCGGTCCCGCCGGAGGACAGGGAAATCTGTAAGCTGCCCAGCGCGGAGAGGGACTCCTCACGGGCACTCTCCCCCTCACCAGCGGCGTGCCGCAGGGTCAAGTTCAGCTCGATCCGGTCGGACACCGTCTCATAGAGCGTGACCGCAGCCACCTGATATTCTCCCGTCTCGGCTGCATCCGCCAGAGGGAGGACAAGGGTCTTACTGTAATATCCGTCCAAACGGACCTGGAGCCGGACGGACTGCGCGGGCAGCTCCGCCAGTGCAAAACTTCCGTCCGTTCCGGTCTGGGCAGTCCGGACCTCACCGTCTGCAAGAGTTGCCATGACCTGCGCACCGGGCAGCGGATTGCCAGCCTGATCCTGGACCTGACCGGAGACGGAGACCACCGGCGTCTGCTCCCGTTGCGTCAGGGTAAACGTGATGGCCGCATCCTCCGTTCCCGCCGGGACAGTCTGCCGCGCAGGCTGCTCATATTGCTCCAGCAGGGATTCGCCCAGAACCACCTCGCAGATGTATGCGCTCTCCGGCTGAGCGCCGGAGAGGGTATCTCCCGTCCCGGCGGGGGTGGTTCCATCCGCCTGGTACCAGTTGACTGTGAAGCCCTCCGTCACTGGCTCACCTGCGGGGGTCAAGATCTGGGCGGTGAGGGTGCGGGCCTGGGGGGCAGCGCTGAGATCCTGGAAGTTGTAGCCCCGCTCCATCGCCCACTCGTAGACCGCGCCCTGCTCATAGCTGTGGACCGTGAGGGCGCTCCCTCCGACGCTGAACACCGTGCCGGTATGGACCTGTGTATCCGGGTTATAGAAGGTGATGTCAGTGAGATTATAGCAATACTGGAACGCGGCGTAGTCCACATATTCCACCGTCTCTTCCAGCACCACGGTTTTCAGATTCTCACAGCTGATAAACATACAGCTGACGACCCTAGGCGCGGCGATTGTCACGCTCTCCAGCTCGCTGCACCCGTTGAAGGTGTACCCATAGCCGTTCACTCCGGAATAAGTGGTAATCGTAGCCGGGATCGTAATGGAGGTGAAGCCGCAATTGCCAAAGGCTTCACCGTGCAGCGTGGTGAGGGAAGCCGGGAAATTGATGGAGGTCAGGGCCGTACAATCCCGAAAGGCCCGCTGGCCGATGCTCGTCACTCCTTCGCCCAGTTCCACTGAGGTCAGAGCCGCGCAGTCATAAAAAGCCTGCTGGGGGATGTCCGTAACGGAACCGGGAATGGAGACCGCCTTCAGCGCAGAGCAGCCAGAGAATGCCTTTTCCCCCATGGAGGTCAGCGTGGAGGGCAGAGTCACGCTTTCCAGCGCCTCGCAGTCCTCGAAAGCGCCGTCACCCAGAGTAGTGACACCCTCCGGGACTGCAACGGCTGTTAAGCCAGTGCCTGCAAAGGCGCTGTCTCCGATTGCGGTTATCTGATTTTCAAATGTAATTTCTGTCAGGGCTTCACATCCGTCAAAGGTGGAATCCGGAACTGTGGTCAGCCCCGCCGGAACGTGGAAGGACGTCAGCGCAGTGTAGCAAAAGACCCGATCGCCCAGCGAGGTCACCTGTTCAAAGGACGGAACCGTGCTGAGCTTGCTGCAATTATTGAATGCAAACGTACCAACTTCCGAGATGTTCTCTCCTCCGGTGACCGCTGTCAGGTTGTAGCAATTGGAGAACGCGGATTCCTCCAGCGCGGTGACGGTCTCCGGGAGATCCACTGTCAGCAGCTGATTCCGGTGGTCATAGCTGTTCATATAAAAAGCGCTGTACCCAATGGACGTTACCTTATGGCCCTCAATGGTCTCCGGAATGACCAAATGCCCGTCGAAGCCCTCCTGGGCGGTAAATCCCAGGATGGTCCCGGTGGTCTCGTCGAAGTTCAGGGTATAGGCGGCCCCTTCCGGGGTATAGGAAACCCGCCTGGGCTGGGCCGCC
>NZ_CALXEG010000032.1 GCF_944387275.1 uncultured Pseudoflavonifractor sp.
TTACACCACCTGGGCCTTGATCAGGTTGGTGGTGCCGTTCTTGTCCCACGGAACCAGTTCCGCGGGAACCCTGTCCTTGATCTGCTGGGGCGGAGTGAATCCGCCCCGCATCAAGGCTTTGCCACAGGCAAAGCCTTGGAATCGGCAAGAGCGGGGGAAATCTCCCCCGCTCTTCGGATTGGTATTCTTTTACACCACCTGAGCCTTGATCAGGTTGGTGGTGCCGCTCTTGCCGATGGGCACGCCGGCGGTGATGACCACGGTATCGCCGCTCTTCACAGCGCCCTCCTTGCGGGCCACTTCCACGCTCATGGAGAACAGGCGGTCAGTGGAATCCACAAAGCCGGTCAGGTAAGAGTGGACGCCCCAGGAGATGGCCAGCTGGCGGCGGACCTTCTCGCTCTGGCACACGGCCACGATGGGGCAGGCGGGACGGAACCGGGAGATGACCTTGGCGGTGTAGCCGGACTCGGTGGGCGCCAGGATAGCGGCGGCATTCAGGTCCATGGCGGTCATGCAGCAGGTGTGGGTGATGGCGTCGTTGATGGTGGACATGCCGGGCTGGATGCTGTGCTCACGGAAGCGGCCCCAGTAGTTGATGGCGGACTCGGCGGCCTTCACGGTGGACACCATGGCCTCGACGGCCTCGATGGGGTACTTGCCGGAGGCGGTCTCGCCGGAGAGCATCACGCAGGAGGTGCCGTCGAACACGGCGTTGGCCACGTCGGACACCTCGGCACGGGTGGGACGGGGGTTGCGGATCATGGAGTCCAGCATCTGGGTGGCGGTGATGACGGGCTTGCCGGCCATGGTGGTGGCCTTGATCATCTTCTTCTGGAGGATGGGCACCTCCTGAGCGGGAATCTCCACGCCCAGGTCGCCGCGGGCAACCATGATGCCGTCGGCGGCGGCGATGATCTCGTCCAGATTGTCCACGCCCTCGCGGTTCTCGATCTTGGCGATGATGCGGATGTTCTTGCCGCCCTCGTGCTTGCACAGCTCGGCGCGGATGTCCTCCACGTCGCTGGCCTTGCGGACGAAGGAGGCGGCGATGAAGTCAAAGTCGTTCTCAGCGGCGAACTTCAGGTCATCCTTGTCCTTCTCGGTGAGGGAGGGCAGCAGGATGTGCACATCGGGGATGTTGATGGACTTATTGTTGGACAGGGGGCCACCGTTCTCCACCACGCAGACGATCTCCTGGCCCTTGATCTCCTGCACCAGCAGGTCGATCAGGCCGTCGTCCACCAGGATGTGGTTGCCGGGGGCGACCTCCTTGTGCAGGTTCGTGTAGGTAACGGACACACGGCTGGCGTCGCCCTCGCACTCGGCGGTGGTCAGGGTGAAGATGTCATCCTTCTTCAGCTCGATGCGGCCGTCCTTGAAGGTCTTGATGCGGATCTCGGGGCCCTTGGTGTCCAGGATGGCGGCCACGGGGATGCCCAGCTCGTCGCGCACCCGCTTGAGCTTGGTCAGCTGAGCCAGGTGGCTCTCGTGAGTGCCGTGGGAGAAGTTGAAGCGAGCGGCGTTCATGCCGGCAAGGATCAGCTTACGGATCATTTCCTCGTTATCCACGGCGGGACCCAGCGTGCAGATAATCTTTGTCTTTCTCATATCGGACATGGCTGACATACCTCCATATCGGTGGTTGTATTTGAGGTTTTAATATCTTTGCGGGATAATCATACTACAAAGGCGCTCATTTGAAAAGGGGTAATCGATACAATCCAAAAAGATTTAACATTTTCCTTAATCGTCATTTTATCCATACTGCTTCCAGCAATTTCCCGTTTACCTGTTTCATATCCCAGGTTAAGCGGTTCCTTATCCCGTTTTCGCTTCGCCTGAATATTGTGTCAATGCTCTGCTGTGCAAAAGAGCGCCATGCACGACCGGCATGGCGCTCTCACTTTTTTATTCTGTCTTCTCCCCGTCCTGCGGGGCGGGCTCCAGCTTGGACACGGTGGCCCACTCCACCCGGCGGTCGGTCAGCTCCTCCACCCGGATGTGGAGGCCGCACACGTCCACCTCTGGGTGGCTGCCGTCCTCCGGGATGACCGCCAGCTGGGCGAACACCAGGCCGCCCAGGGTGTCGTACTCCTCGTCCTCGGGCAGTTCCACGTCCAGTGCCTCGGCCACCTCCTCCAGGTCGGCGGAGCCGGCAATACGCCACAGGTTGTCCCCCAGAGGGATGATCTCCTGCTCGTCCTGAGGGTCGAACTCGTCGTAGATATTGCCCACGATCTCCTCCAGCAGGTCCTCCATGGTGATGATGCCGCTGGTGCCGCCGTACTCGTCCACCACAATGGCCATGTGGATCTTCTTGGCCTGCATGTCCCGGAACAGGGCGTCGGTGCGCACCGACTCGGGCACAAAGTAGGCGGGCGTCAGCAGGTCCCGCAGGGACTTGGGCTGGGCCTCACGGGCGTTGAGCAGGTAGGTGCGGGTGTTCAGGATGCCGATCACGTCGTCGGCGTCCTCCTCGTAGACCGGGAACCGGGTCAGGCCGGTCTCCCGGATGGTACGGATGATCTCCTCGTCCGTGTCCTGGGCCCAGAGCATCACCACGTCGGTGCGGTGGATCATGACCTCCTCGGCGGTCATGTTGTTGAACTCGAAGATGTTGTCAATCATCTCCTTCTCGCCCGACTCAATGGCCCCCTTCTCCTCGCCGATGTCCATCATCATGCGGATCTCCTCCTCGGAGACCTGGTCCTTCTCGGCGTTGGGGTCGATATGTAGCAGGCGCAGCACCCCGTTGGTGGACACGGTGAGCAGCCAGATGAGGGGCCGCATCACCGCCGACAGGAAGGACACCACACCGCAGGTGAACCGGGCCACCTCCTCCGTCTTCTGCATGGCCACCCGCTTGGGCACCAGCTCGCCCAGCACCAGGGTGAAGAAGGAGAGGATGATGGTGATCAGGATGACCGCCAGGGTGTTCACGGCCGCCGCCGCCGGGGCGTCCAGCTGCCACTTCAGCACCGCCCAGTCCCGGATGCGGCCGGCGAAGTTGTCCGCCGCGAAGGCCGAGCCCAGGAATCCGGCCAGGGTGATGCCGATCTGGATGGTGGACAGGAAGCGGGTGGGGGCCTCCACAATCTTCAGCAGCTTGGCCGCCTTCTTGTCCCCCTCCTCCGCCTCCCGGCGCAGGACGTTTTCATTGAGTGAAATGACCGCGATCTCTGTGGCGGCAAAATACGCGTTGACCAAAATCAGGATCAGCTGCAGCAGCAATTGGGGCCATATAGGGTCCGATGACACGGAAATTCCTCCTAACAATTTTCAGACAGTTCGACGTCTCCGCCTTTGTCGCAGAATTATATCACAACCGTAGTGGAAATTCACTACTTTTTGCAAAAATCTTACACTTTTAATTTTCTGCACTCTTCTTCGTCAAAATGGGTGCGCATTGGCCTGCCCCATGTTATAATGATGTCTGCTGAATCGGCTGCCGCCCGGCCTGTCCGGAGCGCATCAGCCTCCCGGAGTCATAAATCCCGCCGTTTTGGCCTGTTTTTATGGATTTCGGTCATTTTCTTTTCAAGTGAGGGATGCCCTGTGAGTATGCTCCGGGATCGCCTGCCCAGCTGGGCCAGGCAGCCTGCGATTTTTGTAAAGTGGCTGGTGTTCTCCTGCGTCATCGGCCTGATCTGCGGCGGCGTGGGCACGCTGTTCCACTTCGCCATCGACGCCGCCGCCGAGCTGAGGGGGGAATACCCCTGGATTCTCTGGCTGCTGCCTGCGGGCGGCGCGCTCATCGTCCTGCTCTACCACTGGTGCGGCATGGAGAAGGACCGGGGCACCAACTTCGTGCTGGTGGCCGTGCGGGAAAATGAGCCCCTCCGCCTGCGCACCGCGCCCCTCATCTTCGCCGCCACTGTCATCACCCACCTGGTGGGCGGCTCCTCCGGCCGTGAGGGCGCGGCCCTCCAGCTGGGCGGCTCCATCTCCTCCAAAATCGGCCGGTGGATGGGTCTGGACGACAAGGACAGCCGGGTCATTACCATGTGCGGCATGTCCGCCGCCTTCTCCGCCCTCTTCGGCACCCCCCTGGCCGCCGGTGTGTTCTCCATGGAGGTGGTGAGCGTGGGCGTCATGTACTACGCCGCCATTGTCCCCTGCACCGTCTCCTCCCTGGTGGGCATGGGGGTGGCCTCCTTCTTCGGCGTGCCCCCCACAGTTTACACCCTCACCGGCGTGCCCGCCCTCAACGTGGTCACCGCCCTCCAGTGCGTGGGCATGGGCATCCTCTTCGCCCTGCTGTCCATCCTGTTCTGCCGGGTCATGCACGTGGCCCCCAAGCTGTACAACAAGCTCATCCCCCAGCCCGTTCTCCGGGCGGCGGTGGGCGGCGCCCTGGTCATCGCCCTGACCTACCTGGTGTGGCTGTGGAGCCCCGGCACCTACGACTACAACGGCGCCGGCGCCGGGCTCATCGCCCAGGCCATCGGCGGCCAGGCCAGGCCCGAGGCCTTCCTTCTGAAAATTCTGTTCACCGCCGTCACCCTGGGGGCCGGCTTCAAAGGCGGCGAGATCGTGCCCGTGTTCTTCACCGGCGCCACCTTCGGCTGTGCGGCCGCCCCCCTGCTGGGCCTGCCCGCCTCCTTCGGCGCGGCGCTGGGCATGACGGCCGTGTTCTGCGGCGTCACCAACTGCCCCATGACCTCCCTGTTCCTGGCCTATGAGCTCTTCGGCGGCCAGGGCCTGCCCCTCTTCGCCGTGGCCTGCGCCGTATCCTATATGCTCTCCGGCTATTATGGCCTGTATAGCGAACAAAAAATCGTGTATTCTAAGTTCAGACCGGAATTTATTGATAAAAAGGCGGAATGAACCATGGAACAGACCCTCTTTTACAACGGGACCATCCTCACCATGGAGGACGGCCCGGCGCCTCAGGCGGTGCTGACGGAGGGTGGCGTCATCCGGGCCGTGGGGACGCTGGCAGAGCTGGAGGCCCTGGCCTCTGATGCGCGGCGGCGGGACCTGAAAGGCCGCACCCTGATGCCCGCCTTTCTGGACCCCCACAGCCACCTGACCGCTCTGGCCTCCACCCTGGATCTGTGCCCCCTGGGCAGCGCCTCCTCCTTTGGGGACATGGCACGGCTGCTGCTGGCCTTTCAGAAGGAGCGGCACATGGCCCCGGACCAGTGGCTCATCGGCTTCGGGTACGACCACAACGTGCTCTCGGAGCGGGCCCAGCCCGACCGGCACACCCTGGACGACGCCTTCCCTGAGACGCCGGTGCTCGTCTCCAACGCCTCGGGACACATGGGAGCGGTCAACTCCGCCGCCCTGAAGCTGCTGAACATCACCGCCCACACCCCGGACCCGGAGGGGGGAAAGATCGGCCGGGAGGCCGATGGCCGCACCCCCAGCGGCTACCTGGAGGAAAACGCCTTCATCCGCCTGGCCTCCGCCATGCCCGGCCCCTCGCCGGAGCAGGCCGCCCGCAACGTGGAGCGGGCGGAGGAGATCTACCTCTCCCACGGCATCACCCTCATCCAGGACGGCCTCACCGACACAGGCCGGTACGCCCTGCTGTCCGCCGCCCGTCTGAAGACCGAGGCGGTGGGGTACGCCGACCTGAAAAACACCCCGGAGCTGATTGACCGACCCCACATCGGCGGGTACAAGATCTTTCTGGACGGCTCCCCCCAGGGCAGGACCGCCTGGATGCTGGAGCCTTACGCCTCCAACGCGCCTGACCAGCCTGACTACTGTGGCTACCCCATCTACACCGACGAGGAGGTCACCGGCTTTGTCCGCACCGCCCTCACCCAGGGCAGACAGCTGCTGGCCCACTGCAACGGGGACGCGGCGGCGGCGCAGTATATCCGCTGCTGCCGGGCCGCCCAGGAGGAGACCGGCCGCGCTGTGGCGGATATCCGGCCGGTGATGATCCACGCCCAGCTGGTCCGCCGGGAGCAGCTGGCGGAGATGAAGGAGTTGGGCATCATCCCCTCCTTCTTCGCCGCCCACCTGTGGTACTGGGGGGACGTCCACGCCGAGAACTTCGGTCCCGACCGGGCCGCCTCCATCAGCCCCCTGGGCTGGGCGGAGGAGTTGGGCATCCCCTTCACCCTCCACCAGGATACGCCGGTCATCCAGCCCGACATGCTGGAGACGGTATGGTGCGCTGTCAACCGCCTGACCCGGGAGGGAAAAACGCTGGGTCCGACTCTGAAGGTCTCCCCCATGGCCGCTCTCCGGGCGGTCACCATCCACGCCGCTTACCAGTATTTCCGCGAGGACTCCCTGGGCTCCATCACGCCCGGCAAGCAGGCCGACCTCATCATTCTCTCCGCCGCCCCCACTGCGGTGGACCCCATGGACATCCGGTCCATCCGGGTGCTGGAGACCATCCACGGGGGCAAAACGGTCTGGCAGGCGTGACGCCGCCCCCACAAAATCTCCGACTCACAAAATCCCCCGGATTTCTTCCTGATATTGAAAGAAATCCGGGGGATTTTCCCATTTTATGTGTTTTTCAGCTATCCATCACCGGATAAGGCAGCTCCGGATGTCGTCCAGCAAATCCACGATTGCGGTGCGGTTGATGGAGAAATAGACCCGGTTGTTGTCCTTTTTCTCCGCGTTGATGAGGCCGTAGCTGCGCAGGGCGCTCATGTGCTTGGAGATGGTGGCTGTGGTCAGGCCCAGCTCGTTGGCCAGCTCAATACCGTACGCCTTTTTGTCCGCGATATACTGCAAGATCTCAAATTTGCTCTCGTCCCCCAGGGCCCGCAGCTTGGGACAGATCTGATCCAAACTGGCGGGTGCCCTAGCAGCCCGGAAAAAAGGCTGGATCAGAATCCCCACATGGGCATAGACATGGCCTTCGTCATCCGTGTCGATGCCCACGATATTTCCGCCGAAGATCCAGGGGATCACATAGGCGGTGTCCGCCTGACCATAGGACTGGTCCACGTTCAGGAACTGCCCGGCAAATTCCTCTGTGGTGTGGCTGGCGAAATAGCCGTTCCAACGGGCCTCAAACTGTGCCAGCGCCGGCTCAAACAGCCGCAGTTCCCGCTCCAACGCAGCTGCAAAGGGTCGGAGAAGCTCTTCCAGCTGCCCCAGATACCGCTCAAAGTCCAGCAGCACCAGGTTCAGGTTCCACTTGAATTCCGGCGGATAGGGCAGCTCCTGGAGCTGCTGCACCAGAGGCTTGCTCAGATAGCTCTCCAGGTCCTCGATCCCCATGCCGCCGCTGCACAGCTCCTGGGGGATGTAGGACTGGCCCCGCTGCCGGAACGCCTTTGCGACGTACCGGAACTGAGCGTCAAAATCGTGGATGCCGATATTCAGAAACGTCAGCACCATGCTCTGGGCCAGATTGATGGATTCCCCCGCCGGCTCAGAGGCGTAGGAGCGAAAATAGAACTGCAGCAGCGCCTGATCCGGCGCCGTCTCGGCCATCTGCTGGTCCACACAGCGCTCCACCACCTCACGGAAGACGGCCAGCTGGCGACGGAAGGCGTCTCCCTCCGACTCGGAAAACTCGGCGCCGTATTTCTCCCATATCTTTCCCGCCATCGTCTCCATGGAGACGCCGCCCACATACTGGGTCAGCATCTGGATGACCTCGCCCGTGATATTCGGCGTACGCTGAATCACAACATTCATAGTATTCATTCCCCACTAAATCTGGTGGTTTTGATACAATTATACTTCTTCTCTTCAAAAAATCAACCGATAAAAGCATCCCTGCAGAGCGGAGCTGGGATAATCGAACCGCTTCCGCTCTACAGGGATGTGCAGGTCAGTCAGCCATGGCGCGGTACAGGAAGGTCACCGTTTGAGCTCTGGTACACAGCAGCTCAGGGCTGAAGGTGGTAGCGCTGCTGCCCTTGGTGATCTGGTTTTCCACGGCCCACGCAACGGGAAGGGCGTAGTAGGCTCCGGCGCTGACATCCTGGAACGGATTCTCCGCGCCGGAAACGCCGGAACCCATCGCACGATACAGGAACGTGACGAATTCGCCCCGGGTCACAGGGTTGTCCGGGCTGAAGGTGGTGGCCGTGGTGCCGGTAGTGATCCCATTCTCCACTGCCCAGAGGAGCGCGGTGTAATAATACTGGCCGGCTTCCACGTCCTGGAAAGGATTGACCTGAGAGGTGGGCTCCGGGCTGCCCATGGCGCGCCACAGAAGGGTCACCGTCTCAGCTCTGGTGCAGTTGGCGTCGGGGCTGAAGGTGGTGGCGGAGGTGCCCTGTGTCACGTCGTGCTCCACCGCCCACTTCACCGCGTCGGCATAGTAGGCGCCGGAATCCACATCCGCGGAATTCGTCTCCTCCTGCTCCGGCCGGCTGCCCGTACCCGTGGGCACGGAGATCACCATCTCCGGCACGTCTGTGACGCACACGTTGCTGGCATTGCCGGCCCAGTCCACCACGCGCACATAGATGGTCTTGCCCGGCCACAGGTACGCACCGTCCGTATAGGGCTGGAAGTTCTCCCCGTCATAGCTGTACTCCATGTGGTCCACATCCGTGGCGTCCGTAGCGGCGCTGATGCTGTAGGGCGTGCAGAAGAGGTCTGTCAGGACCGGCGCCTCCTTATCGCAGACAACATGGAGGTACAGCTCCGTGCAGATGTTCTGCACGTTATAGACCTCCACCCAGATGATGTTCTCGCCCTCCTGGAGCGTCACGGTGTGGTCAAAGGTGCGCTCCGCCTGGCTGCCCTCTACCGGGGTCTGGACATTGTCCGAGGCGAAGATGATCTGGCCGTTGACGTATACGGTAAAGCTGTCCGTCACATCGCTGAAAATGCCGTGGATGGGGAATTCCGTCTCATTGGTATAGATCTTCCCGTCCGCCTGACTGGGCTTTACCTCCAGGGTCAGGTTGGGCGCGTTGTACTGGTACTGGAATTTGACGTAGCTGTCGTACACGACCACCCCGTTGTCCACTGCGTAGAGGTGGAAGGTGTTGAGTCCCTCTTTCAGAACCACCGGGATCTGGAATTTTCCGGTGCCCGGCTCCAGCTCCACCTTCGTCTCGCCCCACATAAGGTCCACCGGGTGGCTGGCATAGCCGGTCAGAACAATGGTGTCGTCCTCCAGCTCCCGGTTGACAATGTTATAGGCGCCGAAGTTTGTCTCCTTAAGGCTGAAGTTCAGGTGGGCGTTCTCCTGATAGTCCTGGGTGTAGAGGGACACGCTCACCATGGTCAGGTTGCCCGACTTGTCGTAGATGGAGAAGGTGATGCTCAGCCCCATCGCGTTGAGCAGGGGGAATTCGATAGTGGCCTCCTGGTTCTCGTCCACGTCAAACATGTCGCTCTGGGTGATGGTGGTCGACTCATCCACGTTGTACTGATAGCTCCACTGGCAGCGGCCGGCAGAGGTATCCAGGACCTTTACCGTCAGGGGGATGACCGCGTTCTGGTCCTGATTGGTCACAAAGCGGTAGGGGTTGACCTGTTCCAGGAGCAGGTCCTCCGGGATGGAGAATTCCACTGCGGGCAGCACAGTGTCCAGGAACAGGTTCGTCTCCCGGCGGAGCACTTCCTCCCCCTCCGGGTTGCGCACCACGATGGTGACCATGTTGTCGCCCTCGGTCAGGGGGACGTATACGGTGAAGTTGTTGCCCAGGATCTCCGCCTTGCGGCCGGCCACTTCGACCTCATAGCCGTCTTCGGCAGTGCCGTAGATCTCGAAGAGGCCGCTCTGGACCGCGGAGGACTGGGGGTAGTTGACGGGCGCGTCGATGTCCAGATTGGTGAAAGTGACCCCGCTGAGCTCCTGTACCTCGCCCACGGCAAAGACAAAGTCCTCCATGGCGGCGTTGCCCGCAGTGTCCGTGACCATGATATAGCACTGGTTCAGGGCGTTCTGCTGGATGCCGGTCAGCTTGACGGTAAAGGAACCGTCGCTCTCGTCATAGTCAAAGCTTGCGTCGGTCCAGGCGCCGGCAGAGCCATTGACGCCGTAGGCCACCAGATGGTGGATGCCGTTCTCATCGCTGGCCCTGTAGTGGAGGTAGTAGGCGCCGTCCTTTTCCTCCACCTCGCAGAAATCAAATGTGGGGCTGGTCAGGTCCACCTCCACCGGCAGCTCCACGGTCTGCACCTCGTCGCCCACGCCGGTGGTTGTCGTGATCCGGACCGTGTACTGGCCGGCCTCCACAGGCTCCAGCTCGCCGGTGGCCATATTGTACACTGTGCCGTCCCAGACCAGCAGGGAGTTGGAGGCGGACACAAACTGGGCCATATTGGCGTCGCTCATGTCCTTGTAGGCCAGCCGCCGGATCTCGTTCATGGTGCCGGCATTGCGGATCACATTGCCGTCCGCGTCCAGGATCTCCATGGTCACAGTGGCCGCGTTCCGCAGGAAGGTCAGATACGGCGCGATGGAGTCCCGCAGTCCGTCCCCGTTGGGGGAGAAGGAGACGTACTCCGGCTCAATGTACCGTACCGCGCTGCTGGCCCCCATGGAGCGGGTGGCGGGGTCGATCTGCTCGCCCAGAGCGTAGTCCGGGGTTCCGCCGCTCAAACCCACCAGGCAGGTGGAATAGCCGGCATAGCCCCGGTAATAGTAGGAGCCGCCGTAGTACTGCTCCCGGTACTCGGGCAGGAAGGTGGTACGCATGAAGCTGTCCTCGCTGTAGTAGGGGGCGTCAACGATGGGCTCCTTGTTCCAGTCCCCGTAGAAGCCCAGGACAGGCATGCCCAGGTCAGCCTTGCCGTCCTGGCTGGTGAACTTCAGGTAGCCCTCTGCAAAATGCTCTGTCTCCGCAGACTCCGGGATCGTCAGCGTGACCCGGACCGTGGCCGTGCCGCCGGCGGGGACAGTGACGGTATCCTGGTCAAAGCTGAAAGCAGCCCCGTCCATGGTCTGCACATAGTAGAGGTTGGTCTCAGGTTCTGTGTAGTCCTGATAGACCTGCGTGGCGTCCAGGGTATAGCTGGCCGCCTCCTGGCCGTAGTTGGTGAAGGTGAGGTCGAAGCTGGTCTGGCCGCCCACCTGGCCCAGCGCGGCCTTGGCCTCTCCGTCACAAGTGACAGTGACCAGATTGCCGACGGCGGCCTCGATGTTGAGCAGGCCGGCGCCCTGCTGCCGCACAGAATAGGGCACATTGTGGGCCACATCCCACACCGGCTCTGCGGTGTTCATCATGTTCTGCTTCAAAAAGTCCGTCAGTTCCTGACCGGACAGCTCCATGCCCCGCGCCCGGATGGCCTGCACCAGAAGGGCCTCCGCGCCGCTGGCATAGGGAGCGGCCATGGACGTACCGCTCATGGTCTGATATCCGTCCACTCCGCCCGCCAGGGAATAGATGTTGCCGCCGGGTGCCGCGATCTCCGGCTTCAGGTCCAGGCTCCCGGTGGGGCCCCAGGAGGAGAAGGGAGAGGTCTCCACGTCCTCGGTGACGATGGCGGGGATGTTCTCCTCCATGCCGGTGAATCGGACGGTCTGTCCGCTCTCCGCCAGGGTCTTCAGATAGGCGCTGTCCGCGCCACTGACAATGATGGCGGGGATCTGGCTGTAGTCCTGGGCGCCCACGCCGTAGGGGGCCACGTCGGAATCGCTGTTGTCGTAGATGATAACGCCGCCAAAGCCGGCGTACAGGGCCGCGTAGTATATTTTCCAGGTGAACTCAATATCACCCCGCTGGACCAGGGCGATCTGCCCCTTCATCTCAGCCAGCTCCTCGTCGGTGAACTTATTCACCCACTCCCAGTTGTCGTCATAGGAGCCGTATTCGGTGTAATCACCCGTGCCCATGTCGTAGAGGCGCACCTCTCCCAGGCTGCTCAGGTCATACGCAGGGAAAAAGTCGGTGCACAGCATATCTCTGCTCTCGCCCTCCGTCTCCATGGTGGCCTGAGAGAGCAGGGTACCCACGTTCTGGACCGACGCCACCGACAGGGCGCTCTCCGCCGAAGAGGGTGAGGCGATAATCGCGGTGTCCACGAGACCCAGGTCGTTGACCGGGCCGTTGGGCACGCCGTTGTCGTAGGTCTCCGGCGAGATGGTGGCCATGGTGGAGTTGCCCGCGGACACGCAGCACACCACGCCCTGGGCCGAAGCCCGCCGGATGGCGCTGTTGATGAAGTTCCAGTCGCTGGAGGAGCCGCCGTCCACCTTGTCGAAGACCTGCATGCTGAGAATCTGCGCGTTGGACGCCACGCCGTTGATACCGCTGTCCGAGGCGTTGGCCGCCGCGATGCCCGCCACGTGGTATCCGTGGGTGTTCACATCGTTCAGGATCGTATTGTC
Source organism: uncultured Pseudoflavonifractor sp. (assembly GCF_944387275.1). GTDB lineage: Bacteria > Bacillota > Clostridia > Oscillospirales > Oscillospiraceae > Pseudoflavonifractor > Pseudoflavonifractor intestinihominis. The sequence continues at coordinate 12,227 of NZ_CALXEG010000032.1, forward strand.
GCCATAGACATAGCTGTAGGCAAAGGGGATCTTGTCATTGACATAAGTACCATAGCCCAGAAGGTCGATCTTCTCCTCCATCTCCTCCCGGGTGTACTTCCCGCAGCCGGGGTCGATGGTCATGTCCTGGTGCTCATAGTTGACGCCCGAGTCAATGATGGCGATGAGGGTGCCGCTGCCGTCGTACCCATAGTCCTCCCAGACCTTTGTCGCGCCCGCCATATCAATGGCGGTATACATCTCCGGCTCCAGCTTGGAGATCTCGTAGGCATCGGCCACGCCCTTCAGGGTGCGGATGTCTTCTATGGCCTTGCGGGCGATCTCCACGGTGATCGAGTTGGAGAGATAGGCCGTCTGCTGAACCACAGTCACCGGGTACAGTGCGCGGATCTGGGCAATGACAGCGCTCTGAGCTGCCAGCAGCTGGGTCTCCCGGCTCTTCACGGCCTCGTCATAGTCGCCCTCCGTCCCTTCTGCCGCAGGAGCCTCCTCCAGCTCCACAACCACCCGGACAATCTCGTCGGGGGAGAGCTGTTCCTCCGGCTGGACGTCGCCGTCCTCCTTATAGGAGGTCAGCGCCCCCCGCAGGAGGGCATCCATCTCGCTCTCCGAGAGCTGACCGCCCGTCTTCTGCTCCCGGGGCCCTGCGGCCTGCGCCAGCGGCGCGCCCAGCATGAAAACGGCCAGCAGCAGGGCAACCCATTTTTGCACAAGGTCATGCCATGTTCTTCTCACGTTCATTCTCCTCTCAAATTAGTTATTTGGCTAATATATATTTCTTTGAACGGAAATATAGCACACCTTGAAAGAAAATGCAAGTATTCTCAAAAAATTAAGAAAAAAAGTCGTAATTCCCCAGATATTTCAATTCTATTCGATATTTATACAGCGCAGATGCGGGGCCGCCAGGCTGCTTGCTATGTCCGCAGTCAGTCCCGTTCTATGCCCCGCAACCCGTTCATTTGGAAAAAGGCGGCCGTGTTGCCGCCCTTCCTTGACACAATTTTTCCGAAATGTTATCATGACGGAGGCGGGACCGCCGTTATACCGGCCGTCCGCCTCTTTCCTTCTCAGGACGCAAATGATTGCAGGGGCCCTGATTCTTTCTGTCCTTCAACATCGAAAATAAAGCAAACCGGGCGTACCTTCCGGAGAAGGAAGGTGCGCCCGATGGTTATAATGACTGTTGGAAAACCTTGCCCATGTTTCCTCCCGGTGCAAGTCGGCCTTCCCCTGAACATTTTCGACATCATGAGCCCCCGTTTTTTCATCTACACGGGCGGAGTGAATCCGCCCGGCATCAGGGTTTTCCCTTCCGGGAAAACGCCTGGACGCCGCACAGCGGCGGCTCGCTCCCGCTCGCGCTGGACAGCCCCATCGGTCCGCGCATCTCTGAAAGGTGGTTTTCCCTTGAACATTTTCGATATCATGGGCCCCGTCATGGTGGGGCCGTCCAGCTCCCACACGGCGGGTGCGGTGCGCATCGGCCTCATCACCCGCAAGCTGCTGGGCCGTCCCCCGGTCCGGGCCGAGCTGCTGCTCCACGGCTCCTTTGCCGCCACCGGCAAGGGCCACGGCACCGACAAGGCCCTGGTGGCCGGCCTGCTGGGCATGGCCCCCGACGACCCGGACATCCCCCGTGCCTTCCCTCTTGCGGAGCGGGCCGGTATGCTGGTACGCATTGGCAGCATCGTCCTCCGGGGCGCCCACCCCAACTCGGTGCTGCTGCGGGTGGAGGATGAGCGGGGCAACACCCTGGAGGTCAACGCCTCCTCTCTGGGCGGCGGCCGGGTGCGGGTCAACGCCATTGACGGGCTGGACGCCTCCTTTACCGGCGAGTACCCCACCCTCATCATCCGCAACGAGGACCGGCCCGGCGCGGTGGCCGAGGTGTCCGCCATCCTCTCTCAGCGGCAGGTCAACATCGCCACCATGCAGCTCTACCGCAACATGCGGGGCGGCCTGGCGGTGATGGTGCTGGAGAGCGACCAGGCCATCTGGCAGGAGGCCATCGATGAGCTGCGGGCCTGCCCGGGCATTGTGCGGGTGACCTATCTCAACATGGAGGAGGACAACTGACATGGCGTTTACATCTGTGGAGGGCCTTCTGCGGGCGGCGGAGAACCTACCGCTGTGGCAGGCGGTCCGGGACGACGACATCCGGGACCGGGGCGCTGACGCCGCCGAATCCTGGAGCCAGATGGCCCACCTCTGGGCGGCCATGACCGAGAGCGTGGCGCAGTACAGCCCCCGGCTCCGCTCATCCAGCGATCTGGTGGGCGGCGAGGGCGGCCTGGTGGCGGAGCAGGGCGGCAGGCTGTGCGGCCCCTTTTTCTCCGCCGTCATCGCCACCGCCCTGAAGACCGGCGAGTGCAACGCCTGCATGCGGCGCATCGTGGCCGCCCCCACGGCGGGGGCCAGCGGCGTGCTGCCCGCCGTACTTCTCCCCCTCCAGCAGCGGGACGGCCTCTCCGACGAGGTCATGACCCAGGCCCTCTATGTGGCCGCCGGTTTCGGCCAGGTCATCGCCTCCCGGGCCTCCATCGCCGGGGCGGAGGGAGGCTGTCAGGCCGAGGTGGGCTCCGCCTCCGGCATGGCCGCCGCCGCCCTGGTCCACCTGATGGGGGGCACGCCGGAGCAGATGGCCCACGCCTGCGCCATGGCGTTGAGCAACATCCTGGGCCTGGTGTGCGACCCGGTGGCCGGGCTGGTGGAGGTGCCCTGCGTCAAGCGCAACGTGATGGGGGCCATGAACGCCCTGTCCTGCGCCGAGATGGCCCTGTGCGGCGTGAAAAACGCCATTCCCTGCGACGAGGTCATCGACGCCATGCGGTCCGTGGGCGACGCCATGCCCGCCGCTCTCCGGGAGACCGGCATGGGCGGCCTGGCCGCCACCCCCACCGGGCGGCGCATTGCGGAGCAGATTTTGGGCAAATAACAGCACGACAAAAGCCCCTGCGCTGTGCGCAGGGGCTCTCAACAACTTCTGACATAGACAAGGAAATGGGGAACGCTTATGTACTACCACGCTTCACCGGTACGGGGCATCAAAGTTCTGGAGCCCCGAATTTCCAACCACGGCGTACCGCTGATCTATTTCTCAAAAAAGCGGGAAAATGTGCTGGTATACCTGAGCAACGCGGTTGAAAAGTACTGTAAAGAGACGGGATTTGCCTACCGCGGGCCCTGGAAGAAGTGGGGGCCCTACGGCTTCAACCCGGACGGCACACAGCGCATCGAGGAGTACTACCCCAATGCGCTGGCAGACACCTACCGGGGTGTCTCCGGGTACATCTACTTCGCGGAGTCCATTGTGGAGTCCGGTCTCTCTCTCAGGATTCCGGACGCGGCCGCCTCCAGCCAGCCGGTGACCGTGACCCGCTGTGAATTCATCCCCGACGCCTACGAGGCCATTCTGGCGGCGGAGCGGGAGGGGCTCATCACCATTCTCCGCTACGAGGACAGCTCCCCCGCCCAGCTGGAGTGGAACGCCAGGACCATAAGAGAGGAATATGAGGCCGCCGCGGACCACCCGGACTACCGCCATTTTATAGAGGGCAAGTTCCATATTTACGGGTAAAGTCTTGGAAATTCACCCTTCATACCGGATATAGAACGCATAATAGGCCGTGCCGCCGTATCCGCTGACCGTGTCCCAACGGGCGCCCACCTCGTAGACATATCCCCCCGGCTTCAGGGTGATTTTCCCATCTTCCACCGTCACCGGTTCGCCTGCTGTTGTGGGCTCTCCCCAGTATTCGTCGCTCCAGCAGCGGGCGCTGAAAATCTCGTCGGGCATCTGGGCAAACTCCAGCTCCGCCGTGCCCTCCGAAGTCTCCAGAAGAGTGAGCAGCTCCCGGCAGTCCAGCGGATGGGCGCTGTCGGCAAGGGCGTGCTCCACTGTCCCGTCGGCCAGCGTTTTTTCCCACTGGTAGCTCCCCAACAGCGCCTCCATGGCGGTATTGTCGCTCACCACCGTCAGGGCAGGCGGTTTTTCCAGCACCACAACGGCCTCCCCCCTGCCGAGCAGCTCGTTTGCGTAGCGGTTGAGCGCCTCGCAGGGCTCATACTTGGTCCGATAGCCCACCCCGTCTATTACCAGGAAAGGGTTGTAGGCCACCACATCGGTGGTGCTGCCGTCGGCCAGGTGGAGGGTGAAGAGGACGGCCTGGCCGGCGTACTCCGTGTAGGAGTCGTCCCGGCCGTAGATGACCACCTGGTTGAGATAGGACACCAGTTTCTCCAGGTCTGGAATCTCAAGTTCCGTATCCGGCGGGGTGAGCCGCACCGACGCGGACACAACGTCCGCTACCTCCAGGTCCCTGTAGGGCCGCCTTCCTGCCATGGCAGAGGCGGCAAAAACACCGCATCCCACCGCCGCCAGACAGAGCAGCACAATCAGCCAGCGTCCCCATTTTTTCATGTGGGCTCCCCCCTTTTATTCTTCTGTCTGTATAGACGAAAAAGCGGGCCGAAATGTTTCAAGGGTTCAGCATCCTCTGGATGCTGAACCCTTGTTTTTGTCTCTGCTTTTATTGTTATGCCCGGCTGTCCGGCAGGCTGGCGGCGGCGGCGCTCTGGCCGATCTGCCGCACCCGCTCGTCGGGCGCCTGGACGGAGAAGGTGCAGTCGGGGTACTCGTCGGCCAGGACCTGGCGGGCGGTGGACAGGATGATGTCCCCGCCGGCGCCGCCGGCCACACCGCCCATCACCAGGGCGCAGTTCATGTCGTAGAACCGGGTGTACAGGGCCAGGGCGTGGCCCAGGTAGACGCCCAGGTCCCGGTAGACCACCTCCACCGACTTATCGCCCCCGTCCATCCGGCGGCGGAGGGAGGAGAACTTGTCGGCGGCACCGCCCTCGGGCATCTCCAGCCCGGCCATGGCGGCCAGCTTCACCGCGCCCTCCTGGCTCAGGTACTTGACGCCGCAGCCCACGTCGCCACTCCAGTCGTCCCGGGCGGCGTCGGGCTGCACGTCGATGGGGGTGAAGGCCAGCTCGTTGAACCAGCCGGTCACGTTGCCCGCCTTGTCCACGTAGCCGCCCGCCTCGCTGCTGCCCATGGAGATGCCCAGAATGCCGTTCTCGTTCAGGCCCATGGCCCCGGCCAGGGCGGTCACGTCGCCGTCGTTGGCCACGGCAAAGGGGATGTTCTCCCCCAGGCTGGCGGCGGTACGGGGGTAGATGTCCTTGATGGACTTGTCGAAGTCCTCCTTGCCCACGGAGAGGAACAGGCTGGCCACCATGCACCGCTCCCCCACCAGCACGCCGGCGGTGGACACGCCCACGCCGTCCACCCGGGGCAGGTGCCCGGCAGCGGCGCGGAGGGCGGCGGTGATGTGGTCATAGTGGTACTGGGGGGCGCTCTGCTCGCTGGGCCGCCAGGGCATGGTCTCGGAGAACACGCTCTTACCGTCCACCAGGGCGCTCACCTTCAGGTTGCTGGCCCCCGCGTCCAGGCCGATCCGGCAGCCCTCCAGGTGCCGCCCCACCGGGCGGGAGGAGCCCTTCTCCGCCGGGCGGTCGGCGTAACTGCGGCTCTCCACGGTGAAGGGCCGCTCGTAGACCCCCTCCATGAAGTCCCGGTCAAAGTCCCGGCTGCCGCCGTGGGCATAGGCGTCCCTCAGGTACTCCGCCGCCGCCGCGCTGCCGCAGGCGATCAGCTTCCAGCCGCCCCGGGACCAGAGGAGGAATTTGGCCAGCCGGTCCACGTACAGCCGGTCCGCCTGGTCCAGCGCCCCCTCGGTGCGCAGGGCGGTGTTGTACACCGACACCAGGCCGTTCTCCCGCTCCACCGCCAGGGCGAAGGGGTGGGTGGCTCCGCTCTCATAGACCCGGAAGAACCGGGCCAGGGGCACAAAGGTCTTGTCCAGCTCCGGCAGGTGGGTCACCGGCAGTTCCAGTCCTAAAAATTCCATGGAAGCATCCTCCTCTTGTTTGTTGCCTCCAGTTTATCACACCAAACTCCCCGGCGCATTATCCAAACCTGCTCACTTTTTGCACAAAAAGACCGGAGCCTGTGCAAAGCCAGGCTCCGGTCCTTTTCCGCTGCTTTTCCGTCACATGTGGGGCAGCACCCGGACGGTGTACGCCTCCTTGGGCAGCACCTGACCGATGATGGCGCCGGGGATGCCCCGGTCCTTCAGCCGCCGGGCCAGCTCCGCGCCCCGCTCCTCCGGGATGGAGATGAGCAGGCCGCCTGCGGTCTGGGGGTCAAAGAGCAGGTCGGACACCTCCAGCGCCACGGCCTCCTCCACCTTCACCTTGCCCTCCAGATAGCTGCGGTTGCGGTAGGCGCCGCCGGGGATGATGCCCTCCCGGGCCAGCTCCAGCGCGCCGGAGGCCAGGGGGACCTGGTCGGCCCACAGCCGCACCGTCACGCCGCTGCCCTCCGCCAGCTCGTTGACATGGCCCAGCAGGCCGAAGCCGGTGATGTCCGTGCAGGCGCTGGGCTTCAGGGGCAGCATGACCTCCTGGGCCCCCTTGTTCAGGGTGCTCATCAGGTCGATCATCTCTCTGAGCTGCCCGTCGGTCAGCAACTCCGCCTTGGCGGCGGTGGAGAGCACGCCGGTCCCCACGGGCTTGGTCAGCACCAGCAGGTCCCCGGGCTTTGCGCTGCTGTTGGTCAGAATCTCCTCCGGCCGGGCAAAGCCGGTGACGCACAGGCCGTACTTGGGCTCTGTGTCCTCAATGCTGTGCCCTCCGGCGATGACCGCCCCGGCCTCCACCACCTTGTCGGCGCCGCCGGCCAGAATCTCCCGGACGATCTCCAGGTTCAGGCAGGTGGGGAAGCAGAGCAGATTGATGGCCAGGCGGGGCGTGCCCCCCATGGCGTACACGTCGGAAAGGGCGTTGGCCGCCGCGATGCGGCCAAAGCTGCGTGGATCGTCCACTACGGGCGGGAAAAAGTCCGCCGTCTGGATCATGGCGGTATCGTCGTTGATCCGGTAGACGGCAGCGTCGTCGCTGGCGTCAAAACCCACCATCAGCCGCTCATCCGAGCCCTTCGGCAGGTCCGCCAGCAGTTGGCCAAGGACACCCGGTCCTATCTTGGCCCCTCAGCCGCCCGCGGCTGTCATCTTGGTCAGTCTGACCGGTTCTTCGCTCATACCGCGCCTCCTCTCCCCTGTTCCCGGGCCGTCCCGGGAGATATCCCGTTTATTATATCACATCTCACGCCGGGGATAAACTGCAATTTTTCCGTCTCCCTCACCCGCCGCGCCGGTACGGCATAGGCTGGAACTGAGAAGAAATCATCGTTCTTTTCCTATTTTGAATACTGGAGGGTTATCCATATGGCTGCGGAACCGCGTGTACAGTTTTACCTGGGGGCAAACGCCCCCTCCGGCTTCTACTCTCTCTACGACCAGCTCATCGACCCCGACCAGGCCCAGGACGTGATGATCCTCAAGGGCGGCCCGGGCTGCGGCAAGTCCTCCCTCATGCGGAAAGTGGGGGCCGCCATGGAGGAGCAGGGCCTGGCGGTGGAGTACATCCAGTGCTCCGGCGACCCGGACTCCCTGGACGCCGTCATCATCCCCAGCCTGGCCACCGCCATTGTGGATGGTACCGCGCCCCACGGCTGAGCAACTGGAGGACACACAGCGCAGCGGGAGCGCCCGCATGGGCGCTCCCGCTGGGAAAGTCCTCAGTCGGAAGGAATCTTCTCCCCCGCCTTGAAGTTGTAGATGGGACGGATGACGGCCTGAATCTCCGCCGTGGGGCCGATGTTGTCCACAATGGAAGACATATCCTTGTAGGCCATCGGGCACTCATCCAGGGTATCCGGCCCAACCGAGGTGGTGTAAATTCCCTCCATGGCCCGGCGGAACTCCTCCACCGTAAAGGCCTGCCCGGCAGCCCGGCGGCTCATCAGGCGGCCCGCGCCATGGGGCGCGGAGTCTCGTTCCAGTCCTCGTTCCCCCTGCCCACGCAGAGCAGGCTGCCGTCCCGCATGTTGATGGGGATGAGCAGGCGCTCCCCCTTCTTGGCCGATACCGCCCCCTTGCGGAGGATCATGGCGTCGGTGTCAATGTAGTTATGGATGGTGCTGAAGGAGTCGGCCACCGTCAGGCCCAGGCCCCGGACAATCTCGTCCAGGATGGTCCGGCGGTTGAGGAGGGCAAAGCGCTGGGTCAGCTCCATGTCGTGGATGTAGTCGTCAAAGAGGTCCCCCTCCACGTAGGCCATGTCGGGAGAGATGCTCCCGCGGGCGCCCTTCTTGGCCTCCGCCAGGGCGGCCTGGATCTCCCGGAAGCGCCCCTGGGCCTTTAACCCCTCCACCAGCGCCTGGAGCTGCGCCCTGCTGTTGCCGCACAGGACGCGGTAGCCCTCCTCCTGATACCAGCCGGCCACCTGGGTCCCCAGGTGGCGGCTGCCCGAGTGGACCACCAGATAGAGCCTGCCGCTGTCGTCCCGATCCACCTCGATGAAGTGGTTGCCGCCCCCCAGAGTGCCGATGGAGCGGCTGGCCCGGGCGGTGCTGATGTGGTCAAAGCAGCGCAGTTCCTCCAGCCCGATGCGGCTCTGGTTGGAATGGGCCGTCTCCCGGATGTCCATGCCGGAAGGGATGTTGGTCCGGATGAACCGGTCCAGGGCGTCCAGATCCAGGCTGGATTCCTCCAGAATCACCGTCTCCATGCCGCAGCCGATGTCAACGCCCACCATGTTGGGTACCACCTTCCCGTGGAGGGTCATGGTGGTGCCGATGGTGCAGCCCTTGCCCGCGTGGGTGTCCGGCATTATCCGGATGCGGCTGTCCGCCAGGAAGGGCTGGCTGCACATGGCCGTGATCTGCTCCCGAGCCAGGTCGTCCACAGTATCGATAAACACCTTGGCGGTGTTATAGGTTCCTGTAATTTCAATCATGTCTGTATCCTTTCTGTGAAAACGGGGCGGCAGATCCCAGCCGGGATGCGCCGCCCCGCGGTACGCTCTTATGCCGTCAGCTCCCGGTAGCGGGGCGCGCTGAGGGTCTCCCACATGTATGCGTAGGGGGAGAGCTCTCCGCTGGTCACCATCTGGAACAGCCTGGGCGTGCAGCCCGAGACCAGCGCCGCCCCCTGCTCGTTCACGGTGACGGGCTGGTGGAGGTTGCGGCTGGCCACGTTCCAGAACACCACCTGGGGCAAGGCGTAGCCCTTGGCGGCAAAGGACCTGCGGGCCCGCTCAAAGACGGTGACGTCCGCGTTCTCGGTTCCCTGGTCGAACTCCATGTCGGAGATGATATACAGGGTGTCGGGCATATCCGCCTGGTTCATGTGGTACTCCACGGCGGTGTGCAGGAGCAGGTCGAAGACCGCCTGGAGATTGGTGTTGGCACACTCGCTGAAGCTCTCGCAGTACTTCACCTGCTCATAGAGGTCCTTGCCCTTGATCTCCACCAGCCTGGGGCTGCGGGAGAAGGTGATGAAGTGGTTGCGGAAGGCCCCGGTGTTCCGCTGGGCGAAGTAGATGGCCAGGGACAGGGCCACAGCGGCAGGGACAGGATTGGCAAGGTCCCAGTACATGGAGCCCGAGCCGTCGGCCACCACAAGGGCGTTGCCACCGCCGGTGTAGTCGGCCAGGGCGTTCCAGGTGGTGTCCAGGGCGCGGCGCTCCTCTGCGGACATGCCGCTCCCCAGGCTTTCCTCCAGAATGGGCGCAATCACATCGTAGGGGTAGAGGACGCCCGTGTGCAGGGTCTCTTTCCCCTCCCGGACCTGCTCCAGGAAGGCCAGGTAGCGCTCCCCGTCGTTGCGGAGAAAGGCTCGGCGGTACTTGAGCATGGCTCTGGAGGGCTGCTTGGCGTAGTCAAAGGTGTAGTCCCGCTCCCGCAGGTTGTTCTCCAGAATGGCGATCCTGGCGCGCAGGGCGGAGAGGGTCTTGCGGTAGGCGGCCTCGGTCATGCCCAGGCCCTTCACCAGGATTTTGGCGGAGACCAGGGTGTCGGGGCTGCTGGCGTTCACCGAGGGGAGCCACTTGGCCATGAGAGAGACATTTCCCTCTCCGGACTCCAGGGCCGCCGTGTCCCGGGCCAGCTGGGCTTTGATGTACGCGATGGCCGCGTCCCTGCAGGGTGTGTCGAACAGGGAGAGCAGGTCGTCCCAGCGGCCGTACTCGGGGATGTTCTCCAGGTTCCTGACCACCGTCTCGGGGCACAGGCCGGCCAGGGCCTTCAGGATGATGCGGAACACATACCGCTCTCCAAGGCCGCCCCGGACGTCCCGGGCAAAGAAGGCGATCTTCACCGCCGTGTCCCGATCCTCCACCCAGGCCCGGAGAAAGCGGTCCTGAATCTCTTCCCAGGACGCCCCGCGCAGGGCGCCCACGGTGGAAAACAGGTCCAGGCAGTGGCTCATGGTGGTGGAGTAGGCGGCCCCGCCATTTTCCGTGCGGGTGCGGATGGCTTCTCTTTTCAATGCCTCGAGCATGGCGGTACCTCCTAGCGGTTGGGATGGATTACAAGGCACGTCGTGGAGTTGAACCACATAGACCAGTTGGATTGCTGTCTGTGCCTTTCTGCTTACAAGGCGCTATTTGTTCCGGCAGATGTCCAATCGTCGTCAATGGGTTGCTGTCAGCGCCTTTCATGTGCATATCATAATCTGCCGCGCCTGTTTTTTCCTCTCAAAAAAGTTGCGAGGTCGCCCTTTTTGTCGTACACTGTCAAAAAGAGGAGGCGGCGGTATGGCCTATCGTGAGCTGGTAAAGCGGTTTGAATCGGTGCGGGAGTACATGCGGGACTTTCTGGTCTTCGGCTACAGGACCCGGCGGGAGTTTGACGGCAAGAGCGCCCGCACCTATGACAACGAGCGCCGCCGCATTGAGAGCTGGCTGGGGGACGACCTGCGGTGGGAGTACGGCGCCAGGGGCAAGGCGGTGTTCCTGTCCATGGACGCGGCGGAGCTGGTGCGCAACCCGCTGTATCGGGCCTGGCAGTCCAGGAGCTTTACCGACAACGACATCACCCTCCACTTCTGCCTGCTGGACCTGCTCGCCGACGGCGTCCCCCGCCACGCCGAGGAGATCACCGACGCCCTGGCGGCGCGGTACGGCGTCCTCTTCGAGCTGCCCACGGTCCGGCGCAAGCTGAAGGAGTACGGGGAGCTGGGCATCCTGGACCGGCGGAGGCAGGGCCGCGCCCTGTGCTACACCCTCTCCCCCTGTACCCTGGACTCCCTCTTTCCCGACCAGGCCCGGCTGCCCGAGCTGCTGTGCTTTTTCGGGGAGGCCGCGCCCCTCTCGGTGATCGGCAGTTTTCTCTCCAGCCGCCGGGGGGAGGAGGACCGGGGCCTGCGGTTCAAGCACCACTTTATCGTCCACACCCTGGAGGACCAGATGCTGCTCACCGCCCTGGAGGCCATCCGCACCCGGGCCCGGCTGGAGGTGACCAACGTCAGCGGCCGCAGCGGCGTGGAACGGGTGCTCACGGTGGTGCCGGTCAAGATCATGGTCAGCGTCCAGACTGGCCGGCGCTATCTGGCGGCCTGGCTGCCTGAGCGGCGGCGCTTCACCTCCCTGCGGCTGGACTACATCAAGGCTCTCTCCCTCCGCCCCGGGCTGGAGGAGGACGAGGCATGCCGCGCCCTGGCGGAGGAGCGGCTGGCCCACAGCTGGGGCTCGGCCCTCCACAGCAGCGCCCGGCTGGAGCGGTTCTCCATGACCGTGGCCGCCGACGAGGCCAGGGAACCCTACATCATCCAGCGCCTGCGCCGGGAGAGCCGGGGCGGTACGGTGGATCAGGTGGAGCCCGGCCTGTGGCGCTGCACCCGGTACGTATACGATACCAGCGAGCTGATGAACTGGGTCAAAACCTTCATCGGGCGCATTGTGTCCCTGGAGGGGGACAACCAGGGGGTCATCGACCGGTTTTATGATGATATCCGCCGCATGGCGGAGATGTACGGAGGTGAGGGCTGATGGAGCTGTTTTCCGAGGTCTACGGCTGCTACTATGCGGTGGTGGCGGAGATCCTCCGCAGCGCCCCCGTGACCCGGGCCCAGGCGGAGGCCCTGGCGGCAGGGCGGGGCTACGGCGAGAGCGTCCTCCAGCTCATCCCCAAGCTGCTGGACAGCCGCGACTGGCCCCTGCTGGAGGAGCGGGACGGCCTGTTCCACAGCCGTCTGGACCGGCTCCCCGACCTGCCGGTGACCCATCTGGAGCGCTCCTGGCTGAAGGCCCTGCTGGCCGACCCCCGCCTCCGTCTGTTCCTCTCTGACGGGCAGCTCGCCCACCTGGAGGAGGCCCTGTCCGGCGTGGAGCCCCTGTACCGGCAGGAGGATATCGTATACTTTGACCGCTTTCTGGACGGGGACGACTACGCCGACCCGGGTTACAGGCAGCGGTTTCAGGCCATCCTGGCCGCACTGGAGCGCGGAGCCGTGCTCCGCCTGACCTATCAGGCCCCCAAAACCGGCCTCCACACCGGCGACCACCGGCCCCTGCGGCTGGAGTACTCCCCCCGGGACGACAAGTTCCGGGTCTACACGGTCAAGGTGCAGGACTGCGCTTTTCCGTGCTGCTACATTCTCAATCTGGGCCGGATCGTGGATATCTCCCCCTCCGATGCACAGTACAGCGGCGCCTTTGACGTGTCGGAGTGGCGGCGCCGGCACCGCTGCGCCCAGCCCCTGCTCCTGCGGGTCTCCGGCGAGCGCAACGGCGTGGAGCGGTTCATGCTGGAGTTCTCCTCCTACGAAAAACAGAGCGAGTACGACGGAGAGACCGGTGTCTGTACGGTCCGTCTGTGGTACCAGCGGGAGGACGAGACCGAGGTGCTCATCCGGCTGCTGGGCTTCGGCCCGGTGGTGCAGGTGCTGGGCCCGGAGCCCTTCGTGGCCCTGATGCGGGAGCGTGTGGCTAGGCAGGCCGCCCTGCTGCAGCGCGGCAAAAACTGAATCTTTCTCCTGTCGGGAGCCCCGGGCGCTGTGTGCGCCCGGGGCTCACGCTCATACTCCCCGCTGGTTGCTCATAGAGTCCTATGGAATCTATGCGCGGGAGGTATGACAATGCGAAAGACCGTGCTGATACTCACGGAGAAATTTCAGTCCAAAACACCGCCAGACAAGGAGGCTGTCCGGCGGGCGGTGGCCGCCTGGCTGGCCGGAGCCGGGAAGACATGAGCGGGGCGGTGCGCTGCGCCATCTACACCCGGCTGAGCAAGGAGGACGAGGACCGGCAGGGGGATGTCTCGGAGAGCATCCGCAACCAGGAGGCCCTGCTCACCGCCTACGCCGCCGACCGGGGCTGGGAGATCTTCCGGGTCTACCGGGACGAGGACTACTCGGGGGCCGACCGGCTGCGGCCCGACTTCAACCGGATGCTCCGGGACGCCGAGGCTCGCCGGTTCCAGGTCCTGCTGTGCAAGAGCCAGTCCCGGTTCACCCGGGACATGGAACTGGTGGAGAAGTACATCCACGGCCTGTTTCCCCTCTGGGGCATCCGATTCGTGGCGGTGGCCGACAACGCCGACACCCAGGTGCGGGGCAACAAGAAGGCCAGGCAGATCAACGGCCTGGTGAACGAGTGGTATCTGGAGGACCTGTCGGAGAACATCCGCACGGTCTTTGACATGAAGCGGCGGCAGGGGCAGTACATCGGCGGCGCGCCCATCTACGGCTACCGGAAGGACCCGGCCGACCGGCACCGCCTCATGGTGGACCCCGAGGCCGCCGGAGTGGTGCGGCAGATCTTCCGCTGGTCCCTGGAGGGGAAGGGCAAGCAGGAGATCGCCCGGCTGCTCAACGCCAGGGGCATCCCCAACCCCAACCGGTACAAGCTGGAGCGGGGCTGGCCCGGCGTCCCGCCGGGCGCCGACGGGCAGGGGCTGTGGAACAAGACCACGGTGTGGCGCATCCTCCGCAACGAGATGTACACCGGCGTCATGGTCCAGGGCAGGCGGAAAAAGGTGAGCTACAAGTCCAAGGCCCTCATCGACCTGCCCCGGGCCCAGTGGTTCCGGGTGGAAAATACCCACGAGGCCATTGTGGACCGTTCCCTCTTCCAGGCCGTCCAGCAGGGGCTGTCCCTCCGGGCCAGGGGCGGCGGCAGCGGCACGCCCCACCCCCTGGCCGGGCTGGTGAAGTGCATGGACTGCGGCGCCTCCATGAGCCGGACCACCAACGTGCGGCAGGGCAAGGCGGGGCCGTCCTACCTCCGGTGCGGGCGGTACGCCGACGGCGGCGGCTGCACCCGCCACGCCGTCCGCCTGGACCGCCTAGTGGAGCTGGTGGCGGAGCAGGTCCGCCGGTATGTGGACCTCTGCTGTCCGCCGGAGGCCCTGCCCCTCCTCCCGGCGGCCCCGCCGGAGACAGAGGCGCTGGAGCGGGAACGGCGGGCCCTGTCCGCCAGGCTGGCCAAGACCAGTCAGGCCCTGAAGACCCTCTACCTGGACAGGGTGGAGGGCCTTGTGGGACCGGAGCAATTCCGGGCGCTGAACCAGTCCTTTCTGGACGAGCAGGCCGGGCTGGAGGAACGGCTGGCCCGGCTGGAGGCTCCGCCCTGTCCCGAAAGCAGGGCGGATGCCTCAGACCGGGCCGGAGAACTGCTGAAGCTGGAGCAGCTGCCCCGGGGACTGGCGGCGCTGCTGATCGAGAAGGTGGAGGTGGGAGAGCGGAACCGGGAGACCGGCGAGCAGCAGGTCCGGATCACCTGGAAGTTCTGACGGAATCATCGGGTTGTTGCCCGCGCCCATGTGGTGGAACCAAAGCTGCCCGGTGCGGTGGAGCGCTACGTCAATCTGGGGGCCTGCTACGACCGGGCAGGGCTCCAGGCGGTGCGGGCCGAGCTGACGACCTGCATGAAGGGCTACAAGGGCTGCTACCAGCGGGCCTACCGGTGCCTGACGGCGGCGGCCCAGATCGGCGAGGATATGCGGGCGGCCCTCATCACCCCCGCTGTAGAGGCCAGACTGGCCAAGAGGACCCGCGGCATCCTGGCCCGTGAGGTGAAGAAGAGCGGAAAGGAGCCGGGGAAAGCGGTGCAGCGGTTCCTGGGGGCCATCACCTGGAAGGGGCCGCTGTGCAACTTTGAAACGGTAGACGCCCTGTGCCGCCGGGTCTATGAGCTCTCCGACAGCTATGGCCTGGCCCACATCATGCTCACCCATCTGGCCGCCGGGGCCATGGCGGCGGGGTACGACGTGATCCTCTGCCCCTCCCCCATGTGGCCCGACCGGATCGAGCACCTGCTCATTCCCTCCCTGTCCCTGGCCTTTGTCACCAGCACCCCCGCCCTGCCCTACGGCAAGCGGCCCTACCGCCGCCTGCGGCTGGATGCCATGGCGGATCAGGAGGTCATACGGCACCTGCGGGCCAGACTGCGGTTCTCCCGAAAGGTCTCGGCCGCCCTGGTGGAGGAGGCGGTGGACTCCCTGGCCCAGGCCAAGGCCATGCACGACGAGCTGGAGTCCCTCTACAACCCCAATGTGGACTTCGACCAGGTCTACCGCACCGCCGGGGAGATCATCGACCAGCTGAAGGCCCGGCTGCCCGTCACCTGACAAAGCGGGTCCGGACGCGCCTGATGACGCGTTCGGACCCGCTTCTCTCTTTTTACTCCTTGCCGGCCAGCTCCTCCGCCAGGTACAGGTAGTACTCCGCCCGGTACGCTGCGTGATCCCGGGCGTCCCGCTCCAGGTCCTGATTGTAGTAGTCCATGCCCTCGGTCTGGTAGTGCTCCGTCTCCTCGATGTACTCCGGTATCCGCCGGAAGGCCAGCAGGCCGCGGTACTCCGTCTCCAGGGCCGTGTAGCACTCCACCAGGCACTGCTGGTAGTGGTGGTATGCCTCGTGGAGCACCGCGTCCACGCACTCCGCCGCCGACGCCTGGTTCAGCAGCTGGAGATCCATCGTGATGGTGCTCTTCTCCCAGTCGTACTGTCCCACCGTATAGCCCCCCAGGTAGGCGCCGTGAAGAGGCGGCACATCCGGCGTGCCCAGATAGGCGCTCTCCGCCTGCACCACCACCCCCAGCACATCCAGCCGCTCCTGCTCGTCCAGCTCCGCCCAGAGCTCCTCGTTGAGGCAGACCAGCCTGTTCTCGTCCACCTCCACGCCGTTTTCGGTCCTCTCCACGCTGTCCGCCGTCAGGACCGGGATGCCGAACAGGCCGTTGCTCACCACGGTGACCAGCGCCCCGAAGCAGCACACCAGCGCTGCCAGACGTCCACGGGAGACGAAAAACCGGAGCCGACTGCGGACGAGCTCCCACCAGGACCAGTGCCGCGGCGCCGGGGTCAGGATGCTGGACAGGGCCAGCCCCGCCAGAAGGAGGCACAGCACGATCAGTACCGCCAGCCACTTCCAGCCCCAGTAGGGCCGCACGCAGCAGAAGGAGTAGATGGCAAAGGGCAGGGCGGCGTTGGCCAGGGCGGTGGAGTAGCGGCGCTGCCGGGCGGAGGTGGCCAGATAGCACACCACCTCCGCCGCGGCCACCAGGATCACCAGCAGCCGGACGGACGCGCCCAGCTCCAGCTGCTCCCCGGTAATGGGGCTGACGAACCGGCAGGGTCCCATCCGCCAGAAGGCGAAGAGAAAGACGCCGCTCATAAGCGCCGTGTCCCACAGGAAGGCCAGGTAGCCCT
Organism: uncultured Pseudoflavonifractor sp.; assembly: GCF_944387275.1. Lineage (GTDB taxonomy): Bacteria > Bacillota > Clostridia > Oscillospirales > Oscillospiraceae > Pseudoflavonifractor > Pseudoflavonifractor intestinihominis. The sequence continues at coordinate 28,791 of NZ_CALXEG010000032.1, forward strand.
CCTCGTTCCGGTCCCGCATGGTCACTCCTCCTTTTCCCTGTTTTTCAGCGCGGCAGGCAGGCTGGACGCCGCCGCCTCCAGCAGCATGGACAGGTTGGCCGCCTCCACTACCCGGATGTCCCGGCCGCTCCGGTACTGGTACAGCTTGGCACCCGTCCCCGCGGCGGCGTACACCGTGGTGACGCCGCTGGCCTCTAGGGCGTCCAGGTAGGCATCGGCGCTGATGTCGTCAAAGTAGGTATTGCCGTACAGATCGCAGCTGCCCAGAAAGGCGCAGTCCGGCCCGAAGTCCCGCCCTGTCAGGGCGGAGAGAATGGCCGCCGCCGCGGCCACGCCCAGGGAATTGCCGCAGGCGTCGTCCACGTTCTGGGACACAAAGAGCACCACGTCCATCACCCTGGACCGCACATCCCGCTGCAGCACCCGGCGCACAAACTCATAGGCCACCTGGCAGCTCTCCTTCAGCTCCTCTCTGTGGACGCCGATGAGCCTCAGGCTGCCGCTGCCCGGCCGGACAGCGGCCTGGATGGGAAAGCACTTCACGCCGTGCTCCCCGCGGAAGACCCCGTTCACCATGCCGGGGTAGAACACCATAGTCCGCTCCACGCACCGCTCCGGGCCCAGGACGCTGCGGAGCATGGCCAGGTCGCAGCAGATGTCCTCCTCCCCCGACTCCCGCCGGTAGAGATAACGGGAGAGCAGCTTTTCGGCGTACTGCTCCAGGTCGCGGGCACCCGGCTCGGTGGCGTAGCGGGTACAGAGGACCTCCAGGGCCTGGGGCGTCATGGTGAACTCCCCCTGCGCTATCCCCATCCGCCCGGTCAGCTTGGGCAGGGTGTAGCGGGAGAAGATCTCCTTCTTCTCCGCGCCGCTGTACCCGGGGATGGAAATTCGGAGGAACCGGTCCCGGATGGGGCGGCTGATGTCGCCCAGCTCATTGCAGGTGCCCACAAAGAAGATGCCCCGGGTGGGGATGGCCACGTCCATGAAGGTGTCGGTGAAGCCGGTGCCGTCCAGCAGGGTGAGCAGGGCGTCGGCCGGGTTACCCTTGCCGTTGCCGCCGCCCGCCTTGTCCAGCTCGTTGATGACCATGATCACGTTGGCGCTCCTGGCCGCGTAGAGCTGCTGCATGATCCGGCCGGGGCGGCCGTTGCTGTAGATACGGGAGGAGCCGGTCAGGTCCTCGACGTCCCGGATGGTGGACATGTCCAGCACCACCATGGGCAGGCGGAAGATGCGGGCCCACGCCTTGGCGATGGAGGTCTTGCCCACGCCGGCGGGGCCGTCCAGCAGCAGGCCCCAGGAGGGCATGGTGCCCGTCCGCTTCATCTGGGCCAGCACCTCCAGCATGCGCTGCTTCACCGGCTCCAGGCCGTAGAAGGTGCTGTCCATGATCTGCCGGGCCTCCTCCAGGCTGGGCAGGTCCAGGGTGCGGACGTTCCAGTTGATGTTCAGGGCGTAGGTCAGGGCGCGGACGGCGTGCTGCCGCTCCCGCTCGGTCCCGCTCCAGACCTTCTCGCACTGGTCCAGGGTCCGCTCCGCCCAGGCGCGGATCTCCGGCGGGTAGCCCTCGCCGCACACCCGCAGCAGCAGCTTCAGCTCCTCTTCCGTCTGGAACTCCTCCTGGCCGTCCTGTACGGTCAGATCCTGCTCCGCCGTCTCAATGCCCAGATGCCGGAGCATGGCGTTCAGCCTGGCCAGGCTCAGGTTGGTCTTCTTCTCGCCGATGAAGAGGGTCGGCATGGAGCTGCCCGGGCCTCCGGGGTCCAGGCCCCAGACCTGGAACATGTCGGGGTCCATCCTGTCACGCCTTCCGGTGAGCAGCATGGTCTCCTTCTTCTCCGCCAGCCAGAGCAGCAGGGCCCGCAGCCGGGGCTCCTTCAGCTCCACATGCATGGCCTCCCCGCCATACCGGTTGCTGTGGAATACAAAGCCCAGCTCCCCGTCCTCCTCCACAAATCTCCCCACCAGATTCTGGATGCGCCTGTTTACCAGAGCCTCGGGCAGGCACACGGCGATCAGACTGCGCTTTTCTCCCTTGTCTGTCTTTTTCACGGTAGTTCCTCCTCCCGTCCGTCTGTTCCGTTCAAGGGGAAAAACGCTGCAAAAAGCCGATTATCACGGCAGAAAAAAGTTTTTTTCTGGGGCCCGACGCCTTGCCCTCTGTATTCCTCTTCTGTATAATATAGGATATTCCCTCTCCTGTCCAACGGTAGAACGGGATCCATCTGGCAAAAAAGGAGTGATGACGGATGGAATTTGGATCTCAGAACTTTTTCAACCGGCTCAAGGCCGGCGTGACTGCCGGCGACCCGGACGTCTATGTGGACCTGAACGACATGGTGGACCGCTCTGTCAGATACCTGGTCAGCGCTCAGGTGAACGCCTCCGATGTGGAAGACGTGCTCCAGGAGATCAAAATCACAGTCTGGCGGCAGATGAGCTTTTTTCTCCAGTCCTCGGCCGACAACACCCCCTCCCAGCGGAACGCCTGGCTGATCAAGGTGACCAAGAGCCGGATCAACGACTTCCGCCGCAAGAATTACGTGAACCGCCCCCAGCAGCTTGAGGACGGCGACACCTCCGGCGGCGGCACGCCCCCCGAGCCCCACCCCGACCTGTCCTCCCTCTTGACCGCGGAGCAGCAGATCAACTACGAGCGCTGCTGCCGGGCCATCTCCCACATCTGCAATCTGGACATGGCCCCCGACCGGCTGCTGGCCTGCCTCTACAACGGCGTTCTCATCCCCGCCGCCTCCACCGGCGGCGCCCGGAAAAAAGGGGACCCGTCGGCCATCCTCCGCCGCTTCTCCGGCCAGCCTCTGTCCGCGCTCCGGGCCGCTCTGTGGCGCGAGCTGCGCCAGCTGCTCATCCTTCCGCCGCCGGAAGGCCTCCTGGCGCCCCTGGACCGGAAGCTGGCAGGCGGCGCGGCGGACACGCCTTTCCAGCTGACCGCAAGGGAGATCACCCTTGTCACCAGCAGGAGCAGGACCTCGGTCAAAAAGAGCCGCAACGAAATTCTGGGAGGTACCCTCGATGAGTGAACATATCACACTGGAAGAGCTCTTCGCCTTTGTCTACGACGACAGCATGGGCCCCGAGGCCATGGCCCGGGCCGCCCGGGTCAACGCCCATCTGATGGCCTGTCCCGCCTGCCAGGACGCCTGCCGGGCCCTGATGGACCTGCGGGAATCGGCGGACGGGCTGGCCTTCCGCGGCGCCGCCACGGACCGGCCCGGCGTGGCGGACCGCCTGCTGGAGGGCGCCGCCTGGTTCCGCCTGCGGGTCCAGGACGCGGCCCGGAAGCTGCTGCTGGACGCCGCCCGGTTCGGCGAGTGCGACTTCGGCCACCCCATCCCCGTGGGGGCCCGCTCGGCGGGAGGCGGCTGCGCCGCCATGGACCGGCTGGTGGACAATGAGAACAGCTGCAACCAGTTTGCCGTACGGGACGGCGCACTCACCGTCCGGCTGGACGCGGAGGAGGTGTCCTCCCTCCGTCCCACGGCGGTGCTCCTGCGGGAGGACGGCTCCCCCGCCGCCATCCAGGAGATGGTCCTGGACGGCCAGGCGTGGACCGCGGAATTCCACGGCGTGGAGGACGGCTCCTATGAACTTGCCGTCCTCTGACCCCCTCTCCCCCGGCCGCCTGGCCGCCCTGCGGGATGACGCGCTGGCCCGCGGCCAGGACCATGCCGCCCTTCTGTTCCAGCTCCACCTGCTGGCGCTGGAGCCCGTGCCGGAGGAGCGGGACCGCCTGCTCTTCCTGCTTCCGGAGCCCCTCCGGCAGCTGGCGGAAGCCCCCGCCTGCGCCGGCATGCTGCTGCGCCTCTTCTCCGGCAGCCCGGAACCCTGGGACCCATCCTCCTTCTCCTTCGGCACCGCCGCCCTGATGGAGACCGCCCTCCTCCTGCGGGAGGAGGCGGAGCACTTCTCCCCCCAGGCGGCCGAGGCCCTGGCACACCGCATCAATCAGACCATCTGGGACCTCTACGGCGAGAACTCCTATGTGTACGAGATGCTCCTGCTCTACGAGATCGTCTACTACTACCAGGGCCAGCCGGGAGCGCCGGTCATCCCGCTCTACCGGGACGCCCTGGAGCCCTGTCTTGACACGCTGGCTCAGATCGACGGAGCCAGCGTGTCTGATCTTCTGCTCATCGTGGCCGCCCTCCTCCGGGAGGACAAGGCCCGACTGCCCGAGGCGCGGACCCTGCTGGAGCGGTGCGTTGTCCTCCGGCAGGCCTGTTTTGAGGAGCGCAGCCCCTTTCTGATGGCGGCCCGCGGGAGTCTGATGGACCTGTGCTACGCCATGGGGGACGCCGACGGCGCCCTGGAGGAGAGCCGCATCCTGCTGCGCCAGCCGGAGAACGACCTCACCCGGCCCATCCTCTGCCACACCTGCCTTCTGGCTGCCGATATCCTGCTGGACCGGCTGGATACCGCCGGTGTGGCGGACCATCTGCGCCGGACCGGGGCACTGCTGCGGCAGCTGCCCGCGGAGGCGGACCCGGACCGGCGTCTGCGCTTCCGGCTGCACACCGCCTGGGCCCGCTACTATTTTTCCAGCGCGGAGGAGCCCTCCGGCCTGAGCCGGATGGAGCTCCACGCCAAGCAGGCCTATCTGCTGGCCCGGCAGGAGAAATACGGCGGCGAGGACGTCCTGGTGGCCATCAACAACCTGCTCTACCCTCTGGCCTACTCCTCCCAGGACAGGGAGGCCGTCCGGTTGGTCCGTGAGGCGGCCGGGCTGATAGACGCGGAGGGGCTGCACCATACCCGGGCAGCCGCCATCGTGGGCGTCACCGCCCGCCTGTTCGGCCTGGAGTCCCTGCTCCCCCGGGAGATGGCCCGCTCCCTCAGCAGCTTCTCCCTCTCGGAGAACGACACCGTGCTCCGCTTCTGGTCCCTCTTTGACGGGGCCTATTCCCAGCTTCAGGACGCCCAGCCCTCCGGGGCCCGGCTGGACCAGCTCGCCGCCGCGCTGGACCGCTGTCAGGCGCTGCTCAACCGGCTCCGCCCCGGCGTGACCTCCGCCTCCATCGCCCTCAAGCGGGCCAGGGCCCTCCTCTCCCTCCGCCAGGGGAGGGGCGACGCCGCCCGGCAGTGGACCCTCTCCGCCCTGGAGGACGCCCGGAACCACCCGGGGCTCCACCCCCAGGGCATGCTCTTCGGCACCGCCCTGCCCCTGCTGCCCTTTCTGCCCGACCTGCTGGACAGTGCCTCTCTCCAGGCCCTGCTGGACGAGCTGGCTGGCGGCATGGCCGACCGAATCCGCCGCATCCTGGACTGCCGGGATGAGGAGTATATCCTCAACTCCCTGTGGTCCAACACGGTAATTGTCAACTTCACCCTGGCCCTGGCCGATCAAGGTGTCATCGCCTGGGGCGCGGACCGGCTCTACGAGCTCATCATCAACGGGAAGTCCATCTACTCCCGGTTGCTGCGCATCAGCCGCAGGCGGCGGGAGTCCCACCCGGAGGACGCCCCCATCTACCGCAGGATCGACAGCCTCCGCTCGGACATTATGGACGGAAAAGTGGAAAAACTGCTCCGGGGCGTCTCCCGGGACCTGTCCGGCCCGGAGGAGGAAAAACGGCTGCTGGAGCTCTCCCTGAAGGGGGACCTGCCCGGGGCCTTCCAGTGGATCACCTGCGGGGAGATCGGCCACCGCCTGCCGCCCGGCGCCGTGCTGCTGGACTACTACGCCTACCCGGCCAACCGCTCCGGCCAGCTCCTGCCGGAGGATATGCGGTACGCGGTCTTTGCGCTCTTCCGCCGGGAGGATGGGACCCTCCGCCTGCGCCGCCTGCCCTCCGTGGATTTTCTCCAGGTGCGGCGCAGCCTCCTGTCCCTGACCGGCGGCCCGTCCGCTGAGCGTGAGGGCTGCTGCCGGGCCCTGTACCGGCTGCTGTTTCAGCCGGCGGAGCCCTTTATCGGCCCGGAGGTCCGCACCCTCTTCCTCTCCCCGGACGGAGATCTGCCCAAGCTGCCCTTCGGCCTTCTACAGCCGGAGCGGGATACCTTTCTCTGCGACTGGTACAGCCTGATCTACCTGGAGAGCGCCCGGGACCTGAAGGCGGATCAGGCCATCGACCCGGTGGGACGGGAGGCCCTGGTGATGGGCAACCCGGACTTCTCCCTCACCCCGGTGGACCCGGCCCAGGTCCCGCCCGGTCTGGCGGGCAATCTGGTGGACAAGGTGCCCTTCACCAAACTGGAGGCCCAGATGGTGGCGGAGAAGACCGGCACTGTCCCGCTGATGCGGCGAAAGGCGGACAAGCACGCCCTCCAGGACTGCCGGGCCTCCATCATCCATATCGCCACCCACGGGGCCTTTTTCAGCGGCGGTGAGGACGGCAGCGGGGCGTATGAATACGCCTCCAATCCCATGGGCCGGGCCTGCCTGTACTTTGCCGGCGCCAACGACTGGCTCCTGACCGGCCGGCAGGACCCGGTGCTGGGCAACGGCGTGCTCACCGCCGAGGAGCTGTGCCACTGCCGGATGTCCCCGCCCGATCTGGTGGTCCTGTCCGCCTGCTTCAGCGGCATGGGGGACATGCGCCAGGGCAACGGCATCGTGGGGCTCCAGACCGCCTTCAAGGTCCAGGGCGCCAGGGCCATGCTCCTGTCCATCTGGGAGGCCGACGACTTCGCCTCTCTGGTGCTGATGGACCGGTTTTATGACAATCTTGTCTCCATGCCCGCCGGCCAGGCCCTCCGGAACGCCCAGCGCTACCTGCGCACGGTCACCATCGGTGCGCTGGACGAAGCCGGATGGTTCGACCCCCGCCGTCTCCGCCGCATCGGCCTGGTGGCGGAGGACATGCGCAGAATGTCCCGGCTCAGCCCCGCGCACCGGCCCTTTGCCTCTCTTCGCTGCTGGGGCGGCTACATCCTCTACGAATAATGTTTTTTCCGGCCCTGCCGTGACAATCTCCTCCCTGCTCCGTTTTATTGGGTGTATGAGCCCAATACAGAGCAGGGAGGATTTTTTATGGAACACATTTCTTTTTTCTCCTCAGACGGACAGCCCCAATCCCCCGAGAGGCCCGGCGCTGTGGGGCTGGACGCCGGGGAGGTTTTCCCCGTCCACTCCGCCACGAAGGAGGACGAGGATATTGACGAGGATATTATGGACTGGCTGCTGGATGGAGCATACAGCTCCGATGAGGAGGCCGATGTGGATGCAGAGGATGACGAGGAGGAAGAGGACGACCTCAGCTGGAGAGACAACATTGACGCGGCCATTGATGCGTCGATAGAGGACAGGGAGGCCGCCATCCACTGGAAGAACAAGGTCAACGATGCCCTGGATGAGTGGGAGGTGGACGGGGAGGACAACATTGACGACATGGATCTCGAGGCGCTTCTCGAGATGCTGTCCCGCCATGAGGACCAGCGCAAGGCCCTTCTCCGGCGGGTGCAGTCCGAGCTCCGGGAGGAGCTCAACCGCCGCGGATACCGCTATATCGAGGGGGAGATGACCCATTACAGCGAGGGACACAGGAAAAGCGAGCCGGCCTTTTTCGTCCTATCCACCCACTTTGACCTGTCCATCACGCTGGAAGACCGGCCTCACTGCTGTGTGCGGTTCAAGGTGACGTTTCCCATTCTCTGCGGGCCGGAGATGGCGCCGGCCCTGTTGATGCGCCTCGCCGAGTTCAACAAGGCCATGCGCTACTTCAGCTGGAACTATGACTCCAGCGACCATGCCATCACCCTGCGGGAGACCATCCCCTTCTGGGATGAGGAGCTGTCCCGCAAGGTGCTGAGCACACTGATGGGCTGTGTGCTCTACCTGCCCCTGATGGCCTTTCCCGAGTTGGAGTGGCTGTCCACCGGTATCATCACCACTAAGGTAGACGCCCAGCAGCTGGAAAAGATGCGGGAATTTCTCCAGCGGCTGGAGAGCGGCGGCCCCTGCCTGTCCCCCCGCGCACTCCAGCGCCTGCGGGACGGGCTGGCGTCCACCAAGCCTTATGAAGGAAAAATCTGATTTTTGGTGCAAAAAGGCCGGACAGCTGTGCTGTCCGGCCCTTTTATGGGTTCTGGGAAAAATCAGGCCTTTCTGCCCACGTAGACCAGCTGAGTGCAGCGCTGGATGCCGGTGCGCTCATACCGCTCTTGGATGCTCTTGGCCTCGGCCAGCAGCTGCTCGTACTCCGGCTTGCCCGCGGCCTTCTTCTCCACGGCGGAGGCCAGCTTGGCGGTCTTGCCCGCCAGCTTCTTGTCCATCTCGGGCTCCTCCAGCAGGTCCACCGTCTTCACGTCGGTGAGCGGCAGAGAGCTGAGGATATCGACGATCTCCTGCCGGTTCCAGGTGGGACGCTGGAAGCCGCCGGAGAGCATGTCCAGCTTGGCCTCCAGGCTGTGCTGGAGGAAGTGGGTCTGCTGGGCCTCGTTCTGGTTGTCCGAGTACATCTCGTTGACCAGGAACCAGCCGCCGGGCTTGAGCACCCGCAGCATCTCCTGCAGCACCGCGTTGTAATCCTCAATGTGGTGCAGGGTGTTGGAGATGGCCACCAGCTCAAAGGTGTCGTCGGGGAAATCCATGTGGGCGCCGTCGCCCTGGACAAAGGTGATCCCCTTGCCGCCGTTCTTCTCCTTGGCCTCCTCCACAGTCTTGGGGTCGCACTCCAGGCCGATGACCTCGGAGCCCTCCGGCATGGCCTCCACCAGGGTAAAGGCAAACTCACCGAACCGGGTGCCCACATCCAGGGCCTTGCCCGGCTTCAGGCCGGGCAGATATTCTTTCAGATGCAGCATGACTGCGATATCCTTCTTTCTGGCTGTTCTTCATTCTCCGGGCGGCAGGCGGCGTGGAGAGAGCACGCCGCCTGCCCGCCGTTGTATTCTGTCTTACTTGGACAGGTAGGCGTTGATCTGCTCGGCACCCTTCTTGCCCGCGCCCATGGCCAGGATGACCGTGGCCGCGCCGGTCACCGCGTCGCCGCCGGCGAACACGCCCTC
>NZ_CALXEG010000033.1 GCF_944387275.1 uncultured Pseudoflavonifractor sp.
ACGGGCAATCTTGGGCGCATCCACTTCCAGCAGCGTCACGCTGGGATTCAGCACTTCCTTGCGTACAATCTTTGCCATTCTGTTCTCCACCTTTCAAGGAGTCAGCATACCAAACTTTTTGTTAGGCTAACCCGTTTACCGCAAGGATAACATGTTCATTTTCGGATGTCAATATACTTTACCACTGTAAAGCAGCCTCGCCCCGCGACAGGAAGCGCTATAAAAATACACCCGCCGGATCATGATCCGGCGGGTGCTGCGGGGCTCAGCGGTCCCCGGCGGTCTTCCAGAAAACCCGGATGACGAACTCCGGCCCCTCCAGAGAGGCCTGCGTCCGGCAGCCCATCTGCTCCGCCAGGGCCTTCACAATGGCCAGGCCCAGGCCCGCGTTGTGGCTGGTGCGGTTCTTGTCCGAGGTGAAGGACCGGTCGAACACATGGGGCACGTCCTCCTCCGTCAGGCCCCCCGCCCCGTTGGAGAAGGCGCTGACCACGGTATCCCCCGCCCGGTACAGCCGGATGGACAGGGTGCCCACCCCGTGCTCCAGGGCGTTGCGGATCAGGTTGGTGAACACCCGGAGCACGGCGGCAGCATCTCCCCACACCAGAGGAAGCCCTTCCGCCAGGTCCACCGACACGTCCAGCCCGGAGGCCGTCAGGTCGTTGTAAAAGCCCGCCACCAGCTCGCTGAGGATGGCGTACAGGTCCACCCGCTCCCGGGCGATGGGGTACTCGCCCCCGTCCAGCCGGGACAGGTCGTAAAAGCTGCCGATGAGGCTCTGGAGGGCACGGGCACGGCCCTCGATGATGCTCAGGTACTCCTCCCGCTCGCCCGGGGTCAGGCCGTCCCCCTCCAGAAGCTGGAGGTAGCCGATGATGGAGGTGAGCGGCGTGCGCAGGTCGTGGGACACATTGGCGATCTGCTGCCGGAGCGCCTTCTCCCGGCGGCAGTAGTCCGCCTCCTCCGCCTGGCGCAGCTCCAGCAGGCCGTTGACGGCGGAGATGAGCTGCTCCGCCGAGGAGTTGGGGGCCGCCATGAGGATACGGGCGCTGCTGCCCGTCTTCTCCCGCTCCCGCAGCTGCCCGGCGGCGGAGCGGAGGGCGCGCTCCACCGCGTAGACCCGGATGCCCAGACCCACGCACAGCGCCCCCAGTACGATGAGGGCCAGAATCAGCAGAGGCATCTTTTCCGCTCCCTTCTCCCTGGTAAATCAGCCCCGTACAACGGGGCAAAGCCGCCGGGGGCCCGCTGCCACGGGCGCCTCCCGGCGGTCTTGTCTCTCCCCAACCGGCGGGGAGACTGTCATCGCACTTCCGTCCGGCGGAACACCCACAGGCCCACGGCTGTGCTGCCCAGCAGCCAGCCCAGGCCGATGGCCCAGTTCCCGGCCATCATCCGCCAGGTCAGGTCGCCCTGGTACTGCCAGAAGGGGGCCGTCAGCAGCACCGACCGCACCAGCCGGGCGGGGGCGGCAATGGCCTCCGAGTTGATCATGGTCAGGATGGCGGTCATGGGCTCTCCCAGCAGGAGCAGGTAGGCCGCCAGACAGGCCGCCAGTACCTCGTTCTTCAGGGCCAGGAACAGGGCGTGGGTCACCCCCAGCGCCCCTACCCACAAAGGGAAGGAGGCCGCCGCCACATAGCCCAGAATGGCCAGGGACACCTGGGTCTCCTCCGGGGTGCCATGGTCCGTGAACAGCCAGGACAGGCCCAGAAAGCCCCCCAGCACCAGGGCGCACAGCATAACCGCCAGGAGAAAGGCCGCAATCAGCTTGCCCAGGTAGATCCGGCTCCGGGGGATGCCGAACTCCACCTCGTTTTTCAGGTTGCCCGTCCGGTGCACGCCGGACACCACCACTACATCCATAATGGCGGCCATGAAGAGCCCTATCGGCATGGTGGTCGACAGCAGCCCCACCATATTGGGGAAGGTGAACGGCCCCACCCACATGGAGGCGAAGGTGAGGGCAAGGGCCAGCAGAATGCCGGACACCAGGTAGACCGCCATATGGTGGGCGGCCCGGTACAGCTCCGCCTTGATATAGTTGAGCACAGGGCCGCCCCCTTTTTGTCAGTTGATCTCCCGCTTCCGGAAGAGAATGAGCCCCACCAGGGTGGTGACCACAAACCACCCGGCGCCGATGGCCCAGCTCCGGCCCAGCAGGCCCATGTCCCAGGGCGCATAGGGCGCCATCTCCAGGGACGTGGTCAGCATGCACACATACACATACTCAAACACCGGACTCACCAGGGTAATCAGCAGCTTCACAATCTGGGGCAGCGCCGCGATCACACCGACCACGATGAACGAGGCCACCGTGGTGCTCCTGAACAGGAAATAGAGCATGAGCACCAGGGCCTGGGTCCCCAGCCACAGGGGCAGGGCGTTCAGAACACAGTAGCCGATGAGGCTTATGGTATCGGCCGTCCCCGTACCGTGGGGCAGCACCACCCAGCACATGCCCACGTAGGCGCACAGGATAATGGCGCACAGCACCAGGGCGGTGATACAGGACACGATCAGCTTGCCCAGGTAGATGCGGGCTCTGGGCAGGCCGTAGGACACCTCGTTTTTCAGGGTGTTGAACTTGTACTGGTCGGAGTAGACCATGTCGCCGGTGAGGACCGTACAGTACAGACCCACCCCCATCATAAGGGCCAGGACACCGGCGCCGGAGGAGAAGTCCACATCGTTGCCGTTGGCGTTGGTAAAGGCCCAGCCCGCCACCAGCAGGGCCTCCAGGAGGAGGATCACCAGCAGGAAGCCGTAGGTATACTTGCGGTGGAGCACCTTATAGAACTCAGCGCGCATGTACTTAACCATGGCGGACACCCCCGATCAGGGACAGGAAGTAGTCCTCCAGGTTGGCGCCCTTCTGCTCGATGGAGCGCAGGGCCACGCCGCTCTCCACCAGCAGCTGGGTCACCCGGGCGGGCTCGTCCAGGTGGCAGTACAGGCGGATGACGTTGTCGGGCAGGACCTCGTAGTCCCGGGCGCCCAGGCCCTGCTCCAGGGCGCGGGCCGCCGCCGGGGCGCTGTCCACCGCCAGCTCCAGACAGGCCCGGCACTTCTCCTTCAGGGCCTTGGCGGAGATCTGCTCCAGCATACGGCCGTTGTCAATGAAGCCGTAGTGGGTGGCCAGGTTCTCCAGCTCGGAGAGGATGTGGCTGGAGATGAGGATGGTGGTCTCCCGCTCCCGGTTCAGATCCAGCAGCAGGTTGCGCAGCTCCACGATGCCCTCCGGGTCCAGGCCGTTGATGGGCTCGTCCAGCAGCAGGAGGTCGGGCCGGTCCATCAGGGCCAGGGCCAGCCCCAGCCGCTGCTTCATGCCCAGGGAAAAGGTCTTGAACTTCTTCCCGCCCGCCTTCTTCAGGTCCACCAGCCTGAGCACCTCGTCCACACAGTTCTTGCCGGGGATGCCACGCTGGATGCGGTAGTACTCCAGGTTCTCCTTGGCGGTGAGGTAGGGGTAGAAGCTGGGGTTCTCCACCATGGCGCCGGTGCGGGCGCGCATTTTGCCCAGCTCACCCGGCTCGGTGGCCCCGAAGAGGGCGATCTCTCCCTCGGTGGGCACGGTCTGGGCCGTGATCATGCGGATGATGGTGGTCTTGCCCGCGCCGTTGCGGCCCACCAGGCCGTAGATCTGCCCCTTCTCGATGTTCAGATTTACATTGTTCACCACGGTGGCCGGACCGTATTTCTTGGTCAGGTTCCGGGTGACCAGAACGCTCTCTGCCATTGCGGCATCAACCTCTCTTTCGCGGAGGGGCGGAGCGCCGTCCCTCCTGGATTGTGATGCCAGTATAACGGCAAGTCAACAATTCGCCTTTAAGCAAAAGTGAAGAAAGGATAAAGTAGGCCCCTGGGCTTTGGCTGTCGCTCCGGTCCATGGTCGGCCGGGGACCTACGCCTGCGCTTCTTCGTTCATCTTGAAGCCGATGCCCCACACCGTCTTGATATACTCAGTGGGCGAGGCCTTGGCCAGCTTGGCGCGGAGGTTGGAGATATGGACGTTGACGGTGTTGTCGTCCCCGAAGTACTCCCCGCCCCACACCTGCTCGTAGAGCTGCTCCCGGGTGAACACCTTCTTGGGGTAGGACATCAGCAGGGCCAGGATCTCGAACTCCCGGGCGGTGACCGCCACGTCCTTCCCCGCCGCCGTGACCGTGATGCTGTCCTTGTCCAGGGTCAGGTCCCCCCAGGTGAGCACGTTCTTTCCCCCGCCCGCAGGAGAGGAGAACTGCCGGTACCGCCGCAGCTGGGCCTCCACCCGGGCCAGCACCTCGGCATTGTCAAAGGGCTTGGGGATGAAGTCGTCCGCCCCCAGCTTGAGCACGTTCACCCGGCTCTCCAGCCCCGCCTTGGCCGACAGGACAATGATGGGCATGGTCCTGCTCTTGCGCAGCTCGGCGATGAACTCCTCGCCGGTGAGCCCGGGCAGCATCAGGTCCAGCAGGATCAGATCGTAGTCGTACTGCCCGGCCCAGAGCATGGCCTCGCTGCCCGAAAAGGCGGGACGGCAGCAGTACCCGCCTCCCTCCAGAATCTTGCAGAGGAGACGGTTGATATCCTGGTCGTCCTCCACCACGAGAATGTTGTAGCGCTCCATGGCTGTTCCCCTTTCGCGGCGTTCTGTTTTACTTTACTCTCAGCTTCTCTGCCAGCGTCTCGTCCGGGTCCACGTAGGCGGTCTGGTAGGTGGTGTACACCACCATGCCCGGCCGGGCCCCGGCGGGCTTCTTCACGTACTTCACCGGCGTGTAGTCCACGGGCACCTTCTTGCCGTCCCGGCCCTGGGAGAACCAGGCCGCCAGCATGGCCGCCTCGGTCAGGCTCTGGGCGTCCACCGGCCCGCCCTCGGCCCAGAGAATGACATGGGAGCCATGGATTTTCTGGGTGTGGAGCCAGATGTCGCTCTTATAGGCCATCTTGGTGGTAAGCTGATCGTTCTGGGCGTTGTTCTTGCCCACGGAGATCCGCAGTCCTGTGGAGGAGCGGAACTCCATGGGCCTGCCCGACACCCGCTTCTCCCGCTTGGCGGCCTTGTTCTGCCGGCGGAGGTACCCGGTGTCAGTCAGCTCCTGGCGGATCTCCTGGAGGTCCCGCTCGCCCTCGGCCAGGGTGATGTTCTCCAGCACGCTGTTGAGGTACTCCAGCTCCCCCTCGCCCCGGGCGATCTGCTCGGTGAGCACCCGCTCGGCGGTCTTGGCCTTGTTGTACTCCTTATAATACTTAGCCGCGTTCTGCTGAGGCGTCAGCAGCGGGTCCAGGGGGATCTCAGCCTCCCGGCACTCCGGGTCGTAGAAATTCACCGCCCGCAGCATTCCCATGCCCTTCTCCATGGTGTGGAGGTTGGAGGTGATGATGTCCCCCCACTCCCGCAGCCGCTCCCGGTCCCGGGTGGCCTCCAGCTCACGGCGCTGGTTGTTCAGCTTGCGGGCGGTGCGGTCCCGGGCGTTGGTCACCGACTTCACCAGGTCCTGGCCCTTCTGCTTCACTCGCTCGGCGCTCTCCCGGTCGGCGTAGAACTTGTCCAGCATCTGGCCAAAAGACTCCATCCGCCGCAGCTCCACGGTCATGCCGTACTGGAGGATGGGCAGGAAAGAGAAGTCGGTGGGCTTGCCCTCCTTGAGGATCATATAAGGTGTAAAATCTTTATCCTTTACAGCGTTTACAAAGGCGTTCATCCGCTCCAGCAGGCGTTTCTTCCCCTTCTCCTCTAGCTGGCAGAAGCGGACGGAGGAGTCCCCGGCGGCCTGGAAGGCCAGCTCCCGGCAGATCAGCGGGGAGAGGCCGTTGAAGGTGTCCAGCAGCCACTTGTCCACCGCCCCCTCTTCGGGCGCGGCGGCAATCAGCCCCTCCAGCTCCCCCTCTTCCAGGGTCAGCGGATTGCGCTTGTCCTGGGGCACGGGCGGATGGTAGAACAGACCGGGCAGCAGCTGCCGCTTGCCCGCGGCCAGGTCCCCCTCCACCCGGCGGACGCAGTCGGTGATGCGCCCCTCGCTGTCCAGCAGGATCAGGTTGGCCGAACGGCCCATCAGCTCCAGCACCAGGCGGCGCTCCACCCGGTCCCCCAGCTCGTCCAGGCACTCCAGCTTGAACTCCACCAGCCGCTCCACCGGGGGCTGGGTGATGTCCAGAATCCGGGCGCCGGTCAGATGCTTGCGCAGGAGCATGCAGAACATGGGGGGCGTGTCCGGGTTTTCCCGGGTAATCCGGGTCAGCTGCACCCGGGGGTGGTTGGGGCTGGCGGACAGGAGCAGCTTCACGTTCTCCCGGCTCCCCCGCACTGCCATCACGATCTCATCCCGGACAGGCTGATAAATCTTGTCGATCTTGCCGCCCAGCACGGCGGTCTTCAGCTCCTCCGCCACGGCGGAGAGGCAAATCGCGTCCAAGGGCATGGGCTTACTCCTCCATCATGATCTCAAAGAGCTGGTTGATCCGCTCGGTCCGGCCCTGGAGATAGAGCCAGCCAAACAGGGCCTCCAGAGCGGTGGCGGTCTGGTAGTCCGCCCGGCTGGCCGCCTTGGGCACCGAGTGGGGGCTGGTGTTGCGCCCACGGCGGAACACGTCCCCCTCCTCCTCAGTGAGCAGGGGGATGATCTTCTCCGCCGCCGCCGCCTGGGCGGGGGCGGCCACATAGTGCACTGTGGCCTTGTGGAGGCCCTTGTTGGTGGCCTTGCCGTGGAGGCACAGCCAGGAGCGCACCATCAGCTCAAACACGCCGTCCCCCAGATGGGCCAGGCCCAGGGTGCTGATGGCCCGGATATCGTCGGGCGCGGCGTTCAGGTGAAAATAATCCATGGTATCCTACCTCTGTCTCTTGTGTCTGCGCCGGTAAGCGGGCGCCAGCCGGCGGTTGGTTCAACAGGCATTATTATACAGCACTGGGGCCCGGGTTACAACCGCCCGGGCCGTTACAGGCCAGTTTACCACACAATCGCCGCCGGAACAAGGAGATCACCGCCCCTTTTTCTCCCCTCCGGGCTTCTCCGGCAGCCGGGGACAGCCCTTGCCGGTGAAGTGGAACACCGCGTAGCCCCGGCCCTCCACCCGCTCGGCCGACGCAAAGCAGAACAGGGGCGTCATTGGAAACGGGCCCCCCGGCTCCCAGGGCAGGGCCAGCACAAAGCCCTCCCCCTCCCGCCGGGTCAGCCCCCCCTTCAGGGGTGCGGCGCACTCCCTCAGCAGCCGCTCCCCCATGAGCCGGGCGGGATGGTCCTCCCTGGTCCACCCCTGAGGCGGCCGCTCCCCGCCCCCCCTCTCCCGGCCAAAGGCATAGGCCAGCCGGACCTCCGCCCCGGCGGGCGGCCATAGTCCCCGGCGGCGCAGCTGGTCCACAGGGATGGTCCGGCGCAGACAGAGCGCGCCGTTTTCGGGAATCAACGTCCCCAGCAGCAGGCTGTCCCCCTTTCCCAGCAGATGCAGCTTGTAGAGTCCCGCGCCGTCATCCGCCGCCCGGGCGGAGATGACCGCCTGAAGCCCCTCCTCCCGTATACGCACCATGCCATCCGGCTTTTTCAGCCCAATCCGTATCTCCTCCACCCGCGCCGCCCCCTCTCCTCTTGCATTGTATGCAGGAGATTGGTCTATTTTACCAGCGCCATTTTCCCCGAAAATCCGGCAAGTCCCTTGCGTCTTTTTGTCGAACTCTGTATATAAGTGCGATGTTTCGGCCACATTGAAATATCTATTTTTTGCCTTTTAAATTATCTCCTGGGAGGCCCACATGGCACAGACTGTCCTTTCTTCTGACACCGCCCCGTGGAAGGAGCTGACGGAACAGCTCCCCGGCGTACTCAGCGTGGAATTTGTCACTGACGGCGCCGCGGTCCGGGAGGTCCACGTCCTCTCCGACCAGTCCCGCTCCCCCAAGCAGATCGTGCGGGACATCCAGTCCGCCCTGCTGGCCCGGTTCCGGCTGGAGCTGGACCACCGGATCATCAGCGTGGCCCAGATCCCCTGCCGCCCCGCCGTGGTACAGCGGCGGCTGATCTGCGACAGGCTGGAGCTCTCCTCCGGGCGCAGCGGCGTGGATGTGACCGTCTCCCTGCGGATCGGCGATGTGTGCCACTGGGGCACCGCCCACTCAGACCTCTCCTCCGCCAGCCAGAGCCGGGCCATCGCCCAGGCCACCACCGACGCCATCAACCAGTTCCTCACCGCTGGGTGCCGGTTCTGTCTGGATGAACTGCGTCAGGTCCCCATCGGCAGCCAGATCGCCGCCCTGGTGGGGCTGCGGCTGGAGCAGGCCGGAAAGACCGAGGCCCTACTGGGCGCCTGCTACCTGGGCGAGGACCCCAACTTCTCCGTGGCCCTGGCCACCCTGGACGGCGTCAACCGCCGCATCCTCACCCTGGCCTTTGCCCGCGAGGAGGGCGCCCCAAGTTAAACTCTTTGTTAGCGAAGCGGATATGGCCTGTCTCTAGCGAATGACAGAGTACCACTGTCAAGGAGGCTGTATTCGATGAATAAGGCGAAGCTGCTCGTTGCGCTCACTTCCCTTGTTTCCCTGGTCCTGGCCGGCGGCGCGTTCTTCACCCTCCGCTGACCCGTACCACCCCGGGGCGCCGGCCGGACGCCGGCCCCCGGGGACTCCATTTTCCAATTTTCGCCGTAGGGAGGATCGCTTATGCGTCCTGTTTCAAAGGCCTATCTGGCCTGTGTGGGCTGCCTGGGCACCGCCGCTCTCGTCTGGTCCGGCTGGTCCTTTTTTGTCCGGCAGTCCTCCCAGTGGAATTCGGATACCCTCTGGACCCTGCTGCTCCTGCTGTTCCTCAGCTGGATCTGCTGCTGCCTGCCGCTGTACATCCGGGACGACTGCACGGTGGACCTGTCCTTTATCAGCATCCTCGCCTCCACCCTGCTGCTGGGCCCCGAGGCCGCCGTGCTGGTCAGCGCCATCTCCTTCCCCTTCGTGGTGGTCTCCACCCCGGACGGAAAACACCACCAGCACCTCTTCAACACCTCGCCCCTCAAGACCTTCTTCAATATCGGCGACCACGCCCTGTCCTACTGGGTGGGCGGACTGTTCTACTACCTGGCCGGCGGTGTGCCGGGGGACATCTCTCTCCCCGGCGTGCTGCTGCCCGCCCTGCTCTTCATCCTGGCCGCCATGGTCTTCAACGCCGTGGTCATACTCCTCTTCTACATGCTGGAGCACCACGCCCCCTTCTACCCCACCATCTTTCAGATGTTTCTGGGGCTGCTGCCCAGCGTGGCCTGCTCCTCCTCCATCGGGTACTTTCTCTCCATGCTGCTGATGATGCGGGCCGGCGGCTGGCTGGCCCTGCTGTTCATGCTTCCCCTGCTGCTGGCCCGCTACTCCTTCAAGCTCTGCCTCTCCTTCCAGCGGCAGCAGCACAGCATGGTGGAGGCACTCACCGCCGCGCTGGAGGCCAAGGACACCTACACCAAGGGCCACTCCAGCCGGGTCAGCGCCTACGCCTGCCGCATCGCCCAGGAGATGAAGCTGCCCGCCAAGCGGATCGAGCGGCTGCGCACCGGCGCCCTGTTCCACGACCTGGGCAAGATCGGCATCCCCGACTCCATCCTGCAAAAGCCCGGCCCCCTCACCCCTGAAGAGCGTACGGTGATCCAGACCCACCCCCTGCGGGGCGTGGGCATCCTGGAGAACATGGACGCCTATAAGGACATTCTGATCTTTGTCCGCAGCCACCACGAGCGCTACGACGGCGGCGGCTACCCCGACGGCACCGCCGGGGACGCCCTCCCCCTGGAGGTCTACATTCTGGGCGCCGCCGACTCCTATGACGCCATCACCAGCGCCCGGCCCTACTGCACCGCCCGTACCCCCCGGGACGCGGGATGCATCCTCCGGGCCGAGGCGGGAAAGCAGTTCCACCCCGCGGTGGCCCTGGTCACCGCCGCCCTGGCCGAGTCGGGAGAGCTCACCCGCTGCATCCAGGCCCTGGAGCAGACGGGAGGCGGCCCATGCTGATCCTGGCCGTGCTGCTCGCCCTGGCGCTGGGCTGGTGCACCGGCGGGCGGCTGATTCGCTATGTGGAGACCCCCCTCTACCTGCTGCCCCTGCCCATCCTGGCCCTGCTGATGCAGCGGGCCCTGGGCCTGCTCCCGGCGGAGCACTACCTTCCCTGGGCCGCAGTGCTCCTTCTGATGTCCTACGCTATGATCTTCCTCTTCCTGTGGCGCAACCGCAGGTTCAAACGCACCGCCGCCCTGGCGGGGCTGGGCAGCCTGTGCAATCTGGCGGTCATCGCCGCCAACGGCTGGCGGATGCCCGTATCCGCCGCCGCGGCCGGGCTGCTCTCCCCTGACGGCCTGGCCCAGCTCGCCGCCGGAGCCGTGCCCATGTACGCCCTGGAGGACAGCGGCAACTGGCTCCGCTTCCTGGGCGACGTGATCTACTGCCCCGTCCCCCTGATCGGCGGCTTCGCCAGTATTGGGGACGTCCTGCTGGCCGCCGGCGTGTTCTTTCTCCTGCTGGCCATCATGAAACCGATAAAACTGCCCCGCTGGATGGTCCTGGGCTGACCGTCCGCGGGGTTTTCTCCCTTCTTGGATGATACAAACAAAACCCGCAGCCGTTACAGCTGCGGGTTTTCTGGCGTAAGACATAGCTTTACAGCAGAATCTGAAATTCTACCGAGCCATGATTCATAACCCCAGTCGGGTGAAAGCCTAACTTTTCATAAATATTCCAGGCGATCCTATTTTCTTCGGCGCAGTCCAGATTGAGCGCGTGATATTTTCCGCTTGCCCTGGCCTGCTCGATCACAAGCCGCACTGCCTGTGTACCATAGCCTCTTCCTTCATACTCCACGGAGATCATAATTCTCCACAGAATCAGGTTGCCCGCTTCCCTGTCCTCCTCCAGCAAAAGGAATCCCACCGGGATGTCATCCTCATAAATCGCAAAGGGGAATACATCGCCGTCGTTCCGGTAAAGCCACGCCTGGGCCAGCGAGACGCTGTTGGAGGCGACAAACTTCTCCCCCTCCGGGTGCTTCATATGAATGACCGCATCAAAATTTTCTTCTGTTATCTCTTCAAAATGAATCATAACATCCTCCTAAACCGCTTGCTCTGCTTCCTATGTTCAGACGGCATCTTTTCCCCGGGCCACTGCCTTGCTCAGGTCTAAAGCACAACCATTCGTGCCATGACTGTGACGTATATTCACAAACACATGCTGATTTTTATTACGGCATATTTTAATCCAGAAGGCTTATGCCAGATAAGAACCGCAGTATCGATGAAGTTCATCAATACTGCGGTTCTTATCTGGCGGAGTAGGAGGGATTCGAACCCTCGGGCCGCTTTTGACGGCCACACGATTTCCAGTCGTGCTCGTTATGACCACTTCGATACTACTCCATCTCGGTGCTCATTCAGTCTTTCGTTTTCTGTTGACCGAAGCAACGTTGATTATTATAACCACTTGAGTTCAATTTGTCAATAGGTATTTTTTATTTTTTTCGAGTGTTTTCACGCGCCCCTTTCTGCCGCCCTTTTTCTCCGCTTTCCCACTCTGTCCCGCCCTTGACCGGGCCGCCGGACTGCGCTAAAATGAGCCTGCTATCCCATTCCCTTATTCTGCCGAAAAGGAGCGCTGCCGCTATGGAACTCAACCGCCAGCAGGCACTAGACCTGCTTAAAACCTACAACAAGGAGCCCTTTCACCTCCGCCACGCCCTGACCGTGGAGGCCGTCATGGGCTGGTTCGCCCAGGAGCTGGGCTACGGCGATCAGGCCGACTTCTGGGCCACCGTGGGCCTGCTCCACGACCTGGACTTTGAGCAGTGGCCCGACCAGCACTGCGTCAAGGTGCGGGAGCTGATGGAGGCCCAGGGCCTGGACAGCGCCCTCATCCACGCCGTGGTCAGCCACGGCTGGGGCATGACCGGCGCCGACGTCCAGCCCGAGCACCAGATGGAAAAAGTCCTCTTCGCCGTGGACGAGCTCACCGGCCTCATCGGCGCCGCCGCCCTCATGCGCCCCTCCAAGAGCGTACAGGACATGGAGCTGTCCAGCCTGCGGAAGAAGTTCAAGGACAAGAAGTTCGCCGCCGGCTGCTCCCGGGACACCATCTCCCAGGGCGCCCAGCTGCTGGGCTGGGAGCTCAACGACCTGCTGGACCGCACCCTTCAGGCCATGAAGGCCTGCGAGGGGGACATCGAGCGGGAAGCCGCCGCCCTCTGAGCCGCCGTCCATCCGCAGGAGGCGTCCCTTTTCCCGGGACGCCTCCTGTTTTTTTCTCCTTCCCCGGCGGACGCATGTCCCCTTTGGGCGTTTTTACGAAATTTTAATCTTCCGCTTCGGGCTGTTATGTTGCTTTCGCCCCCGGTCTGGGCTATACTAAGGGAGCCGGGTAAGCCGCGCGGCCTGCGCCGCGCACACTGAGAAAAGGAGAATCTTACATTGAATCAGAAGAAACCGAAGAGCGGGAAGAAGCTCCACGCTCCCAAAAGTAAATTGGGCAAAGTGCTGCTCAACCTTGTGATCACCGCGGTCATCGGCTTTGTCTACTTCTACGTTGCCCTCCCTGCCCTCAACTTCCAGTCCGAGGACTTCTACACCTTCGTGGGCCTGCTGTGCGTGGTGTACATCGTGTGCGCCTTTATCACCGGCGGCTTCCACCTGGAGGGCTCCGTGGTGACCACCGCCTCGGGAAATATCAAAACCGTCCAGGGCGGTAAGCTGAAGGAGTACTTCCGCTTCATCAAGAAGCAGTGCCTGCCCATCGGCATCCTGCTGGGCCTGCTGATCGTGGTGGCCCTGGTGGGCCAGGTCATCTCCCTGCCCATCTTCCGCGCCGCCTCCTACCGGGAGCTGCTGGACGTGCAGGAGGGCGACTTTGTCACCGATGTGAAGGAGATCTCCTTTAGTGAGATCCCCATGCTGGACGAGGACTCCGCCCGCTACCTGAGCACCACCCAGATGGGCACCATCCCCGACATGGCCAGCCAGTTCGAGGTGACCTACGACTCCACTCAGATCAACTACCAGGGCCGCCCCGTCCGGGTGGCGCCTCTGGAGTACGCCGACCTCATCAAGTGGTTCACCAACCGCGCCGAGGGCCTGCCCGCCTACATCGTGGTGGACATGGTGACCCAGGAGGTGCAGGTGGTCCGTCTGGACGAGGGCCAGGGCATGAACTACTCCCCCTCCGAGCCCCTCAACCGCAACGTATACCGACACCTCCGCTTCAACTACCCCACCTATATGTTCGCCGAGCCCTCCTTTGAGATCGACGAGGAGGGCAATCCCTGGTGGATCTGCCCCCGGGTGGTCAAGACCATCGGCCTGTTCGGCGGCACCGACATCAAGGGCGCGGTGCTGATGAACGCGGTCACCGGCGAGTGCCAGTACTATGAGGACGTGCCCCAGTGGGTGGACCGGGTATACCTGGCCTCCCTCATCATGCAGCAGTACGACTACTACGGCACCCTGATCCACGGCTTCATCAACTCCATCTTCGGCCAGAAGGACGTGCGCGTCACCACCGAGGGCTACAACTATATCGCCATGAACGACGACGTGTACATGTACACCGGCGTCACCTCCGCCACCAGCGACCAGTCCAACCTGGGCTTCCTGCTGTGCAACCAGCGGACCAAGGAGACCAAGTTCTACACCGTCCCCGGTGCCACCGAGCAGTCCGCCCAGGCCTCCGCCGAGGGCATGGTCCAGGACCAGGGCTACAAGGCCACCTTCCCCCTGCTCCTCAACGTGGCCGACCAGCCCACCTACTTCATCGCCCTGAAGGACAACCGCCAGCTGGTGAAGCAGTACGCCATGGTCAACGTGGGCCAGTTCACCGTGGTGGGCATCGGCGACACCGTGGCCTCCTGCGAACAGAACTACCTGGAGCAGATGGCCGCCAAGGGCATCGCCGTGGACCAGGGCAGCCGGCTGGAGACCGACGTGTCCGGCGTCATCGCAGATATCCGCTCGGCGGTCATTGACGGCAACACCTACTACTACTTCTCCCTGGAGGACGAGGACGTCTACTACTCCATCCCCGCCAAGGACAACGACGTGGCGGTCATCCTCAATCCCGGCGACCGCGTCACCATCAACCACGCCCCCGTGGCCGAGGGCGAGACGCCCGACATCGTGGAGGGCTACACCATCACCCTGGACCGCAGAGGGTGAGCCCGGTTCCCATGAAAAAACAGCCCCCGCCTTTGAAAAGGCGGGGGCTGTTTTCTGCTGTCTGACACTCAGTTCTTGGTCAGCACGCCGGTCAGGTCCACAGGCGTGGCGTCCGACCAGAGGCGCTCCAGGTCGTAGAACTTGCGGGCGTCCTCCATGAACACGTGCACCACCACGGAGGAGAAATCCAGCAGGACCCAGGTGCCGCCCCGGTGGCCCTCCACGTGGTGGGGCAGCTCGCCGGTGGCCTCCTTCATGGCCTTCTCACACTCGTCGGAGAGGGCGCGGACCTGGGTGGTGGAGGTGGCGGTACAGATGACGAAATAGTCCGCCAGGGTGGTCAGGTGGCCGGTCTCCAGCACCTTGATGTCGATTCCCTTCTTGCTGTCCAGGGCCTTGGCCAGGACGATCGCGGTTTCCTTGGGTGTCATAGTTGATAAACCCCTTTCTCAGTTGGGTTGAATGGCTGTTCCGTTACGCCGCGGGGGCGGTCTCAGCGGGGACCTCGGGCGTATAGATGGGGATGCCCTCGGGCGGCTGCTCCGCCACGGTGCCGCCCTCAGAGGGGGCGGTACTGGGCGTCTCCGACGCGCTGGGGCTGGGAGAGGGCTCCGTGCTCTCCACCGGCTGGGACTCGCTGGGCGAGGTGGTGGGGGGCACGCTCTCACTGGGACTGGTGGAGGGCGTCACGCTGGGAGACGTGCTGGGCGCGGTGCTCTCGCTGGGGGAGGGGCTGGGGGTGGTGCTGGGAGACGTGCTGGGAGACTCCGACGTGCTGGGAGACTCCGACGCGCTGGGAGACTCCGACGCGCTGGGGCTGGGAGAAGTGCTGGCGGACGGCGTGGAGCTGGAAGAGCCGGAACCGGAAGAACCGGAACTGGAACTAGAGCTGGAGCTGGAGCTGGAGGAGTTGGAACCCTTACCCTTCACCCAGCTGTTGTACTTGGTGTCCTCCAGCACGCCGCCGGTGCAGCCCAGAGTGCCGTCCGAGTTGACATACATGATGTCCAGCTCGTCCTCCCGCAGGTCGTCCACGTAGGGATTGAAGTACTCGTTGACCGTATCCACCAGCTCGTCCACGTCGGGCGCCACATAGGAGGGGTGGTTGTTGTAGGTCCGGCTCCACACGCCGTCGGCGGACACCCAGGGCATGGTGAGGAAGGTCACGCTGGACATGTCCAGCTTCTGGCCGCCGCTGTTGCCGAAGACGGCCTGCTGGGCAAACCAGGCCAGGTTACCCACGGACAGCTCGGTGGTCACGTTCTCAAAGAAGATCTGGGCGATACCGGTGATGGTCTTCACGTCGGTGATCTTCTGGAGGCACTGCTCAATGGCCGCCTTCAGAAATTCCTGCTGGGTCTCGATACGGCCCAGGTCGCCGTTGGCGTAGCCCGAGTTGAGAATATGGCCGCTGTCGTCGCTGTTGTGGCGCCAGCGCAGCAGCTGCATGGCCTTGTCGCCGTCGATAAGCTGATAGCCCTCCTGAAGGTCGATCTTGAAGTTCTGGGACAGGTCGTTGTAGTACATCCGGCGGGGCACGTCAAAGTACACGCCGCCCACGGCCTCCACCAGCTTGCCCACGGCCTCCCACTCCACCACAAAGGTGTAGTCCGGGATGAAGCCCACCAGCTGGCTGACCTCCTCTTTCAGGGCGTCCATGCCCTTGTCGCCGCCGCCGTACATATTATAGACGGAGTTGATCTTCTTGATGTCCCAGGACACGTTTACCAGAGTATCCCGGGGGATGTTCATGACGGACAGCTTCTGGTTGGGGATGTCGTAGGCCACCAGCATGATGGTGTCCGTGTTGCCGCCGCCGTAGGTGTCACGGCCCACCACCAGGAAGGTATAGAAGTCCTCCTTCCGGTCGCTGGACAGGCCGTCGGGCCGGGTGGTGCTGGCGCCGCCCTCATCCTGTGCCTCCGTACCGCTGGGCTCCTTGGAGCCCCGGCTGGGCTGGGTCACCTGGGCCGGCTTCTGGATGAAGACGGCCAGGGCGATGCCGATGACCACGATGATGGCCGCCAGCACCGTGACGCCGATAAACACGCCGTGGAGCACCTTCTGCTTGGTGGTGCGCTGGGGCTTGGGCTTCTTGGGCTTTGTGGCCTTCTGGCCGGCCTGCGCGTCCTTGTCCGTAAACTCCGGTTTCTTGGTGGGGACCGTCTCCTTCTCCGGCGCAGCTTCCGCCTTCTTGGAAGACGGCTTTAAAAGTCGGGCGCCGCCCTTTCTGTGATTCTGCTCAGGATTCATTGGTTCGTAGTTCCTTTCCCGCGCGCCGCCTCACCGGCGGCTGTGTCTGTACATTCTCTCTGTTTTGGATTCAGGAAGGATCCCGGGGCCCATGCTCCAGTATCCAATTCAGAGCCTCCATGGTGTTGTGGTGGACGGGGACGCCCCGCTCCTTCAGATCCTCCACGCTCATCTCCAGACCCAGGCGGAGCGCAGCGTCCAAATCCCGATGGGTCAGCTCCCGCAGCTCCTCCACGCCGGGAAAGTCCCGGGTGGGCTCCATGTAGTCGGCCAGGTAGAGCACCTTCTCCAGGGTGGACATATCGGCCTTGCCGGTAGTGTGCCAGAAGATGGCCCAGTATATGTCGTCCGGTGCGCCGTACACGTCCCGCGCGATGGCGGCGCCCGTCTTGGAGTGGAGCAGCTTCACCGATTTCTGCTCTAAATCGTCCAATACAATACCATATTGCCGGCACAATTGCAACTGTTCTTCCATATTCAGATATTTCGTACAGTCGTGCAGTATGGCGGCGCGGCGGGCTTTCTCCACATCGGCCCCCCAGCGCTCCGCCAGCTCCACCGCCGTCTGCTCGGTGCCCTTGACGTGGGGGATGCGCTTGGCCCGGATCATGCTGTAGGACGCGCAGCGCAGCTCGGCGTCGTTCAGATGCTTCAGGTCAGGGTGCTCGCCGTACAGGCCGTGGCGCAGGATATAGCCGTACACCGGCGGCCACAGCCGGTCGCCCCCCTGTCCATCCTCCAGCAATTCCCGCATCTGGGTGGAGGAGAGGTCCGTGATTCTGGGCAGCTCCACCAGCTGCACCCGGGCCTGGTAGGTCTTGGACAGATAGTCGGCCTGCTTGCGCAGCATCTCGCCGCTGTCCGACTCGGTGCGGGCAAAGGCCGCGATGCCCGCCAGGGACATGATCTCCTCCGGCTCGTACCAGTTCTGGATGGTGAGGAACATGTCCGTCCCCATCAGCAGCCAGAACTCATCCTCCGGAAAGCGGCGGCGCAGCTCCTCCAGGGTGTCCGCCGTGTAGCTCTTCCCCGTCCGGCGCAGCTCGATGTCCAGGGCCTCCACGTCCCCGCGGCGGCCCATGCTCTCCCCCAGGCCGTCCGCCATCAGGGCCGTCATGGCCAGGCGGTGCTCCGCCCCCGCGCCGTCCGCGGGCAGCTCCTTGTGAGGCGGCAGGGCCGCGGGAATGAAAAACAGCTTGTCCAGCCCCAGCACGGCCATGGCCGCCTGCGCCGCCGCCATGTGGCCCAGGTGGGGAGGGTTAAAGGTGCCGCCATAGATACCGATTTTCAAGTGAGCCAGCTCCTTTCACGCAATCTTTTGCTGAATGTCTGTCACACCACCGGCTTTTTCCGGCTGTCCTTCACCAGAACGATCTTGTCCTTCTTGTCCTTTTTATGACTTGGACGATACAGGACGAATTTTGTTCCGATCACCTGCACAACTTCGCTCCGGGTGGCCGCGGCCAGCTCCTCGGCCGCCTCCCGGGCGGTGAACATGGAGTTCTCCAGAACCTTGCCCTTGATGAGCTCCCGGGCCTCCAGTGCGTCGTCGGCCTGCTTGACCAGATTCTCTCCCAGGCCGTCCTTGCCCACGTGGACAATGGTGTCGATGCTGTTGGCCAGGCTCCTGAGCTGGGCGCGCTGCTTGCTTGTCAAATCCATAGGTCTTTTGGCGGGATATCCCGCCGCCTCCTTATATAAATATATTATTCAAACGGCCTTCCGGACCGCTTAAAGCTGATGGTCCCGGCGGTACTCTGCCAGTTTGTCCTTGAAAATCGCCAGCGCGTTGCCCCGGTGGGAGATGGCGTTCTTCTCCTCGGGCAGCAGCTCGGCAAAGGTCTTTTTCAGGCCGGGCACAAAGAAGATGGGGTCGTACCCAAAGCCGTCCGCCCCCTTGGGCGCGTAGGCCAGGGTGCCCTGGCACTCGCCCCGGGCGGTCACCGTGTCCCCATTGGGGAAGCAGCAGCAGATGGCCGACACGAATTTGCACCGGCGGTCCAGCTGGCCCCGCATGTTCTCCAGCAGCAGTTTGTAGCGGCCCACGTCGTCCAGGCCGGGACCGCCGTACCGGGCGGAGTACACCCCGGGGGCGCCGTTGAGGGCGTCCACGCACAGGCCGGAGTCGTCGGCAATGGCGGGCAGGCCGGTGGCCTCCATGACCGCTTTCGCCTTCAGAAGGGCGTTCTCCTCAAAGGTAGTGCCCGTCTCCTCCACGTCCACATCGGCCCCCACGTCGGACTCCAGGACCACCTCCACCCCCTGGGCGGACAGGATGTCCTGCATCTCCTTGAGCTTGTGATTGTTCTTGCTGGCCAATACCATCTTCATGGGCTCAACCTCCCAGGGCGGCCTTCTGGACCGCCTGCACTTCCCGGATGCCCTTGGCGCACAGCTCCACCAGGGCCCGCTGCTCCTCCAGGGTGAAGGCCCGGCCCTCGCCGGTGCCCTGGAGCTCCACCAGCTCGCCCTCGCCGGTCATGACACAGTTCAGGTCCACCTGGGCGGAGGAGTCCTCCTCATAGCACAGGTCCAGCAGCAGCTGGTCGTCCACGATGCCGGCGGAGATGGCGGCCACGCAGGTCTTGAGGGGCATGGCCTCCAGGGTCCCCTCCTCCACCAGCTTGTGCAGCGCCAGACTCAGGGCCACAAAGCCGCCGGTGACGCTGGCGGTACGGGTGCCGCCGTCCCCCTGGAGCACGTCGCAGTCCACGGTGATGGTGCGGGGCCCCAGGGCCTTCATGTCCACCGCCGCCCGGAGGGACCGGCCCACCAGCCGCTGGATCTCAGCGGACCGGGCCGACAGCTTCAGCTTGGCGATGTCCCGCTTGCTCCGCTCCCGGTTGGCCCGGGGCAGCATGGAGTACTCGGCGGTGACCCACCCCTCCCCTTCCGGGACGTGAGGGGGCACCCGGTCCTCCACCGAGGCGGTGCAGAGTACGTGGGTATTGCCGCAGCGGATGAGGCAGGAGCCCTCCGCAAATTTGTTGATGCCGGGGATGATCTCGATGGGCCGCAGCTGATCGTTGGCCCGTCCGTCAATTCTTGCCATTGATGATATACCTCCAAACCGGATACCGTCCTCTGGGGACGTCCTTTTTCTCTAATGTTCCCGCAGGCCCAAAATTTCAAGCAGCAGGCCGGCAGATATCAGCAGCAGGGCCATGGCGGCCGCCCAGATACCGGTCCCCGCGATCTCCCCGGCCTCCATCAGAACGGTCAGCAGCACGCCCCATACCACGCAGGCGCCGCCCATTACCAGCTTTTTCATCGGTTCCCTTCCTTATTATAGATCAGATCAGCGCGCGGACAAAGCTCTCCGCCTCAAAGGGCATCAGGTCGTCGATGCCCTCGCCCACGCCCACGTACTTCACCGGCACCTGGAGGGCGTCGGCAATGGCGATGATGATGCCGCCCTTGGCGGAGCCGTCCAGCTTGGTGAGCACAATGCCGGTGATGCCCGCGGCCTCCATGAACTGCCTGGCCTGGATGAGGCCGTTCTGGCCGGTGGTGGCGTCCAGCACCAGCAGGGTCTCGGTCCGGCTGCCGGGCAGCTCCCGGTCGATGACCCGGCCGATCTTGTTCAGCTCGTTCATCAGGTTCTGCTTGTTGTGGAGCCGGCCGGCGGTGTCCACCAGCACCACGTCGGTCTTGCGGGCCTTGGCGGCCTGCATGGCGTCAAACACCACGGCGGCGGGGTCGGCCCCCTCGTGCTGGCGGACCAGCTCCACCCCGGACCGCTGGGACCAGATCTCCAGCTGGTCGGCGGCGGCGGCGCGGAAGGTGTCGGCGGCGGCCAGCAGCACCTTCCGCCCCTCCCCCTTCAGCCGGGCGCCCAGCTTGCCGATGGTGGTGGTCTTGCCCACGCCGTTGACGCCGATGACCAGAATCACAGAGGGAGAGGCGCTCAGGTTCAGGGCGCTGTCGCCCACGTTCAGCATGTCGGTCAGCACCCGGCGCAGACACTCCCGGGCCCCCTCCGCATCCCTGATCTTCTCCGTCTTCACCCGGCGGCGCAGCTCGGCCACCGCCTTGATGGTGGTGTCCATGCCCATGTCTCCCAGGATCAGGGTCTCCTCCAGCTCGTCGTAGAAGTTGTCGTCCAGCTCACCGGCAAACAGGCTGTCCAGCGAGTGGCCGATGTTCTCCTTGGTGCGGGTCAGGCCCGCCTTGATCTTGTCAAAAAAGCCCATGTGGTCTCGGTTCCTTTCGTTCTTCCTTATTTTCAGTATTCCGCGCCTCACCGGCGCTGAAACACCTCAGCTCACTTGATATTCAGTTCTCTCTCCACGTCGTTCAGGTTGATGGTCAGGATGCGGCTCACACCTTGTTCTTGCATGGTGACGCCGTAGAGCACGTCGGCTTCCTCCATGGTGCCCCGCCGGTGGGTGATGACGATGAACTGGGTCCTGTCGCTCATCTGCCGCAGGTAGTGGGCAAAGCGGACCACGTTGGCGTCGTCCAGGGCGGCCTCGATCTCGTCCATCACGCAGAAGGGGGTGGGGCTCACCTTCAGGATGGCGAAGTAGAGGGCAATGGCCACAAAGGCCTTCTCTCCGCCGGAGAGCAGGGAGATGATCTTCAGGGCCTTGCCCGGGGGCTGGACCCTGATCTCAATGCCGCAGTTGAGGATGTCGTCCGGGTCCTCCAGCTCCAGCGCCGCCCGGCCGCCGCCGAACAGGGCCTGGAAGGTCTCCCCGAAGGCCTGGTTGATGATGGAAAACCGGTTGGAGAAGATGCTCTTCATCTCGGCGGTGATGTCCGCAATAATGCCCTCCAGCTCCTTCTTGGACTTCTGCACGTCGTCCCGCTGGTCCTTCAGGTAGGTGTACCGCTCGTTGATGCGCTGGAACTCGTCGATGGCGTCCAGGTTGATGTTGCCCAGGCCGGAGATGGACTTCTTCAGCTCCCCGATGCGGCGCTGGGCCTTGGGCACGCTCTCCAGCTCCACCCGCTGCTGGCGGGCGGCCTCGTGGGAGAGCTCGTAGGTCTCCCACAGCTTGTCCAGAATGCCCTTCTCCTCCATGGAGCTGGACAGCTTCTTCTGCTCCAGCACGGACACCTCCCGCTCCATGGCCAGCAGCTCGGTGTTCTTGTCCCGGCTCTCCCGGTCGGCTTGGTTCCGCTGGCCCTCCAGGGCCAGCTTCTCGCTGTTGAGCCGCTGGATGTCCTGGTTCCGGCCCTGGTTCTCCTCCCGGATGGTCTGGAGCTGCCGCTCCTGGTCCAGGATCTGGGCGTTCAGGTCGTCGTTCTTTGCCTTCAGGTCGGCGATCATCCTGGCCCGCTGCTCCCGGTCTCCCGCCATGTCCCGGCGCAGGTCCTCCAGCTCCTCCAGGGCCTTCTGGGAGGCCTCCTGTTCGGCCTCCAGACCGGCCAGCTTCATGTTCAGCCCGGCGATCTGCTCGCCGATGGCGCTCACCTGCTCCTGCAGGCGGCTCTGGCCCTCGGCCTTGGCGTCCGCCTCCGTCCGCAGGGCCGCGGCGGAGCCCTCCAGGGCCTCGATGCGGCTCCGGGCCGCGGCGGTATCCGCCTCGGTCTGGGCGGCCCGCTGCTCCAGCTGCTTCAGCTCCGCCCGCTGGCTCTCCTGCTGGCGGCGCAGCTCCGCCAGCTGGGTCGCATAGTGGCCGCAGCGCTCCTCCAGCTTCAGGATGGTGTCCTCGTGGGTGCGCTGCTGGGCCTGGGCGGTCTCCACCTCGTACTGGGCCACAGCAGCCTCACGTCTGGCCTCGTCCAGGGTCTTGGCCGCCTGGGCCAGAGCGTCCTGCACGCCGGTCAGCTGGGTATTCAGCCGCTCCAGCTCGTTGGCCCGGCTGAGGATACCCGCCGAACGGGAGGCCGAGCCGCCGGTCATGGAGCCGCCGGGGTTGAGCACCTGCCCGTCCAGGGTGACGATGCGGAAGCGGTAGCTGTACTTCCGGGCCATGGCGATGGCCCGGTCCATGTCCTCCGCGATGACCACCCGGCCCAGCAGGTTGGAAAATACCTTCTCATAGGCGGGCTCGAACCGGACCAGCCGGTCGGCCATGCCCACAAAGCCCGGCTCCCTCTCCACGGAGCGGTCCCGGAACTCAGAGGGCCGGATGGAGGTCAGGGGCAGAAAGGTACAGCGCCCGCCGTCCCGCCGCTTCAGGCACTGGATGGCGGCCTTGCCCGCCTCCTCCGAGTCCACCACAATATTCTGCATGGCGGCTCCCAGGGCGATCTCAATGGCCACGGTGTACTGGTCCTCCACGTGGAGCAGCCCGGCCACCGGCCCGTGAATCCCCCGCAGCTGGCCCCGCTGGGCCTCCCCCATGACCACCTTGATGGCCTTGGAGTAGCCCTCGTAGGCCTTCTCCATGTCCCGGAGCATGTGGATGCGGGATTTGACGGCGTTCTCCTCCATCTGGAGCTTCACGTGCCGGTCCTGGGTCTCCTTGGCCTTCCGGCTGCGGGACTCCAGGCGCAGCGCATAGCCGCTGATGACGTTCTTCAACGCGTCCCGGTCCTCCCGTGCCTGCTCCAGCTCGGCCCGGGCCGCCTTCTCCTCCGCCTGGACGGCGGTCAGCCGCTCTTCGGCGGCGGAGAGCTCCTGCCGCACCGCCTCGTCCCGGTCCATCAGCTCCTGGGCGGCGGCGGCCAGCGCGGACAGCAGCGCCTTGGCCTCAGAGGCGGAGGCGCTCTCCACCGCCTCCTTCTGCCGCAGGGCCTCCATCTCGGCGGCCAGGGTGCCGGCGCTCCGCACCGCCTCCTCGGACTGGTTCTGATAGTCCGCCAGAGACGCCCGCAGGGCGTCCGCTTCCTCTATAATAGAACGGATACGGCTCCGGCGCTCCTCAATCTGGGCGCCGATGCTGTCGTCCCGCCCCTCCTGGGCGGCCAGCTCCTCCTGAAGGCGGCCGCTGTTCTCCAGGTTGTTCTGGATGTTGGCCTTGAGCACGGCGATGGCGTTGTCGCACAGGTTGGCGTCCGCCTCCCGCTGCATCATCTCAAAGCGGATGTGCTCGGCCTCCACGTCCTTCTCCCGCATCTGGGCGGCATAGCCCTCGGCTGCGGCGTACAGCACCTCCAGCTGGCGCTGGGTCTCGTCCTTCTGGCGGACGGCGTTCTCGTAGTCGTTCAGGGTCTTGATGGCCGCGGCCCGGATCTTCTCCAGCTGGTCCAGCCAGACCGAGATCTCCAGCCCGCGCAGCTCATCCCGCAGCAGCAGGTATTTCCGCGCCTTCTCCGACTGGGCCCGCAGCGGCTCCACCTGGAGCTCCAGCTCGTCCAGCTTGTCGTTGATGCGGACCAGGTTCTCGTCGGTACGGGTGAGCTTGTGCTCCGCCTCCTCCTTGCGGTGGCGGTAGCGGGAGATGCCCGCCGCCTCCTCAAAGATCTCCCGGCGGTCGCCCGACTTGACCGACAGGATCTCGTCGATCTTGCCCTGGCCGATGATGGAGTAGCCCTCCCGGCCCAGACCGGTGTCCATGAAGAGCTCGTTGACGTCCTTCAGGCGGACGCTGCGGCGGTTGATGTAGTACTCGCTCTCCCCCGAGCGGTAGTACCGCCGGGTGACCATGACCTCGCTCTCCTCCAGGTCAAAGAAGTGCTCGGAGTTATCCAGCACCAGGGACACCTCGGCAAAGCCCAGCTGCTTGCGCTTGGCCGTGCCGCCGAAAATAACGTCCTCCATCTTGCCGCCCCGGAGGGCGCGGGTGGACTGCTCCCCCATGACCCAGCGGATGGCGTCGGAGATATTGGACTTGCCGCTGCCGTTGGGTCCCACGATGGCGGTGATGTCCTCCCCAAAGGTGAGCACCGTCTTGTCCGGAAAGGACTTGAAGCCCTGAATTTCGAGTGCTTTTAAGTACAAATCTGGCACCTCACATCTGCGTTTTTGGTGCAATGCGTTTGAATACTATATTATATCAAGTTCCGCCCCTATTTGCAAACGCTTTTGCTCTCTCCCGGCCGCCTTCCGGAAAGCCGGTTTGGACAGACATCCACGCTTTTTGTACAGTTGACCATTTTACACTAATTTTACATGGCCTTTTTCACTTTTTGTTGTGCAAAATGTCATGCTCTCTAGTTGAATGTAACCGGAATTCCCTGTAGAATGGATACGTGAGGAAACTTATTTTGTTTTTATGTAACCGTTCGGGAGGTGATGCGCCAGCGGTACCAGGCAACAAATCTTGATTGTGCGGCAGAAATATACACCTGCCGCCATCCGCACAGCCATGCGGACGAGAGAAAGGATGGAGATCATGAAACGACAGCTCCGCAAGAACCTTGCCCTGCTCCTATCCCTCGCAATGTTGTTCACCTTTTTCCCAACCGCCGCTTCCGCCGCCGGGGAGAACGGGGTGTACACCCAAGTCACTGAACTCGATGCCCTGACCAGCGGGCAGTATGTCTTGGTTGCAGACACCTCTTCCGGCGCAAAAGCGCTCGGGACAAACATCGGCAGTAAAATTGACGGAACTGATGTCACCATTACTGCGGATGGTCTGTCCTCCAGCAGCAGCATTCCGTCCTGGACTGTAACCGTATCTGATGGAGCTGCCACCTTCTACAATGGCAGCGACTATCTGGGATACGGCACCAGCGGAACCAATTTTACAAAGCCTGATACGGCGTATGACTGGAATGTCACATCCAATCCCGATGGGACGTTCCGCTTTACCGCCTCCAGCGCCGGAACCCGTGCCATTGCGTGGCAGGATCAGGGCGGACGCTTCGGCGCTTACGCCACTTCCAATACCAGCGGATATGTGTTCGACCTTCTGGTATTCAAGGCCGTTGGCGAGGGCGGCACCACTGAGCCCGGCGGGGACCCCGAGCCCCAGCCCTCCGTAAGCCCTATCGCGGACGGCGATCAGGTGGTCATCTATAACCCCACCTACAACAAGGCTCTGTCCACCACCTACATTGGCTTCTACAACAGCGGCGTCGACGTCTCCCTCAGCGGCGACACCCTCAGCGGCTATACGGATGCCGAGGTGTGGACGGTCATCGACAACGGCGACGGCACCTGGTCCTTCTCCTACGGCGGCCAGAAGCTGGGTATGGACACTGATTTCACCAGCATGCCTCTGGGCGGCGTCAAC
This sequence comes from uncultured Pseudoflavonifractor sp., assembly GCF_944387275.1. Lineage (GTDB taxonomy): Bacteria > Bacillota > Clostridia > Oscillospirales > Oscillospiraceae > Pseudoflavonifractor > Pseudoflavonifractor intestinihominis. The sequence continues at coordinate 25,467 of NZ_CALXEG010000033.1, forward strand.
GATAAATGGGTGCTGGAGGACGCGGGCAACGGTCTCTGGTACATCAAGAACACCGTCCGGGAAGCCTACATCGAGTGGTACGACTCCAACAGCAACTGGAGCGCCTACTACAACATCAATGCCGGCAGCGAGAGCCTGTTTGCCCAGGCCTTCTACAAGGTTTCCGGCGACACCCCCGACCCCGAGGAGCCCGAGACCATCTCCATCGCGGATGCTCTGGCCGCCGCGGACGGCACCGAGAACCTGACGGTCAAGGGCGTGGTCACCCTGCTGGACGGCAAGAACGTCTACCTTCAGGACAGCACTGGCGGTATCTGCGTTCGCATGAGCAACAACTTTGACGATATCGCCCTGGGCGACACCATCATCGGCACCGGCAAGCGCGCCACTTTCAACGGCCTGCCCCAGCTGGACAGTTCCACCTATGTGAAGTCCTCCGGGCTGACCCTGACCCCGGCGGTCAAGACCATCGGGGAGCTGACCACCGCCGACATCTGCACCTATGTGACCCTCCGCAACGTGGAGGTCACCGAAGTGTATGACAACAACGGCCAGTTCTCCAGCCCCAATATCACCGTGAAGGACAGCGCCGGCAGCACCATCCAGCTCTACAAGGCCGTGGTGGGCGAGAAGAATGAGGACGGCACCTGGCCTGTGGCTGTTGGCAGTGTCATCACCATCACCGCCGCGGTGAGCGTGTATAACAGCACCCTCCAGCTGCGCAACACCAATGCCAGCGAGATCGACCTGGACGGCAGCACCACTTCCGGCCCCATCGCCCACGGCGACAAGGTTGTCATCTACGCCCCCGCCTACGGCATGGCCCTGTCCGGCACCTACAACGGCTTCTATAACAACGGCACCGCCGTTACGCTGAAGGACGGTATCCTGTCCGGCTTCACCGCCGCCGACGTGTGGACCGTGGCCGACAACGGCGACGACACCTGGTCCTTCTCCTATGATGGAAAGAACATCGGCATGGGCGACTCCTTCTCCAGCATGCCCCTGGGCGAGAAGAACGACAAGTGGGTGCTGGAGGATGCCGGAAACGGCCTCTGGTACATCAAGAACACCGTCCGCAACTCCTACATGGAGTGGTATGCGGAGAAGAACAACTGGAGTTCCTACGGTAAAATCTCCGCTGGCAGCGAGGGCATGTTCGCCCTGGCCTTCTACAAGGTCACCGAAATGCCCGAGGAGCCCAGCGGCGACCTGCCCGAGGCCGGCGCTCAGGTGGTGCTCTACAACGAGGGCGCCAAGGGCGTGCTGGCCGGCGGCGACGGCAACGAGACCAGCCCCTCCATCAACAACGCCGCCGCCACTGTGACTGACGGCGCGGCCACCCCCGCCAACGGCGCCCGGGTCTTCACCGTGGAGGTCAACGGCGAGTGGTTCCGCTTCAGGACCGCGGACGGCTACCTCTGCTCCAACGGCACCGGCAACAACGCCTTCTACTCCGCCGAGGCCACCGAGGACGCCGACTGGAAGCTGACCGCCTTCAACGGCGGCTTCAACATGGAGAGCCGCACCGCCAAGTTCAACGGCAAGTACTCCCAGTACCTGGAGTACTACGGCGGCTCCTACAAGACCTACAGCCTGTACAACGACAGCGACAAGGATATCTACACCTTCAACTTCTACCCCGTGGCTGAGGGCGTCACCGTCACCGACAGCGTGGTCAACATGCCCGCCGTCACCTTCGGCACCCTGCCCGACGCCTATGTGGGCCAGGCCTACACCGTCAGCTTCACCGTGGACGCCGTCTTCGGCGTCAAGGACGTCTCCGCCAAGTACGGCAGCACCACCGCCGAGCTGACCAACGACAACGGCACCTGGTCCTTCACCATCCCCGCCGCCGCCATGACCGCCGGCGAGCTGGAGATCACCGTCACCGGCACCGACAGCAAGGACGTGTCCTTTACCGGCTCCACCACCCTTGAGGTCAAGGACGAGCCCTACATCACCTCTGTCTTCCCCGCCGCCAGCGCACAGACCGGCGACGAGAAGCAGCCCGAGATCGGCTTCACCTTCGGCAACGCGGGCGAGAACCCCACCATTGCCATGACGGTCAACGACGCCTCCGTGGACCTGACCGTGGCCGACGGCAAGGCCTCCTACACCCCCGCCGAGGCCATGGCCGACGGTAAGGTCACCGTCACCGCCACCGTCTCCCGCACCGACGGCAAGTCCGTCTCCCGCACCTGGTCCTTTACCATCGGCGTGGCCCAGTTCCAGCTCTACTTCGGCCAGCTCCACTCCCACACCGCCGAGTACTCCGACGGCGCGGGTACCCTCCAGGAGGGCCTGAACTATGTGGCCAACCTGCCCGAGGACGCCAACGTGGACTTCGTGGCCTTCACCGACCACTCCAACTACTTTGACGCCTCCGGCGCAGCCAACCCCGAGGCCGCCCTCTACGACGTCAGCCAGATGACCGAAGCCAGCGCCGAGAAGTGGAGCGCCTACACCGGCGCGGTGGCCGACTTCAACGCCGCCCACAAGGGCAAGCTGGTGGCCCTGGCCGGCTTCGAGATGACCTGGTCCGGCGGCCCCGGCCATATCAACACCTTCAACACCCCCGGCATCGTCTCCCGCAACAACGCCACCCTCAACAACAAGACCGGCGACGCGGGCATGAAGGCCTACTACGCGCTGCTGAGCAACTCGGCCCTCACCGCCTCCATCAGCCAGTTCAACCACCCCGGCTCCACCTTCGGCACCTTCTCCGACTTCGCCTACTACGATCCCGTCATCGACACCCGGATGTACCTGGTGGAAGTGGGCAACGGCGAGGGCGCCATCGGCGCCGGCGGCTACTACCCCAGCTATGAGTACTACATCATGGCCCTGGACAAGGGCTGGCACGTGGCCCCCACCAACAACCAGGACAACCACAAGGGCAAGTGGGGCAACGCCAACGACGCCCGCGATGTCATCCTCACCGACGACTTCTCCCAGGAGGGCATCTACGAGGCCATCCGCAACTACCGGGTCTACGCCACCGAGGACAAGAACCTGGAGATCAACTACACCCTCAACGGCCAGATGATGGGCTCCATCATCGAGGAAGTGCCCGAGAACGTGACCATCAACGTGTCCCTCTACGACCCCGATACTTCCGACACCACCACCAAGGTGGAAGTGGTGGTCAACTCCGGCTCCGTGGCCTACACCTGGGACAACCCCACTGAGCTGGCCTCCGGCGAGCTGGAGTGCACCATCCCCGCCAGCTACAGCTACTACTTCATCCGCGTCACCCAGGGCGACGGCAACCTGGCCGTCACCGCCCCCGTGTGGGTGGGCGAGACCCTGAAGCTGGGCATCTCCTCCGTGGAGTGCGGCACCTCTACCCCCGTCACCAGCGAGGCCCTCACCCTCACCACCACCCTCTTCAACAGCGAGAGCGATCCCGCCACCGTCAAGTCCCTCACCTACTCCGTGGGCGACCAGGTCCTGGGCACCGACACCAAGGGCTATGAGCTCCCCGCCTCCGGCACCCTGACCGTGGACTGGAGCTACATCCCCGACATGGCCCGCGTGATGACCATCACCGTCACCGTGCTCCTGGAGAAGGGCGGCATTGAGTACACCTACTCCAAGGACGTGACCCTGGACATCCTGGACGCCAGCCAGCTGGTGTACATCGGCATCGACGCCTCCCACTACAACGAGTACGTGGCCGGCAACTACAAGGACTCCATGGGCAACTTCGGCAACCTGGCCGCCGGCTACTCGGTGCGTACCGTGGAGCTCAAGACCAGCGAGGACCTGATCGCCGCATGCGAGAACAAGGACAACAAGTATGTGGCCATGATCCTCACCGCCCCCTCCCGCCGCCTGGTGGACGCCCAGAACGACCCCAGAACCTACTCCGACGCCGAGCTGGAGGCCCTCGCCGCCTTCAACGCCGCCGGCGGTACGGTGATCGTGGCCGGCTGGTCCGACTACTACGAGAACTACCCCGTCATCACCGGCAACCCCGACATCGTCCATATGGCAGCCACCCAGAACGCCATTCTGGAGGCCCTGGGCTCCTCCCTGCGCATCGCGGACGACACCGCCTCCGACGACACCCTCAACGGCGGCGACTCCAACCGCCGGCTCTACCTGTCCACCTACAACTGGGACAACTTCCTGATGGACGGCGTGGAGTTTGACCCCGAATACCCCAACAACAACCTCTACTCCCAGCTGTACAGCCACTACGGCGGCGCTACCGTGTACGCTGTGGACGTTGACGGCAACGCCACCTCCGATCTGCCCGCCACCGTCTCCCCTGTGGTCTACGGACACGCCACCACCTACTCCAAGGACAACGACAACGACGGCCTGGGCGGCAGCTCCGTTCCCGAGTACGCCGTGGCCGAGGGCGACGACCGCCTGATGGTGCTGGCCACCGAGGACCTGGGCGGTGACAAGGGCCTGATCGTGGTCTCCGGCGCGGCCTTCATGTCCAACTTCGAGGTCCAGGCCACCATCGGCGACTCCGGCTCCGAGAAGAACTACTCCAACTACAACATCTGTGAGAACCTGGTTTCCTACCTCAACCCCCTGACCATCACCGATATCGCCGACGTGCAGGCCCAGCCCCTGGAGGGCATCAAGTACGTCATCGAGGGCGTGGTCACCTCCAACGCCTCCGGCTATGACAAGGATACCGCCTTCTTCGACTGTATCTACGTCCAGGACGGCACCGCCGGCATCAACGCCTTCCCCGTGGCCGGCAACTACAAGATCGGCGACAAGGTGCGCATCACCGGCACCACCTCCTCCTACCAGGGCGAGCGGCAGATCAGCGTGACCTCCATCGAGAAGATCGGCGAGGGCACCGTGGAGCCCAAGCTCATCACCACCCAGGAGGCCGCCCAGTCCAAGTACCTGGGCAGCCTGGTCCAGATCAAGGGCGTGGTGGTCAGCTTCGCCGAGGCCGAGGGCCTGGTCCAGACCATCATGGTCCGGGATGAGACCGGCTACGACGCCCGGGTGTTCATCGACGGCTACATCACCAGCAGCAAGGCCATCGAAAACCTGGCCGTGGGCCACGAGATCACCGTCACCGGCCTGGCCTCCTACGACAACACCTTTGACGGTCCCGCCCCCCGCATCCGTATCCGCGACCGGGTCGACATCGTCTGCGGCACCGAAGTGGTGGACATCCCGCCCGAGCACGTGGAGTACTATCCCCCCTACACGCCGCCCACGCAGGATGACGACGTGGTCATCATCGACGAGAACGGCGTGCCCCTCACGCCCGTGCCCCCCGCCGACGCCGGCGCCTACACGGTAGCCGTCCAGGTGGACAAGGACGGACACTACACCATCGTCCCCATCGCGGTGGTGGAGAACGGCAAGATTCTCTCCCTGGGCGACTCCAGCATGCTCCAGCTCATCGACAACACCAAGGTCTTTGTGGACGTGGCCGCGTCCCTGTGGTACTCCCCCGCTGTGGCCTTTGTCAGTGCCCGTGAGCTCCTTCTGGGCACCGGCGGCGGCTACTTCGCCCCCAACGCCACCGTCACCGGCGGCGAGCTGGTCACCGTCCTGTGGCGTCTGGCCGGCTGCCCCGCCGTGGAGGGCCAGGTGGGTACCCAGTGGTACGCCGAGGCCGCCCAGTGGGCCGCCTCCCTCTCCATCGTCTCCGACGGCTTTGACGGCAGCCAGACCGCCAGCCGCGCCGACGTGGCCAAGGCCCTGTACGCCATGGCCGGTGTCCTTGAGGCTGACACAACTCTCACCGGCTCCCTGAACTTCACGGACGCCGCCTCCATCCCGGAGGACGCCATGGACGCCTTCCTCTACTGCCAGCAGAGCGGCATCATCACCGGCAGACCCGGCGGCCTGGCCGCCCCCGGCGCGTCCCTCACCCGCGGGGAGCTCTCCGCCATGGTCCAGCGCTTCATCCTGGCACTGCTCAAGTAACAGTCCGGCACCCAAGACAGCCTTACGGGGCCGCCCTCACGGGCGGCCCCGTAACACATCTCCCACACACTGACGACAAGGCAGGGATTCTATGAAAAAACAGGACAGCGCCCCCAGAAAGCTCCGGCTCCCCCACCTCACCGCCGGAAGGATCGCCTCCATCGCGGCCTCCCTTCTGGTCCTGGCCCTGCTGGTGGGTCTGGGCATCTACCTCAACGCCCCGAAGCCGGGCGACATCCCCACCAGCACCAGCCAGATGATCTTCGCCGTGGCCCGGGTCAACGACGTGCTGATGGACGACGCCCAGGCCGACGACTGGTCGGAGGGCCGCAGGCTGGGCACCCAGCTGCTGGAGCTGGAGATCTGCTCCGGGGAGCACAAGGGGGAATTCCTGGAGGCCTACAACTACCTCAACGCCTACACCAACCTGGACGCCAAGGAGAACACCCGTCTCATCGTCCAGCTGGGCTACGATGACAGCGGCGTGCTCTACGTGGTGAACATCTTCAACTACGACCGCTGGCAGGTGGTGGGCGCTTTTGTCCTGGTCTTTGCCCTTGTCATGGTCCTGGTGGGCGGCTGGAAGGGAGTCAAGGCCCTGCTGGGCCTGCTCTTCACCCTGGCCTGCGTCTGGTTCCTGCTCCTGCCCATGATGCTCCAGGGGGTGCCGCCCATCCCTGCCACGGTGGCCATCATCGCCCTCACCTCCGCCGCGTCCCTGCTGCTGCTGGACGGCCCCACCCTCAAGACCCTGTGCGCCACCCTGGGCTGCGTGGGCGGCGTGGCGGTTGCCGGTATCTCCGCCGCCGTTGTGGGCACCCTGACGCCCCTCAGCGGCTTCAACACCGAGAACGCCGAGGCCCTGGTGCTCCGGGCCGCTGACGGCGGCCTGGAGATCAGCGGGCTGCTGGTGTGCGGTATCCTCATCTCCTCCATGGGCGCGGTGATGGACGTGGCCATGGCCATCGCCTCCTCCCTCCACGAGCTGCACACCCACAACCCCGAGCTCTCCCCCCTGGGCCTGTTCCGCTCCGGCATGAACATCGGCCGGGACGCCATGGGCACTATGGCCAACACCCTGATCCTGGCCTTTGCCGGCTCCTCCCTGAACACCCTGCTCCTCTTCCAGGTCTATGACTACCCCATCATGCAGCTGCTCAACAGCGACCTGATGAGCCTGGAGCTGCTCCAGGGCGTGGCCGGGTCCATGGGCATCATCCTCACCGTCCCCATTGTGGCGGCCCTCAGCGGCTATATCATGGGGCGGAAGCGGAAGCAGAACTGACTGGCATAACAGCAGCGGGCGCACCGGAAGATCCGGTGCGCCCGCTTGTCTGTGTCTATTCAGCCCTTCAGCTTGCCGATGGCAGCCTTAGCCGCCACCTGCGCCCAGGCGGCATAGCCGCCCGGACGCTTATTTCTTTTTTCATCTGGCAGGGCGCATTTCCGCCCTGCCATCAAGGCCCCGGCTGCGCCGGGCCTTGGACGCCGCACAGCGGCGGCTCGCTCCCGCTCGCAGCCGAGCAGATGGCGGCCGCTTACCCCTTCAGCTTGCCGATGGCAGCCTTGGCCGCCATCTGCTCGGCTTCCTTCTTGCTGCGGCCCTCGCCGGCCCCCACAGGGGCGCCGTTGAGCTCCACCTCCACCTGGAAGCGCTTGGCGTGGTCCGGGCCGGTGGAGCCCACCAGCCGGTAGGCCAGCACCTGGCCGCTCTCCCGCTGGACCAGCTCCTGGAGCGCGGTCTTGTAGTCCCGGCTGCCGCTCTTCTCCTCTTCCCGGTCCAGAATGAACCGCTGGATGATCTTCCGGGCAGAGCCGATGCCGCCGTCCAGGTAGACCGCCGCCAGCACGGCCTCCACCGCGTCGGCCACGATAGAGGGGCGCTCCCGGCCGCCGCCGGCGTCCTCACCCTTGCCCAGCTTCAGGTAGGCGCCCAGCTCCAGCTGCTGCGCCACCTCCACCAGACTGCCCTCACACACCAGGGCCGCCCGGGTACGGGTCAGATCTCCCTCCGGCAGGTCCGGATGGACCCGGTAGAGGTAGTCGGCCGTCACCATGCCCAGCACCGAATCCCCCAGAAACTCCAGCCGCTCGTTGCTCTGCGCGCCGGTATGCTTGTTCTCATTGGCGTAAGAGCTGTGGGTCAGAGCGTTCTCCAGCAGGGCCCGGTTCTGAAAGGTATAGCCCAGCTTCTCCTCCAGCTTCTCCATGTGTTTCCCTCCCAGTAAAAATCAAAGCCCCGCACCCGGCGGGGCTTTGATCTCGTTGCGTTTTATTCCTCGACCTTGCCCTGGAGATAGTGCACCAGATCGCCCACCGTCTTGATGGTGGCCACGTCCTCCTCACTCATCTCCTCGATGCCGAACTCCTCCTCCAGGCCCATGGAAAGCTCCACGAGATCCACGGAATCGGCGCCCAGATCGTCCTCAAAGGAAGTGTCCATGGTGATGCTCTCAGGCTCTACGCTGAACTGTTCAGCCAGCAGTTCGGTCAGCTTGTCGAAAATCATAGCTATCTACTCCCAGTTATTTAATTGCCGCGCGCGGCATCGCTTGCACTAAAATAATAGGCACATTCCGCCAGCGTGTCAATAGCATTTGCAAATTTTTATGCCTGGAGCAAGATTACAAAACCTTCTTCCCGTTTTTGTCCGTCAGGATTCAGACATGTGTCCCGTGCCTCACTGGGCGTCGGCCTTGTGCATGACGGGCAGGCGCATGTACTCCACGTTCTCGGTGATGTCGTCGATGATGCCGGAAGAGGCGAACTGCATGGCCTGACGGATGGCGTTGCGGATGGCGTAGGCGTCGGAGGAGCCGTGGGCCTTGATGACCGGCTTGGAGATACCCACCAGGGCGGTGCCGCCCACCTCACGGGAGTCCATCATCCGCTTGAAGTCCTTGATGCCGTCCTTCACCAGCAGGGCGGCCAGCTTGGTGGTGACGCTCTTCATGAACATCTTCTTCAGCTCGCCGGCCAGAAAGCTGCCCGCGCCCTCCATAGTCTTGAGGAAGATATTGCCCGAGTAGCCGTCGGTGACGATCACGTCCACCGCGCCCAGCACGGCCTCCTTGCCCTCCACGTTGCCGGCAAAGTGGATGCGGCCCTCGGCGTCCGCCTTCTTCAGCAGCTTCCAGGTCTCACGCTGGAGGTCGGTACCCTTGGACTCCTCGGCGCCGATGTTCAGCAGGCCCACCCGGGGCTCGGGGCGGCCCATGACCCGCTCGGCGTAGTAGGAGCCCATGAAGGCGAACTGGAGCAGATACTCGGGGGTGCACTCGGCGGTGGCGCCGCAGTCGATGAGCAGGGCGCCCCCCTTGGCGGTGGGCACCACGGGGCACATGGCCGCCCGGCGGATGCCCTTCACCCGCTTGACCAGCAGGGTGGCCCCGGAGAGCAGGGCGCCGGTGCTGCCGGCGGACACAAAGGCGTCCCCCTTCCCCTCCTTGAGCAGGTTCAGGCCCACGGTGAGGGAGGAGTCCTTCTTCTCCTTGAAGGCGGTGGCGGGGTTGTCGCAGATCTCCACCACCTCGGAGGCATGGGCGATCTCCATGCCCGCGGGCAGCTCCTTGATGCCGTCCTCGGCCAGGACGGCCAGGATGTCCTCCCCGCGGCCCACCAGGATCACCTGGGCCCCCAGCTCCTTCACCGCCCGCAGGGCGCCTCTGACGTTGGAGGCCGGGGCGTTGTCGCCGCCCATGGCGTCTACGATGATTTTCATGTTGATTCCTCCCAAAAACTGTTTTCTTTATCTGTCCTCACGCAGAGGCCGCCGCTCGTCGGTCAGGCCCAGCAGATAGTCGGCGGAGACGTTGTAGTGCTGGCAGATGACCACCAGCTTTTCCAGCGTTGTCATCCTCGTTCCCTTTTCCATCTCGCTGATTTGGTTGACGCTGACATCCAGCAGTTCCGCCAGCACCTTCTGGGGCTGGCCGGTCTGCTTGCGCAGTTCTCTCATTCTCTGAGGGAAAATTTCTTTTGTCCTGCCCATCACACTACAAAGCCTCGCCCTTACGCAGAGACCGCCGCTCATCGGTCAGGCCCAGCAGATAGTCAGCAGAGACATTGTAGTGCTCACAGAGCATGGCCAGCTTGGCAAATGTGGACGCCTTGCGCCCATTCTCCATCTCGCCAACCTGGTTCTGCTTTACGCCAAGAAAATCAGCCAAATCTCTCTGCGTCTCTTTTTTCTCGTTCCGCAGCTCCCGCAGGCGTGCGCCAAATACTTCCCTATTAACATCACGATTCACTGGCTCTTCCCCATTCAGCGGTCTGGGACAGTCCGTCAATCCAAGGAGATAGTCGGCTGTAACATTGTAGTGACGGCAGATCAGTGCTATCTTTTCTGCCGTTGTTGTCTTTCGACCGTTCTCCATTTCGCTGACTCCGGTTTTTCCAATTCCAATGACTGCCCCCAGCGCCTCCTGATTCTCTCCGGCGCTCTTGCGCAGCGTTTGCAGCCGTTGTGAAAAAATATCCTTAAACTCCATGCGTCCTCCTGACAGGCATACCGTCAGAGCATCACGCTTCGGGCTCTTCTTTCTCATCCAGAGGCTGCCGCTTGTCGCTCAGGCCCAACAGATAGTCAGAGGAGACGTTATAGTGCTGGCAGAGCAGCACCAAGCGTTCAAAAGAAGTGGTCTTTCTTCCTCGCTCCATCTCGCTAATCTGATTCACACTTACGCCCAGCAAGTCCGCCAGCACAGGCTGTGCCTCTTTTCGTTCCTGGCGCAGCCCACGCAGCCGCGATGCAAATATTTCCCTTCGGAACATAGCTTCACCCCTTGACACCTAATCTTTAAAATGATATCCTAATCTCAACTTAAAGGTGAGGTCTTGCTTATGACTGACTTACTGGAAGAACTCTTTGAATCAGAGCTGACGCGCAACAGGTTGGAGTTCAGCCGTGCGCCCGAAGCGGACCAGCGTCAGCAGGCCCTTGACGCCTGTTACAGCCGCATCCACGCCGCCCTGGGTCTGGAATTTCTGGACCGCCTCAACGACCTGGAGGCCGAAGCCGCCTACCACGAACGGCTGGTCTGCTTCCGCCACGGCTTCCGTCTGGCCCTGCGGCTGGTGCTGGAGGCGGGCGGCTGACCGCCTCCTGTCCCATAAAAGGCCTTACTCCGTGTCCAGCTCCGCCAGCTTCTCCAGGGCCCGCTTGGACAGCTCGGCATTCTTATTCCGCTTGGCCCCACGAAACCACGGTTTCGTGGGGACCCCTTGATTTCATTTCCTCGGGGCGAATGAATCGCCCCTTCGGCAAGGTTTTCGCAATGCGAAAACGCTTGGACGCGCCTCAGGCGCGGCTCGCTCCCGCTCGCAGGGCAAGCGACCGTTACCTTACTCCGTGTCCAGCTCCGCCAGCTTCTCCAGGGCCCGCTTGGACAGCTCGGCATTCTTATTTCTCTTGCCCTTCACCTTATAGCCCAGGGGCGGGATGATGCCGAAATTCACGTTCATGGGCTGGAAGTCGGTGACGCTCTCGTTGCTGATATACAGCGCCAGGGCGCCGGTGGCGGTCTCCTGGGGGAAGTCCACGGGCGGCAGGCCCCGCAGGCGGCGGGACAGCTCCAGCGCCGCCAGGAAGCCGGAGGCGGTGGACTCCACATACCCCTCCACGCCGGTGATCTGACCGGCAAAGCAGATGCGGGGGTCCTTCTTCACCCGGTAGTACCGGTCCAGCAGCCGGGGGGAGTCCAGATAGGTGTTGCGGTGCATGACCCCGTAGCGGACAAACTCGGCGTTCTTCAGGGCGGGGATCATGGAGAACACCCGCCGCTGCTCCGGCCACTTCAGGTGGGTCTGGAAGCCCACCAGGTTGTAGATGGTGCCGTCGGCGTTGTCCTTGCGCAGCTGCACCACTGCAAAGGGCTCCTTGCCCGTCTTCGGGTCCTTCAGGCCCCGGGGCTTCAGGGGGCCGTAGCACAGGGTGTCGTGGCCCCGGCGGGCCATGACCTCCACGGGCATGCAGCC
>NZ_CALXEG010000034.1 GCF_944387275.1 uncultured Pseudoflavonifractor sp.
TTGAACTGCACCCCGTCAAGTAGACAGGGAAATAAAAAGTAAAAAAATTCTATTTTAAGATTTCATGTACTTAGGCGGCATAAAGGGCGTGGACCTCCAGAGGAGTGCGGACACCCAGGCGGCGCTGGAGGCGGCTGGAGTTGTAGTAAGCGATGTAGCCGCAGATCATCTGTACCAGGGCCTCCCGGCTGGTAAAGCGCCTGCCGTAGTAACGTTCCCGCTTGAGAATGCCCCAGAAGCCCTCCATGGGACCGTTGTCGATGCACTTGCCTACCCGGGACATACTCTGAGTCATCCCGGCAGCAACCAGCCTGTCATGGAAGATCCTTGTGGTGTACTGGAAGCCCCGGTCGCTGTGGAAGAGGGGATGGGCGTCGGGATTTGCGGCAATGGCCCGGTCCAGGGTATCGTGGACCAGGGCGGTGTCGTTGGTGTCCCGCAGGGCGAAAGCCACGATCCGCCGGTCACAAAGGTCCAGGATGGCGCTCAGGTAGAGCTTCCGCACAGAAGGTCCCACATAATAGCGGAACTCCGTCACATCAGTGATCCATTTCTCGTTGGGCCTGTCCGCGTGGAAGTCCCGGTCCAGCAGGTTCTCCGCTGTGTGCTGTGGTGCGTGGCTCCTCCTGGTGCAGCCCTTGGAGGCATACTTGATGGTGGAGCGGATGCCCAGTCCCTGGCAGATGCGCAGCGCCCGCTTGTCGTTGATGGGCGTCTGGTGGCAGCGCGCCAGGTCATCCCGGATGCGGCGGTAACCCTTGTCTGGGCTCCCAGCATGGATCTGCTCCACCAGGCCGGCGATCCTCAGATTTTCCTCCGCCCGCGGGCCCAGCTTGCCAGAGCGCCAGCGGTAGTACCCGGCCCGGGAGATCCCCAGCGCCCGGCAGGCCGTCCCCACAGGGCAGCCGACTTCCTCCACACTCTGCCGGACGGCTTCATACTGCCGCTCCTGCCGGAACTGCCTCAGACATCCCCCCTCCCCAGTGTCTCCAATTTTTTTCGCAAGTACAACTCCAGTCTCAGCAGCTCGTTTTCCTCCTGCAGCCGGGCGTTCTCAATCCGCAGAGCCTCCTCCTTATCCCGGGGCGTCTGCTTTGACAGCCGCTTCCCACGCCGGTCCTCCAGCCCCGCAAATCCCTGCGCCCGGTATTTCTTCACCCAACTGTGCACCAGCTGGGCCGGCAACCCATAGGCTTTCGCCACCTCGGGGATACTCTGCCCACGCTCCAGGTGGGCCACTACCGCCCGCAGCCGCTCCTCCTGGGTGTAGGTCCGCTTCGCCATATCCATGCCTCCTGTCTCATTCGGCTGTCCTCTATGGCAAAGATACTCCTTCACCCACTCCAATACAAGATTTCCAGACCGCAGCTTGTACTTTTCCGCGATGGCCATGCTGCTGCCCTGGCCAGACAGGTACTCCTCTACCGCCTTCTGCCGTACTTCCGGGCTGTAGTTCCGCTTTGACTGGTTCCCGTCCTCCGCCAGGGCTGCGTGGCCCTCCGAGCGGTAGCGGCTGATCCAGAAGTGCATCGTGGAGTGGCCCACCCCTGCTCGCCGTGCGGCCTCCCGCATCCGTAGCTGTCCCGCCAGGCATTCCAGGATTAGGACCTCCTTTTCCTCCGCCGTCATTTCGATCCGTCTCCCCATCTTTTTCGCTCCCCTTCCTTTTTTTACTGTCTACTTTATTGGGAGCATATCATTTTGTCCCGAGGTTGCGGCTTGGCCCTGTCGGGGGCCGCCTTGTCAGCCCTGGCCGGGCGGCCCCTGCGGGGCTTGGCCGCATCCTTCGCTTTATCCGCCTGCTTGCCCTTATCCGGGGCCGCAGCCTTTTCCGGGGGCTTGCCCTTCGTCGCCCCATCCCGGGCAGCGGTAAAATCCACCACCTTTCCAGCGGGGGCGGGATCTCCCATGCCGGGGATCGTGGTCTGCTTCTCGTCCTTGCCCGGCTGCGGCGCACCCTCCTCAGACGGAGCAGGAGCGTCCTTGTCTTTGGGAGCCTCCTTACCCGCCGGAGCCGGTTGCTCCGCCGCAGGGTCGGGAGCTGTCTTTCCCTCAACGGGCTTTTCCGCCGCAGGGGGCGTTACCACCTTGGACGCATCTTCTGTCACGGGAGCCTCCGCCCTGGCCGGGGTGGGCTGATCCTGCACCGGGGAATCGGCTTTGACAGGCTCCACCTTTCCCGGCTTGGGGGACTCGTCTACCTTCCCCGCGTCGGGAATATTCTTTTTATCGTCAGCCACCTAAAAACCTCCTTCGTTGTGAAATAGAAAAAGCCAGCCCGATGGCTGGCCTGTGGGGGAACACTCCTCCTTTCTCGGTGGGATATATGAAAACGCCGCCCATAGTCCCGTTGGGCGGCGTTCTTACCATAAAATTATGGGCTTGCTATGCACTTTCAAATAGCTTATAATCAGAAGCAACAAGAAACTGTGGCTTGTTTTGGTGGTATTGCGTATTGAAGCGCATCTCGCAGACCCGGTTACGGGGGTATGTAACCGATGGGTTTGGGAGAGCGCTTGAATGGCATTCAAGAGGTCAGCGGTTCGATCCCGCTTATCTCCACCAAAAAAGACCTGAAATCGTAAGATTTCAGGTCTTTTTTCATGTGGTTTGACAGTCAACCGGCAGCTGCCTGTTCCAGGGTGCAAAAGCGTCCCGGGACAGAGCGCGTTGCTCTTCTGCCGCGCATATCCGTGCGCTGCTTCGCTGACTGCTTGGCCGGTATTTGTGCGCAGGGTACTATGCTTCCTGAATCTGCATCAGCGCCAGGGCCAACTGATCCGGGCAGGAGGTTCCCTTGTCCAGGCATTGGATTCCCTTGAGCCGTGCAATCGCGTCCTCCACCCGCATGCCCACCAGAAGGCGGCTGAGGGCCTGGGTAAAGCCGGGGCAGCCCAATACAAATTCCACCGAACGGATGACGCCGTGGTCCACTTCTACATGAATCTCCTTGGCGCAAGTGCCTTTTGTTTGATAATGCATGATTTTCTCTCCTATGTCTGGTGATGATCCGCAGTTTGCTGTATAATAAGAATAAGCCTTCCCATTGTGGGAAAGTCAAGGGCCAAACAGGGAGGAATCTTTGGTGCAGGGCTATCTTTCCATCAGCGACTTTGCCAGACTTCGCAATGTAAACCCCAAATCGCTGCGATACTATGAACGGATCGGCGCGCTGATTCCCGCCTATACCGACCCGGAGACGGGCTACCGGTACTATGCCCTGGAACAGCTGGTGGAGATGGATATGATTCTGATGTGCTTGGAGCTGAACATCCCCCTGCGGGACGCGGAGCAATACCGGCAGCCCGACCAGACGTTGGACATCCGGCGTCTTCTGCAGGATGGGCAGCAGAAGGCACTGGAGAAACTGGCCCACCTCCGCAATACCATGTTGCAGATGGAGGATGCCCTTCGCCGGATCGAAGAAAACCGGCCCTATCAGAACAAGAGCGGATGCTACCGGCGCCATCTGCCCCGACGGCTGATTCTGCGGATGCCCTTTACCCCGTCCGGCGGAGAACTGGAGTTTAAGCGGCGCTCTGCGGATATTTTTCTCCGGGGACAATCCATGGGCCTGCTGCCGGCCTTTACGTTTCCCATCGGCCTGATTGCCCGGCGGCAGGGCGACCAGCTGGATACCGATATTTTTCTGGAGGTCCTCCAGCAAAAGGACGGTATGACCGACCTGGAAGTGCTGCCCGAGGGGGACTATTTCTGCCGGCAGGAATCGGCCCAGGCGTCGGCGCATCTCGATACCCTGCTTTCGGAATACTTTATAGAGCATCCCCAGGCAAAGCAGGTAATTCTCACCAATCTGACCGCCGCCCATTTTGATTTAAAGGGGCCGGCGCTGGAACTGCAGGAACTGATTTGAAACGAGGCGGGCGCCGGGAGAGCTCTTCCGGCGCCCGCCGTCTGCCTTTTTCAGGTTTCCGAAAATTTCTCCTTGACTTTCCCATAATGGGAACCTTTATGATTTCCAAATGCGGGGTTCTCCCGCTGAGTCGAAATCAACCGGAAGGAGAAAAGTCATGCAGGCGGAAACAAATCCTCTGGGGTATGCGCCGGTGGGAAAACTGCTGGGGACCTTTGCCGTACCCAGCATCATTTCCATGGTGGTCAGTACCCTGTATAACATTGTAGATCAAATTTTTATCGGCCGGGGCGTGGGCTATCTGGGAAACGGCGCTACTAACGTCATACAGCCCCTGACGGTCATTGCGTTGGCTCTGGGACTCATGATCGGCGACGGCGCCACGGCCTATTTCAGCCTCTGCCTGGGACAGGGGGAAAAAGAGAATGCCGCACGGGGCGTGGGGAATGCCATTACCCTGACGGCTGCGGTTGGCGTTCTTTTGACCGTATTGTCTCTGATTTTCCTGAAGCCCCTGTGTGTCCTGTTCGGCGCCACCGACGCCATTATGCAGTATTCCCTGGAATACGGCTTCATCATTGTATTGGGCTTCCCCTTTTATATGTTCAGTATGGGCTTCAATTCCATCCTGCGCGCCGACGGAAGCCCGGTCTTTGCCATGATCGCCACGTTGAGCGGGGCGATTTTAAATACGATTCTGGATCCCATCTTTATCTTTGTATTCCAAATGGGTGTTACAGGCGCCGCCATCGCAACGGTTCTGGGACAGGTGGTTTCCTGCGGGATCACGCTGGTGTATCTGAGAAGATTCCGCTCCATCACCCTGAAAAAGGATTGCTTCAAGCCCCGGCGGGGCCTGTGCAGAGGATGTGCAGCCTTGGCATCTCCAGTTTCTGCATGCAGCTGGCAGCCACCATTGTGATTACAGTGATGAACAATGTGCTGGTCAAATACGGCGCCGCCTCCCAATATGGTTCCGAGATCCCCATGACGACCCTGGGCATCACCATGAAGGTCAATCAGATCATTACGGGCATCGTCATCGGCATTGCCGTGGGCTCCCAGCCGATCATCGGATACAACTGCGGCGCGGGGAAGCTGGACCGCGCCAAGAAAACCTATTTCCTGGCTGCGGGCTGTTCGACCCTTGTCATGGCCGTGGGCACGGTGATGTTTCAGCTTTTTCCGGAACAGATCATCGGGATTTTCGGCTCGGAATCGGCGCTGTATCAGGAGTTTGCGGTGAAGAGCCTGAAGATTTTCCTGCTGCTGATCCTCTTGAATGGCTTTCAGCTCTGTACGGGGATTTTCTTCCAGGCCATGGGAAAATCTGTCCAGGCCACGCTGATTTCTCTTTCCCGATAGGTCATCTTCCTGCTGCCCGCCCTGCTGATTCTGCCGGCCTTTCTCGGCGTGGAGGGGGCTTTGTGGGCCGGTCCGGTGGGGGATGCCTGCGCCTTTGTGCTGGCCCTGGCCTTCAGCCTGGCGGAATTGAGAAGCATCCATCGAAAAGAAACCCTCTGCGCAGCACCGGAATCGCGGGAAAAGCCGGTATCTATACCAACATAGACTTTAAACGGAGGAAATCCTATGGCACATGTATTTGACCCCATTACGATCCGCCATCTGACTCTGTCCAACCGTCTGGTGATGCCGCCCATGGCCACCGCCAAGGCGGACGAAAACGGCTGTGTGACCGATGCGGTGTGCAGCTATTACTGGGAACGGGCAAAGTACAGCAAAATTGGTCTGATTATCACCGAACACAGCTATATCCACCTGCAGGGGAAGGCACATCCCGGCCAGACCTCCCTGGCCTCCGACGACGTGATTCTCAGCCTGCGCCGTCTCACCGACGGCATCCATCGGGAGGGCGTCAGGGTCTTTGCCCAGCTCAGCCACGCGGGAACAGCAGCGCTGTCCGAGATGACCGGGCAGCCCCCCGTGGGGCCCAGCCCGATCTGCCACCCCAAGCAGCAGAAGGAACTGCCCGCGGAGATGACCCGCCAACAGATCCGGCAGGTGACCGAGTGGTTTGCCCAGGCAGCCCTTCGGGCAAAGGAAGCCGGCTTTGACGGCGTGGAACTCCACTCCGCCCACGGCTACCTCCTCAATCAGTTTTTCTCCCCGCTGGCCAATCAGAGAAGCGATGAATATGGCCCGCAGTCGGTGGAAAACCGCACCCGGATTCACCGGGAGGTCATCCAGGCGGCCCGGCAGGCCGTGGGCGGGGACTTTCCCATTGGCCTGCGGCTGGGCGGCTGCGACTATGAGGCCGGAGGCAGCACCGTGGAGGACTGCGTGGAAGCCTGCCGTATCTTTGAGAAGAGCGGCGTGGATCTTCTTCACCTCACCGGCGGCATGAACGGCTTTGTCCGCCCCGGGCACCGGGAACCGGGGTATTTCCGGGACCTGTCGGTTCCTGTGAAACAGGCCGTCCGCGTCCCTGTCCTTCTGACGGGAGGCGTTACGACCCTGGACCAGGCGGAGACCCTGCTGGGCGAGGACTGCGCCGACCTCATCGGAGTGGGCCGGGCAATCTTCAAAAATGCCCACTGGGCTGATGGAACTTGAGCAGGCTGCCGATCAGTGCCTGTACCAATAGTCTTCCACACCAGTATGGATCTGTCTATTTTCTTCGCAGCACGGCGTATGACCGTTTTGCGGCAGGCATCATGGGTTGGCCGGATGGATGCTGATATTCTGTTTCTGTCAGAAAAAATTCCCTTCTGTGCGCCCAAAAGGGGCGGCAGTATTTCTTACTGCCGCCCTTTATCTGCCCGCCAGTAGTTGGGGCAGCCCGGGTGAATTTCATTATAGCCGTCCAGGCTGTGGGGAAGCGTTACCAGCTGCGGCCACACCTCTGCCTGCTGATCTGCCTTGGCCTGCCAAGCGGACGAGGGACGGAACGGATGAAAAGGCAGCGCCGGAGCTGCGGAAGAAGACGGGGCCCCGGCGCTGTGTACTGTACTGGGGGGAGAAAAAACGGATTTTTTTAAAATTACAGTTGACAACAGAGGGGGGACCTGCTATAATAAATAAGTCGTAACGAGACGACAGAAATATGGGGGTATAGCTCAGCTGGGAGAGCGCTTGAATGGCATTCAAGAGGTCAGCGGTTCGATCCCGCTTATCTCCACCAAAAAAGACCTGAAATCGTAAGATTTCAGGTCTTTTTTCTTTGCTTCAGGACAAACAGGGCGGTGTACCGGCTCCAGCCTGTCCCTCGTGTTGAATTCCTGTTGAACCGGGGGAAGAGGCCGCGCTGTTTTCAGCCATTGTCCTCCTGGCAGTCCAAAGCAAGCATCCAGCGACAGCCATGTCAAAACAGAGTATAGGTGGTCAAGAATTCTACCACCCGTCACCAAACCGTAAGAAGTCTGTGGTATCCTACTGATAACACCAAGGAGGAGGGACTTCTATGGCGATTCTGGTTACCAAGGATCTGTGCAAGACCTACGGCGGCGGAGACAATGCCGTCCACGCGCTGAATCACGTCTCGCTGACGGTGGAGGAGGGGGAATTTGTCTCCATTGTCGGAACCTCGGGCAGCGGAAAGTCTACCCTGTTGAATCTGGTAGGCGGACTGGACAAGCCTACCTCCGGGGAGGTGTGGGTGAGGGGCCACGACCTGGGGAAACTAAATGACGAGCAGCTCACCATCTTCCGCCGGAGAAACATCGGCTTTGTCTTTCAGAATTTCAATCTCATCCCCATGCTCAATGTGTATGAGAATATCACCTTCACCCTGGAGGCGGACGGCCTGCGGCCCGACAAGGAGTTTTTGGACGGGATCATTCATGCCCTTGGGCTGGAGGAGAAGCGCCATGCCATGCCCGACCAGCTCTCCGGCGGACAGCGGCAGCGGGTGGCCATCGCCCGTGCCCTGGCCACCAAGCCTGCTCTAATCCTGGCCGATGAGCCCACCGGAAACCTGGACAGCAAAACCGGACTGGAGGTGGCCCTGCTGCTCCAGAACTCAGTGCGGAAGTTTGGGCAGACCCTCATCATGATCACCCACAACGAGGAACTGGCCCAGCTGGCCGACCGCATCCTCCACATTGAGGACGGACGCATCCTGGGGAAGGAGGGGGACCATGTTCCGCATTCATAACCGCCGTCTCTTCTGGCGCCTGGCCGGACGAAGCATCAGGGCCAACCTGAGCCGCCATCTGCTCACAGCCCTGGCCGTCTTTCTCTCCACCGTCATGCTCTTCTCCATCTTTACCATCGGCGTCAACTACTTCCGCAATTTGCAGACCATGATGGACCGGCTGGACGGTGTGACCGACGCCCTCCTGTACGCCCCGACCCAGGAGCAGTATGAGCAGATTCAGTCTACCCCCGGGGTGGAGGTAGCAGGTATCCGGATATGGATCGGTCAGGAGACGATTCCAGGTGCGCTTGGCTTCGAGATTCCCTTACAGCACTGGTACTACGACGAGGCGGCCTGGGAGCACCAGATCCTCCCCATGCTCTCCGACGTGGTGGGAACTTACCCCCAGGACATGCTGGAGGTCATGATGTCCATTGATACCCTCAAACGGCTGGGCATTGATGAACCGGAGGTGGGTATGACCATCCACCTGACCCGGGATTACCAACTAACCGGCTGGTTTACCGACTACACATCGGAGGACCGGGTGCTCCGCTCGGAGTCCGGAGCTCGGGAGCTCTATCCGGAGTTATGGGGCTGGGAAAGCTGCCAGCTGGGGGTATGCTGGTCTGAGGAAGGAACCTGGGAGACCTTGCAGCAGATTCCACTCACAGACGCGCAGCACTGGGCTTCCACGCCCCAGCGCTCCGTCGTTTCCCTAGAGCAGGTCCTTGGCCTGCTGGGATTTACAGCGCTGCTCATTCTGGTGGGCAGCTGCCTGTTTGTCAGCAACATTCTGTCCCTCTCCGTCCAGCATGATATCCGGTTTTATGGTATGCTGAAGACCCTGGGGACCAGCCCCCGGCAGCTGCGCACCCTGGTGCGGGCAAAGGCCATACTGGCAGCTCTGGCCGGTCTGGTACCCGGCCTGCTGGCGGCGATGCTGCTCTGCCTGGAGGTGGTGCCCCGGGTGCTGGAGACATTGACCAACGACAATATGTCCGCCATGCCCCGGACGGTGAACTTTTACCCCGTTATCTTTTTGGGCACCATTCTGTTTGTGGCGCTGACGGTGGCCCTGAGCAGCTGGAAGCCGGCCCGTCTGGCGGGAAAAATCTCTCCCATGCAGGCCTTGTCCTACACCGGGCTGCCGGGGGGACGCCGTGGCAAGACGGGGCGGAGAACCGGGCTGCGCTCCATGGCCCTGCACAACGTGTTCCGGCAGAAAAAGCAGGCTGTACGAGTCTTTGCCTCTCTCACCCTGGGGGCGGTGCTCATTCTGGCGGTAAACAGTGTGTTCCACCTGGACATGCCGGAGTATGATACAAGCGGTTATGACATTACCATATACAGCTCCTGGCAGACCAACCCGGAGGAGGATTCCATTTTTGCCCAGACCCTTAACCACTCCGCTATGGAGGCCATTGCCCAACTGGACGGAATCCAGGAGATAGAGATCACCCGGGAGTCCAGGCTGTATATCCAGAGCGACCCGAAAGTTCTTTGGCCCTATGCCAAGCAGTGGGCACGGCGGGCAAGTAAAGACGATCCGGCTGCCGTGGAAGAGAGAATGGAAGCATATCAGGCCAGCGCGGGCAAATTTGAGGACACACATGCGGTGACACTGGAGCTTTCTGTCCTGGAGGAGTATAATCAGACTGCGGAGCAGCCGGTAGATTTAAACGCCTTTGCCGCTGGAGATACCCTGCTGGTTTACGACAGCAGCAGAGAAATGGTGGACCAGCCGGAGGATCTTTCCGGCATGGTTGGTCAGACTCTGTCCATTCGCGGTCGGGACGGGCAGGTCCAGTCCTTTACCATCGGCGGAGTAGTAAGTGAGAACATTCCCCTGAAAATTGCTCCGGGCGGTACCGACCATGTGCCGGGGGTGCTGGTCAGCCAGGCTGGCATGGATCGGATCAATCCGGATGCAGATATCCAGTATATCTGCATCAACGCCAAGGAGGGCCAGTTGATGACTTTGGATCAGGCCATTCAGGAGATTCTGGCTGTGGCCCCCGGTCACGTGGAGTATGTCAGCGCCGCCCGGGCTCAGGCCGACTACGCCCACAACCAGCAGACCGTAGCCCTGATGGGCAACGGCGTGTGCATTCTGATGGTGCTGATGGGGCTTATGAACTATGTGAATGTGATGGCCACCTCGGTGCAGACCCGCCGCCGGGAGCTGTCCATGATGGAGAGCCTGGGCATGACCCGCCGGCAGCTGCGGGCCGTGGTCATGTGGGAGGGGGGCATCTACGCCGTTTTATCCTCTGTCCTGTTCCTGGCAGGCTGCGGCATCCTGTGGGCCGCCTTTTCCGACACACACATCGACACAGGGGTCCTGGCCTTCTCCTTTGTGTGGCCGCCCAGACTGGTGGCGGGGCTGGTGCTGGCTCTGTTGGTGCTGTGTCCCTGCATTTCCGCTCTGGCCTATTGGGTATCGTCCCGGGAGCCGGTGATTCAGCGCCTGCGGGAGACCGGCTGACCTGTTTTTAGGAGGTGCCTATGGCCCAGCTTTTGTTGGTAGAGGATGATGTTCTGTTGGGGGAGGGGGTGAAATCCGCCCTGGAGCAGGACGGACATGCTGTGGCACTGGTCCACAGCGCCGCCCAGGCCCAGAAGCTTTGGCAGGCCGTCCGCTTTGACCTGTGTCTGCTGGACATCCGCCTGCCCGACGGCAGTGGCCTGGACCTGTGTGCCGGTTTCCGACAGACACGGGATACCCCCATCATCTTTCTCACCGCAAACGACGCCGACGAGGACGTGGTCCGGGGGTTCCGGATGGGCGGCGACGACTATGTGACCAAGCCCTTTGCTCCGGAGGTGCTGCGCCAGCGGGTGCTGGCTGTGCTGCGTCGGACCAGAGGAACCGCGCAGATTGTCCGCGACCAGGAGCTGGAGATTGACCTGGAACGGCAGACAGTGAGGCGGCAGGGGGAGCCCATCCGTCTCACCGCCACCGAGTGGAAGTTGCTGGAGCGGCTGGTCCGCAGCCGTGGCCGGGTGCTCACCCGGACCATGCTGCTGGAACAGATTTGGGATGTGGAGGGCAGCTTTGTGGATGAAAACACCCTCAGCGTCCACATCCGCCGTCTGCGGCAGAAGCTGGAGCCAGACCCCCACAATCCCCGTTATATCGTCACAGTGTTCGACTTAGGCTACACCTTTGGGGAGATGCTATGAGACGATACCGACTGCGGGCGGCACTCCTGTGGGCCATCCTGGCTCTAAGCGGGCTGGGACTGCTGATTGCCGCCTTTTCTTTGGAGCCGCATTTCATGCCCTGGGCGGTCACCCTGTTCCTAGCGGTCTGTCTGGCCGTGCAGGTACAGCCTGGCCTACATGACCCGCCGCTATGTCCAGGAGCTGGACGCCTATTTCGAGATCGAGGCGGGCGACCTGAACGGCGACGGCCTGGACGATCTGGCGGTGTACACCGGACGCTACAGAGATGCGGACGGCAGGCGGTATGCACTGGTGGACGTGTTCTACGCCACGGGCAGCGGCACCTGGCAGGAGACGCCCTCTCAGGAGATCGCCGTGGCCGCGGGCTATACCGGCAGCTACAGCAAGATCGACTATAACAGCGACAACAACTGGAAAGAGGAGATCGTCAAGCACCTGGTGGTCACCATCGCCATGGGGGACATTGACCGGAATCTGAAGGACGAGCTGGCGGTGGTCTCCTCCGCCCCGGCCAACAACAACGACGCCGACAGCGTGGCCCACTTCAGCCTGCTGGCCTGTGAGGAGGACGGCGGCCTGAGCCCCGTGGGCGGCATGGACAACGTGGCCCTCAACGACGGGGCGGGCAGCGGCATGATTTCCGCCGGCTGCGCCTTCGGCGAGTTTGCCACAATCGACAACGAGTCGGTCTCCGCCACCACCCTGATCATCGGAGGCTGGAGCGCCGGCAGTTCGGTGATCACCAGGAATGAGGCCTCCGCTGGGTACAGCCAGGGCGCCTATTACTACGTCTACTACGACTACACCACCGGGCAGTATATCCAGTCCGGCTACCGCGCCCAGTCTCTGGGGGGCCACACCACTTCCATCTCCCAAGTCTTCAATCTGGAGGGCCAGGAGAACGGCGGCAACGGCGTGCGGGTGTACCCCACCCTGGCCCCCATGGCCGTGGCCTGCGGCGACCTGGACGGCGCCAAGGTGCAGAGCGTCAGCGACCAGGTGCTCTTCGGCACCCAGGTCATGGACTTCAGCCTGGAGACCGGCTTCGGCTCGGAGCTCTTCGCCTTTGACTTCTGCATGACCCAGGTGGACGACAACAACAACAAGGACAAGGAACAGCCCTGGATCGGCGACGTGGTGGTGGGCACCGTGGACTCCGACCCCGGCAGCAAGAACTGGCGGGAGACGTTCCTCTTTGTCACCGGCGTCCACCGCAAGAGCGAGATCAACACCAGCGACGACTACTACTATATGGACCTGGGCGCCGTCTGGCGGAATGAGAACGCCAGCGAGGACAACGCCAAGGCGGGCTACCACGTCCTCTTCGAGGGCATCATGGCCAAGTCCAACGCCCGCAACGACCAGTACGGCACTTTCGTGAGCCTGGATCTGCCCGACGTGGGCAACGACTCGGTGATAATGAAGTTTGTGGAGAAGGGCATCGTCTACACCGACCCCGAGGTCTTTGCGGTGCTTCAGGCCAGCCCCTACTTCTCCGACCTGGAGGAGGTCTACGGCTACATCGGCAACGGCGGCACCTCCTACGGGGAGAGCAGCGGCTCCAGCACCACCGGCGGCGCCTCGGCCTCTGCCTCCTTTGGTGCCTATGCCAGCGCCAAAGTGGAGCTCGGCCCCGCCGTGGAATTTGAGCATTCCCTGGTGGCCACGGCCAGCTATGACTACGGCTACTCCTCCGACAAGGAGACCGCTATCTCTTACAACAACCAGGCGGGCAGCGGAGACAAGGTGGTAGTGTACACCATCCCCAACGTGCTCTATCTCTATGACGTCTATACGCCCGGCGAGAACGGCACAGGTACCTGGGAGCAGGTGGTCCTGACCACACCCCTCCAGGCGGTGGTCACCATGCTGGATGTGGACGCCTATGATGAGGTGGCCGCCTCCACTGCCGGGCTGGAGCCCATCCGCGGAAGCGCCGAGACCGGTCATGATATCCTTGTGACACCCGGCGACAACGGCAGTCTGAAGACCGACCCCGCCAACGCTCAGGAAGGCACCAGCGTGACAGTGACGGCGGAGCCGGAAGAGGGATATGAGCTGATCAGCGTGACGGTCACCGACGGTGACGGCCAGTTGGTGGATGTGACGGAGCAGGAGGACGGCAGCTGCATTTTCGTCATGCCGGCCGGCGAAGTCACTGTGGAAGGGTTCTTTGCCCTGATCAACCCCGCCGACTGTCAGCGAAACGAAGCATGTCCCCTGTATGCGTACAAGGATGCGGATGTCAACGCATGGTACCACGATGCCCTCCACTACTGTGTGGACCGGGGCCTGATAAACGGCATGGGCGGCGGCGTGCTCGCCCCTGACGGGACGACCAGCCGGGCCATGCTCGTCACCATGCTCTACCGGCTGGAGGATGAGACCCAGATCACCGGCGACAACGGCTTTGCGGATGTGCCTGCGGACTGTTGGTACAGTCGGGCGGTGGCCTGGGCCGCTGCCAACGGCATCGTCAAAGGCTATGGCGACAAGACCTTCGGGTCGGAGGACGCCGTCACCCGGGAGCAGGTGGTTTCCATCCTGTATCGCTACGCTGCCTATAAAGGGTACGACCTGGACAGCCGGGGCACACTGAACGGATTCCGTGACGGTGACCAGGTATCCGGCTGGGCTGCGGAGGCGATGCTCTGGGCCCTGGCCAAAGGCGTGGTCAACGGCAAAGGCAACGGGATTCTGGACCCCACCGGCGAGGCCGCCCGTGCGGAAATAGCCCAGATCTTCATGAATTGCTTTTAAAAAGTCAGCGGTTTGATCCCGCTGATCTCCACAAAAAGGACTTGAAACTGCGGTTTCAAGTCCTTTTTGGCGCATAAGGGGAAGAGACGTGTTGCATTCACATTGCAGAAAATTGGTGTGCTTGATATGCAGAAGCGGGAGAGAATCACCGCGGCCTGAGCCCGGGTGGAGGAGGTGCCGGGGGACAGGGTAGAGGAGGCCGTACCCGTGATGAGGCCCTGCTCCGTGACAAATCGGCCCCCTTTGTAGAGTACCACGTGCCATCCTCTATCACAGCGCATCCCCAAGTTTAAGGGAGAGGAGGAGACGGCTAAAGATTTTTAAAATTTATAGTTGACAGCAGCAGGACGACCTGCTATAATAAACAAGTCGTCACGAGACGACAAAATATGGGGGTATAGCTCAGCTGGGAGAGCGCTTGAATGGCATTCAAGAGGTCAGCGGTTCGATCCCGCTTATCTCCACCAAAAAAGACCTGAAATCGTAAGATTTCAGGTCTTTTTTTGCTTGCCCGGTGAGGCGCAGGGCGCGCCCGTTTCCGGACCGGGGAATGCCGGCGGCCCCTGTTCCGACCCATTGCGGCCTGTGGCGGCGCAAGGAGGGAAGGAGACCTTCCGCGGGGGGATCAGCGCTGCTGAAGAAGGACATATTGCAAATCACCCCCTCCGGATATACCGGAGGGGGTGATTGCAATGGGCTGTTGCAGAACGATCAGCCTTCGATGGTCATGTCGCCGAAGTAGTAGACATAGGTGGCGGAGGAGCAGTCCAGCACGTTGCCCACCCGCTTGTTGTACACGCAGTAGGTGGGGCTGTCATACAGAGGCACCCAGGGGCAGGCCTCGTTCAGATCATTCAGCAGGTCGATCATGGCGGCCTCGCGCTCGGCGTCGTCCTGGATGTAGGGGGCGGTCTGGATCTTCTCGATCAGCTCGTCGGAGATGTTGAAGGGATAGCCGGCGTCGGGGTCGAACATGGTCATCATGTCCTCCACGCTCACCATGTTGGTGGCCATGGCGGTGATGCCCATCTGCATGTTGCCGCCGTACAGGTTGTCGAAGAAGACGTTGGAGTCCACGTAGCTGACGGTGGCATTGATGCCGATGGCGGACAGGTCGGACACAACGCACTGGGCCACGGCCTGAGAGTCGGCGTCAAAGACCTGGATCTCATAGGTCTGGCTCAGGTCCACGGTGGTGTTGGCCAGGCACTCCTTGGCCAGGTCCACGTCATAGCCCACAAAGGGGGCCTTGTCGGCGTAGTCGCCCATGACCTTGGGGGAGAAGTAGTTGGTGCTGGGGGTGCCGTTGCCGTTGTTGCAGATCTGGATGATGGTGTCCCGGTTGATGGCGTGGAACACGGCCTGACGGAAGGCATCGTCGCCCATCTGGACCATCACGCCCATGGTAGCCCAGCCGTCAAAGGACACGCAGTTCAGGTTCTCGTCCTGCTGGGCCTGGGTGAAGGAGGCCAGACCCATCTGGGCCACCAGGTCCACCTCGCCGGTCTGCAGGGAGATGAGGGCGGTGGAGTCCTCCACGCCGGCACTGACCTCCACGGTCTTGAACTCGGGGGCACCGTTCCAGTAGTCGTCACGGGCCTTCAGGGTGACCTTCCGGGAGGCGTCCACGCTCTCCAGAGTGTAGGGGCCGGAGCCCACGGGGGCGGTGGAGCTGTAGTCGGCGGAGGTGTCGTAGGTCTCCTCCTCGATGATGTACAGCAGCTCGGCCAGGATGTTCTGCCACTTGCAGTAGCTGTTGACCAGGTGGAGCACGATGGTGTAGTCATCCACCTTCTCCATGCCGGTGGAGATCAGGGTCATGTTGTACCGCAGGGTGGGGTCCTCAAGAACCGTGTTGTAGGAGAACAGCACGTCGTCGGCGGTGAGGGGGTTGCCGTCGCTGAAGGTCACGTCCTGGCGCAGCTTCATGGTCACGTCCAGGCCGTCCACCTCGTAGGTGTCCACCAGCATGGGGATCACGTTGCCGTCGTTGTCAAAGCGGAACAGGCAGTCGAACAGGGCGTGGTACACGGGCTTGTCGCCGTTGCCGTTGACCAGGGGGTTAAAGGTCTCGGAGGCCACCAGGGTCAGGGCGCGCAGGGTGGTGTCCTGCTCGCCGCCGGTGGAGGTCTCGGTGCCGGTGGTGGCGCTGGGGTTCGAGGACTGCTCACCGGTGGAGCTGCTGCAAGCGCTGAGGAGGCCGAAGCACATCACCAGTGCAAGCAAAAGAGATAGGGCTTTCTTCATTTCATCCAACTCACTTTCTCGCTCTTTGGCGTTATTCCCTCTCCCCGGTAGGGGAGCAGGTTACGAATAGGGGGCAGCACTTACTCTGCCAGAAGGGGGTGGTGGCAGGCGCACAGGTGGCCTCCGCCGTAGTCCTTCATCTCCGGCGGGGTCTGACGGCACTCGTCGGTGGCGAAGGGGCAGCGGGTGCAGAACCGGCAGCCTGCGGGGGGATGGATGGGGGAGGGCATCTCCCCCTGGAGCAGCAGCCGGTCCTCCCGGTGGAATTCCGGGTCAGGCTCCGGCGCGGAGTCGATGAGCATTCTGGTGTAGGGGTGCAGGGGGTGGTCATAGGCCTCCTGGGTGGAGCAGATCTCGCACAGCTGGCCCAGGAACATGACGCACACCCGGCTGGAGATATAGCGCACCACCGCCAGGTCGTGGGAGATAAAGAGGTAGGTCAGGCCGTGCTCCTTCTGAAGCTGCTTGAGCAGGTTCAGGATCTGGGCCTGGATGGACACGTCCAAGGCGGACACGGGCTCGTCGCACACGATGAGCTTGGGGGAGGTGGCCAGGGCGCGGGCGATGCCGATGCGCTGGCGCTGGCCGCCGGAGAACTGGTGGGGGTAGCGGAAATAGGTCTCCGGGGCCAGGCCCACCTGGTCCAGCAGCTCCAGCACCCGGGCCTCGCGCTCTTTCTTCCCTATGCCCATGGCCCGCAGGGGCTCGGCGATGATCTCGCCCACCGTGAAGTGGGGGTCCAGGGAGGAGAAGGGGTCCTGGAAAATGATCTGGAGCTCGGAGCGCTTTTTCCGCAGCTGTCCGCCGCTGAGTTTGCCCAGGTCCTCGCCCTCCAGCAGCACCTTTCCATTGGTGGGCTCGATGAGCCGCAGGATCAGCCGGCCCAGGGTGGATTTTCCGCAGCCGGATTCGCCCACCAGGGCCAGGGTCTCGCCGGCATAGACCTCAAAGCTCACGCCGTCCACGGCCTTGACCTTTCCGGCGTTGGTCTTGAAGTACTTGACCAGATTCTCTACTTTCAGCAGTACGTCGCTCATCTCTCCACCTCCCGGAAGCAGCGCACCAGATGGCCGCCGACGATGTCCCGCAGCTGGGGCGCCGACTGGCGGCAGCGGTCGGTGGCGTAGGGGCAGCGGTCGCAGAACCGGCAGCCCTTGGGCATGTCCCCGAAGCTGGGCACCGTGCCCTCAATGGTGTACAGCTCGTCCTTCATCTCGCCCCGGACCCGGGGGATGGCCTCCATCAGGCCCTGGGTATAGGGGTGGCGGGCGTTGCGGAACAGCTCGGCCTTGTCCGCGTACTCCACGATCTGGCCCGCGTACATCACGTTGACCTCGTCGCAGATGTCGGCCACCACGCCCAGGTTGTGGGTGATCATCAGGATGGACATGTTCCGGCCGTGCTGGAGCTGCTTCATCAGGGCCAGGATCTGGGCCTCCACCGTCACGTCCAGGGCGGTGGTGGGCTCGTCGGCGATGAGGAACTCCGGGTGGAGCACCATGGCCATGGCGATGCAGATGCGCTGGCGCAGGCCGCCGGAGAGCTGGTGGGGATAGGACTTGTAGCGCCGCTCCGGCTCCGGGATACCCACGTCCCGGAAGCTCTGGAGCACCCGCTCGGTGGCCTCCTTCTTGGAGACCTTCTCGTGGAGCAGTATGGCCTCCCGCACCTGCTTGCCCACGGTGATGGACGGGTTCAGGGCGGTCATGGGCTCCTGGAAGATCATGGTGATGTTGTGGCCCCGGATGGAGCGCATCTGTTTTTCACTCAGGGCGGTGATATCCACGGCCCCGTCGGGGAGCGGGCGTTCCGGCGTCAGGGCGCCCTTCTTTTTTGTGTCCGGGCTCTGGCGCAGCCGCTCCAGGTCGGCCGCATTGCCGGGGTAGTACAGGATGGACCCGGACTGGATGCGGATGGGGTGGTCCAGCAGGCGCATGAGGGAGCGGGCGGTCATGGACTTGCCGCAGCCGGACTCTCCCACCAGGCCCACCGTCTTGCCCCGGGGGATGGTCAGATTCACTCCGTCCACCGGCGCCACCAGCTGCCCGTTTTTCAGGGGCAGCACGGTGTGCAGGTTGTTGACTTGGATCAAAATATCGTTGTTCATGGGCGTGTTCCCCTTCTCTTGTCTGTGGTCCGTCTCAGCGGTTCTTGGGGTCCAGGGCATCGGTCAGCCCGTCGCCCAGCAGGTTGAAGCACAGCGTGGTGAGCACAATGGCCAGACCGGGGAAGATGCCCAGGTAGGGGTAGGCCCGCATCTGCTCCATGGCCTCGTTGAGCATGGCGCCCCACTCGGGCGCGGGGGCCTGGATACCCATGCCCAGGAAGCTCAGGCTGGAGGCGGCCATGATGCAGCTGGACACGCTCATCAGCACGTCCACCAGGATGGGGCCGAAGCAGTTGGGCAGGATGTGGCGCACGATGATGGCGGCGCTGCCGGTGCCGCTGGCCCGGGCGGCCTCCACGTACTCCTGGTGCACCACGTTGAGGACGATGGACCGGATGATCCGGGCGAAGCCGGGCACCGAGGTGACCACCAGGGCGATGATGATGCCCCGCATGCCCTTGCCCAGCACGGCCACCAGGGTGAGCATCAGCAGGATGGAGGGGATGCACACCAGGGAGTCCATCACCCGCATGACCACCACGTCGTACACGCCGCCGAAGTAGGCGCAGGTGGCGCCGATGAGGATGCCCAGCACCATGGAGATGGCGGTGGTGACGATGCCGAAGAACAGGGAGTAGCGGGCGCCGTAGAGCACCCGGATGAACACGTCGCGGCCGAACTTGTCCGTGCCGAACCAGTGCTCGGCGCTGGGCCACTGGAGGATCTGAGAGGTGTTGATGGCGGTGACCTGGGTCTCGTAGTTGAACAGGAAGCCGGAGACGATGGCCACGACGATCATGGCGATAAGTACCACCAGGGCGGCCATGGAGACGGGGTGGCGGACGAAGTTGTGCCACACGTCTGCCGCCGGACGGGTCTGGCCCGCCAGAGTTGCCAGGCGTTCCTGGCGCTTGCGTCTGCGTTTAGTCATGTCTGCGGTCCTCCTCAGCCCATATTATCCCGGATCTTGGGATTGAGCAGTGCGTTGATCAGGTCCATGGCCAGCATGATGAGCATGTAGAGCAGGGAGAGGAACACAGTGGCGCCCAGCACGACCATAGTCTCTTTCTTGTTGATAGCCTCCAGGATGGCGCTGCCGAAGCCGGGCAGGCCGAAGATTTGCTCGGCGATGACCGCGCCGCCCAGCAGGCCGGCAAAGCTCATACCCAGCTGGGTGATGACCGGCAGCATGGCGTTGCGCAGCACGTGGATGAACACGATGCGGGCCGGCCCCGCGCCCTTGGCCCGGGCGGTGCGGACATAGTCCGAGCTCAGGGCCTCCAGCATGGTCATACGCACCATTCTGGCCACGTAGGCGGAGGAGGGGATGGCCAGGGTGGCCACGGGCATGACGTAGTTCTTCCAGGAGCCCAGGCCGAAGGTGGGCAGCCAGCCCAGCTGATAGGAGAACAGCAGCATGAGCAGCAGGCCCAGCCAGAAGCCGGGGATGGACGCCAGGACCAGGGATATGACGGTGGTGCCGGTGTCCGCGATGGTGCCCTTTTTCACCGCCGCCAGCACGCCCAGCGGGATGCCGATCAGGGCGGCGAAGAAGACGGCCAGCAGGGCCAGCTTCAGGGTGGTGGGGAACTTGGGCATCAGCACCTGGGTCACGGACACGCCGTCGGAGTAGCGCTCGCCGAAGTCCCCGTGGAGGATGTTGAACATGTACTCGCCGTACCGCACCAGCACGGGCCGGTCGTAGCCCACCTCGTGGTTGTAGGCCGCAATATCCTCCGGGCTGGCGGTGATGCCCAGGGCCACGCTGCCCGGGCTGCCGGCGGAGAAGGACATGATGACAAAGGTCACCAGCGTAATGATGATGATGGAAGGGATCATGAAGAGGATCCGCTTCACGGCAAATTTCAGCATGGATCAGGACTCCTTCAGGTGCTCTTCCAGGAACAGCTGCATTTCGGCGATGGTTCTCCAGAACACCTCGCCCTTACCCCGGTCATGACTGCCTTCCGCCAGTACACGCAGCAGGATGGGGTTCTCGCTCTGGTTTTCCGCCTGCATCCTGGCGGCAAATTTCTTGCCGTGGTAAGGCGGAACGTTGTTGTCCAGCTCCCCGGTCTGGATATAGGTGGGGGGATAGTCCGTCTTACGCACGTTGTGGTAGGGGGAGTAGCTCAGCAGGTACTGGAACATCTCCTTGCTCTCCCTGGGATTGCCGTACTCCGTGATGTACATGGGGCCCCGGTCGTCCTCGGCAAAGTGGATCATATCCGTGTGGGGCACCGAGTCGATGACGCAGCCCCACAGGTCGGGCCGCATGGTCACCAGGGCGGACATGAGCAGGCCGCCGTTGGAGCAGCCGGCGATGCCGATCTTCCCGGCACGGGTCCAGCCGTCCCGGATGATCTGCTCGGCAATGCCGATGAAGTCCTCATAGCAGTGGCGCTTGTTCATGGCCATGCCGGCCTCGTGCCACTTGGGGCCGTACTCGTTGCCGCCCCGCAGGTTGCAGTGGACATAGATGCCGCCGTTTTCCACCCACTTGGGTACGATCACCTGGGTGACCATCTCCTGGTAGCTGGGGGGCATGGAGATGTTGTAGCCGCCGTAGGCGTACATGAGCACCGGCGCGCAGCCGTCGGGGCGGGCGTCCCGCTTGCGCACGATGTAGTAGGGGATGGGGGTGCCGTCCCCGGTGGAGGGGGCGAAGTGCTGCTCCACCACCTGGTCGGGGTACTCCGCCCGGGAGCCGGCCACCGCGGTGGTCAGGGCCGAGCCGTCAAAGCGCAGGATGCTGGGGGGGATGAGGAAGGACTCGAACCGGAGGAACACGCCGTCCTTGGCCCGGCCCGCCAGGGACAGGGCGCCGAAGGGGCTGGGCAGCGGCACCTCCTGGCCGGTCTTCAGGGACAGCAGGCGGCTGCTCACGTCCTGGCAGGCCAGGATGTACAGCTCCCCGTTGAGGGAAAAACCGTCGTCCAGGATCCGCTGGCTCTCGGGCAGCACCACCTGGGTCTGGCCGGAGCCGGACACCCGGATCACCGCGCCCCGTTCGGCCTCGGACACCGTAATAAAGTAGTGGGCGCCGTCCAGGGAGTCCAGGTACTTCCACTCCACCGGCTTGTCGGTGAGCACGGCGGCGGCGCCGTCGGCGGTGCGGATGGCCACCCAGCGGGCCAGGGCGTAGTCCTGGCACACCGCGGCCATCACATAGGCGCCGTCCTCCGAGGGGTAGACCTGGCCGAAGATGGCGTAGCTGTCGTCCTCGTAGACCACGGTCTCCGCTCCGGCGGCCGGGTCGTAGCGGTAGAACACCGAGTGGCTCTCCTGGGTCTCGGAGTTGGCCTTGGTGGAGGAGTAGTACAGGCAGCCGTCGCCCTTGGACCAGCACAGGCTGAACACGCCGTGGACCTCGTGGAGGAGGATGCGGCTGTCCATGTCGCACAGGGCCACGCTGGGCCGGGCCGCGCCGGGGTGCTGCACCATCAGGGCCATGATGCTCTCGTTGGCGGGGCAGGGGGAGGCGCTGAAGACCTGCAGGCCGTCCAGCGCGTGGACCTGGGGCAGGCCGCCCACGTCCTCCAGCTTTTCGTTGAACACCCGGACCTTGTAGTCGCCGTCCTCCACCACGGAGGACAGGAAGCCGTTCCGCCAGGGGATCAGCTCCCGGGGCAGCACAGGCAGCTTGTCCGCCTTGAGCTGTTCCATTTTCTCATTGAGGGGACGGAAGGAGAAATAGGCGTCGGTAAAGGCGTTTTCCCGGGCCACAAAGTCCAGCACCTGGGGGTCCTTGGCGTTGCGCAGCCAGGCGAAGGGGTCGGGCAGCCGGGTGCCGAACCAGTCCTCCACACGGTCCACGGTGGGGCAGGCGGGATATTGATACTTCATGATGCGCTGCCCTCCCGGTAGACCGTTTCGCCGTCGATGATGACCTGCTCCAGAATGGCGTCGGTGGCCACGGTGGGCATCTTGCTCCAGATCAGGATGTCCGCGTCCTTGCCCACGGTGAGGGAGCCCACCCGGTCCGACACGCCCACGATCTTGGCGGCGTTGCTGGTGACCATGGCCAGGGCCCGGACCGGGTCCATGCCCCGGCGGACGCACTCGCCCATCTCAAAGAGCAGCATGTTCACGGTGGTGACAGGGCCGTCGGTCATGACGGCCACGCTCACGCCCTCGTCGTCCAGGCCCTTGCAGCACTCATAGTCCAGCTTGCCGCCCTCGCCGGGGAACAGGGGCTCGCAGGTGGGCCCGAAGATGACGCCGTGGATGTGGGGGTCGTTGAGCTCCTCCAGGAAGTCGCTGGCGCCCTGGGCGTGGTCCACGGTCACCAGGATGTCGAACTCCTTGGCGATCTCCAGCAGGGTCATCATGTCGTGCATGTAGCTGTGGACCTTCAGGGGGATCTTCTTCTCCAGCACGGGGATGCCGTGCTCCAGGCCCAGGTCGTAGGGGGGCAGCTTGGCGGGGTCGTCCCCGGCGTCGGCCTTCTTCTGCATGTACTCTTTCACATTGCGCAGGTAGGTGCGCATGATGTTGGCGATGGCCATACGGGTCATGGGGGCCTGGTTCCTGGGGGAGTAGCAGCCCTTGGGGTTGATGCCCATGGCCGCCTTCATGGCCACGGGGCGGCGCACCAGCCGGTCCTTGCCGGCGGACTTGTAGGCCACCACCCAGCCGCACACCACGTTGGCCGAGCCGGGCGCCACGCAGGAGGTGGTGATGCCCTGACGGATGACCGTGTCAAAGATCTCGTCCCGGGGGTTGATGCCGTAGTAGGCGTCCAGCTCGGGGGTGAGGGGGTTGGTGATCTCGTTGAGGTCCTCCTGATTGGGGCCGCTCCCCATGATGCCGCCCACGTGGCTGTGGGCGTCCACAAAGCCGGGGGTGACGCACTTGCCGGCGGCGTCGATGACCTGGGCCCCTTCGGTGGACAGGTTGGGCCCGATCTCGGTGATCTTGCCGTTGTCCACCCGCAGGTCCGCCTGGATCACGCCCTGCCCGTCCATGGTATAGAGGGTACCGTTCTGGATTACATACATTTCATTGCATCCCCTTCCTGATAGATGACCTGGCCGGCCTGATAGGTGCGCACGATATGGGCCTGGTAGCTCTCCAGCGGATTGGCGTTCCAGATGACCACATCCGCCCGCAGGCTCTCCCGGAGGGAGCCGGTGATATCGTCCACCCCCATGAGCTTGGCGGGGACGCTGGTGAGCATGGGCAGCACGGCGGCGCTGTCGTGGAGGACCTTCATCATCTCGATGCCGTTCCAGATCATGTCCTCCCGGGCGCCCAGGCTGTTGGTATAGGTGCCGCTGAAGGCCACGGGCACGCCCTGCTTCCACAGCTTGGCGATGCCGTTCCAGTCCAGGGTCATGGCGTCCTTGTCCAGGGGGTTGGAGGCCACCCGGACGATGACGGGGATCTTGTGCTCCACGATCCAGTCCTCCTCACCGGTGAGGCCGAAGCCGTTGAGCAGCACCAGCTTCACCTTGGGGTAGTTCTGGAGGATGTCCCACACCTGCCGGGCGGAGTTGGCGCTGTCGCAGGACACGAACAGGGGCAGCTCGCCGTCCACCACCTGCTTGAGGGCCAGCAGCTTGTCGTCCTTGGGCTTGTCCGCCTCCTCCTTGTACTCGGCGGCCTTGCGCAGCTGGAGGTCGAAGTTGGCGAAGATCCACATGCGGGTCTGGGGCGCCTGGGGACGGGCGCCGTAGGTGCGCTTCAGGCTGGAGGTGACGGAGGCCATCATGCCGCAGCTCCGCTTCAGGCACATCCGGTAGGGGTTGACGCCGTCCACACAGAACATGGCGATGGTGCCGCCGAACAGGTTGTTGTCCGTGGGGCCCACGCCGCAGCAGGTCAGACCGAAGGCGCCCAGCTGCTGGTAGGTGGCGGCCCGGCCGTTGAAGGCGTAGAAGCCGTCCAGTTCCGGCATGATGGGGTTGCTGCGCTCATCGTTGTCGTTGGAGGACGGGCGGATCTCCGTCATGGACCCGTTCACGCCCCAGATGGAGATGGGCTGGACAAAACCGGGCATGACCTCCATACCGGCGGCGTCAAACACCTCTTCTCCGGGCAGCGGCGCAAGGTCGGCGCCGATGGAGCGGATCATCCCGTCCTCCATGCGCAGATCCTGGTGAGCCACGTTGCCAAGGCCATCGTGGATGCGGCCATTTTTGATCAGCATAGTGTTCCCCTTCCTTTACTGTAATTTACTGTCTCGCGTTAGCACTTAGGTGTATTAGCACTTAG
The DNA here is from genome assembly GCF_944387275.1 of uncultured Pseudoflavonifractor sp. Lineage (GTDB taxonomy): Bacteria > Bacillota > Clostridia > Oscillospirales > Oscillospiraceae > Pseudoflavonifractor > Pseudoflavonifractor intestinihominis. The sequence continues at coordinate 24,490 of NZ_CALXEG010000034.1, forward strand.
GTGTATTAGCGTGCAAAAGTGATAGGGTATAAAAACCCCTTGGTTGATTGAATGGTTCTATTTTACTGTAAACACGTTTACAACGCAAGAGCAGATTCGACAAAATGTGGTGCAAAATTTTTGCCATTGTGTTATAATCCGCCTGTGTCTATCATTGAAAAAAGGATGATCATTCCTATGAACCCAAAACCAGCCTTTCGCCGCCTGCCTGCGGAGAAGCAGCAGGACCTGCTCAATACCGCCATGGAGCTCTATGCCACCTACCCCTACGAGCAGGTGACAGCACGGCTGCTGTGCACCAATATGGGGATCAATCCCGCCACATTTTACCGCTACTTCGACTCCAAAGACAGCCTGATGCTCTATCTGGTGGACGTCATCCAGCAGCGGTATCTGGCCTACCACATGGACCAGCTGGAGCGCCTGGGGGACCATGAGAGCAGCTATTTTCCCCCGTTTTCCCTGGAGCAGCCGGACTATTGCACGGACCTGGAGAACCGGTTCCTGATCGCCTGCAACAAATTCCCCATGGAGGTGATCCACGACATCATGTTCCGCCTGTCCTCCGGCAATGAGACCTATTACCGGGCCGTTTTGGAGCGGGAGCGGGCGGCGGGCAGACTGCGGGAGGACGTGGACATCGACCTGATCGCCTATATGTACGCCACCACCGGCTATAACCTGATGGCCTATTGCATGAAGCACGGATTGAACCAGCAGGAGTACGTGGACCGGAAGCTCTACTTTTTCTATGACTTCTTTTATCACGGCATTTTGACCGGGGAGGGCGGGAAGGAGCAGTAGCGTCTGTCCCGGCACAGGAAAACGCCGCCCATCAGCCGGGCGGCGTTTTTCGTCCATAAGCTCCTATTGGCTGGTCAGCTCCAGTACGGCCCGGATGCTGCCGTCCACGCAGTTGTACCAGAAATAGCCGTCGTGCCGCTGACCGTCCCCGCCGGTGAAGGCGTAGTAGATCAGCATGGACTGGCTGTCCAGCCCCCATTGGAGGAACTGAAAGTCGATGTCCGGCTGGCCGTCCTCCTCCGTCCAGCCGTACTGGTTCAGGTGGCTGTTCTGCGCCATGGCCGAGGCCAGATAGGCGGGCAGGTTGCGCTCCGAGCTGTACTCCAGCCAGGCCAGGGCCAGATAGGTCTTGCCGCCGTAGTCCAGGGCCAGGACGTATTTGGAGCTGTCCGGCGCCCACCAGAGCCCCTGAAAGGCGTGGTCCCCGTAGGTGATGCGTGTCTCGCCGCCGCTGTCGTGGCGGACGATGAGAGACGTGGCATCCGTCAGCCCAAAGCCGCCGGAGACCAGGTCCTTGCTGTACACCGTGACCGCCTCGCTCCCGTCGGGAGAGGTGCTTCTGGCCACCACGAAGAGCACCCCGCTGCGCCACAGGGCAGTCCCGCCCAGCAGCAGCACCAGGGCCACGGCCGCAGCGGCCAGCAGCCACCGGCGGCGGGTGAGCCTGACCCGGCGGCGCACCTGCTGGATGGAGTAGTGGAGCACGTCCCTGGTGCGGGCCTCCTCCTGACTGCCCTCCGCCCGGACCGTCCGCTCTCCGGCCATCAGGTCCAGGACGGAGCAGCCCAGCGCCTCCGCCAGGGGCTCCAGCAGGGAGATCTCCGGCGCGCACAGACCCCGCTCCCACTTGGACACGGCCCGGTCCGTGATATGGAGCTTGTCCGCCAGCTCCCTCTGGGTCATGTCCTTCTCCTTGCGCAGTTGCCTGATCAACTGCCCGGTTTTCATGTTGTCCATCGCTGCACCTCCTGTATGCCGGCAGCTATATTATAGGGGATAAGCGGGAGAAAAGCACCAAACCATCGGTTGAGTTTTGCATTTTGGCCCAGGGGGGAGGGGGCCTTTGGGCAAAATCCACGTTGCGCCCGGCGGAAAATTCGTTTACAATACTGTCTGCTGAACCGCCCGGCGGTTTATTGGCGCGGCCCCTGCCGCGGCCTGAAATCCAGACTGGAAGTGGAGAACACCATGAACGAAAAAGAAATTGCGGAGATCCGCCGCCGTTTTCGCCCCGATAAGACCAGCATCACCCATGTGCGGGGCTGCTATGTCAACGAGCTGGGAGAGATCGTGGCCCAGTTCAACCAATCCCTGGCCCTGATGAGCCAGGAGGAGAGCGAAAAATTCCTGGGCATCCTCAAGCGCACCCTGTCGGGCACCCTGGGGAAGAACCTGATGGACATCGAATTTGCCACCCGCCAGGTGGCGGAAGGGGAGGAGCACAAGCTGCTCATGGCCCTGCGGGACTCGGGTCTGAAGGACGAGGAGGCGGTGCAGGCCTTCTTCCAGAAGGTCATCGGCGCACTGACCATAGAGGGCAACTACCTGATCCTCCTGGCCCACGACGCCTACGACGTGCCCTACCGGGCCAAGGACGGCGAGACGGTGGAGGACGGCTCCGACCAGGTCTACTCCTATGTGCTGTGCAGCGTCTGCCCGGTGAAGCAGACCAAGCCCGCCCTGAGCTACTATGTCCGGGAGAACGAGTTCCACAACCGGGCGGCCGACTGGCTGGTGTCCGCCCCCGAGCTGGGGTTCCTGTTCCCCGCCTTTGACGACCGCAGCACCAACCTCTACAACGCCCTCTACTACAACAAGGACGTCAAGGAGAACCACAAGGACTTTGTGGATGCCGTGTTCCACAGCGAGATCCCCATGCCCGCCGCCGCCCAGAAGGAGACCTTCCAGTCCATCCTGGGGGAGGCCCTGGCCGAGGACTGCCGCTTCGATGTGGTCCAGGCCGTGCAGGAGCAGCTGTGCGACCTCATCGAGGAGCACAAGGCCAGCCACGAGGAGGAGCCCCTGGTGGTGTCCAAGGGCACGGTGAAGAGCGTGCTCCGGTCCTGCGGCGTGGCCGACTCCCACGTGGAGGCCTTTGACGCCAAGTACGACAGCGAGTTCGGCGGCGACACCCAGCTCAGCCCCCGCAACCTGGTGGACACCCGCCAGATGGAGGTGCGCACCCCCGATGTGATCATCAAGGTGGCACCCGGCCGGGGGGACCTGCTGGAGACCCGCATCATCGACGGGAAGAAGTACATCCTCATCCGGGCCGACGAGGGCGTGGAGGTCAACGGCGTGGGCGTCCACATCGACTGACACGGCCTGAAACCTGTAAGGTAAAACCACATTACATATCTGCAATAAAAAGCGTATATTCCAAAACAAAGCCGCTCCGCACTGTGAAGGAAAAACCTTTACAGTGCGGAGCGGCATTTTATCGGGATACGGCGCCCTTACACCTGCTCCAGGAAGCGGAGGAAGGCGGCGCGGCCCTCGTCGGTGCGCTTGTACACGCCGGCGTGCTCCAGGACAGTGGCAAAGACTTTGCCGGTCTCCTGCTCCACCACGTCCAGGGCGTTGTCGGCGGTGATGTTGTAGTTGCCCCTGAAGCCCTCGGCCCAGTCGGCGTGCTTGGCGGTGCGCTCGTCGGCGCGCAGGTCGGCGCCGGACACCAGCGCGTCGGCCACGGCGGTCAGCTCCTCCTTCAGGCGGGCGGGGAGCACGGCCAGGCCCATGACCTCGATGAGGCCGATGTTCTCCTTCTTGATGTGGTGGAGCTCGGCGTGGGGGTGGTACACGCCCAGGGGGTGCTCCTCGGTGGTGATGTTGTTGCGCAGCACCAGGTCCAGCTCGTAGCGGCCATCCCGCATGCGGGCGATGGGGGTGATGGTGTTGTGGGGCACGCCCTCGGTCTGGGAGAAGATGAAGGCGGCCTCGTCGGTGTAGCCTCGCCAGGAGGTCAGAATGCGGTCGGCCAGCTCCACCAGCCGCTCCGGGTTGCCGCAGGAGATGCGGATGACCGACATGGGCCACTTGACGATGCCGGCGTGGACGTCGGCAAAGCCGGGGAAGGAGAAGGCCTGCTCAATGGGGGCCTTGGCCATGGCGAAGGTGTAGTGGCCGCCCTGGAAGTGGTCGTGGGCCAGGATGGAGCCGCCCACGATGGGCAGGTCGGCGTTGGAGCCCACGAAGTAGTGGGGGAACTGGCCCACAAAGTCCAGCAGCTTGGCGAAGCAGGCCCGGTCGATCTTCATGGGGGTGTGCTCCGAGTTGAGGCAGATGCAGTGCTCGTTGTAGTAGACGTAGGGGGAGTACTGGAGAAACCAGGGGGAGCCGTTGATGGTGATGGGCACGATGCGGTGGTTCTCCCGGGCGGGGTGGTTGACCCGGCCGGCGTAGCCCTCGTTCTCAGCGCACAGCTGGCAGCGGGGATAGGCGGAGGCGGGCAGGTTGCGGGCGGCGGCGATGGCCTTGGGGTCCTTCTCCGGCTTGGAGAGGTTGATGGTGATGTCCAGGTCGCCGTACTCGGTGGGGGTGACCCACTTCATGTCCTTGGCGATCCGGTCCCGGCGGATGTAGTTGGTGTCCTGGCTGAACTGGTAGTACCAGTCGGTGGCCTTCTGGGGGCTCTGGGCGTACAGGGCCTTGAACTTCTCCACCACCTGGGCGGGACGGGGGGTGAGACGGCCCATGAGCATGGTGTCGAACAGGTCCCGGTAGACCACCGAGTCCTCGGGCAGCACGCCCCGGGCGTGGGCGTCGTCCATCAGCTCGCCCAGCACGGCGGCCAGGTCGATGTCCCCGGACACAGGGGTCTCGGGGGCGGTGTAGCTGTCCAGCTTGAGGGCCTCCAGCAGGGTGTTCACGGCCCAGTTCCGCTCGCAGGGCTCGATCAGGCCGGTGCGCTCAGCGTAGGCCACCAGGCTTGCAATGGCGGTGTCAATCATGTCTATCAACCTCTCATTTCTTTTGTACGCCCGTCAGGTGTTGTAGCCGTTGGGATGGGCCCTGTGCCAGGCCCAGGCGGTGGAGATGATGGTCTCCAGGTTGTCGTACCGGGGCTTCCAGCCCAGGACGGTCTTGGCCTTCTCGGAGGAGGCCACCAGCTGGGCCGGGTCGCCGGCCCGGCGGGGGGAGACCACCGCGGGGATGGGGTGGCCGGTCACCTTTCGGGCGCACTCGATGACCTCTTTCACCGTGAAGCCCACGCCGTTGCCCAGGTTGAACACGTTGCTCTCCCCGCCCTGGAGCAGGTAGTCCAGGGCCAGGATGTGGGCCTGGGCCAGGTCGGTGACGTGGATGTAGTCCCGGACGCAGGTGCCGTCCCGGGTGGGGTAGTCGTCGCCGAACACGCTCACCGCCTCCCGCTGGCCGTTGGGCACCTGGAGGATGATGGGCACCAGGTGGGTCTCCGGGTTGTGGGCCTCGCCGATGACGCCGGAGGGGTGGGCGCCGCAGGCGTTGAAGTACCGCAGGGCCACGTACCGCAGGCCGTGGGCCCGGGACACCCAGCTCATCATGTGCTCCATGGCCAGCTTGGTCTCGCCGTAGCAGTTGGTGGGCTGAGTCTTGTCGCCCTCCAGGATGGGCACCTGCTCGGGCTCGCCGTAGGTGGCGGCGGTGGAGGAGAAGACGATCTTGTCCACCCCGTGGGCCACCATGGAGGAGAGCAGCACCATGGTGCCGCCCAGGTTGTTGTCGTAGTACTTGAGAGGGTCGGTCATGCTCTCGCCCACCTGGGAGGAGGCGGCGAAGTGGATGACGCCGTCGATGTGCTCCTTCTCGAACAGGGCGTCCATGGCGGCGCGGTCCCGGATATCGGCCTGATAGAACCGGGCCTTGGGGTGGACCGCCGCCCGGAAGCCGGTCTGAAGGTTGTCGGCCACGACCACGTCCCGGCCCGCGTCGATGAGCTCATATACCGTGTGGGAGCCGATGTACCCGGCTCCGCCCAATACCAGAATCGCCATGGAATTACCTCCTGAAGATGGATTGGGGGCGGTTCAGCCCGCCACCAGGCAGCCGCCCTCGGGGCGGATGGACAGCATGTGGCACATGTCCTTGCCCAGCAGCCGCTCCATGGCGGAGAGGAAGTCGGGCAGCTTGTCGTTGGGCACGAAGGCCTGGACGGTGCCGGCGAAGCCGCCGCCGTGGACCCGGACGGCGCCGGTGCCCTGGAGCACCTCCTCGGCGGCCCACAGCACCATGGGGATGGCCTGCTGCCTGGGGTCGGAGGGGGCGAAGGTATTCTGGAGGTACAGGCTGGAGGACAGCCCGGAGGCACGCACCAGGGCCAGGAAGGCGGCGAAGTCGCCCTTCTCCAGGGCCTGGGCCTCCTGGATGGCCCGGCGGTTCTCGGCGAAGAAGTGGATGGCCCGCAGCACCGCACGGTCGCCCAGGGCCTTGCGCAGGTCGGGGATGGTGGCCCGGAAGGTGGTCTCGTCCACGTCCCGCAGCACTTCCTTGCCGAAGCAGGCGGCCACCGACTTCATCTCGTTGGTGATGGCGGCGTAGGCGTCGGTCAGGTCGGCGTGGTCGGCGCCCGAGTTGATGATGCACAGGGTGTGGCCGGTGGCGGGGAAGTCGAAGTCCACCTTGCGCACCACGGGGGCGGAGGGGTCTTTGAAGTCGATGGACACCACGCCGCCCACGGCGGAGGCGGTCTCGTCCATCAGGCCGCAGGGCTTGCCGAAGAATACGTTCTCGGCGAACTGGCCGATCTGGGCCACCTGGACGGGGGTAAAGACCTGGTTGCAGAAGAGGACGTTGAAGATGGTGCCCACCAGCACCTCGTAGGCGGCGGAGGAGGACAGGCCGGACCCGGCGGGCACGGAGGAGCAGACGTAGGCGTCAAACCCGGCGGGGGACTGGCCCAGCTGAGCCATCCGGGCGGCCACGCCCCGCACCAGGGAGGCGGAGGTCTCCTTCTCGCCCTCCGCGGGGGAGAGGTCGGACAGGTCCACCGTCAGCACCTGGTAGCCCTCCGAGTGGATGCGCACCTGGGCGGTGCCGTTGGGGGCGGCCACGGCCAGCATGTCCATGTTCACGCTGGCGGCCAGCACGCAGCCGTGCTGGTGGTCGGTGTGGTTGCCGCCCAGCTCGGTGCGGCCGGGGCTGCTGAACAGGGCCACCTGGACCTCGTCCCCGGCGGAGAAGAGGGCCTGGTACCGCTTCACGGCCTCAATGGCCCGGGCGCGGACAGCCTCCAGGGCCTCGCCGCCATCGCAGCAGTACAGACGGTTGAGCCGCTCGTCCCAGTCGCCGGCGGAGAGCTGATGGATCAGAGTTTTACAGGAAAGCATAGGATCACTCCCAGTCAGATTATGGTGGTTCCGTTTCGTGCCTCTAGTATATTTAATTTTTACTAAAAATTCAACCGCAATCTTTATCCTGGACAGAAGTTCAGCGTTCCCCACAAAAACGGGCGGTTTGATTGTGCAGAAAAGCGAAGAAGGGGGCGGTTTTTACCGCCGGGCAGGGGGTGCGGTGCTCTCCCGGACGGACAGGGTGGGGGGGACCACCACTTTCTGGGGCAGGGTGCGCACCGGGTGGCCGGCCACGGCGGAGGTCCGCTCGCCCAGCAGGCCCACGGCGGTGCGGGCCATCTCGTCGGCGTGGGTGGACACCGAGGTGAGGGGCGGGGTCATGAGCTGGGACAGGGGGGTGTCGTTGAAGGACACCAGGGACACGTCCCCGGGCACGGACAGCCCTCTGGCCTCAAGAGCCCGGCTGGCGCCCATGGCGTTCTCCTCGTTGGCGGCCAGGAAGGCGGTGGGCGGATGGGGGCAGCGGTCCAGGAAGGCGGACATTGCCGCCGCCGTGGCCCGGCTGTCCATGGGCGCCTCCACCAGCAGGGCCGGGTCCAGCAGGCCCCGCTCCTCCATCATGGACACAAAGCAGCTCCGCCGCACCTCGGGGGCAGGCTCCTTGCAGTCGCCCAGCTTCTCCGCCGGGCCGATGAAGCCGATGCGGGTGTGGCCCAGGGAGAGGAGATGGTCCAGGGCCAGGCGGATGCCCAGGGCGTAGTTGAGCACCACCGAGTCGAACCGGGCCTCGTCGGGGGAGGAGTCCAGGAACACCAGGTTGGGGCTGACGGCGGCCAGGGCCGCCTGCTGTTCCCGGGTGAAGATGCCGATGGCCACGATGCCGTCCGGGGCGGCGCCCTCCGGCGGGGCGAAGCCCTCGTCTCCCCGCCGCTCCAGGGGGAGGAAGGCGTACTTGCGCTCTGCACAGGCCTGCTCCACAAAGTTGCGCAGATAGAGATAGTAGGGGTCGTCCAGCTGCTGCTCCGGCGTGAGCATCTCCGCCACCCCCACCCGCAGCAGCATCTTGGGCGACCGGCCCCGGCGGCTGCGGGTGGCGGCGTAGTCCAGACGTCCGGCCTCCTCCAGCACCCGCTTCCTGGCCTCGTCGCTCACCGTCAGCGACGGGTCCCCCGTCAGAATGCGGGAGATGGTGGCCGGAGAGTAGCCCGTGCGGTCCGAGAGCTCTTTCAGGGTTGCCATAGCGGTCCTCCTTTTTTTAGTAAAAAAATTGTACCACAGTTTGCCCAAAGGCACAAGCGAAAAAGGAGGCAAAAACAGTTTTTTGCCTGGGCAATGTAAAAGTATTGTAAAGTCTATTGACGCTGGATTTTACAATTTGATATACTACTCCCGTATCCTTTGTCGAGATCATACAGAGAGGGTTATGCACATGATGGCCGACGCCTCATTCTGGCGCCCGTCACAGCTGCCGGACGGACAAAATATGAAGAAGAGAGTATGACCTGCGTTCCGGGCGTTCCGGAAGGCGGGCTGTACTCTTTTTATTTTTGTCCGGCCGGCGGGAGAGAATAATGTGTGTGTAAGGAGTAAGGAGAAAGAGAATGAAAATCACCGACATATTGAGTCTGCTGGGCGGTCTGGCCCTGTTCCTCCACGGAATGCAGATGATGAGCTCCGGCCTGGAGGCTGCCGCGGGCAACCGCATGAAGAGCATCCTGGAAAAGCTCACCTCCAACCGTCTGCTGGGCGTGCTGGTGGGCGCGGTCATCACCGCCGTGATCCAGTCCTCCTCGGCCACCACCGTCATGGTGGTGGGCTTCGTCAACTCGGGCATGATGACCCTGCGGCAGGCCGTGTGGATCATCATGGGCGCCAACATCGGCACCACCATCACCGGCCAGCTCATCGCCCTGGACGCGGGCGCCCTGGCCCCCATGTTCGCCTTCATCGGCATCGCCCTGATGGTCTTTTTGAAGAACCCCAAGGTCCACCACATCGGCGCCATCCTGGCCGGCCTGGGCATCCTCTTCATCGGTATGGACATGATGAGCGCCGCCATGGAGCCCCTGCGTGACTCCCAGGCCTTCATCAACCTGGTCTCCACCTTCTCCAACCCCCTGGTGGGCATCCTCACCGGCACCATCTTCACCGCCATCATCCAGTCCTCCTCCGCGTCGGTGGGTATCCTCCAGGCCCTGGCCATGAGCGGCGTGGTCAGCCTGCCCACCGCCGTGTACGTCCTCTTCGGCCAGAACATCGGCACCTGTATCACCGCCGTGCTGGCCTCCATCGGAACCAGCCGCAACGCCAAGCGCACCACCATCATCCACCTGTCCTTTAATATCATCGGCACCATAATCTTCACGCTGGTCTGTATGTTCAGCCCCCTGACTCGTATTGTCCAGAGCTTCACGCCGGACAACGCCGCCGCCCAGATCGCCAACATGCACACCATCTTCAACGTGGTCACCACCCTGCTGCTCCTGCCCGTGGGCGGCCACCTGGTCCAGCTGGCCATGCACATCCTGCCCGACCGCAAGGAGGAGAAGGAGGAGGGTATGCACCTGCAGTACCTCACCCCCATCTCCGTGGACAAGGACCGGTCCATCGCCATCGGTACCTCCGCCATCTACCTCAACCAGATCCGGGAGGAGCTCCAGCGCATGCTGGGCAAGGCCCGCAGCAACATCGACCTGGCCTTCCGGGCCGTGCTGGAGGTCAAGCCCGAGCTGCTGTCCCAGGCCGAGTCCACCGAGACCTATATCGACTACCTGAACAAGGAAATCTCCCAGTATATCTCCAAGGTCATCGCCCACGAGACCAACGAGACCGACTCTGCCGCCGTGTCCGCCTACTTCAAGATCACCGGCAACATCGAGCGCATCGGCGACCACGCCATCAATATCTGCGAGTACAGCACCATGATGGATCAGAAGGGCATCCAGTTCTCCGAGGGTGCCAAGGACGAGCTGCGTGAGATGCGGGACGTGTGCCTGGCCGCGCTGGACACCCTGGCCGCCGACGCCGACGTGTCCGAGGGCTGGCTCAGCTCCATGGAGAAGCTGGAGCAGCGCATCGACGACATGACCGCCGAGTTCCGCCAGAGCCAGCTGGACCGCATGAAGCAGGGCTCCTGCTCCGACGAGGCCTGCATCCTCTTCTCCGAACTGCTCACCGACTTTGAGCGTATCGGCGACCACGCCCTAAACATCGCCCAGGAGCGTATGGCGGCCGCCCCCGCCCGGTAACACACAAAAAACAGACCGGCCCGGTCCTGATGAACTGCACCCCATTTGTTAGACAGTTTGGGGTCACTTCAATTCAGGACCGGGCCGGATTTTTTGCCCGGATGGGGCTGGTCTGCCGTCACCTGGGCGGATGGCATTTGGAGCAGGGGGTGTAGCCGCTGGCCTTGGCGTCCTCCAGGGACATGGGGATCTGGCTCCGGCTGAGGTATTGGCAGCCGGCGGCGTGGTATTTCTCCCCGGTCTTGGTGACGTAGACAATGACCTCCACCGGGTCCTCAACTGCCGCAGCGGCTGGGGCTTCTGAGACCGGAGCCGCGCTGGGGGAGGGCTCCGGCGTTGTGACAGCCGGACTGGGGGAGATGTAGGGCTGGACCTCGGACGGGTCGGTCTCGCTGGGCGGCGGGCTGAGGGAGGCACTGGGCTGGACCTGGCTGGGCGCCGGCAGACTGGGGGACGTACTGGGGGAGTTGTCCGGCGTACCTGCGGTGCAGGAGCAGAGCAGCAGCACCAGAGCGGCAAGCAGGGGGAGCAGACGCCTTTTGATGGAATCCATAGAAAAAACCTCCTTTTTCGCTGCCTCTAGTATAGTGAAGGCCAGAGGCGAAAAAAGGCGAAAAAGAAGGGACACAGGGAGATATGGAAAGATAAAGGAGAAGATTCATGCAAGTCCAAAAGCGAAAGCCGAAAGGGGTTAATCACGCCATGATGCTAACTACGCATTCGGATTTTACCCGCTTCTAGGCCGCTTTTTTGAGAGCATTCTGAGTTTCTAGGTCCAGAAGCTTTACAAAGAAAAAACCCGAAGTCTTTGAAATCAAAGACTTCGGGTTTTTGGCGCAGAAGGAGGGATTTGAACCCTCGCACGGTTTTACCCGCCTACTCCCTTAGCAGGGGAGCCCCTTCGGCCACTTGGGTACTTCTGCGTATCGGCCGGGATGCGCAT
>NZ_CALXEG010000035.1 GCF_944387275.1 uncultured Pseudoflavonifractor sp.
CTCATCCCGGAGAACCTTTTCAGGAGCGTACGAATTGGCAGCGCCATACGAATTTCCAAGCGGTCGTTCGACCACTGGCTGGAGTCACTTGACCTGTGACACAAGAAAGGAAGGTTCGTTATGGCATCCATTATCAAAAGAAAGAAAAACTATTCCGTGGTCTACAGCTACATAGACGAGAACGGCGAGAAAAAGCAGAAGTGGGAGACCCGCTCCAGCTATCAGGACGCATTGAAACGCAAGGCGGAGATTGAGAGCAAAAAGACCGCTGGCACATTCCTTCCGCCCAGCGACCAGACCATCAAGGAGTTCATGCTGGACTTCGTTTCCCTCTACGGTGAAAAGCGGTGGGGCGTGTCCATGTACGACAGCCAGACCGCCCTCATCGCCAACTACATCAACCCCATCATCGGGGACATGAAGGTGCAGGACATCACGCCCCGTGTGGTGGACAAGTATATCCAGACCCTGCAGAAAACGCCGCCGGTAGCCACCAAGACCCATCGCCCCAAGTCGGAGTACATGAGCAACCAGAATATCGAGAAGATCATCAAACTGCTCCGCTGCGCCTTCAAGCAGGCGGTCCGGTGGGAACTGGTTCCCAAGAACCCCTTCGACAATGTGGTGCTTCCCAAGACGGAGTACAAGAAACGGGACATCTGGACCGCCGAGATCATCCGCAAGGCATTGGACAGCTGCACGGAGAGCAAACTCTACATCGCCATGAACTTAGCCTTTGCCTGCTCCATGCGGATCGGCGAGATTCTGGGGCTCACCTGGAACAATGTCCACATCGAGGACGATGACATCGCCACGGACAACGCCTATGTCTACATCGACAAGGAGCTGGTGCGGGCCTCCAAGCGGGCCATTGAGATGATCGGCAAGCGGGATATCTACCACATCTTCCCGCCCCTATTTGCCAACACCAGCACCAGGGTCGTCCTGAAAAAGCCCAAGACCGACTCCAGCATCCGAAAGGTCTGGCTGCCCAAGACGGTTGCCTATATTCTCCGCCAGTGGAGGGCATCCCAGAACGAGTTGAAGGAGTTGCTGGGGGACGAGTACCAGGACTACGATTTGGTAGTGGCGATGCCCAACGGCCGCCCCTGTGAGGAGCGCATCATCGCGGGAGAGTTCCAGAAGTTGCGGGAGAGCGCGGGGCTGCCCAAGGTGGTTTTTCACTCCCTGCGCCATTCCAGCACCACCTACAAACTGAAGCTGAACCACGGCGACCTGAAGGCCACCCAGGGCGACACGGGCCACGCCCAGATCGACATGATCACCAGCGTGTATGCCCACATTCTGGACGAGGACCGCAAGGTGAACGCCCAGAAGTTTGAGGACGCCTTTTACGCCAGCGCCAATCCCGACCTGCGGACGGTGCGCCCTCTGGAGCCGCCCAAGCCCAAGGAGCCGGAGAGACCGGCGGTGACCCCGTCTCTGGACCTGGCGGGGCTGGTGGCGCAACTGCAAAAATCGCCGGAATTGGTAAGCACCCTGGCGGCGCTTTTGTCGGCAGTTCCATCCGAAAAATCCTTCTGAAATGTCGGTTTAGCAAAGCGGCAGTTTTTCTTAGCAGAAGGGATGAAAATTTTCCGGCCCAATTTCAAAAATATACAAGAAAATATTCATGGTTTCTCTAAAATCCAGAGAAATACCATTCCGGTAATTTTAGAACAAAAAGCCACTATAAACCGGATAAAAACGGCGTATAGTGGCTTTTCTGGCACCCCTGACCAGACTCTAACTGGTGGCCTACCGCTTAGGAGGCGGTCGCTCTATACAACTGAGCTACAGGGGCATATGCAAAAATATTCAATTGTGCAGTTCCGGTGGACGAGAGATCGCCGGATGTTAGGAGGCGGTCGCTCTATCCTGCTGCGCTACTGGCGCATATAGCGTATTAAGATGTAGGCGGCAAAGACGTCTCTGTGCAGAAAGAGCCCCGCGAGGGCCCGTCCATCCGGCAAACCCGGCGCATCCGGACAGGGCTGCGCGGTTGCGCTACGGAGTGTATTTTACCCTATCCCCGCGTCGCTGTCAACTTTGGGGTAAAATTCTTTCTCACTTTTGGGCAAAATATTTTTAAAACAAAAGGGGAAAAAAGTTGCGTTTTTCACCTTTGTACGCTATAATAAGTGGTTGTGTTTGATACCGAACTTGTTTGAAGAAAGATTTGAGGTGTATTCCCTGTGCAAAACGAAAAATTGCGCAACGTAGCCATTATCGCCCACGTCGACCATGGCAAGACCACCCTGGTGGACGAAATGCTCAAGCAGGGCGGCATTTTCCGTGAAAATCAGGCCCCCGTGGAGCGCGTGATGGACTCCAACGACCTGGAGCGTGAGCGGGGCATCACCATTCTGGCCAAAAATACCGCCGTCCACTACAAGGACGTGAAGATCAACATCGTGGACACCCCGGGCCACGCCGACTTCGGCGGCGAGGTGGAGCGCATCCTGAAGATGGTCAACGGCGTCATCCTGCTGGTGGACGCCGCCGAGGGCCCCATGCCCCAGACCCGCTTCGTGCTGTCCAAGGCCCTGGAGCTGGGCCACCGGGTCATCGTGGTGGTCAACAAGATCGACCGCCCCGACCAGCGCATCCACGAGGTCATGGACGAGGTGCTGGAGCTGCTGCTGGACCTGAACGCCACCGAGGAGCAGTTCGAGTCTCCCACCCTGTTCTGCTCCGGCCGCAACGGCACCGCCTCCTACTCTCCCGACGTGCCCGGCACCGACCTCAAGCCCCTCTTTGAGACCATCCTCAACTATATCCCCGCCCCCGAGGCCGACGTGGACAAGCCCTTCCAGATGCTGGTCAGCTCCATCGACTACAACGAGTTCGTGGGCCGCATCGCCATCGGCCGCATTGAGCGGGGCACCGTGAAGCAGAACCAGGAGATCGCGGTGTGCAACTACCACAACCCCGACCAGCCCCCCAAGAAGGCCAAGGCCACTGCCCTCTACCAGTTCGACGGCCTGGCCAAGGTGCCCGTCACCGAGGCTGACGCGGGCAACATCATCGCCATGAGCGGCATCGGCGACATCACCATCGGCGATACCATCTGCGCCCCCGACTGCGTGGAGCCCATCGAGTTCGTGAAGATCTCCGCCCCCACCATCGAGATGACCTTCTCCGTCAACGACTCCCCCTTCGCCGGCAAGGAGGGCAAGTTCGTCACCTCCCGCCAGCTGCGGGAGCGCCTGTTCCGGGAGACCCTGAAGGACGTGTCCCTCCGGGTCACCGAGACCGACAACACCGACTCCTTCAACGTGGCCGGCCGGGGCGAGATGTCCCTGTCCATCCTCATCGAGACCATGCGCCGGGAAGGCTATGAGTTCCAGGTCTCCCCGCCCCGCGTGCTCTTCCAGGAGATCGACGGCGTCAAGTGCGAGCCCATGGAGCGCCTGGTGGTGGACGTGCCCGCCGACAACGTGGGCGCTGTCATCGAGAAGCTGGGCGCCCGCAAGGGCGACCTGCTGGAGATGACCCCCGTGGGCAGCCGCATGAAGCTGGAGTTCCTGGTGCCCGCCCGTGGCCTGTTCGGCTACCGGAACGAGTTCCTCACCGACACCAAGGGCGAGGGCATCATGGCCAGCGTGTTCGACTCCTACGCCCCCGTGAAGGGCGAGATCGCCCGCCGGAACACCGGCTCCCTGGTGTCCTTCGAGACCGGCGAGAGCGTGACCTACGGCCTGTACAACGCCCAGGAGCGGGGCGTGCTGTTCATCGGCGCGGGCGTGCCCGTCTACGCCGGCATGATCGTGGGCGAGACCCCCAAGCAGGAGGATATCTCCGTCAACGTCTGCAAGAAGAAGCAGCTGACCAACATGCGCGCTTCCGGCTCTGACGACGCCCTCCGCCTGACCCCGCCCCGCCAGATGTCCCTGGAGCAGTGCCTGGAGTTCCTGGCCGACGACGAGCTGCTGGAGGTCACCCCCCAGAGCCTGCGCCTGCGCAAGCGCCTGCTGGACCACGCCGCCCGGATGCGCGAGGCCTCCAAGAAGAAGCAGTAAACCACTTCTCAAAAACGCAGGCGTTTTTGAGAGAGGGGATGCAGCCCGCCGAGGGCTTTTCGACACAAAAAGGACGGACACAGTGCCTGTGTCCGTCCTTTTTCCGCCTCAGCCGTTGTGAGGGGTGGAAAACCGTGCTATAATGTATCGCGGCAGCCAAGCCTTTGAAGGCCTATGAATTGGAGCTATGGGAATGGGTAAATGGTTCATGATACTGTCTGCCGCTGTTCTGGCACTCATATTCTGTGCTGTCGGCGTACTCTTCCGCAAAAAGGACCTCTTTTCCGCTCTCGACCATCCCCTTGCGAAAAAGTATCCCAACGTCTCAAAGCGCTTCGGCACAATTATGATATGCTTTGCGCTCCTGTGGTTCTTCCTCATCCTTGTTTTTATGCTTCCATCTCCCTGATTCCTGGCTTTTGGGTCAGAAATCCCACGCACGTCCACACTGAATATCAAAGGAGACTCTTGCTATGCCCTATGCCATTCTCGCCGCGGTGCTGGTAGTGGCCGACCAGGTGGTCAAATTCCTCATCCGGTCCAATCTGGAGCTGGGGGAGAGCGTGCCCTTCATCCCCCACATCCTCAACCTGACCTACTACCAGAACACCGGCGCCGCCTTCTCCCTCTTCCGGGAGCACACCTGGGTCCTGGCCCTCATCTCCGCCGTGGTGTCCGTGGCCCTGGTGGTGATCATGGTCAGGCGGGTGTTCCGCCACCCGGCGGGACAGGTCATTCTGGCCGTCATCCTGGCCGGCGCCGTGGGCAACCTGATCGACCGGGTGCTCTTCGGCTATGTGACCGACATGTTCCAGACCATTTTCATCAATTTCGCCGTGTTCAACGTGGCCGACTGCTGCCTGGTGTGCGGCGTCATCGCCATGGTGGTGTACGTGCTCTTCTTCTACGAGAAGCTGGAGAAGGCCCCGGCGGGACAGGAGGCAGACCATGACGCCGCTGACCCTGAGGGCTGACCGGGCAGGGGAGCGGGTGGACCAGTTCCTCTCCCGGCAGCTGCCCCAGCTCTCCCGCTCGGCGGCCCAGAAGCTGCTGGAGGAGGGGGCCGTCACCCGCAAGGGCCTGCCGGTGAAAAAGAACTACAAGACCGCCGAGGGGGATGAGCTGGTGCTCTCCCTGCCCGACCCGGTGGAGGTGGACGTGGTCCCTCAGGACATCCCCCTGGACGTGGTGTACGAGGACGGGGATGTCATCGTCATCAACAAGCCGGTGGGCATGGTGGTCCATCCGGCGGCGGGCCATCCCGACGGCACTTTGGTCAACGCGCTGTTATATCACTGCGGAAAATCACTCTCCGGCATCAACGGCGAGCTGCGGCCCGGCATCGTCCACCGCATCGACCGGGACACCTCCGGCCTCATCATCGCCGCCAAGAACGACGCCGCCCACCTGGCCCTGGCCCAGCAGCTCCAGGACCACTCCCTGTACCGGGAGTATGAGGCGGTGGCGGTGGGCGGCTTTAAGGAGGACGAGGGCACCGTCCGGGCGCCCATCGCCCGGCACCCCACCGACCGGAAAAAGATGGCGGTCAACTTCCTCCAGGGCCGGGAGGCCGTGACCCACTGGACCGTGCTGGAGCGGTTTTCCGGGTACACCCACCTCCAGTGCCGTCTGGAGACCGGCCGCACCCACCAGATCCGGGTCCACATGGCCCACATCGGCCACCCCCTGCTGGGGGACACGGTGTACGGCTCCAGGAAGCCCTATCCCGGCCTGGCGGGCCAGTGCCTCCACGCCCGGCGGCTCTCCTTCGTCCACCCCCGTACCGGGGAGCGGATGACCGTGGAGTGCCCTCTGCCCGACTGGTTTGAGGCCGTGCTGGACAAGCTGCGGCGCATGAGCTGAACTTTTTCCACAAAAGCGCGGCACAATGTGGATACAAAAGCCCCCGCCCGGGTCTCTCCACAGAGAGACCCGGGCGGGGGTTCTGTCTTGCCTCGGGCGAGGACTAAAACACGGCGCATAGAGCATGTGCGGCATTGAGAAAGGTCATTGAATTGCAGCGGCTCACAGGTCCGGGCGGGTAACTCTGCTCGGGCGACGCAGGAACGACACGGACCAGCCGAACCGGCATAGTAACTGCTTTCAAGTTCGGCGGGTCATTGGACACCACCGCCGCCAGACCTCGTCCTCGCAAGCTGCGTATCGCTCGCCCCGGCATAAATGCCAGGGCTCGTTCACTCCGCTGCTCGTCCTCTCCCCACCGAACCCGCTTCGCTGGGCTTCGGCGGGGCCCCCGCATTGTCCCCGAAAGGCGTTCCCCTCATCCGTCATTTGCTTCGCAAATGCCACCTTCCCCCTGGGGGGAAGGCTTTTTCTCCATCACATAGTTGTTCAGGGTGACGCCCCGGCGCTCCACGGTCTGCTCCTTTACCACCCGCCAGCCCCGGGCCAGGAAAAAGGGGAGGGCGGTGCGGGAGGCGTGGGTGGTGTACCGCTGAGCGGGCACCGCCTGTTCCAGGGCGGCGCACAGGGCGGAGGCCACCCCACGGCGCAGATGGGTGTGGGCCACATAGAGCCGGTCCAGATAGCCGTCGGGGGCCATGTCCCCAAAGCCCACGATGGCCCCGTCCTCTTCCGCCACCAGGGTCAGGTGGGCGGAGAGGCTCTCATTCCAGGCCGCCAGATCCACCCCCTCCGGCGGCGCCCAGGCGTCCAGCTGGCGGGGGTCGTACTCCCCGGTGCAGGCCGCGTGCACCGTGTCGTAAAACAGCGCGCCCAGCGCCCGGCAGTCCTCCGGCCGGTATCTCCTCAGTTTCATGCAGATCCGCTCCTTTTTTCCGCCCCGATGGGCTGTAATTTCGGCATCCGTACTGTTTTCCCCCCGCGCCTTGACAAGGGATTCCTCCCTGGTATAAAATATTGCCCGACCGCAGACAATCGAACACAGGGGCGCTGGACGCAAGTCCGGCTGAGATGTGGAGGATAGCGCTTCTCCCGGTCCCTTGAACCTGATCCGGGTAATGCCGGCGTAGGAAGATGATTCGGCTATGATTGTCGTTTCTCTCGTACCGCATTGCGCCCGTTCGGCCTGCGGTACATATTTTTTCGGGAGGAATCCAATCATGCCTGTCGCAACCCCAACCCAGAAAAGCAAGTCCAGCAAGCGCCGCCTCTACACCCGGATGCTCTGCGAGGGCGCCATCATGGTGGCCCTGGCCCTGGTCCTCAACCAGCTGAAAATCTTCCGCCTGCCCAACGGCGGCTCCATCACCCTGGAGATGCTGCCCATCTTCTTCTACGCCGTCCGTTGGGGCGTGAGCCCCGGCCTGCTGGCCGGCTTCGCCTTCGGCCTGCTCCAGATGTTCATTGACGGCGCCGTGGCCTGGGGCTGGCAGTCCCTGCTGCTGGACTACCTGGTGGCCTTCACGCCTCTGGGCCTGGCCGGCCTGTTCAAGGGCAAGAACTGGGGCATCTTCGCCGGCACCGTGCTGGGCTCTGTGGTCCGCTTCATCGTCCACTTCATCAGCGGCATCACCATCTACGCCATTGTGGCCCCCACGGAGCTGTTCAACATGACCTTCACCAGCCCCTGGATGTACTCCCTGGCCTACAACGGCAGCTACATGGCCATTGACATGGCCCTGTGCCTGGTGGTGTTCGCCCTGCTGTACAAGCCCCTGAAGAAGTACTTCCTGGGCACTGATATCTGGTAAATCACACTATGTAAGGGGGAAGGAAATTGGGTAAATTCGACCGCGTGCTGCTGGCCAGCGACTTTGACGACACGCTCTACAACTCCCGCCTGGAGGTGTCCGCCGAAAATGTGGCCGCCATCGAGTACTTTATCCGGGAGGGCGGCTACTTCACCGTATCCACCGGCCGGGCCCACCGCACCTTCTCCCCCTATGTGCATCTGGCCCCCATCAACGCCCCCGTCATCCTGTCCAACGGGGCCCTGCTCTACGACTATTCTACGGATCAGGTGGTCTGTGAGCTGCCCCTGCCCGCCGACGCACCCCGGGACCTGGCGGTGCTGTCGGCGGAGATGCCCTCCATCGGCATGGAGACCTACCACGGGGACGACGTGTATATCCACCACCCCAACGCCTTTACCGACCGCCACGTGAAGCGGGTTGGCACCACCTGGACCCCCTGCGACCTGGCGGACATGCCCACCCCCTGGAGCAAGGCGGTCATTCAGGACGAGCACAAGACCCTGCTGGCCGCCCAGAAGTTCCTGCTGGACCGCTGGGCGGACAAGTACGAGGTCATCTTCTCCAGCACCGCCCTGCTGGAGATCACCGCAAAAGGCGCCACCAAGGGGGGTATGGTCCTCCGGCTGGCGGAGTACCTGGGGGTGGACCGGAAGGACATCTACTGCGTGGGGGACAACCAGAACGACATCCCCATGCTCTCCGTGTCCGCCATCCCCTTCGCCCCCGCCAACTGCGCCGACCCGGTCCGGGACTTCGGCGCCGTCATCGTCAAGTCCAGCGACGACCACTGCATTGCCGACATCATCCGCATCCTGGATGAGCGGTACAGCTGAACAATGCCATATTCAATGCCCGCCGGGATTCCGGCGGGCATTGTTTTTTCCACATTGTGCAGTCTTCTTGTGGACAACCCCCAGCCTTCCCCCCAGGGGGGAAGGTGCCCCCGAAGGGGGCAGATGAGGGGAACGACGATGCGGCGGCAGTGTCCAAGAAGCCACCGTACTTGAGAGCAGTTACTATGCCGGTTCGGCTGGCCTGTGTCGTTGCTGCATCGCCCGAGCAGGGTCAGCCCCCAGACTTGTAAGCCGCTGCAATCCAATCACCGTTCTCAATGCCGCACGCAGTCTCTGCGCCGTGTTTCAGCTTTTGCCCGAGGCAAGCCTTCCCCCATGGAAAGCAGGGGAGGGCGCTCAGTCCCGCTGGCGGCCAATCTCCTCCAGGGTACCGGCCAGCAGGGCGGCGTAGGCGGGCAGGGAGGCCAGGGGCGCCCGCTCGTCGGGGGAGTGGGCGTCCAGGATATCCGGACCGGACACCGCCATCACCAGTTCAGGGGCCTTCACGTGGAACAGGGAGGGCTCCAGCCCCACGTGGACGGCAGAGATGGTCATACTCCGCCCCGTCTCGCGGCGGAACACCCGGTCCAGCAGCAGCGCCAGCGGGTTGTCCGGAGTGCCCTGCCAGGCGGGATAGCCGGTGGCGGCCACGGCAAAGCCGTTGTCCTCCGCCAGACGGCGGTGAGCGCCGGCCATATCCGCCTCGTCCGCCGGGTCGGCGCAGCGGAGGAACTCGGCCACCTTGACCGCGCCGTTCTCCGTCCACACCCGGCCCAGGTTGGCCGACGCGGACACCACCCCGGGGAAGTCGGCGTGCCACCGCCTTACGCCGTAGGACAGTCCCCCGGTCAGGGCCAGCAGGGCGGCCCGGCAGCCATCATCCCACACCGTCTCCGGCGTCGGGACCTCCTTCAGCTCCGCCCGGAAGTCCGGGTCGCTGTCCCGGTGGGCCGTCTCCAGCTCTGCCGCCCAGCGGGCAAAGGCCGCCCGCAGGTCCAGGCAGCGGGCCCTGTCCGCCACCACCGTAGCCGACGCCCAGGTGGGAATGGCGTTGTGGGCCTGTCCGCCGGAGAAATCCGCCAGCTGCCAGGGGAAGGGCAGGCCGGCCAGCAGGGTGGTCAGGACCTTGACCGGGTTGCCCCGGCCCCGGTGGATGTCATCCCCCGAGTGGCCGCCGGAGAAGCCGGACAGGGAGACGGTGAAGGCCTGTCCCGCCGCCGCCGGGCAGGTGGCCAGGGGGCGGGAGAAGGTCTCCCGCCGTCCGCCCGCCGAGCCCACCACGGCGGTGCCCAGGTGGAAGCCGTCGGTGTTGAGCAGGTATTTGGCCCCCGCCAGCCAGGCCGGGTCCACCTCCCGTGCCCCTGCCAGGCCCACCTCCTCGGCCACCGTAAAGATGACCCGCACCGGCCCCCGGGCCAGCTTCTGCCCCAGCAGCCAGAGGACGGCGGCGTTGCCCAGGCCGTTGTCCGCCCCCAGCGAGGACCGACCGTCCGACCTCAAGAAGCCGTCCGCCGCCACCGGCCGGATGGGGTCCCGCTCGGGCACGTAGCCGCTGCCCGGCCGGACGGCACACACCATGTCCATGTGGCCCTGGAGGATGGTGAGGGGCGCGCCCTCACACCCCGGAGCGGCGGGCAGGTCGGCGGTCAGGTTGCCCGCGGCGTCCGCCGCCGGCGTCCCCCCCAGGGCCTCCAGCCGCCGGGAGAGCAGCTCCCGCTCCGCCTGCTCCCCGTGGGAGGGGTGGGGGACGGTGCACATCCCCCGGAACTCCTCCAAAATCCCCGCTGTGATGGCCTCCGGGCCACCCAGCCGCGCTGTCAGCTCTGTCATAATGCAAGCCCCCTGTGCTATGTATTATTTCTATTGTACCACACGGCGCCCCTCAGAGAAAGGCCTCCGCGCCCCCCAGCAGCACCAGCAGCACGCCGGACAGAGGCAGGGCGTATCTGCCCAGCAGGCGGCCCAGGGGGCCCGCGCCCAGCCAGCCCCCCAGAGGGATGAAGAGCAGCGTCACACAGAAGTTGCACACCGCCGCCCCCAGGGGGGACAGCCCGCTGATACCCGCCGCCACCCCGGCCCCGGCGTTGTTCACCGCCAGCGCCGCCGCCAGAGGCACCCAGGCCCGCACACAGGGCAGGGGCTCCTCCGGCTCCACGGGGGAGCGGAGCCAGTCCAGCAGGAACCACAGCCCGATGCCCAGCAGCACCAGGCCGCCCAGCATATCCGCCAGCGCTCCGGACAGAAACCGGCCTGCCGTGGCCCCCAGGGCCAGGGACAGCCAGGTCACCCCTGTGGTCACCCCCGCCAGGATCAGGCACCCCCTCAGAGACACCGCCAGCCCCCGGGCCGCGTACCCCATGGAGAGCAGGACCGTGTCCAGGTTGCAGGCCATGGTAAAGACCAGTATGGCCCCGATGGAAGCCAAAACGTCCAATTTCCCATCTCCCTTCCGGCCATCCTATGCCGGGAGCGGGGGAGGGGTGCGGCGGCGGCGTAGGCTTCCCGCCATGCGGGGCGTCTTTACAAGCTGGGCGCAGTCTGAGGGACTTTCCCCTCATCCGTCATTTGCTTCGCAAATGCCACCTTCCCCCCAGGGGGAAGGCTTGCCTCGAGCATAATCTGAAACACGGCGCAGAGACTGTGTGCGGCATTGAGAAAGGTCATTGAATTGCAGCGGCTTACAAGTCTGGGCGGGTAACCCTGCTCGGGCGATGCAGTAACGGCACGCGGGGCACCGAACCGGCATAGTAACTGCTCTCAAATATGGCGGCTTCTTGGACACCACCGCCGCCGGACGTACTCCGAAAGGGGGTACCAGGGGGAAACGGGCGCGTTTGGCCCTGAAAGGGCCCTTCCGCGCCTGTTGCCCCATGGCGAGCTTTGCCTACTTTCCCTCGCTGGAAAGTAGGCCGCCGGAGGCTCCTCCTCGCAAGCTGCGTATCGCTCGCCCCGGCATAAATACCAGGGCTCGTTCACTCCGCTGCTCGTCCTCCCCCCACCGAACCCGCTCCGCTGGGCTTCGGCGGGGACCCCGTTTGCTTTGCTTAGTCCAGCTGCTCCCCTCATCCGTCTGGCCTGCGGCCAGCCACCTTCCCCCCAGGGGGAAGGCTTTTATTTGCGCTTCGCCGGGCTCACGCGGGACCCCGGAAAAGGCAATGTAACAGAAAAACCGGAGGGCTGCCGCTGATGCGGCAGCCCTCCGGGCGTTTTCCTTAATAATCATGTTGTATCAGGCCTTGCCCAGCTCCATCTCCCGCCGGCGCAGGATCCGGGGGAACTTCCAGGCAAACATGAGGCCGGTCGTGGCGGCGGCCAGGAAGTCGGCCACCGGCTCGGCCAGATACACGGCAAAGACCTGGTCGCCGGTGATGATGTGGGGCAGGATATAGATGAGGGGAATGACCAGGATGATCTTCCGCAGCAGGGCCAGGAACAGGGACACCTTGGCCTGGCCAAGGGCCACAAAGGTCTGCTGGCAGGAGAACTGGACGCCCAGCATAAAGAAGCAGGCCAGGTAGATCCGCAGGGCCCACACGGCGGCCTCCACCAGCTCGGGCTTGTCGTTGAACATGGCCACAAAGGCGTGGGGGAAGAGCTCCACCAGCAGGCAGCCGGCGACGGAGTAGATGATGCCCGCGGTAATGAGCAGGCGGAAGGTCTTGCGCACCCGGTCCAGCTGGCCGGAGCCGTAGTTATAGCCCACAATGGGCTGGGCCCCCTGGGCCAGGCCCTGGAAGATCATGGTCAGCACCTGCATGATGGAGGAGCAGATGGTCATGGCCCCCACGAACTTATTGCCGCCGTATTTCAGCAGGGAGGAGTTGAAGGCGATGTTCACCAGGCTCTCGGTGGACTGCATGATGAAGGGGGACACGCCAATGGCCACCACAGGCAGCAGGATTTTGGGCTTGAGGCGCAGGTATTTGAGCCGGATCTTCAGTCTGGTGCGCTTCCCGGTGAGGAAGGCCAGCACCCACACCGCCGAAACCGCCTGGGCGATGATGGTGGCCAGGGCCGCGCCCCTGACGCCCATGTCGAAACCGAAGATGAAGATGGGGTCCAGCACGATGTTGATCACCGCGCCGATGACCACCGTGAGCATGGAGGTGGTGGAGAAGCCCTGGGTGGTGATGAAGTTGTTCAGGGCCAGGGCGATCTGGACGAACACGGTGCCCCACAGGTAGATGGTCAGGTAGTCCACGGCATAGCCGATGGTCTCCTCACTGGCCCCCATGAGCAGCAGCATGGGCCGCTGGAGGGGGAGAAACACCGCCATGACCACCACGGAGATAATTAGGATCAGCAGGGTACAGTTGCCCAGGATCTCCTCGGCCAGGTCGGTGCGGCCCTCGCCGGTGCGGATGGCCGCCCGGGAGCCGCCGCCCATGCCCACCAGGGCGGACAGGGCGGAGATGAACATGATGACGGCAAAGGTCACGCCCACGCCGGTGATGGCCATGTCCCCATCCGGCTTCATGTGGCCCAGGTACATCCGGTCCACAATGTTGTACAGGGCGTTGACCACCTGGGCGGTGACGGCGGGCAGCGCCAGCCGGCGGAGCAGCTGGGGGACCGGGTCTTTGCCCAAGTCATTGGTGCGCTTTGCCACGGTGATTACGCCTCCTCATTTTCCAGGAAATAAGTTGCCTCCATGTCGGCGGTGGCCAGGGCGAAGGCCAGGGGGAACTTCTGGAAGGCCTGGCCCACGGTGCGGGCGTCCTCGGTGCCCGAGAAGCCCATGTGCCACCGGATGGCCATGGCCTCCTCCCTGGTCAGGCGGAGGTAGCCGTTGACGATATACACGCTCTTCTCCCCGTGGCCGTAGGGCAGGGGGTCCTCAAAGGAGTAGGTGGGCACGGACTGCCACTTGCCGTCCGGCCCCTTCACGTTGCGGGTGCCCGGCTTGTAGCACCCGATCTTGCACACGTCGTGGAGCAGGGCCACCAGGGCCACCGTCTCCTCGCTGTACTCCAGGCCATAGAGCTCCTGGACCCGGGGCCGGGACAGATAGTCCACCAGACAGTGGTACACGTTCAGGCTGTGCTCACACAGGCCGCCGGCGTAGGCGCCGTGGAACCGGGCGGAGGCGGGAGCGGTGAAAAAATCGCTCTTGTTCTCCAGATAGTCCAGCAGGGCGGAGGCCCCGTCCCGGTGGATTTTCCCGGTAAAAATTTCAATAAATTCCTCTCGGGCGCTCATAACACTCCTCTTTTCCTGTTCATATTCTCCCATACGGTAAAATATAATTTTAGCATATGCGCCACGAAAAATCCAGCCGCTTTCCCCGCCGCGTCTCCCTGCCGCCCCCATATCTTTGGACAGTTTCGCGGTTTTGTCCCCAAATTTGACACTTTCCCCACTCTGTCCGTTGAGAATCGGCAGGGCCCGGAATAATTTAGTATCAAAGATTGTTCTACTGACGGACAAGGAGTGATTTTTATGCATATCCCCAACAGTTTGAAGCAATTCGGCATTGAACAGGCCGTGGACTACATCACCAAGGACCCGGAGAAGAATCTGCCCACTCTGATGAGCTGGGTGGACAAGTTCTCCCGTGGCAGCTTCCCCGCCCAGCGGGAGGCCATCCGGAACGCCATCGCCGACCCCAACCACCCCTACCACAGCCTGATCCTCCACATCGTGAAGGACATCGACCCCGAGGTGCTCAAGACCACCTTCGTCAACTTCTTCCTCAACGCCAACCTGATCGGCTGGGACAAGCAGGAGGCCGCCCGGGCCAAGTACCACTGCAACATCCCCTGGGCCATCCTGCTGGACCCCACCAGCGCCTGCAACCTGCACTGCACCGGCTGCTGGGCCGCCGAGTACGGCAACAAGCTCAACCTGTCCTTTGACGAGATCGACGACATCATCCGCCAGGGCAAGGAGCTGGGCGTGTACATGTACATCTACACCGGCGGCGAGCCTCTGGTCCGCAAGGCCGACATCATCCGCCTGTGCGAGAAGCACAGCGACTGCCAGTTCCTCTGCTTCACCAACGCCACCCTCATCGACGAGGCCTTTGCCGACGAGATGCTGCGGGTGAAGAACTTCATCCCCGCCATCAGCCTGGAGGGCTTCGAGGAGGCCACCGACGGCCGCCGCGGCAACGGCGTGTACCAGAAGGTCATCGCCGCCATGGAGCTGCTCAAGCGCAAGCGCCTGCCCTACGGCATCTCCTGCTGCTACACCAGCGCCAACTTCGAGTCCATCACCAGCGAGGCCTACTACGACAAGATGATCGAGCTGGGCGCCCTGTTCGTCTGGTACTTCCACTACATGCCCGTGGGCAACGACGCCGTGCCCGAGCTGCTGCCCACCCCCGAGCAGCGCACCGAGATGTACCGCCGTGTCCGTGACTACCGCAGCCGCAAGCCCCTGTTCGCCATGGACTTCCAGAACGACGCCGAGTTCGTGGGCGGCTGCATCGCCGGCGGCCGCCGCTACCTCCACATCAACGCCAACGGCGATGTGGACCCCTGCGTGTTCATCCACTACTCCGACACCAACATCCGGGAGAAGTCCCTGCTGGACGCCCTCCGCGGGCCCCTGTTCATGGCCTATCACGACGGCCAGCCCTTTAACGAGAACATGCTCCAGCCCTGCCCCATGCTGGAGAACCCCAACAAGCTGCGCGACATGGTGGCCCGGACCGGCGCCCACTCCACCGACCCCCAGTCCCCCGAGTCCGCCGAGCACCTGTGCGCCAAGTGCGACAGCTACGCCGCCTGCTGGGCCCCTGCCGCCAAGAAGATCTGGGACGACAGCCAGGCCAGCAAGCACCCGGACCGCTACGTCTCCGAGGAGGAGCGGGTGTCCCGCGAGAATCTCCGGGATCCCAGAGAGACCATCGGCCAGTAACCTACATACCAAAATCCCCGCCGCGACCGCGGCGGGGATTTTTTCGTCTATCCGGCGTAGCCGTACCGCTTTCCGCCCCAGCGGAAGCACCACAGGCTCACCCCAAAGGACAGCAGCTCGGCCGCCGGCACGGCCAGCCACACGCCGTCCACCTCCAGCAGACGGGGGAGCAGCAGCAGCCCCGCCGTCAGGAAGCCGAAGGTCCGCAGAAAGGACAGCAGGGCGGACACCGGGCCGTTGGAGAGAGCGGTGAACAGGGCGGAGGCGAAGATATTCACCCCGGCGAAGAGGATCATGGGGGCAAAGAGCCGGAAGCCGTGGACCGCCAGGCCGTACACCTCCGAGCCCCTGGTGGAGAAGACGGCCACCACGCCGTCGGCCATGAACAGGGAGGCAAAGAACAGCGCCGCCGACGTCACCCCCACAAAGACCAGACAGGAACGGAACAGAGCCCGGAGCCGGGGGCGGTTGTCGGCGCCGTAGTTGAAGCTGAACACCGGCGCCACGCCGATGGAGAAGCCGATGTACAGGGCGGTGAGGAGGAACTGGGCGTAGAGCACGATGGTGATGGCGGACACGCCGGGGGGGCCCAGCAGCTCCAGCATGGTCAGGTTGAACAGCAGGGTGACCACCGCGCTGGACAGGTTGGACACCATCTCGGAGGAGCCGTTGAAGCAGGCATTGGCCAGCATGCGGCCGTCCCACCGGGGCCGGGCGAAGCGGAGCCCCTGCCGCTGCCGGGCAAAGAACACCAGCCCCGCCACCGCCGGGATACAGTAGCCGGTGACCGTGGCCAGGGCGGCCCCCGCCACCCCCATGCCCCCCGGCACGATGAACACATAGTCCAGCACCATGTTGGCCACGCCGGCGGCCACCGTCAGGCCCAGACCCAGCCCGGGCCGTCCGGCGGTGACGAAAAAGCTCTGGAACATGAGCTGGAGCATGCTCATGGGCCCGAAGAGCATGATGATCCGCAGGTAGGGCACGCAGTGGACCATCAGGTCCCCCTCGCCCCCCAGCAGGCGGCAGATGGGCTCCGCCGCCGCCAGGCCCAGCACCGAAAACGCCCCGCCCGCCGCCGCGCTCACCAGGATGAGCAGGGAGAAGCCCTCCAGGGCGGACTGCTCCTCCCCGGAGCCCATCCGACGGGCCACAATGGCGCTGCCCCCGGTGGCCAGCATGATCCCCGCCGCCATGATCAGGCACATGACGGGAAAGACGATGTTCAGAGCCGCCAGGGCGTCCTCCCCCACAAAGCGGGAGACAAACATGCCGTCCACAATGGTGTAGAGGGAGGTGAAGATCATCATCACCACGCTGGGCAGCGCGAAGCGGAGCAGGGAGAGAAAATCATAGTCCCTGTCCAGACGGTTTTCCATGGGAGGCACCGGCCTTTCTTGACAGAATCTTAAATGCGTGAGATATTATAGGGTATCGGGTAACCCGATAGTCAAGAGCCAAATTCCCGCCCGCTCCGGGCGGCTGTTTCTGTCAGAGAGGAGGCGGCGGGACATGTGCGCAGTCCCCCAGGGCTATCTCACCACCGGCGACTTCGCCCGCCTGTGCGGCACCACCAAGCACACCCTGTTCCACTACGACCAGCTGGGCATCTTTTCCCCGGCGGTCAAGGGGGAGAACGGCTACCGGTACTACACCTTTCCCCAGATGGATGTGTTCTACGTCATCTCCACCCTCAAGGAGCTGGACATGCCCCTGTCCCAGATCAAGGCCTACCTGGACCGGCGCAGTCCGGAGGAGCTGGTGGCCCTGCTGGAGGGGGAGGCGGGGGAGCTGGAGGACAAGATCCGCCGGCTCCGGCAGATGCGGGACCTGATCCGCCGGAAGGCGGCCCTGACCCGGGCGGCCATGGCGGCGGACCGGGAGGGGGTGCGGGTGGAGGAGCGGCCCCAGGCCCTGCTCATCACCACCCCCCGCAGGCCGGGGGAGAGCGTCAGCCTGGCCTTTGTGGCCCACATGCAGTTCCGGGAGGCCAGACACATCGTCAGCCCCTACCCGGTGGGGGCCATCATGGACCCGGAGAAGGCGGTGCAGCCCAGCCCCGACGGGTACTGCGCCTTTTACACCCAGATGGACCGCCGCCCCGGCGGGGTTCCCGTCACCGTGCGGCCCGCCGGGCAGTACCTGGTGGCCTGCCACACCGGCGGGTACGACACCGCCTGGCGCACCTACCGCCGTATGCTCTCCTGGGCACAAGACCAGGGCCTGCCCCTCACCGGCCCCTTCTACGAGGACGCCCTGCTGGACGAGCTGTCCGTGGACGGGTACGACAACTACGTGCTCCAGATGTCCATCCTCACCGCCCCGCCGGAGCATGGTCTGTAGAACAAAGGAGCCCCGCCTCTGAAATCAGAGGCGGGGCTCCATTATGCTCTGGTGCTGGAATTTCCTCTCGCGGGGTTCAGGCCGAAGGCTCAGCCCTGGTGGCGCTCCTTGCGGAACAGGACCACGGTCACGCCGCCGAACACCACCGCCAGGCACAGGAACACACCGCTGATGGCCCGGAACACAGGGGCGCTGCTGGTGGTACCGGTCTGGGGCAGGTTGCCGGTGGGGATGTCGCCGTCGGGGATCTCGGTCTGGCCGCCCTGGCCGGGGTCGGTGGTTTCGGGCAGATCGGTGGTGGGGGTATCCTCATCCGGGATCTCGGTCTGGCCGCCCTGGCCGGGGTCGGTGGGATCGGTGGTTTCGGGCAGGTCGGTGGTGGGGGTGTCCTCATCATCGATGTCCGTCTCCTTGTCGGCCACGTAGTACACGTTCACGGTCTTGTTGCTGTTGAGCACGCCGGTCAGGGCGTCGCCGCTGGTGCTGTCGTAGGTGTAGCCGTCGATGGCGATGGCGTCATAGGCGCTCACGTCATAGGCGCTGCCCTCAATGTGGCTGGGAGAGGTGTAGCTGGAGGCGATGGTCCGGCCGGTGTCCTTGTCCAGATAGTTGACGGTGACGTGGTAGTACATGTAGGACGGGACGTAGGGCTCGCCGTGGGCGGCCTTCAGGGCCAGATAGGTGACCTCGTCCGCCACAGGGGTGTACTCGTCGTAGTAGCCGTCCACGCTCCAGCGGCTGGTGGCATCGGCGCCCTTCAGGCCGTCCACATACCAGCCGGTGATCTTGTCGCCGCCGGTCAGGGTCAGGTCGCCGGACATCTGGCCGGCGGGTACCAGGTTGAGCACGTTGGGGTAGCCCTCCATGCCCATGCTGTAGATGTCGTCGCCCGCGCCGGCGGCGGTGTTGTTGTACACGGCCGCCCCCTCGCCCAGGGTCAGGGTGCCGTACAGGCTGGCGATGCCGCCGCCGTAGCCGTTGACGCCGGTGCTGTGCAGGGCCACCGTGTTGCCGGTGACGGTACCGGTGACGGTCAGGTTGACCTGGTTGGCGTAGATGCCGCCGCCGTAGTTGGCGCCGGAGGCGCCGGTGATGGAGCCGGTCACGTCCAGGTCGCCCAGGTAGGCGTACACCGCGCCGCCGTAGCTGGGGCTGGTGCTGCCGGTGATGGCGGCGCCCAGGTCCATGTCCATGTAGGCCGCGTAGATGGCGCCGCCGTACACGGTGGCGGTGCTGTTGGTGATGGTGGTCTCGCTGTCCACAGTGGCGGGCACGTTGTAGCTGCCCTTGATTCCCTGGATGGCCAGCGCGCCGCCGTAGCCGCCGGTGCTGTCGGCGATGGTGCACTTCTCCAGCTTCAGGCTGGTGTCCATGGTGAAGGTGTCGGCCACCAGGATGGCGCCGCCCATGACCGCGGCGGTGTTGCCGGTGAAGGTGCTGTCGGAGATGACAGCGGGGCCGCTCTGGTGGGAGATGGCGCCGCCGTTGCCCGCGGTGCAGCTGTTGTCAGTAAAGGTGCAGTTGGTGACGGTCAGGCTGTTCTGGGCGCCGGAGCAGAGGCCGCCGCCCATACCGCTGGCGGTGTTGCCGGTGAAGGTGCAGCCGTCAAAGCGCAGAGCTTTGACGTTGTCCGCGTACGCGCCGCCGCCGCCCGAGCCGCTGACGCTGCTGTTGCCGGTAAAGGTCACGCCGGTAAAGGACACGGAATTGCTGTTGCTGCAGTACACGGCGCCGCCGGTGCCGCCCTGGTTGCCGGTGAAGGAGCTGTCGCTCACCGCGACGGTATCCACGCCCAGCATGTACAGCGCGCCGCCCAGGGTGTTGGCGTCGTCCCGGCCGTTGCTCTCAAAGGTGCAGCCGGTGACAGTGACCGAGGGGACCTTGGGCGCGTCGGCGCCCTCGCTGGTGGTGGGGCCCTTCACCGCCACGGCGGAGCCGTAGTTGGTGCCGGCGGTGCCCACATTGTTCTCCAGGGTGCAGCCCTCCATGTACAGGGAGCTGTCGGTCCACAGGGCGCTGCCCGTGCCCGCCACGTTGTTCTCAAAGGCGCAGTCCACCAGGGTCAGGGTGCTGGCCTTGCCGGCGGTGCAGTAGATGGCGCCGCCGTAAAATGCCGCGTTGCCCCGGCCGGCGCTCTGGCCGCCGTCCAGTGTGCCGTTCTTTACGGTCACGTCCACCGCGGCGCCGTCAGGGCTGGTGATGACCAGCAGCTGGTCCGCGCCGGCGCCCTTCAGGCTGTGGCCGTTCAGGTCCAGCACCAGGCTCTTGCTGATGTTTACGGCCCCGGCCAGCTCCACGTCCCCCTCCAGGGTGACCGTGCCGCCGGCCTCGGCGGCGTCCACCTGGGCCTGGAGGGCGGCCTGGCCGTCGGTGGGCTGGGTGTCGTCAGGGTTCTCGCCGGGGGTGGGGTCGGTGCCGCTCAGCACCTCCGGGCCGCCGGTGCTCTCCGGCTCCTCCGCCGCGATGGCGGCGGTGCCCAGCATCCCCACCACCATGCACAGGGTGAGGACCATTGCTAAGATCTTCTTCGTCTTTGCCAGCATATTTCATTTCTCCTTTCTTTCTCCGCTGCGGGAGAAAGGTCTATGAAATCTGCGGCGGCCGGACCGGCATGGCGGCAGCTGCCGCTTTAGCCTCCTGGCTTTGCGTCCCGGCCTTTCGGCCGGTTTGCCTTTGTCGCTTCTTCAGAAGGGGAGACCATCCCGAGTCAGGTCCGCCCCCGTCTACGGCAATACTGTATCATGCAACGGTTACATTTCGGTCACATTTCAAAAAATGTTTTTCATTTATATTTCTATTGTGAAGGAATGGGATCTTCTGTTTCCGCTTCATCCTCCCTATATGTGCGTATTCCCCCCTGATTTCCTATAAAACACTCATTTTCATTCATTTCCGCGCTTTTGTTTTCCATAGAAAAACATTTTTCTGCCATCTCTTTTTTTCGTAAAAAAACAACGGCTCTCCCCGCCAGCGGGGAGAGCCATTGTTCCTTCTGTCTCTATGGGCCGGGGACGGTCCGGTCCGCGCCAGTGATCCAGCCGCTGGCCGCCACCACGTCCCCCAGGTAGAGCACCGCCAGCTGGCCCGGCGTGGGGGCCCGGGCGGGGGTGTGCATCTCCAGCACCACGTTTTCCCCGTGGGCACGGGCCACGGCCGCCAGCTCGGTCTTGGAGTGGCGCAGGCGCACCGTCACCTCCAGCGGCTCCGGCAGGCCGTCCACGGCCAGCCAGTTCATGTCGGCGCAGTATACCCGCCCGGCCATCAGGTCGGCGCCGTCGGACAGCACCACCTTGCCGCAGGCCGGGTCGATCTCGGTCACATAGTACTTGTGGGGGCCGGACACCCC
Source organism: uncultured Pseudoflavonifractor sp. (assembly GCF_944387275.1). Classification (GTDB taxonomy): domain Bacteria; phylum Bacillota; class Clostridia; order Oscillospirales; family Oscillospiraceae; genus Pseudoflavonifractor; species Pseudoflavonifractor intestinihominis. Next base: position 21,083 of record NZ_CALXEG010000035.1, read on the forward strand.
CAGCCCACGGCCCTGGCCCAGGGTGTACCGGTGGATGCCTCCGTGGCGGCCCAGCACCTTGCCGTCCCTGTCCACAAAGTCCCCGGGCGGCGGCACCGCGCCCCGGCGCTCCAGCCAGGCGGCGTAGTCCCCGTCGGGGATGAAGCAGATCTCCATGGAGTCCGGCTTGTCCGCCACCGGCAGCTCCGCCGCCCCCGCCATGGCCCGCACCTGGGTCTTTTCGTAATCACCCAGGGGGAAAATTACCTTCTGTAATATATCCTGGGGCAGCCGGGAGAGCATATAGGACTGGTCGTTGGCCCTCAGGCCCTTGCGCAGCAGCACCCTGCCGTCGGGGGCCAGGGCGGTGCGGGCGTAGTGCCCGGTGGCCACCTTGTCCGCGCCGATCTCCTCCGCCAGGGCCAGCAGGGCGGGGAACTTCACAGTGGGATTGCACCGGGCGCAGGGCAGGGGGGTGCGCCCCGCCAGATAGTCCGCCGCAAAGGGGCCGCACACCTGGCGCTCCAGCGCGTCCCGGATGTCCGCGGTGTGGAAGGGGATGCCCAGTCGGTCGGCCACGGCGGCGGCGTCCGCCTTTCCCGTGCCCCCCAGGCCGATGTCCAGATACAGGCCGTGGACCTCATAGTCCCGGCTCAGCAGCTCTGCCGCCACGGCGGAGTCCACTCCGCCCGACAGGCCCAGCACTACCTTTGGCTTTGTTGTCACGTGCTTGCTCCTTTATTTAAAAATAAGTCAGAACCGGACGCCGGGGTCCGCCTCCAGCTGTCCGTCCGCCTTGAGCAGGGAGGCCGCCGCCTGGGCCGTCCCCTCGGGGACGGTGTACCAGGCCGCCCCGGTGGTGTCCGACGGGGCGTAGCCGTTCCAGGCATAGGCCAGACCGCCCTCGTACAGGGCCAGCTCGCAGTTCTCCCACAGGCGGAACACCACCAGCGGCTCTCCCTCCGCCTCCTCCTGGGTGATGGTCCAGCCCGGCAGGTCCAGGACGTCCACCAGACCGCTGCCGTCCTCCAGGGTGTAGTACACTCCGCCGGTCTTGCCCAGAGCGCCGCCGCTCAGGTGCTGGGCCAGGCCATCGGGGGTGATGCTGTCGTCCAGGGGGCGGCCAAACCAGCTCAGCAGCGCCCACGCCCCCACCGCCGCCAGCAGCGCCAGCGCTGCCAGGGCGATCTTGTTGAACCGCACGCCCCGGCGTACTTCTTTTTCCATCCTATCCTCATTCATCACGGCTATTCGCCTCCTTTTCTCCACAGTCTACCCGGAAAATGTGGACAGTCTGTGAAGAAATCGTGACGATTTTTTAAGCCCGACCCACCTTTCCCCGGAAAACGGCAGCGGGGCGGTTCCCCTCATCCGTATCGCGCCCAAAGCCTTCCCCCTGGGGGGAAGGTGCCCCCGCAGGGGGCGGATGAGGGAAATGGCGTCAGCCCCGCTCCAGTGCGATCATCAGCGCGGCGATGTCAGCAGGACTCACGCCGGAAATCCGGCTGGCCTGGCCCAGGTTCAGGGGACGGATTTCCGACAGCTTCTGTCTGGCCTCCAGCCGCAGGCCCTGGAGGGATTGGTAGTCCAAATCCGGGGGCAGGGGGCGGCTCTCCAGCCGGCGCATCTCCTCCACCTGCCGCTGCTGCCGCTCGATATAGCCCCGGTACTTCAGGTCGATCTCCACCGCCTCGGTGACGGCGGCGGGCAGCTCCGGCCGCCCGGGGTCCAGGGGAGAGAGGTCGCCGTAGGTCATGCGGGGACGGCGGAGCAGGTCGGCCAGCCGGGCCCCGTTGGGGGCGGGGGGCTCCCCCTTGCCCGAGAGCAGGGCGTCCAGGGCGGGGGAGGGGGACACGCCGGTGTGCTCCAGCCGGGCACACTCCCGGTCCACGGCGGCGTACTTGTCCAGCATGGCGCGGTACCGCTCCTCGCTCACCAGCCCCACCTGGCGGCCCAGGCCGGTGAGACGGCGGTCGGCGTTGTCCTGGCGGCACAGCAGCCGGTACTCGGTGCGGGAGGTCATCATCCGGTAGGGCTCGTTGGTGCCCTTGGTCACCAGGTCGTCGATGAGCACGCCGATGTACCCCTGGTCCCGGCCGATGACCATGGGGGGACGGCCCAGCAGCTTCAAAGCGGCGTTGATGCCCGCCACCAGGCCCTGTGCGGCGGCCTCCTCATAGCCGGAGGAGCCGTTGAACTGGCCCGCGCCGTACAGGCCGGGGATTTTTTTGCACTCCAGGGTGGGCAGCAGCTCCATGGGGTCCACGCAGTCGTACTCGATGGCGTAGGCCGCACGGGTCATCTCGGCCCGCTCCAGGCCGGGGATGGTGTGGAGCATCTCCACCTGTACCTCCTCGGGCAGGGAGGAACTCAGACCCTGGATATACAGCTCCTCCGTGTCCAGGCCCATGGGCTCGATGAAGAGCTGGTGCCGCTCCTTGTCGGGAAAACGGACGATCTTGGTCTCAATGGAGGGGCAGTACCGGGGGCCGATCCCCTCGATGGTGCCGTCGTAGAGGGGGGAGCGGTCCAGGTTGGCCCGAATGACGGCGTGGGTGGCGGCGTTGGTGTAGGTCAGGTAGCACACGGCCCTGTTGGCCGGGGGCGCGGCCGTCTCAAAGGAGAAGGGCTGGGCGTCCGGGTCGCCGGGCTGGAGCTCCATCTTGGAGAAGTCCACGCTCCGCCGGTGGACCCGGGGGGGCGTGCCCGTCTTGAAGCGGCGGATGGACAGCCCCAGGGATTTGAGGCACTCGGTCAGGGGCAGGGCGGCGGCCAGGCCGTCGGGGCCCGAGTCCCGCACCACGTCGCCCACGATGGTGCGGCCCCCCAGGAAGGTGCCGGTGCACACCACCGCGGCCTGCACGGCATACACCGCCCCGGTGGCGGTGACCACCGCGGACACGGCGCCGTTCTCCGTGCGGATGGCCACCACCTCGGCCTGCTTGACCCACAGGTTTTCCTGCCTCTCCAGGGTGTGCTTCATCACCTTCTGGTATTCCCGCCGGTCGGCCTGGGCCCGCAGGGACCACACCGCAGGGCCTTTGCCCCGGTTCAGGATGCGGTACTGGATGCAGGCGGCGTCGGCGGCCCGGCCCATCTCGCCCCCCAGGGCGTCGATCTCCCGCACCAGGTGGCCCTTGCCCGTGCCGCCGATGGCCGGATTGCAGGGCATGTTGCCCACCGCGTCCAGGTTCACGGTGAAGCACACCGTCCGCAGGCCCAGCCGGGCGGCGGCCAGCGCCGCCTCAATGCCCGCGTGGCCCGCGCCGATGACCGCGATATCAAAGGTTCCCGCAAAATATTCCATGGTCAGTTCTCTTTTCTTTATATTGTGGGGGTAAAATGCCTTCCCCTGGGGGAAAGCCTATGGGGCGCGTCCTAAGCCTTCCCCCCTCTGGGGGGAAGGTGGCATTTGCGCAGCAAATGTCGGATGAGGGGAAATCTCTCAGTTCGCAGGCGGTTTGTGGATACAAGGGGAACGGCCTCCGGCGGCCTACTTTCCAGCGAGGGAAAGTAGGAAAAGCTCGCCAGGGGGCAACAGGCGCGGAGGGCCCTTTCAGGGCCAAACGCGCCCGTTTCCCCCTGGTACCCCCTTTCGGAGTACGTCCGGCGGCGGCAAAATTCAATCACCCGCCGTATTTGTGAGCAGTTACTATGCCGGTTCGGTGCCCTACGTATCGTTCCTGCGTCGCCCGAGCAGAGTTACCCGCCCAGACTTGTAAGCAGCTGCAATTCAAGGGGCGTTCTCAATGCCGCACGCAGTCTCTACGCCGTGTTCCAGCCTCTGCCTGAGCGGGCTTTATGCCTGTTTTACCTCTTACTCCCCCGATTTCAGCACAATGACCGGCAGGTGGGGCCGGTTGAACAGCCGGAAGGAGATGCCCCCGTTGCCCAGGCCCCGGGACACCATCAGCGTGCCACCTCCGTCCAGGGGATAGAGCCCGGCGGTGTGGGTGGGGAAAAACCGGCGGCGGGTATTGTCGATGAGCCCGTCGGTAAAGGGCAGCCGGATCAGCCCCCCGTGGACATGGCCGCAGAGCGTCAGGTCAAAGCCGCACCGGTCGTACACCTGGTAGTACTCGTTCCGGTGGGCCAGCAGCACCACGTAGGGGTCCCCCAGGGCGGCGTGGATCTCGTCGGACAGCTCCTCCGGGGTCTTCTGGTCGTAGGGGCCGTTGGGGTCGTCGATGCCCGCCAGGACAATGGAGTCCCCGCCCCGCTCCAGGGTCAGATACTCGTTGGACAGCACCGTCACGCCCTGCTCCTCCAGCAGGCTCTTCACCGTGGCCGCCTCCTTGATGGCCCACTCGTGGTTGCCCGTCACATAAAAGGTGGGGGCGATGGCGGTCAGGCCCCTGGCCAGGGGCTCCAGAATGCCCATCTGGTCCGGGTCGTCGATCACGTCCCCGGTGATGGCAATCAGGTCGGGCTCCAGCGCCGCCGTCTTTTCCAGCAGAATTTTGTTGTCCTCCCCGAACTCCCTGCCGTGGAGGTCGGAGATCTGCACGATGCGGTAGCCGTCAAACCCCGCGGGCAGCCGGTCTGAGGCAACCGTGAGGGTCTCGGTCTGAATCCGGGTCTGTTGGTCGTAAAAGAACAGTCCACCCGCCACAAGCACCAGCACCGCCGCCAACAGGATCAGCGGCCCTCTGCGCCGGGGACGGGATTTCCTTGTTTCCATGAAGCGCCTCCAGTTGAAAAATGGACCGGCGGCACCGCCGCCTTAACGATACAGTATACCACGCCCCACCGCCCCCACGCAAGAAAAGCCGCCCGAACCCCGCCGCCCGGCGGGCGGCGGGACGGGGTTTTCTTAAGATTTCGCCCCGTTTTTTAAGCTTACTCCCCGCCCCGGCCCCTTTCGGAGGAAAAATCTCCCCTTTCCCGCCCGTTTTCATGTAAAAAAGTATTGACGTAAAGGCAAAAAGCGTGTATGATACCGTTTGTAACCAGTTTGTAATCATTTCATTCCGTTCTGTAATTTTCAGCGCTCCCCGCTGTGTTGCAGGCGGATTCTTATTTTGACTTTTTGCCTTTCTTAAGGAGGTCCTTCTCCGATGGATGAGATCTTACACTCCAATGGCCGGCAGGCAGTGCCCGACGCCATCCCCGCCGAAGAGACGGCGGGCGGCGTCCGGGAGGAAGGTAGCTCCCGGCAGGGCCGCCGCCCTGTGCTGGACGCCCTCATCGCCGCGGGCCGCAGCGTGGGCGCCCTGCTCCACCGGGCGGACGCCGCCGCCGCCGGCCACAAGGCCGTGGGCCCTCTGGCCTTCCTGCTGATCGCCGGCGTCATCGGCGTGGCCCTGGTGGTGGGCACCGTGTACACCCCCAGCTACGTGGTGTCGGTGGACGGCGTCACCCTGGGCGTGGTCTCCGACCCGGAGGTGTTCGAGGGCGCCATGGAGCGGGTGGAAGCCCGGGCCTCCGATATTCTGGGGTATGACTACACCCTGGACAACGCCGTCACCTACGACTTCGCCCTCACCGAGAAGGACAAGCTGTCCAACGTGGGCGACTTTGAGACCTACCTGTTCGACCAGATCGGCGAGGTGATGAAGAGCTACGTGCTCAAGGTCAACGGCCAGTTCATCGGCGCGGCCCAGGACGAGACCTCTCTCACCGCCATGCTGGACGCCATCAAGGCCCCCTATGTCAACGAGAACACCACCTCCGCCGAGTTTGTGGAGTCCGTGTCCATCAGCCGGCAGTACACCCCCTCCGACGTGGAGCAGGATCTGTCCGCCATGGAGGCCCGCCTGACCGCCAACACCAACGGCCAGACCACCTATGAGGTCCAGAAGGGCGACACCTTCATGCAGATCGCCTACGACAACGACATGTCCCTGTCCGAGCTGGAGGCCCTGAACCCCGACGTGGACATCAACAACATCTATATCGGCCAGATCCTCAACGTGCGGGAGGTCATCCCCTTCCTGTCCGTCCAGACCACCGAGACCATCACCTACCAGGAGGCCATCGCCAGCCCGGTGGAAGAGGTGGAGGACGACTCCATGTACCAGGGCGACACCAAGGTGCTGGACGCAGGCAGCGAGGGCCTGGCGGAGATCACCGCCGACGTGACCTACGTCAACGGCAACGAGCGTGAGCGCAACATCACCAACAACGTCACCATCACCGAGCCCACCGCCAAGGTCATCGCCGTTGGCACCAAGGAGCGGCCCAGCTGGCTGCCCACCGGCTCCTTCATCTGGCCTGTGTACGGCAACATCACCTCCTACTTCGGCTACCGCTATATCTTCGGCAGCTACAGCTACCACTCCGGCATCGACATCGCTGCGGCCTACGGCACCGGCATTCAGGCCGCTGACGGCGGCACCGTCATCTGGGCGGGCACCGGCACCGGCAGCAACTGGAGCTACGGCAAGTATGTCATCATCGACCACGGCAACGGCTACCAGACCTACTACGCCCACTGCTCCAGCCTGCTGGTCAGCGTCGGCGACAAGGTCTACCAGGGCCAGGTCATCGCCCGGGTGGGCTCCACCGGCCGGTCCACCGGCAACCACTGCCACTTCCAGGTGAAGATCAACGGCACCACCGTCAACCCCCTGTCCTACCTGCCCTGAACAAGATAACAGCATCCCCCGCGCCTGTGGCGCGGGGGATGTTTTTTGTCCCTGGGAGAGATGCTCTGGAGGATGTCCTCTCTGGCTTCCCCCGTCAGGGAAGGCTTAGAACGCACCCCATAGGCTTTCCCCACCGGGGGAAGCTGTCACGCGAAAGCGTGACTGATGAGGGCAACTGCGGTGATTACTGGGCCCCTTCCCCTCATCCGCCCCAGTGTGCGCACTGGGGCACCTTCCCCCCAGGGGGAAGGCTTGCCTCGGGCATAGACTGAAACACGGCGCAGAGACTTTGTGCGGCATTGAGAACGCCCCTTGAATTGCAGGGGCTTCCAAGTCTGGGCGGGTAACTCTGCTCGGGCCTTGCAGTAACGGCACGCGGGGCACCGAACCGGCATAGTAACTACTCTCAAATACGGCGGGTGATTGAATTTTGCCGCCGCCGGACCTCGTCCTCGCAAGCTGCGTATCGCTTGCCCCGGCATAAATTCCAGGGCTCGTTCACTCCGCTGCTCGTCCTCTCCCCACCGAACCCGCTCCGCTGGGCTTCGGCGGGGCCCCCGGGAAAGGGGGTACCAGGGGGAAACGGGCGCGTTTGGCCCTGGAAGGGCCCTCCGCGCCTGTTTCCCCCTGGCGAGCTTTGCCTACTTTCCCTCGCTGGAAAGTAGGCCGCCGGAGGCGCGTCCTCGCAAGCTGCGTATCGCTCGCTTTGCTTAGTCCAGCTGCTCCCCTCATCCGTCTGGCCTTCGGCCAGCCACCTTCCCCCCAGGGGGAAGGCTTGGGCGCGACCCTTTTATCCTCTCTTCCATACAAAACAAAAACGCCCCCGGCGCCGCGCTTGTGCGCGGCGCCGGGGGCTCGCTCTCTTTTCTTCAGCCCACAAAGTGTTTCCGCCAGTAGTACTGAAGATTGTCGTACAGGTCGGCCAGGGCCTGATCCTCAGCGGTCAGATCCTTGGTCAGGTTTCCGTCCTCAAAGTAGAGGCCGGTGGGCACGTTGATGACGGGCAGGGCCTCCATCACCGGCCGGGTGGCCTGCATGAAGGCGGGACCCTCCCAGCCGCACAGGTCAAAGAGCTCGGTCATGAGGAAGTTGGGGCTCACGTCGGGGCCCTCGCCCTGGAAGTCGCAGCCCAGCACCTCTTTGGCCGCGTCGTTGGCCCAGATCAGGTAGCGGGTGGCGTAGTAGTTCAGGAAGCCCTCCTTGGTGGACAGGTCCAGGTCGATGCCCAGTTTGCTGTACACGCTGTTGGCGTCCCCCATCCAGGGGTTGTGGTCGCCGAAGAGCACGATGACCACCGGGTCCTTGCTCTCCCGGAAGTAGTCGAAAAACTGCTCCATATTGTCCCCGGTGTTCTTCAGGGAGCCGAAGTAGTTGTTCATCAGGTTCAGCTCCTCCTGGGTGTAGGACCCGTCGTCCACCACCCAGCCGTCCCCGTACCAGGTCCGGTCGGTGTCATAGGGGCCGTGGCCCTGGTAGGTCACGTTGAAGGAGAAGTAGGGCCGGTCGTCGCTGGCCTTGTGCTCCTCGTACAGATTGATGATCTCGGGGAAGAGCACGTCGTCATACCCGATGCCGCCGCCCGTCAGCTCCCCGTAGTAGTTCTCCACGAACTTGTAGTCCTCCAGGCCCAGGTTGGCGTTGATGTTCTCCCGGTTGTAGAACCAGGCGTAGCAGGAGTGGCTGCCGGTGGCGTAGTAGCCCTGATCCCGGAAGTACCAGGCGTAGGAGTTGGTGGGGGAGCGGAAGGACCCCAGGTCGGAGTAGCCGGTGAGGAAGCACCGCTCCGTGTCGATGGTGCCGCCGGCAAAGATGTTGGTCACCAGGTTGCCGGTGTAGCTCTCCGCCTCCAGCTCGTGGAACACCCGGTACACCTCCGGGTTCAGCTCAGGCACGCCGAACTTGGTGAAGTCGTTGTAGGCCTCCAGCTGGATGGTGAAGATGTCCACCTTCTGCTCCTCGGGGATGTCGGCGTCGGTGTACCCGGCCATGACCTCCTGGCAGGCCTTGGCGTCGTAGCCCTCGGGGGCCGGGTCGGAGGCCGAGCGGACGCTGTACAGGAAGGGGTAGAGGAAGCCCTTGGAGGTGTACACCTGGGTGGCCGACCATGGGGAGATCAGGTCCTCGTTGCGGGTCTTGTTGTTGTAGAGGTTGGCGTCGGTGTACAGGGCGTACAGGGGAAAGGCCATCAGGGCGGTCACCAGGGCGCACAGCAGCCGGGGCTTCCAGGTGGTCTTGGCCCGGGCAAACAGCAGCAGGAACACCAGCCCCAGCACCAGCAGCGCCAGGGCCATCACCATGCTCTTGTTGAGGAACAGCTGGTACTTGCCCGCCATGTTGCCCGCTTCCCGGATGAGGAGGATGTCCTCAAACATCATGGGGTCGTTGCGGAAGGTGAGCTTGTAAAAGCTGGCAAAGGTGAGGCCCATGGTCAGGGCCGCCGTCAGCAGGTAGGAGATCCAGGCCCGGCCGATGAGGAAGTAGAGCAGCAGGGACAGGAACGCCACAGGCAGGATGTTGAGCAGGGCGATGAGAGGGTGGGTGAAGTAGCTGATGAACATGGCGGTGCGGTTGTCCACGCAGGCAAACCACAGGGACAGCACCCCCACGCACACCCCCATCAGCACGCACAGCACCGGGGTGAGCACCGGGTTCTTGGCAATGGGGTCCAGCTTTTGCAGAAATTTTTTCATAATTTTGACTCCGTTTTTACAAGGCAGGGAAAGAGAAACCGCCGCGCCGGCAGGCCGCCGGTGCGGCGGGTCTCGTGTGGAAACTTGAAAAGGTCTCTCCAGAGAAGGGCTTTCAGAGCGCACCTTACAGGCTTCCCCCGCTGGGGGAAGCTGTCGAGCGCCAGCGAGACGGATGAGGGGTACTGCATTGCGCATCGAAGGCTCTCCCCTCATCCGTCATTTGCTGCGCAAATGCCACCTTCCCCCCAGGGGGAAGGCTTAACTCGGTCAGAGACTGAAACACGGCGCAGAGGCCCCGTGCGGCATTGAGAACGCCCCTTGAATTGCAGCAACTTACAAGTCTGGGCGGGTAACTCTGCTCGGGCAGAGGGGGAGCGGCACGCAGGGCACCGAACCGGCGTGGTAACTACTCACAAATACGGCGGGTCATTGAATTTTGCCGCCGCCGGACCTCGTCCTCGCAAGCTGCGTATCGCTTGCCCCGGCATAAATTCCAGGGCTCGTTCACTCCGCTGCTCGTCCTCTCCCCTCGTCGCCGCAAGCTACATATCGTTCGCTTTGCCATAAATGGCAAAGCTCATTCATTGCGCTGCGGCTCCTCTCCCCACGAAAGGCGTTCCGCCTTCCGCGGGGGCCCCATATTTGCTTCGCTGGGCTCGTGCGGGGGCCCCGAGAGGCAGCCACCTTCCCCCAGGGGGGAAGGCTTGATTAGAACGCGATCTTCTCCTCGATATAGGCCTTCAGCTGGTCGATGGGCAGGCGCACCTGCGCCCCACGAAACAGGTTTCGCGGGGACCCCGAGGATTTTATCTGCTGGGGCGGAGTGAATCCGCCCCGCATCAGGGTTTTGTCTGCGCCAAAACCCTGCACGCCGCAAGCGGCGGACATGGAGCAGGAAGATGCTTCTCCTTAGAACGCGATCTTCTCCTCGATATAGGCCTTCAGCTGGTCGATGGGCAGACGGACCTGCTCCATGGTGTCCCGGTCGCGGACGGTGACGCAGTGGTCGGCGGGGGTCTTGTCGTCGCCCACGGTCTGGAAGTCCACGGTGATGCACAGAGGGGTGCCGATCTCGTCCTGGCGGCGGTAGCGCTTGCCGATGGAGCCTGCCTCGTCGTAGTCCACCATGAAGTACTTGGACAGCTCGGCGTACACCTCCTGGGCGGCGGGGCCCAGCTTCTTGCTCAGGGGCAGCACGGCGCACTTGAAGGGGGCCAGGGCGGGGTGGAAGCGCATGACGGTGCGGACGTCGTTCTTCTCCGCGTCCACCACCTCCTCGTCGTAGGCCTCCACCAGGAAGGCCAGGGTCACGCGGTCGGCGCCCAGGGAGGGCTCGATGACGTAGGGGATATAGTGCTCGTTCTTCTCCTGGTCGAAGTAGGTCATGTCCTTACCGGAGTGCTCCTGGTGCTGCTTCAGGTCGTAGTCGGTGCGGTCGGCCACGCCCCACAGCTCGCCCCAGCCGAAGGGGAACATGAACTCAAAGTCCGTGGTGGCCTTGGAGTAGAAGGCCAGCTCCTCGGGCTCGTGGTCGCGCAGGCGCAGGTTCTCGTCCTTGATGTTCAGGCTGGTGAGCCAGTCGTGGCAGTACTTGCGCCAGTAGGCGAACCACTCCAGATCGGTGCCGGGCTGGCAGAAGAACTCCAGCTCCATCTGCTCGAACTCACGGATGCGGAAGATGAAGTTGCCCGGGGTGATCTCGTTGCGGAAGCTCTTGCCCACCTGGCACACGCCGAAGGGCAGCTTCTTGCGGGTGGTGCGCTGGATGTTCTGGAAGTTGACAAAGATGCCCTGGGCGGTCTCGGGCCGCAGGTACACCTCGGTGGAGGTGTCCTCGGTGACGCCCTGGTGGGTCTTGAACATCAGGTTGAACTTGCGGATGTCGGTGAAGTCGCTCTTGCCGCAGCCGGGGCAGGGGATGCTGTTCTCCCGGATGAAGGCCACCATCTCCTCCTGGGTCATGGCCTCCACGTTCACGTCGGTGCGGCCCTGCTCCTGGAGCCAGTCCTCAATCAGCTTGTCGGCGCGGTGGCGCATCTTGCAGGCCTTGCAGTCGATGAGGGGGTCGTTGAAGGTGGACACATGGCCGGAGGCCACCCACACCTGGGGGTTCATCAGGATGGCGGCGTCCAGACCCACGTTGTAGGGGTTCTCCTGGACGAACTTCTTCCACCAGGCCCGCTTCACGTTGTTCTTCAGCTCCACGCCCAGAGGGCCGTAGTCCCAGGAGTTGGCCAGGCCGCCGTAGATCTCGCTGCCGGGATAGACGAAGCCCCGGCCCTTGCACAGGGCCACGATCTTTTCCATGGTCTTTTCGGTGTTCTTCATTATAAAACTCAAACTCCTTCTGTCTGTGATTTGCCGGTAAACGGGCGGCCGGAAAACAAAAACCGCCCTGAGCCTCAGCTCAGGGCGGAATATCTCCGTGGTGCCACCTGAATTCGGAGCGTGACCGCTCCGCACTCGAACCCGGTAACGGCGGGGACCGGCGGGGCATTTCCTCCCCGCAGCTTGCGGGCGCCTTCCGCGGGACCTTCGGGCGCCTTCCACCAGCCGGCGTCTCTCTCAGGTCCGGGTCTCCGCGTACTCCTCCCGGTCAATGCCTGTTTCTGCGGGACATTGTATCACCAAAACCGGGTTGCGTCAAGGACAGCGGGGGAAATGGGGGCAAAAAATTCGTGTTCCGCCTTCAGAACAGGCGGAGGAACTGGCCCACCACCACCGCCGCCATCACCACCACCGCCAGGGAGGCGGCGGCGTCCAGGGCCAGGCGGAGCCGGTGGGGGCGGCGGACACGGGGCGCGCCGCCGTCAGAGGCGCTTTTGTCCCCGGCGGGGGCGCATTCCCCGGCAGAACCGGCGTCGGGTTGGGCTTCCTCCTCCGGCTCCCCGGCCAGGGCCCGGCGGCAGGCGTCAAAGTCCAGCACCTTCCCCTCCGGCCGGGGCGCCTTGGGCCGGGAACGGAGAAAGAGCATATCCCTGGGCGCGGGGGCGGCCTCCCCGCTGGCCATGTGGTATACAGTCAGACGCCGCGCGTCCAGGCGGTAGTAGATGGTCTCCATGGCGTTCCCTCCCGGCTTTGATGGGTCCAGAATAGCACATATTGCGTCCTATAAACCGGACTTTTAGATTCCGCCCCGGCAGGTGGTTCTCCCGCCGTTATGGAACTTGTGTTCGAATATAGGATACAACAAATGTTCGAAAAAAGCAAGAGGGTTTTTCATCTTTTTTCGACCGGCCCCGTCCCGGAGCGGGAGAACGCGCCTTTGACCTCCCCGGCAGGCTTCAGCCGTCCTGGGTCCCCTCGCCGGTGTCCTTGTCCCCGGCGGGGGAGAGGAGCTGGTAGATCTTCTCCGCCACCGGCGGCTCGCCTCCAGCCGCCCGCCAGCCGGCCGCAAAGGCCAGCCGCACCATGGAAAACAGATAATTCTCCGCCTCGTCGTACTCGTGCCGCTCCAAAAACGCGGAAAACGCCGCTTCAAAGTCGTTTGTGTACATTTTTATCACATCGCCACTATTTTACACGATTAAACACTATAATGCAAAAGGAAATCGTGAATTATAGTATCATCTCGTGTAGAGGTGATACCGTGAAACCTTTGAAAAAAAGTGTCAGTATTACACTGGATATGCCTGTTTTGGAACAGATTCAGGCACTGGCAGAGGGGGAGGACCGGTCCCTGTCCAGCTATATCAACCTGGTGCTCAAGGCCCACCTGGAGGACCTGGAGAAAAAGAAACAGCAGCAGTAACGACAAGCCCGCGCCGCAAAAGCGGCGCGGGCTTGTCTGCGGTTTGATGGGCGGCGGAGGTTGTCCCCCTCATCCGTCTGGCCTTCGGCCAGCCACCTTCCCCCCAGGGGGAAGGCTTTGGGCACGGTGCTTTCTCTGGCTTCCCCCTCTGGGGGAAGCTGTCGAGCGCCAGCGAGACTGATGAGGGGGACTGCGGCGCTCACTGTAACCTTTCCCCTCATCCGTCCCAGTGTGCGCACTGGGGCACCTTCCCCCCAGGGGGAAGGCTTTTTTCTCCACAAAATACCCGTAAAATGTGGAAAATCCGCCGGGAGCAGCTTGCTCCCGGCGGATGCTATGTTTATTCCTCGTCCAGCTTGAGGACAGCCATAAACGCCTCGGTGGGAATCTGGACGCTGCCCAGACTCCGCATCTTCTTCTTGCCCTCTTTCTGCTTCTCCAGCAGCTTCTTTTTCCGGGTGATATCGCCGCCGTAGCACTTGGCCAGCACGTCCTTCCGCATGGCCTTGACGGTCTCCCGGGCGATGATCTTGCCGCCGATGGCCGCCTGGACGGGCACCTCGAAGAGCTGGCGGGGGATGTTCTCCTT
>NZ_CALXEG010000036.1 GCF_944387275.1 uncultured Pseudoflavonifractor sp.
AGGGCATCACCCTGGGCACCTCCGACACCACCTTCAGCCCCGACGTGACCTGCACCCGCGCCCAGATCGTCACTGTTCTCAACCGCTACCTGGCTGATTAACGCCTCCCCCCTGGCGATACAGCCAACCCAAAAAGTGCCTGCCGCATCGCTTCTGCGGCAGGCACTTTTTCGCTTCAAACGCAGGCCGCCGGAGCCTGAGCTCCGGCGGCCTGTTTTCTATTATCTTTTTACTGTTCTGTGGCCACGGCAGCCCGAGCAGCCTTCATCTGACGCTTCTCGGCCAGCGCCATGGCCAGGTAGAAGGCAATGCCCGCCACCAGGACCAGGGCGGCAATGCCCAGCCAGGCGTACTTGTAGCTGCCGGTGATGTCGAAAATCAGGGCCACCGACACCGGGCCGATGGTAGTGCCCACGCCGGAAGCCAGGTTTACGCTGCCATAGATAGCGCCGTAATCCCGGTTGCCGAAAATGCGCGCCGTGATCAGGGGCGGAAGGAACACCGCAATGGAGCCGCCGATGCCGTAAATGGCCACAAAGCCGAATACAGCCGGACCCCAATAGCTGGTGAAGAACAGGCAGAGAAACACGAACACAAAGGTACCGATGGCAAAGTTGGTGGTGGATTTCAGGCCGAATTTATCGGCCAGGAAGCCCAGAACGAACTTGCCCACGGTCAGCAGACCGGACGCCACCGCGGTGTAGGCGGCAGCGGTGGTGGGATCGTAGCCCAGGTCGGTCAGATAGACCTGTACGTTGGTCAGCAGGCCGGTAGCCGCAATGGCCAGCAGCAGCATGGCCACCACCATGCAGACAAACTCGGGGGTCTTCAGGGCCTGCTGCACCTGCATGCCGCTCTTCTCCTCATTCAGGGAGCTCTTCTCCTCCTCTGTGTACTCGCCCCGCTTGGCGATCCCCTTCTTTTCCGGGGTGCTGACGATAAACAGGAAGCAGGGGGTGACAAAGAAGATGAGGATGGCCGCCGCTGTATAGTAGCCGTAGCGCCAGCCGTAGGTGGTGATGATCTTTGTGATGAGCGGCAGGATGGTCAGGGCACCTATGCCGCTGCCGGCGGTGACAAAGGCCATGGCCCGGCCCCGGAGCTTGGGTCCAAACCAGAAGTTGACCAGAATGGCGGGCGCCAGCCGGATGACACCGGCAAAGCCCAGGCCCAGGCCTACCGCAAAGCAGTAGAACTGCCACAGCTCCGTGCACACGGTAAAGCCCAGGTAGCACAGCGCCTGGACAATCTGGAGAACGACCATGATGACCTTGGTGTTCCCCCGCTCCAGAAGCCGGCCGATAAAGGGAGATGAGATCATCATCACAGCGGAGCTGATGGACAGATAGAGGGTAAACGAGGAGCGGGAAAACCCGAATTCCTCTGTGATGGCCGCGGTGTATGCGCCGGCGCAGTTGGTGTAGAGAACCTGCCCGAAGAACAGGCAGAGAAAGCCGCAGAACACGATCTTCCACCCGTAGTAGAAGCGCTCTCCTTTTGCAGAAGATGCCATTTTGTTCCTCCTCTCGTATTGTGCAGGGGATCAGTCTTCCCAGATGTTGTAGGTGGCGGTCACCTTTCCGGTGCGGCTTCGCAGCAGCGCGTATGCCGCGCATACCGCCATTGCTCCCAGACTGACCAGGACGATCTGGAGCGTCAGCTCCGCCATGGAGTCCAGCAGAATGGCAATCTGCGCCCCAAGCGCCACAGTCACCACCACATAATACGCCTTGTCCGGAATGTGAAAGCGGGAATTCCGCCACGCCTCCGGGTAGCGCTTCGGGAAGCGGCAATATGCGTACAGATACATCATCGCCTGAAGGGAATTGACCAGGAGAATGTTGTTGGTGATGGTCTTCACGCTGAAGAGCGCCATGGCCACCACCAGAACCACCACCAGCACGTTCTGCAGCTTGGCGGCCATGTCCACGCCCACAATATTCATCACAAAGCAGAGGGTCAGGATGGCGAAGGCCACCACCGTCTCATTGAGTCCAGGGATGATGCTGCAGGCGTACTCGGCAAAGGTGATGGCGAACATGGCCAGCACCAGCTGTCCGGCCACCAGCAGGGCCAGGTAGAAGAAGCCCGCTTTTTTTCCGATATAGTCCCGCACATAGGTGTACATGCCGCCGGTGGCCGGCACCGCGCTGCCCAGGACAGCCAGCACCAGGTTGGGGCAGATGACCAGCACCGCCGCCAGCAGGAAGGCAAAGGGCGTGCCCGCCCCGGTGATGGAGATGCAGATTCCGGTCAGAACCATAATGCCTGAGCCAATGATCTGGCCCACGCCGATGCCCATCAGATCCCAGAAGCCCAGGACCTTTTTCAGGCCGTTTTTTTGCTCGTCCATATGTAAGTCCTCCTCAAAACCTCTTCCGTCATGCCGTTACATCGGGGGTCAAAGGTCCGCAAGGGCCTTTTGGATGCAGGCCAGTCCCGCGGTCAGCTGGGCGCGGGGGCAGGCCACGTTCATGCGCACAAAGCCGTCGTACTGCTCGCCGTAGTGGTTGCCGCCATTGAGGCCGGCCCCCGCCTGGGCGATGCGGCGGATCAGCTCGTCGCTGGAGAGGCCGTAGTCGGTCATGTCCAGCCAGAGCAGATAGGTGCCCTCAGGCCGGGCCACCCGGACCCGGGGCAGGTGCTCCGCCATAAAGTCGCAGACGATCTGGGCATTCCCCGTCAGGTAGGCCCGCTGGCTGTCCACCCACTGGTCGCCGCCGGCGTAGGCCGCCTTCACCGCCTCCAGCCCCAGGGTGTTGGGGCAGAAGAGGTAGCGGGAATAGAGCCACTTCTGGTAGGCCTCCCGGGTCTTTTCCCCGGGGATGATCAGGTTGGAGGTCTCCAGGCCGGCGATGTTGAAGGTCTTGCTGCAGCTGGTGCAGACGATCAGCCGCTCATACAGCGCCTGGAACTGGCCCATGGTGGTGTGGTGGTAGCCGTCCATGATCAGGTCCCAGTGGATCTCGTCGCTGACCACGTACACGCCGTACCGGCCGCAGATGTCCGCCACCCGCTTCAGCTCCTCCTCCGTCCACACCCGGCACACCGGGTTGTGGGGGCTGCACAGCAGCAGCATGGCGGCCCCGTCCTTACAGGCGGCCTCCAGGCCGTCGTAGTCCATGCGGTAGCCGTTCTCGTCGTGGATCAGGTCGTTTTTCACCATTGTCCGGTCGGCCGCCTGGATGATAGAGTAGAACGGATCGTAGACCGGCGGCTGCACGATCACCTTGGCGTCCGGCGGCAGCAGCGCCTCAATGGCGTTGCACATGGCCGGAACGATGCCGCCCGTGGGCACGATCCAGCTGTGCTCGATGTTCCAGCCGTGGCGCCGGCGGTACCAGCCCGCCACAGCCTCAAAGTAGTCCTCGTCCAGGTCGGTATAGCCGATGACGCCGTTGTCGATCCGCTTCTTCAGCGCCTCCAGGATAGGGGGATAAGTGGGATAGTCCGCGTCGGCAATGGAGAAGGGCAGCAGGTTGTCCATCCCGTAGTCCGCTTTCTGGAAATCCCATTTGATACAACTGGTCCCTTTTCTCTCTGCGCCGCGGTTAAATGCTTCCAGATCGCTCATCCGTCAGCTCAGCCCCTTCTTGTTATGTTTATTTCCTTGTTAAGCGCTTAACTTGTCATATATAATAATATGACATGTATTATCATAATACAAGTCCTATTTTCTATTTTTCGTTTTTTCATCGTCGTATACAAAATACTGTCGCATTTTTCTGCGTAATGACGAACCTGAATTTGTTTTTCTCGCAACTTATTATAAAAAATTACCGCCGCAGATCATCTCTGGTCTGCGGCGGCGTCCTATTTCTCTCCTTTGCTGAAGAAGGTGTTGAAATACTGCTGGTAGGTGTCCAGCAGGAAGGCGGTGTGCTCCTTCATGTAGAAGTAGGCGAACTCCCCGTTCTTGGTGCGGATGGCCTCAAACACCCGCTCGTGCTGGTGCTGGAGCTGGGCCACGGTCCGCTTCTGGCGCTCGGGCACCACCAGCTCCATCAGGGGCGGCGGCGACTCCTTGGAGATCAGCTCCCGGAAGGTGGACAGGAGCAGCGGGTTCTTGGCCGCCTCCATGATGCTCAGGTGGAAGGTCTCCAGCGGGTCCTCCGCCTTGCTCTCCCGCAGGGCCCGGCCTATTTTGGAGATGTCCTCCTCCGTGGCCGTCTCCGCCACGTGGCGGGCCACCTCCGGCTCCAGCCACAGACGCACCTGGTTGACCGACAGGAAGGCCTCCCGGTAGGACGCGTCGTACTGGTGGCTCTTCTGGAAGCCGAAGGCGTCGATGAGCACAAAGCTGCCCTTTCCCCGGCGGGTCTCGATGACCCCCGCCTCGCTCAGGGTGCGCAGCGCCTCCCGCACCGTGATGCGGCTCACCCCTGTCATCTCGATGAG
Organism: uncultured Pseudoflavonifractor sp.; assembly: GCF_944387275.1. GTDB lineage: Bacteria > Bacillota > Clostridia > Oscillospirales > Oscillospiraceae > Pseudoflavonifractor > Pseudoflavonifractor intestinihominis. Next base: position 4,399 of record NZ_CALXEG010000036.1, read on the forward strand.
CTCCTTCTCGCTGGGCAGCATGTCGCCCTTCTTGTACACCCCCTGGTCGATCATGGACTTGATCTGCTCGACCACCTGCTCGTAGAGCTTTCGCCCCGTGACAACCTGAAACATACGATCCTCTTTTCTCCCCCATCCCCGCCGGGCACTGCGGGCGTACTGGCTGTGTCGTGGTATGATTATCTATTACTGTACCATCACCGGAGAAAAAAGTAAAGAAGCCCCTCCCTCCGCGGCAGGGCGGAGGGAGGGGCAGGGGGATCAGGCAAAGGGGTTTTCCGTGGGGTAGGGCAGGGATGCGGGCCGGTTGTAGGCGATATCGCCGATGCCCAGCAGGCGGAAGGTCTCAAAGAGGGCCTTGCCGTGGTGTCCGAAGGCCACCGCGCCGTGGTGGGGGTAGCGCTTCTCCAGCAGCACGTGGCGGTAGAAGCGGCCCATCTCATGGATGGCGAACACGCCGATACCGCCGAAGGACCCGGTTGCCACCGGCAGGATCTCGCCCTGGGCGATGTAGGACCGCAGGACGCCCTCGCTGTCGCACTGGAGGCGGTAGAAGGTGATGTCGCCGGGGGCGATGTCCCCCTCCAGGGTGCCCCGGGTGAAGTCGGGCTCGCCGCCGTTCTCCAGCAGCCGGTTCTGGATGAGCTGGTACTTCACCGCCCGGTCGGCGCACATCTTGCAGGAGGGGGTGTTGCCGCAGTGGAAGCCCATGAAGGTGTCGGTGAGCTTGTAGTCGAACTTGCCGGAGAGCTCAGCGTCGTACAGGCTCTTGGGCACCGAGTTGTTGATATCCAGCAGGGTCACCGCATCCTGGGAGATGCAGGCGCCGATGTACTCACTGAGGGCGCCGTAGATGTCCACCTCGCAGGCCACGGGGATGCCCCGGCCGGCCAGGCGGGAGTTGACGTAGCAGGGCTCAAAGCCGAACTGGCTGGGGAAGGCGGGCCAGCACTTGTCCGCGAAGGCCACGTACTTCCGGGCGCCCTTGTGTTCCTCCGCCCAGTCCAGCAGGGTGAGCTCAAACTGGGCCATGCGGGCGAGCAGGTCGGGGTAGTAGCGCCCCTCCCCCATCTCGGCGGCCATGTCGGCGCACACATCGGGGATGCGGGGGTCGTCCTTGTGGGCCTGGAAGCTGACCAGCAGGTCCAGCTCGGAGTTCTCCTCCACCTCCACGCCCAGCTCGTAGAGCCCCTTGATGGGGGCGTTGCAGGCGAAGAAGTCCTGGGGGCGGGGGCCGAAGGTGATGATCTTCAGATTTTTCACCCCGATGACCGCCCGGGCCACGGGGACAAAGTCGGCGATCATCTCGGCGATGTCCTCCGCCGTGCCCACCGGGTAGGAGGGAATGTACCCCTTCAGGTGGCGCATGCCCAGGTTGTAGGAGCAGTTGAGCATGCCGCAGTAGGCATCGCCCCGGCCGTTGATCAGGTCGCCGTCCCCCTCGGCAGCGCCCACGTACATGCAGGGGCCGTCAAAGTACTTGGCGATCAGGGTCTCGGGGGTCTCGGGGCCGAAGTTGCCCAGGAAGACCACCAGCGCGTTGCAGCCCGCCGCCTTCACGTCCTCCACAGCCTTGAGCATGTCGCCCTCATTCTCCACCGTGACGGGGCACTCGTAGAGCGGACCGCTGTAGGCCGCCGCGATGGCGCTCCGCCGCCGCTCCGACAGGGTGATGGGGAAACAGTCCCGGCTCACCGCCACAAGACCCAGCTTGACCTCAGGAATATTTTCCAGCATGTTCTTCTCCTCCTCTGTTATGCTCTTGTCTCCGCAATGTCCGTGTTCCAGCCTCTCAGCCCCACCTGGGCCCCCGTCTTGGCCTCGGCGCTGTCCGGGTGGGCCAGGAGCCACTTGTTCCGGGCCCACAGCCGCCTGCTCTCCCCCGGCAGGTCGGTCAGCTCAGGCTTTTCCGTATTGGTCCCTCTGGGCAGCACCACCGCTACCCGGAAGCCCTCTGTCGCGTCCACGTGGCAGGGGGCGTAGTGCAGACTGGTGGCGTAGACCTCCACCAGGGTGCCGGCGGGCACGTAGAAGGCCGCGACCTTATCCGTGTCCAGCACGCCGTCCTCCACCTCCCACTGGTGGGCCAGCAGGAGCACAAAGGGCACGGTGCCCAGGTTGAACTCGCTGCTCCGGTGGTACTCCAGACAGTTGAGTTTGGTGTTATGGCCCCAGCACATGCCCACCTGGATGGGCATGCCGCCGAAGGCCCGGTCCTCCAGCGCCCGGAAGCAGTCCGCCCCCTCCAGCTCCGGCATGGAGGGCCGGTAGTCCGTGCCCTGCTCCGGCATGGGGATGGACTCCATGGCCCTCAGCAGCCCCTCCAGGGCGTAGCCCGGATGGACCTGGCCATAGGAAGCAAATTCTCTGTTAAAAATGCTCTTAATCTCCATTGTTTTTCCTCCTCACCCCATGGACGCCAGCGTGTGGAACTGCTCCCGCAGCGCCGGGTACAGTCTGCGGTACAGGTCGTAATAGGGCTCGTAGGCCGCCGAGGCGGCGCTGTCCGGCGCGCTGTGCTCTCCCGTCCGTACCGCCGCGGCACAGCCCTGGGCCACGGTGCCGTACACGCCCGCGCCCACGCCGGCCAGGATGGCGGCGCCCAGGGCCGGGCCCTGCTCGGAGGCGATGGTCTTGACCGGGCAGCCGTACAGGTCGGAGAGTATCTGCCGCCACAGGGGGCTGCGCCCGCCGCCGCCGCAGATGGCCATGTCGGACACGTCCACCCCCATCTCCCGGAACACGTCCAGGCACTGGCGCTGGGAGTAGGCCACGCCCTCCATCACCGCGCGGACCAGGTCGCCCCTGGTGTGGATGGCGGAGAGGCCGAAGAACACCCCTCTGGCGTCCGAGTCCAGCAGGGGGGATCGCTCCCCCATCAGGTAGGGCAGGTAGAGAAGGCGGTTGGCGCCGATGGGGCTCTTCTCCGCCTCCGCCGTCATCAGCTCGTAGGGGTCCACCCCCAGGGCGGCGGCGGTCTCCCGCTCGGCGGGACAGAACTGGTTGCGGAACCACTGGAGGGACAGCCCGGCGGACAGGGTGCAGCTCATCACCGTCCACGCGCCGGGCACGGCGGAACAGAAGGTATGTACCCTGCCCTGGGGGTCGATGGTGACCTGTCCCGCATGGGCGAAGATGACCCCCGAGGTGCCCAGGGTGGTGAAGGCCTTGCCCTCCTCCACCACGCCGGTGCCGATGGCGGCGGCGGCGTTGTCTCCCGCGCCGCCCACCACAGCGGTGCCCTCGGCCAGGCCGGTGGCCTCCGCCGCGGCCTTTGTCACCTTGCCGGTCACCTGGCAGGACTCGTACATCTCCCCCAGCAGGGACCGGTCAATGCCCAGCAGGGAGAGAATCTCGCCGCTCCACTGGCGCTTGGGCACGTCCAGCAGGTTCATGCCTGAGGCGTCCGACACCTCGGTGGCAAACTCGCCGGTGAGCTTGTAGCGGATATAGTCCTTGGGCAGGAGGATGTGGCGGCATTCTTCGTAGTTCTCCGGCTCATGCTCCCTCACCCACAGGATCTTTCCGGCGGTAAAGCCGGTGAGGGCGGGGTTGGCGGTGATGGACAGCAGCTTCTCCCGGCCCACTGTCTGGGTAATCTCGTCACACTGGGCCTGGGTCCGGCCGTCGCACCACAAAATGGCCTTCCGCAGCACCTGGCCTTGGCCGTCCAGCATGACCAGGCCGTGCATCTGGCCCGCGATGCCGATGCCCCGGATCTCCTCAGGCCTGGCGCCGCTCCTGGCCAGGACGGTACGCACCGTCTCCTGCACCGCCCGCCACCAGTCCTCCGGGTCCTGCTCCGCCCAGCCGTTCTGGGGCTGGTAGAGGGGGTACTCCACGGTATGGCTGGCCAGCCGGCGTCCGTCAGAATCAAAGAGCACGGTCTTGGTGCCCGACGTGCCCAGGTCAATGCCCAACAGAAGCTCCATAGGTCACACCTTCTCCTCTATTTTCAAAATTTTATTGTTTCAAAAATCCCTTGACCGCCGTCACGGTCTGCCGTCCCTCAGGGTGAAGGAGCGGAAGTCCAGTCTCCCCTTGCCCACAAATCTGAAGTACAGCGGCCGGGTGCCGTCGGGGATGGCACAGGGAGCGCTCAGTTCTTTCCAGCCGTCCCCACTGAGCTTTATCTCCATCCGGGCGGCCGGAGTCTTGAACTCCGGCGTGTCGGACACCAGAAGCACTCCGTCGGCCCGGCCCTGGACCTGGACGGACACGGATTGCAGCGATTGAAAGTCAAAATACTTGAACCCGGCCACCGCCCCGTCCCGCATGTTGGCAATATACTGGCTGTCCCGCTCCTCGCCGTCCTTCCCGGTCTGGGTGAAATAGGGGTGGGCGGCAAGCCGGAGCCGGGGGAACCGGATGTCGTAGCGGGCGGTACCCTTCCCGCTCCACAGGTTGCAGGCGATCCGGGCCGGGTATTTTCCGCTGCCCTTCAGAGGCCCGCCGTTGAGGCCGCAGGAGGTGACCTCCGCCTGACAAAAGCCCCCGTCCGGCCGCCGCTCCAGCCGTTCGGCGCAGGCCTGGCGGGAGTAGGAGTGGCAGTTGGTCTGGCGGTGGTAGAACACATACCACTGTCCGCCCACCTCCACGATGCCGCCGTGGGTGTTGCCCAGGTAGTTGACCGCCCGGCTCTCGTCGGTCCTGCCGTCCAGAAACAGGTCCCCGATGTCCACCAGGGTACCGCCGAAGGTGAAGGGCCCCCTGGGGCTGGGGCCCATGGCCCAGCACAGCTCGTGGTTGTGCTGGGAGGAGTAGACGAAGCAGTACCGGCCGTCCACCTTGCGGATGGAGCTGGCCTCAAAGAAGGCGTGGTTCTCAAAGGCGCCCGGCTTCCCTTTGGTGGGGAAGAGCAGGTCGGGCCCCGCCTTGATGGTGATCATATCCGGCTCCAGCTCCAGAACCACGCCCCCCGGATTGGTGAGATTGTGGAACCCGGAGGCCACCGGGGGCACCTTGGTGGCAAAGCCGGAGTAGAGCCAGACCCGGCCGTCGTCGTCGGTGAGCACGCCCGGGTCAAAGGGAAAGGGCTCCCCCGATCTGGTACCCCAGATGTGGCCGTCCCTGAACTTCACATGGCCGTGGAACTGGTACTGTCCCGCCGGGGTGTCGCACACCGCCACCGCCATGACCCCCAGAAAGTCAAAGGCATAGTAGAGGTAGTAGCGGCCGTCCGGTCCCCGGGTCACGTCGGGGGCGTACAGGCACCGCCGCCCGCTCCTGTTCATGGGGTCCTGGTCCTTGCGGTAGATGACCCCCTCGTACCGCCAGTCCTTCAGGTCGCTCACAGGCGCGGACCAGCAGACATAGTCGTTCATACAGAAGAGGGGGCCGCCGAACCGGTCGTGGGAGCCATACACATACACCCGGTCGCCAAACACGTGGGGCTCGCCGTCGGGGACATACTCCCAGCTGGGGAGATAGGGGTTGAACGCCTGCTCCATGTCTGATTTTCCGCCTCCTCCCGCAATCATATCGCTATAACTTTTATTAAAATACTTTATATAAGTTTCAGCCATATTGTACGTCACGCCGCCGCAGATTGTCAATAGCATCCCGGCAGATAAAATATTTTTTCTGCTACCGCGTAAATATCCCGGTTTTATCCCGCTTTCCGAACAAAATCACTGGAGCGCTCCCAGGTCTCCCTTGCTTTTTTCGAAAATTGTGCTATTATTTTTATAAAATACTTTTGTAAAACGGTGATGTTATGAGCAAGTCCTCTCCGCACTCCACCGTAGAGCTGCGGAAGATGAACCGGAACCGGGTCTTCCAGGCCCTCTATCACACGTCGGAGCCGCTGACCAAGCAGGAGCTGGCCTACCGGCTCTCCATGAGCCTGCCCACCCTGACCCAGAACCTGAGCGAGCTCATGGCCATGGGGCTGGTGGACAACTCCGAGGTGGCGGGCTCCAGCGGCGGCCGCAAGCCCCGCATCCTGTCCGTGGTGCCTGGGGCCCGCTGGGCCCTGGGGGTGGAGATCTCCTCCCGGCATATCCGCCTGGTGGCCCTGGACCTGCAGGTCCGGGAGCTGGGCTTCCGGGCCTTCGACCTGCCCTTCCACACCGGGGAGGAGTACGCCGTCCGGCTGGCCCAGACCGTGGAGTGCTTCATCGACGAGCTGGGCCTGGACCGGGCCAAGCTGCTGGGGGTGGGCGTCAGCATCCCCGGCATTGTGGACGCCGCCCAGCAGTACGTCACCACCGCCCCCACCCTGGGGGTGCGCAGGCTGGACGTGCGGGCCATCGCGGAGCACATCCCCTACCCGGTGTACCTGGTCAACGACGCCAACGCCGGCGGCTTTGCCGAGTGCTGGGGCCGCAGCGGCGTGCAGGACATGGCCTATCTCTCCCTGAGCCGGGGCGTGGGTGGCGCCATCCTCACCTCGGGCACGGCCTACCTGGGCGCCAACGGCCGGTCCGGCGAGTTCGGTCACATGTGCATCCACCCCGGCGGCGCGCCCTGCAGCTGCGGCCGGCGGGGCTGCCTGGAGGCCTACTGTTCCACCGCCCGGCTGTCGGACGACATGGGCATCACCCTGGAGGACTTCTTCCAGGCCCTTGCCCAGGGCCACGCCGCCTATTCCGCCCTGTGGGAGCGCTACCTGGACGACCTGGCCGTGGGTATCCTGAACATCCACGCCGCCCTGGACTGCCAGATCGTGCTGGGCGGCAAGCTCTCCCGCTTTATGGGGGAGAGGTTTTCCGCCATTGACGGGCGGCTGCGCCGCCTGGACCCCGCCTACCAGGAGGGGCCCTATCTGGCCATCTGCCGCTACTACGACCACTCCAACGGCATCGGCGCGGCCCTCTACTTTGTGGACCGGTTCATCCGCCAGATCTGACCTTCTCGAACCGAAAAACAGCGCCCGGAACCAGTGGTTCCGGGCGCTGCTGTTGTCTGCGTACAATATTCCGCGTCACACCGGGGCGCTCTTTTTCTCCGGGGGCTGGGCGGCCTTTGCCTTGCGGTTGCCGTCCACCGCGATGAGCAGAATGCTGGCCAGCACCATGAGCCCGCCGATGACCATTCCCTGGGTCACCGGGTCGTGGAACCAGACGGTGCCGAACACCACGCTGACAATGGGCTCCAGCATGGACACAAAGGCGGCGGTGGAGGCCCCCATGCGGCTGATGCCGTACATCATCAGGAAGTAGCCGCCCACGTTGAACAGGCCGGCCCCCAGCACGAACAGCCAGCCGCTGGGGCTGGAGGGCAGCTGCATGGTGCCCGTGGCGGGCGCCACCACGCCCCACAGCACCGTGCCCGGCAGGGCCACATAGAACAGCTTGGCCTCAATGGGCAGGTCGTTGGCCGGGCCCTTCTCGTTGGCGATCAGGTAGGCGCCGTAGGTGAAGGCGGAGGCCAGGGCGGCCAGCACGCCCATGAGCTCCATATTGCCGCCCTCGCCGGCCAGGAACACCATGCCCGCGATGGAGCAGACGATGGCCACCACCTGGAGCTTGGAGAAGCCCTGGCGGAATACGGTGCCCATCACCACGCACACCACGGCGGGGTACAGGAAGTTGAACATGATGGTCATGCCCACGGGCAGGTACACCAGGGCGGTGTTCAGCAGGAGGGAGGTGATCAGCATGCCCACCACGCCCATGGCCAGGGCCTGGACCAGCTGGGCCGGTTTGGCCCGCAGGCTCTTGCCCTCGGCCAGGGCCATGGCGGCGCTGACCAGCAGGATGATGAGGTTGCTGTAGAACATCAGGCTGTTCATGTGCAGCCCGTCCAGCAGCACCTGCTTCTGGAGGGTGGGCATGATGCCCAGCAGGGTGGCGGCCCCCGCCACCGATAGGATTCCGATCAGCATGGTTTCCTTTCCTTTCTCACTTGGCCGGCTCCGCCGCGCCCCACTGCTCCCGGCGCATGCGGTCCGCCTTTTTCTCCTGCATCTCGCTCTGGCGGCGCTGGAACTCCTCCTCGTCCAGCAGGGTCAGCGCCCCGGTGGGGCACACCTTCACGCAGGCGGGCAACAGCCCCGCCCGCTGCCGCTCGATGCAGGCGTCGCACTTTCTCATCTTCCCGTCGGGGCCGAAGGAGGGGATGCCGTAGGGGCAGGCCATGGCACAGGAGTGGCAGCCGATGCAGTAGGTGTTGTTGTACAGGGTGAAGCCGGTGTCCGGGTTCTTGTACAGGCAGCCGCTGGGGCAGCCCATGACGCAGGGCGCGTCGGCACAGTGCATGCAGGACACCGAGTAGAACTTCAGCTCCCCGGTCTTGCTCTCCTGGGTGAAGGTGTACCGGAAGGGCTGCTCCCCCGCCTCCACCGCCACGTCGTTCTGGTCCATGCAGGCCAGGGCGCAGGCGCCGCAGGCGGAGCACTTCTCCGGGTCAAAAAACAGATAGCGTTTCAACGCCGCTCCTCCTTTCTCACCGCGCAGCGGGTGGACCGGTAGGCCGGGAACCCGGAGTAGGGGTCCAGGTGGTCGGCGTCCATCAGGCTGTTGGCGTCCGCCTCCGAGTAGCCGTGGAACAGGTTCACCAGGCCCTGGGGCACGGTCAGTGTGGGGTGTACCTTCACCGTCACCGCCCCCCGGGCGGTCTCGATGCGGATCCAGTCCCCCTCGTCCACCCCCAGCCGGGCACAGTCGGCCCGGTTCAGGTCGGCGGTGGGCTCCCGGCGGAGGCTCCGGTTGGCGGGTACCTTGTGGAGCCGGGAGTGGATGGCGTTGGGGATGCGGCTGCCCGAGGTGAGCACAAAGGGGTACTTCTCCGGGTCCGCCCCGTCCAGGGGGTCCCGGTAGGTGGGCAGGGCGTCCAGCCCCCACTCCGGGTGGCCGGCGATGACCATGCTCTTGAGCTCAAACTTCCCCGTGGGGGTGTTCAGCCCCCGCTCCAGGGCCTCATAGTCCCGGTGGGGCTTGATCCGGGCGATGGGCACCGGCAGCTTCACCTGCCGCAGCTGGTCCACGGTAACGCCGTAGTCGTCCAGGATGTACTTCTGGACAAAGGCATCATAGCCCGCTTTCAGCATCTCGTCGGGCAGGTCCATGCGGTTGGCCAGCTCGGTGAGGATGGTCACGTCGCTCTTGGACTGGCCCAGGGGCTGGATGGCCGGGCTGGTGTACCAGGCCAGGCCGCCGGGGTAGGGCTTGAACTCCCCCCGCTCGAAGCTGGAGCAGGCGGGGAGCACCAGATCGGCGTACTTGGCCGAGTCGGTGAGGAACAGGTCGGTGTCCACGTAGAAGTCCAGGGCCTCCAGGGCCTGGAACATGTGCCCCGAGTCGGGGAACATCCGGGCGTTCAGGCCCAGGGCGAACAGGGCCTTCACCGGGTAGGGCTTTCCCTCCAGAATCTGCCGGGGCAGGTCCATGGCCTGCATCTCCCCCTCCAGGTAATCCCACAGGGGGAAGCGCCCGGCGCCGATGGGCGGCTTGCAGTTCTTGGGCTTGTTCTCGTAGAGGTACTCCTCCTCCCGGGTGGGGAAGCCGCAGGCCACGTGCATATAGGTGTGGGGGGGTCAGCAGCTGGCCGCCGGCCCGGTCGAAGTTGCCGGTGATGGCCAGCAGGGCGGTGACCGCCCGGTAGTTCTGCAATCCGTTGCGGTGGTGGCACAGGGGCGCGGAGGACTCGTTGAAGCTCATCCGGGGATTTTCATGGATCAGCGCGGCGGCGGCCTCCACCTGCGCAAAGGGCACGCCGGTGATGGACTCGATGTTGTCCCGGTTGAACTGGCGGACGTATTCGGCGTACTCCTCAAAGCCGTGGACATACTTGCGGATATAGGGCATGTCGATCCAGCCCTTTGTGATCAGCACGTTGGCGATGGCGTGGGCCAGGGCGCCGTCGGTGCCTGTCCGGGGCTGGAGGAACAGGTCCGCCAGCTTTTCGCTGGCCGGGGTCCGCCGGGTGTCCACGATCAGGAACTTCAGCCCCTTCTCCTTCAGCTCCATGGCCTTTTTTGCCCCCATATAGGCCGAGTAGAAGGGGTTGAAGGCCCAGCCCAGGAACAGGTCGCTGTTGGCCATGTCCGCGTCGGCCTGGTCCCCCGCCGCCAGCTTCCAGGCCATAAAGGCCGCCGTGTAGCAGGCGCTGGACTCGCAGCCGTAGTTGGGGCTGCCGAAGGCGTAGGCAAACCGCCGGAGCATCTGCCGGTACCACTTGGAGTAGCCCGAGTAGAAGGCCACGCTCTCCGGCCCGTACTGCTCCTTGGCCCGGTTCAGCCGCCGGCCGATCTCCTCGTAGGCCTCATCCCAGCTGATGGGCTCAAACTCCCCCGCTCCACGGGGGGCCGTCCGCCGGAGGGGCGTCATGATCCGGTCCTTCCGGTAGATGTACTGCCGGTTGGCCAGGCCCTTGGGGCACAGCCGCCCGTCGTTCACCGGGTGGCCGTCCATGCCCTCGATCTTGATCACGGTCCCGTCCTTCACATATGCGCTGACGCCGCAGTGCATCCCCGGGGAGCAGATGTCGCACATGGTGGGCCTGATCTCAATTCCCGTGTCCTCCCCCGGGATCTTGCTGCGGATCTTTCGCTCCAGTTCCGTCATATTCCCGCCTCCAAAGTGTCAATCATGCGCTCCGGCACGCCGTACCGCACCAGCTGCCCCCGCTGCTCCGGGGAAAAGCGGCAGGGCTGGCCCCGCAGCACCTTGATGAGCTGTGCCTTTATGATGCCCGACACGCCGTAGTTGTCCAGAATGTTGAACCCCACCGGCTTCCCGTCCCGGTACACCGCCTGGAGGTAGAAGCCCCCCTCCGGCGAGCGGTAGGTCCTGACCTCTCCGGTCAGCCGGTTGTCCCCCAGGCCGATGAAGTCCATGTCCAGGAAATGGGTGATGTTGTGCAGGATGTTCCCGTCGGTCTCGTCGGTGACACCGGCCATGTTCCGGCCGGCGATGCGGCCCTGAACCCCCGCGTTGGCCCACAGACCGATGATCTGCTTGCCGCCGGACTGGAGGTTGTCCCCCTGGCAGCAGTCCCCCGCCGCGTAGATCCCGGGGGCCGAGGTGCGCATCCGGCCGTCCACCAGGATGCCCCGGTCCACGGCGATCTCCGCCCGGTCCACAAAGGAGCAGGCCGCCCGGGTGCCGATGTTCAGCACCAGCAGCTCGGTCTCCAGGGTACTGCCGTCGGCCAGGGTCACGGTATAGCGGGGATTGCCCCGGCTGTCCGTGTCCTCCTCCGCCTGGGTGATGGCCTGGCCCAGGGCCAGCCCGATCCCCATGGCCCGCAGCCGGTCCTCGATCATCCCGGACACCTCCGGGTAGGCCGCCAGGGCGAAGATATGGGGTGCCATGTCCGCCAGGGTCACATGGCACCCCCGGTTGTGCAGCAGCTCGGCCACCTTGATGCCCACCATGGAGGCCCCCACGATCACCGCGTCGCGGAACGCTCTCCCCTCCACAGCCCTGCGCAGCTTCTCCGCGTCCTCCACCGTGCGCATGCAGAACACGTTTTTGATGCCGCCGAAGCTGGGGGGCACAAAGGCCGTAGCCCCCGCGGCGATCAGGATCTGGTCGTACTCCTTCCGGCGTCCAGACGCCGTCTCGATCCGTCGGTCCCCGGCCGCCACCCGCGTCACCCGGTCGCCGGTAAAGATCTGGGCGTTATACCGCTTCTCGATCTCCTCCAGGGTACCGAAGGGAAACAGCCCGCTGTAGGGCAGCCGCCCCGACGCGTAGTAGGTGGTCAGCATGGGGTTGTAGGGCGGCAGCTCCGTCTCGCTGTAGATGTCGATCTCCGCGCCGCTGTCCGTCTCCCGGATGGCCTGCAGTGCGTGGCAGCCGGCACATCCCAGCCCGACAATTCCGATCCGCTTTTCAGACAAGGTGTCCCGCTCCTTTCTCCACATTTTTCTTGTATTGAATTATAACAAGTTGACTGCCGTTGTGCAAGCGCTTTTTTCATTCTTTCCGTCCCGGGGCCAACTTCGTGCAGTTGGCCGAAAATCCGTAATTATTTTTGTATATATTGCAAAATTTTCAGTATTTTCCGATGTGATATACACTCCACCCGTTTAAAAAGAAGCACCTCCCGGAAAAAAATCTTCGGATTTTCCTGGGAGGTGTTGACCTTTTTTATGCGCTGTCGTATTATTCTATATGATAAGTTAAGTGCAGCTGATCGCAGTCTTCCGCTGCCAGATGAAAGGAGATCTTCCCCATGAAAAAGAGCATCATCGCCACCGAAAAAGCCCCCGCCGCCATCGGCCCCTACTCTCAGGCCGTGTGTGTCAACGGCATTGTGGCCACCTCCGGCCAGCTCCCTATTGACCCCGCCACCGGCAAGCTGGTGGAGGGCGGCATCCAGGAGCAGACCCGCCAGTGCTTCCGCAAACTGGCCGCCATCCTGGAGGAGGCCGAGCTCTCCTTTGACAACGTAATCAAGTCCACCGTGTACCTGGCCGACATCCGGGACTTTGCCACCATGAACGAGATCTACGCCCAGAACATCACCTCCGACTACCCCGCCCGCAGCGCCTTCCAGGTGGCCGCCCTGCCTATGGGCGCCCTGGTGGAGATCGAGGTCCTCTGCGCCCGGGGCGAGATCCCAACCGCCGACATGCTGGGCGCCCCCGCCTGCGGCTGCGGCTGCTGATGTCCGCGCCGTCCCGGGTGCCCGCCATCGGGGGCCTCATCCTGGCCGGAGGACAGAACCGGCGCATGGGCGGCCGGCCCAAGGCCGCCCTGCGGGACAGCGCCGGCGTCCGCTTCCTGGACCGCATCGCGGCTGCCATGGGCAGTCCCGATGAGCGGCTGCTCAGCACCAACACCCCCGCTCTGGCAGAGGGCACCGCCTTCACGCCGGTGCCCGACCGCTTCCCCGGCGCCGGACCCCTGGGCGGCATCGCCTCCGCCCTTCTGGCCTGCCGCAGCGACGGGCTGCTGACCGTGTCCTGCGACGTGCCCCTGGTCACGCCGGAGCTCTTTTCCTTTCTGCTGTCCTTTCGGGACAGAGGCTGGCCGGCCTGGGCCGTGGAGGACCGCACCGGCCGCCTCCACCCCCTCTGCGGCGTGTACATGAAGGACTGCCTCCCCCTGCTGCTGTCCCAGCTGGAACAGGGCTGCCGCAGGGTCACCCAGTTCTTTTACAGCGCCGGCGGACAGGTGGTCTCCCTGGCGGATACTTCCATCCCGGATACAGCCCTCTCCAACATCAACACGCCGGAGGACTGGAACAGGCTTTTCTCTTCCGGCAACATATAGCACCGTGTCCCCAGGCAAGATTACAGATAAAACGCAGACAGGCGGCAGGCACTTTCGTGCCTGCCGCCTGTCTGCGTTTGGTATTTGCGGATGCGATCCGTCCTGAGCGGGCAGTGTCCGTTTACACAGCCGCCTGGACGAGCCGGGTCAGAAGCGTCGCGATCTCAGCCCGGGTGGCGGTCCCCTGAGGATCGCTCAGGCCGCCGGGTCTGCCGTTGAGCAGGCCGCACTTGATGCACAGCTCCACGCTGTCGCCAGCCCAGCTGCTGACCGTATCCAGGTCGGTGAAGCTGCTGGTATCCGCAACCTGCTCCAGCTCCAGGCCCGCAGTCTCCATGTAGCGGACCAGGATGGTGCACAGCTGCTCGCGGGTGATGGTGCCGTCGGGATCAAAGCCCGCGCCGGTGCCGGCGACCACGCCGGTCTCGGCCGCCCAGTTCACCGCGTCGGTGTACCAGGTACCGTCCGCCACGTCGGCAAAGCCGGAGGAGACGGCCGTCTTCTCGCCGTCAATGCGGTAGAGGACGGTGACCAGCATGGCTCTGGTCATCAGCGCGTCGGGGGCGAAAACGCCGTTGCCGGTGCCGTTGAAGAACTCGTGAGCGGTGACAAAGTCGATGGCTTCAGCAGCCCAGTAGCCGCTGCCCACGTCGGTGAAGGTCTTGGTGTTGTCGATCAGGCGGTAAGTGCCCTCCACATCGGCCACATAGCTCACCTCACCGTTCTCCACCACCGCGAAGGGCAGGATCTGGGTGGTACCGTCCTTCAGCGTGACCTGCACCACATTGCCGCCGTCAGCCGGGTCCACGATCATGTCATTGACATCCGCTCCGGTGGAGAGGGTGCCGGCGGGAATGGTGACGGAGAGACCGTCGGCGGAGATCACGACAGGCTTGGAGGTGTTCTCTCTGACCAGCTGAGCCTGCTGGGCGCTGGTCAGATCGTTCTTGAGGGTGACGGTGACCTGCTCGGTCCCCACGGAAACCAGGGAATTGTTGGTGGAGACAGTGGGAGGCGTATAGACGGGCTCCTCCTCCACCGCAACGTTGTAACCCAGGCTCCAGCCGGAGGGCGCGGGCATCACGCCGCCGGCCTCGCTCTCACTCTCGCTCTTGACAAAGTTGGCCACCATCTGGGTGACAAGGCCCTGCTCGTCACCCAGGGCCGCCTGGGAGGACCACAGTGCGTTGGCGATGATCTCAGCCTTCTCCTCCGTGCTGGAGGCGTCCTTGCCCATGGCCTTGACAAAGGGGTCCTGGCCGATGACGTAGTTGTTGACGCCCACGATCAGGGTCTGGCTGTCGGTGATGGGCTCGCCGGTGGAGGAGAGCTTCAGGTTCACCACCCGCTCTCCCTCGGGCTTGGCCAGGTCATACTGGAAGTCCAGGCCGTAGAACAGGGCGGTGACAAAGTTGCTCTGCACCTTGTAGGTGATGTCCTCGCCGTCCACCTGGGCGGAGTAGAAGGCGGCCACGCCCTCCAGCCACGCCTTCAGCTGGGCGCCGGTCATCTCAACGGCGTACAGATAGTTGTCGTACCGGTACATCCGGTAGATGTCCTTCAGGGAGATGGGGCCGGCGGACACGGTGTAGCGGTTGGACACGATGTCGGTGGTGGCAGCCGCGTCCATGGCGACGCCGTTCTGGCGGGCGGTCCAGATCTGGGACCGGTTGACCAGGTCGATGGTGTCGTTGTGGCCCAGACGGAAGCTGCTGTTGCCGTCCCAGGTGCCGATGGCGGTGCCGTACTGGGAGTTCACATAGTTCTCCGCCGCGGTGGCCGCGGGCTGGATGAGGGTCTTCAGCTCAGCGTCGTTCTCCAGCTTGCTCAGGCTCTGGTTGCCCAGGTCCTCCACCGAGGTGGTAAAGGCGCCGCTCTCGGCGTCGTAGGACACGGACACCACTGCCCGGGCCAGAGAGCCGCCGCCGCCGTTGATGACGGGGATCTGGTTGCCGTTCTTGTCGGGGGTAGTCCTGGTGCGGTAGGACTGGTGGTCGTGACCGGCGATGACCAGGTCGATGCCGGTGTTGCCGGCCACCATGCGGGCAATCTGGTTCTCAGTGTTGGTGCCGATGACCAGATCGCCTTCGGTGTTGCCGCTGCCCACGCCGGAGTGGTAGGCCACGATGACGAAGTCGCAGCCCTCGCCGCCCTCAGCCTCGGGCTTGCGCAGCTGGGTGACATACTTCTCCGCCTCAAGGGCCATGTCGCGGGTGGGGTTGCCGGGAGGCGTCAGGGTCACGCCGCCGGTGCCGTCGTCGCCCACGCCGAAGTTGGCGGGCACGTCGAACTGGTCACAGTCGGTGTTCTCAAAGCCGATGATGCCCACCTTGAACTCCTGGCCGTCCACCTGGAAGGTCTTGGTGGTGTAGGGCGTGAAGGCGTTCTGGCCGGCGTTGTCGCCGTCGCGCCAGTACAGGTTGGCGGCCAGCACGCTGACACTGGTGCCGTTCTCGTCGTCCTCGGCCTCCAGCTGGCCGTACATGGACTGCATGACCTCCCAGGAGTAGTTGAACTCATGGTTGCCCAGGACAAAGGCGTCGTAGCCGATGTTCCGCAGCGCCAGAACCATGGGGTTGTTCTCTCCGTTCTGGGAGAGGATGTTGTAGGTGGACAGGGTGGTGCCCTGGAACAGGTCGCCATTGTCGATGAGAATGGTGTTCTCATAGTCCGCCCGGATGTCGTCCACGGCGGTGGCCACCTTCAGCAGGCTGTTGTTCACGCTGGAGTCGGTGAGCACGTCGGTGTCCCACACCTTGCCGTGCACGTCGGTGGTGGACATGACCATGATCTCGGTGGGGGTGACGCTGTCAGGATTGGCGCCCGCATGGATGGTCCAGTGGGTCTCGGCCCCCGGAGCAATGGTGCCGCCGTCCTGGCACATGGCCTTGATGTACTCGCCCACGATCAGGGGGATGGAGCCGCCCACAGCGCCGAACTCAGCGTCCACGGTGCCGTCCCAGATGGCCTTGGTCATGTCGATGCCGGTGGCGGCGTACCAGCCGTACTCATCCGCATCGGCGTTGGCGGCCAGACGGTAGCTGGACAGGCCCACGATAAACTTGTCGTCGTCCTTCACGGGCGTGCCGTCGGGCCAGGTCATGTTGACCACCCGGCTGCCCTGGTCCTCACCCAGGTAGACCTCGTAGTTGATGCCATAGACGATATCCGTGCCGTACCCGCCGCCGGAGATGGTGTCGCCGCTGACTTTGTAGTCCCCGGTGCAGTGCTCCAGCCAGTCCTTGAGCTGCTTTCCGGTCATCTCAATGGCATAGAGCAGGTTGTTGTCGTATCTGTAGATGGAGTAGCAGTCCTTCAGGCTGATGGTGGCGGTGTCGGCGCCCTCTCCAAACAGGCCGGCCACGGTGAAGCCGTTGCTGGCCACAGGGCTGGTGATGGAGATGATGGTCTCATCCTTGTACTTGTCCGCATCAGCGCTCCGGGCAAGGCCCTGCTCCACCGCCCAGATCTGGGCCTTGTGAATCAGGTCGGTGATGTCGCCCTGGACGGAGTAGAGCGTCTTGCCGCTCACCGTATCCCACTGGCCGGTGAGGGTGCCGATGGGCTCGTTGACAAACTCCACCGCCGCGTCGTAAGTGGGCTTGATCTGGGCGCTCAGGCCCTCGTCGTTGACCAGGGAGTTGTCGCCCAGGTTGATGAGGGAGCTGTCGCCGAAGGAATAGGTCCCGTCGCTGTTGAGGGTGATGACCGTCTTGGTCAGCCGGCTGGTGCCGCCGTTGACGCAGGGGACGCTCTCACCGTTCTTATTGTGCAGGGTGCTGGTGCCCACAGAGTGGTTGTGGCCGGCGATGACCATGTCGATGCCGTCGGTGTTGGCCACAAAGTAGGCCACCTGGCTCTCCACATTGAAGTTGTCGGCAGAGCCCTCGCCGCTGTGGGCGGCCACGATGACGATATCACAGCCCGCCTCTTCCAGCTCGGCCTTCCACTTGTTCTCCCACTCCCAGGCATAGGAGTGCTCCGTGTTGCCGTCGCTCCAGAACTGCATGCCCTCGTAGTGGGAGGCCACGTCCCAGTTGGGCACGTTCATGTTCTCAAAGCCCAGGACGGCGATTTTGAAGGTCTTCTCCCCCACCTGGAACTCCTTAATCACATAGGGGACGTAGGGGTCGGCCACCTCGCCGGTCTCGGTGTCCAGCAGATTGGCGCACACGGCGGTCACCGGCGTGCCGGGCAGCGCGCCGGCCTCATCAGAGTCCCCGGCGGGAGCCGCCAGCATGTCGTAGAAGTTCTTCTGCACCGACATGGTGTAGTTGAACTCGTGGTTGCCGGGGACAAACACATCGTACCCGCAGTAGCGCAGGCAGAGGGCCACCGGGTTGTTCTCGCCGCCCTCCACGTTTACATTGTAGCTGGTGATGGTGGTGCCCTGAATGGCGTCGCCATTGTCGATCAGAATGGTGCCGTCCATGGCCGCCCGCTCGCTCGCCATGGCCGTTGCCACCTTCAGATAACTGTTGTTGAAGGTGCCGCCCACAGGGTTCTCACTATATACCTTGCCGTGCATGTCCGTAGTGGAGTACACACCGATTGTCTTAGACTCGACCTCAGTATCTGCCGCATAGGCTGCGCCGGGAATAAAGCTAAAGCACAGCGCCAGCGCCAGAACCACCGCCAACAGACGGTTGTGTTCCTTTTTCACAGCTTTCATCCTTCCTTTTCTCTCGTGTGGAAATATAGAACTACTTCTGTCAAAAAAGCTTACCTATCCATTCCTTCGTCTCTCCCGCCTGTCTGCCCCCCCTTTTTGTGAATTTTTTATCGTTTTCACCGCCTTTCTTCTCTGTCATGCTATTATTTCATTATAGTTACAAATCGGACATCTGTCTCGGACAAATGTCCGATTATTTGTTATTTTTGGACAATTGTTCATATTTTAGCTTCACATTTTCTTCAAATTATATATTAATTATGGGCCTGGCCGGCGGGGTAGGACGGCAGGGGATGGCGGGCATAGTACTCCTGGGCGTAGCGAACCAGTTGGACAGGCATATCCTCCTGGCCGCAGTAGAGAGGCACGCAGCCGTAGAGATACCCCTCACAGGGCAAAATCAGCCTGCGGATGCGCACATCCGGGTTGGTCACCCGCAGGGCCATGGCGGAGTTGAGGGTGGCCACTCCCACATTCTCGGTCATGGTGTTGATCAGGTCCAGGTTGTGGACGGAGGCCAGGGAGATCCGGGGGTGGATCTGGGTCAGGACGCAGCAGTAGTCGAAAAACTGCCGCATGGCGTTCTCCGGCGAACCGGTGATCAGATCCTCCCCCGCCAGGGACCGGAACTCCAGAGGACCGGACTCCGCCGCCAGAGGGTGGGTGCTGTGCATGGCGGCGTACATGTGGTCGGTGGTGATCCGGCTGGCGCGGAACAGATTTTCGGGAAATGGGTTGATGAGAAAGGCCACATCCAGCCGGTTGTGGAGCAGCTTGTGGATGCACTGCTCCTTGGACCACTCCTGGATCTCCACCTGTACCTCCGGGTGGAGCCGCTGGTATTCCATCAGGTAGTCCGCCCCACCGCCGCTGGAGATTCCATAGGCAAAGCCGATGCGCAGCTGCCGCCGCTCCCCCTCCCGGGTCCCCAGGGCCTGCTGGGACGCCCGGTAGAGCTCCAGGATCTGGCGGTAATAGGGATAGAGCCGGTGGGCTGCCTCGGTGGGCTGGGCTCCCATACGGCTGCGGTCAAAGAGCACCTGCCCCACCTCCCCCTCCAGCGCCCGGATCTGGCGGCTGAGCCCCTGCTGGGTGATGAACAGGACCCGGCTGGCCCGGGAAAAGCTTTTGGCCTCATAGAGGGCCAGAAAAGCCTCGATTACCTTCATTTGCATCCCTTTGTCCCCCCTGCTCTGTGTGCCGCGTTCTCTTCTTAATATACAACGTTTTATTGTGTGCTTCAACGACAAGTTGTTTCTTTACGGTCCTCCGGGCAGCTGATACAATCTATGCGGATAATTTCACAATCTCAGCCAGGACCGAGGAACAGCCCGGCCCTGTACGCCACATCAGGCAGGCTGCGGCCCGTCCGGCACCGGGCGGACTGCGCACCGCCGGATACAGGAGGTTTTCATGGATAAACAGAGTGTCAAGCACTATGACGTGGTGGTTATCGGCGCCGGCAACGGCGGCCTCACCGCCGCCATCCGGGTGCTCCAGGGCGGGTATTCCTGCCTGCTGCTGGAGAAGCACAATCTGCCCGGCGGCTTCGCCACCAGCTTCAAGCGGGGCCGCTTTGAGTTTGAGGCCAGCCTCCACGAGCTCAACGATTTCGGCTCTCCCCAGGCCCCCGGCGACATCCGCACCCTGTTCCGGGATCTGGGCGTGGAGGACAAGATCGACTGGATCCGCATCCCCGAGGCCTACCACCTCATCACCACCGACAAGCAGTACGACTGCGAGATGCCCTTCGGCGTGGAGGCCTTCATCAACAAGATGGAGCAGTATGTCCCCGGCTCCCGCAAGTCCATGACCGACTTCTTTGACCTGTGCAATGAGGTGCGGGACGCCCAGACCTACTCCAACTCGGTCAACGGCAACACCGACTCCGACTATATGAAGTCCCACTTCCCCAACTTCATCAAGGCGGGCAGCTACTCGGTCAACCAGGTGCTGGAGTCCCTGAAGATGCCTCAGAAGGCCCGGGATATCCTCAACGCCTACTGGTGCTACCTGGGCGTGGACTGCGACCGCATGAGCTTCCTGCACTACGGCTCCATGGTCATCCGTTACATCACCCGGGACGCCTGGATGCCTAAGATGCGCTCCCACGAGATCAGCCTGGCCATGGACCAGCGCATCCGGGAGCTGGGAGGCCATATCTGGTACCACTCGGAGGCCCAGACCATTCTCACCGACGACAACAACGCCATCCGGGGCGTCCGACTCACCGACGGCACCGAGATCGCCACCCGCCATGTCATCGCCAACTGCTCCCCCCATCTGGTGTTCGGCAAGATGCTGGAGAAGAAGTCGGTCACCGAGCAGATGGTCCGGGCTACCAACGCCCGCACCTTTGCCGGCCGGGGTTTCAGCCTGTTCCTGGGTCTGAACAAGTCGGCGGAGGAGCTGGGCATCAAGAGCCACAACTACTTTATCTACGACACCGCCGACACAGTCAGGCAGTACGACCTGATGCGGAAGGTGGACACCAACCACGTCCAGGCCACCGTCTGCCTCAACAACGCCTACCCCGCCTGTTCCCCCGAGGGCACCTGCATGATGTACTTCACCACCCTGATCATGTCGGACGACTGGGGCAACGTGTCCGAGACCGACTACTTCAAGGCCAAGGACAGGGTGGCCGACGATATGATCCGGGTCTTTGAGCGGGAGACCGGCTGCAAGATCCGGGACGCCATCGAGGAGATCGCAGTGGCCTCCCCCACCACCTACGCCCGGTACTGCGGCCATCCCCAGGGCGTTATCTACGGCTACGAGACCGCGGACTGGGACAGCCTCATGCCCCGCATGATGATGCTGAAGGAGGACGCCGCCCTCTCCCCCGGCCTCCGGTTCGCCGGCGGCTACGCCATGCGCTCCAGCGGCTATTCCAGCGCCTACGTCTCCGGCGACCTGTCCGGCCGCCAGACGGTGGGCGATCTCAAGCGGGAGGGGAAGTAACATGAAATTCAAGCGACAGATCTTCGGCTTTATGGATATGCTCCGGTTTACCAAGCTGGTGCCCAACCGGCGGGAGGCCCTGGCCAACGGCCCGGACACCCCCCTGCCCACCTCCTACCGCACCAACCAGCTGGCCAAGGCCCTCCACCCCGGCGAGATGGCGGTGGAAGTGACCGCCGTGCGGCCCCTCACCCCCGGCATGACCGAGCTCACCTTCAAACGGGTGGACGCCACCGCCTTCCCCTTTTTCCGTGCGGGACAGTATGTGTCCCTCCGGGGCCAGGTGGGCGGCAGCCTGGTCAGCCGCCCCTACTCCATCGCCTCCAGTCCCCGGGAGGCCCTGGAGAACAAGCTGGTGCTGGGCGTGGAGAACGCCGGGTTCTTCTCCGGCTTTCTGAACAATCAGGTGTCCGTGGGGGACCGGTTCACCATGACCGAGCCCTCCGGCGAGTTCCACTATGAGACCCTGCGGGACAAGAAGCGCATCGTCTGCGTGGCCGGCGGCACGGGCATCACCCCCTTCCTCTCCATGGCCAAGAGCATGGCCGAGGGGGACGAGGACTATGAGATGACCCTGTTCTACGGCGCCCGGGACGAGGCCCGCATCGCCTACAAGCAGGAGCTGGACGCCCTGGCCGCCAAGGGCCTGCGAGTGATCTACGTCCTCAGCGACGAGGACAAACCCGGCTACGAACACGGCTTTGTGTCCGCCGCCCTGATGGAGAAGTATGTGGACATCCGGGACGTGACCTTCTTCCTCTGCGGCCCCAAGGCCATGTACGACTTTGTGCTCAAGGAGCTGGCCCCCTACGGCCTGCCGGTGAAGGCCATCCGCAAGGACGCCACCTTCTGCGGCGACCGGGCGGTGGACAACCCACGCACCTTCCGCCTCACCGTCCACATCCGGGATGAGGCCTATACCGTGGACGCCAGGGAGAACGAGACCCTGCTCACCGCCATGGAGCGGGCGGGCATCCCCGCCCCCAACAAGTGCCGGGCCGGCGGCTGCGGCTACTGCCACAGCAAGTGGCTGAGCGGCCAGTTCCTGGTGGCCGAGGGCCGGGATGGACGCCGGGAGGCCGACCGGAAGTTCGGCTTCATCCACCCCTGTGTCACCTACCCCCTCAGCGACATGGAGATCGACGTGCCTCCGGCGGAGTGAGTCCGTCCCGCTCTGAACAGCAAAAATCCCTTCCCCATAGCCATGGGGAAGGGATTTTTATGTTGTTTACTTGAGCACGTTCTCGCAGAACCGCATGAGGAGCGCGGCGGCCTGGGAGCGGGTGGCGGAACCGGAGGGCAGCAGAGCCCCGGCGTCGGTGCCGGTGAGCAGGCCCTTGGCCGCCGCCCAGCCCACGGCCTCCACCGCGTATTCGCCGATGCCGGCGGCGTCGGTGTAAGCGGACAGGTCGGCAGCGGCGGACATGTCCTTGCCCAGGCTGCGGGCGTAGCGGTAGAGAATGACCGCCATCTGCTCCCGGGTGATGGTGTCCTCAGGGCCGAAGCGGCCATCCCCGTAGCCGGTGACGATGCCGTTGGCGTTGGCCCAGTTCACCGCGTCGGCGTACCAGGCGCCGGCGGCCACATCGGCAAAACCGGCCGCGGCGGTGGCGGCGGGGCTGCCCGCCAGACGGTAGAGAATGGTGACGATCATGCCGCGGGTGGTGGTCAGGTCGGGGGCGAAGAGGCCGTCGCCGGTGCCGCCCATAAGGCCCTTCTCGTAGACATAGGCCACGCTGTCATAGTACCAGCTGCCGGACACCACATCGGTGAAGGGCAGGCCAGCAGGGGCCTCGCCGCCCCGGAAGGAGGCGGTGACGGTCACAGCGGAGGCGGGCATGGTGAAGGTGTACCGGCCGTCCCCTCTGTCCCGCAGGTCCAGGGCCTTGCCGGAGGCGTCCACGGCGGTCAGGCTCTCCAGCCGGTAGCCCTCCTGGGGCTGCACGGTCAGGGTGACGCTCATGCCGATGGGGGCGCGGCTGGGGCTGACGCCCACCTTGCCGCCGGCGGCGGCGTTGACGGTGACGGGCCAGGTGGTGACCACATCGCCGGTGACGCCGTTCTCATCCACAGTGGGATAGGTGGTCTCCCCCAGGCCGCTGTCCAGGGTCTTCATGTCAGAGGCCTTGACCACGGTGAAGGGGGTATCGGCGGTGGAGATCACGCCCAGGGTCAGGGCCCCGTCCGCCGTCAGGGCGCCGGACTTGGCGGTGACATAGACGGTCACGTTGGCGCCGTCCTGCTTGAAGGTGGTGTACACGCCGGGGATATCGCTCACGCTGCTGTCTGCGGCAAAGGCGTACACCGTGCTGTCCTCGGACAGCGCAAAGGTCACCTGCAGGCTCTGGCAGCCGTCGGGCAGGCCGGTGAAGCCCACCTCCTGGCTGGTGGCCTCCTTGTCGGAGGAGACCACCAGCCGGGGGCCGCCGGAGGCGGCGGAGGCGGGGACTGCCAGCAGGGAAACTGCCATGGCCAGGGCCAGCAGCAGGGACAAAACGGAAGTCTTGCGCACGATTTTTTTATCCTCCCTCGTTATCCGGCATTGCCGGTCAGTACAATCTCGGGCAGCTCCACCGGGTGCTCATCGTCGCCGCCGTCGGGGAAGCTGATCCACAGGGTCTGGCTGGTGACGCGCTTGCTGTCGGCGCTGTTGGGGTCGTCGGTGCGGTAGAACACGGCGCGGATCTCAATGGGATACCGGTCGGTGACGCCGGAGGCGCTGTTGAGCTCCTTCTCCTTCTCCATGTCGGGCACGAAGATGAAGAAGCCGTCGCTGGTGTCGCTGACCGCGCCGTCGGCGGGGATCTCGGCCAGCAGGTACAGCTCGCCGTTCATGGCCCGCTCCACGCTGGTCACATCGCCCGCCTCGGGGGTGGTGTTGTACCGGGCCTGGATCTCCACGTAGTTGTACACGGGGTCGCCCCGGTAGGTGCCCAGGATCACCAGGGTGCCGGCGGGGATGTCGCCGTAGGCGTTCTTCAGGATGCCCACGGTGGCGCCCTCGTAGAAGTCCACCCGGTCGCCGGGATAGTCCAGCAGCTCCACGGCGGCGCCCTCGGGCACGCCGGTGACGGTCAGGGACACCACGGAGTAGGTCCAGATGCGGGTGTCGTCGGGCTGGGCGCCGGGCTTGGTGAAGTAGGCCACCAGCTCGGAGCCGGTCAGGGTGCCGGTCTTGACGGTGACGCTCTTCTCCTCGGTCCGCTCCTGGTCGTCGGTCACCCGCACCGTGGCGGTGACGGTGTACTCGCCGCTCATCTCGCTCTCATTGGTGACCTTGATGCCGGTGACGTTCACGGCGGCGGCGTTCTTCATGGTAAAGGTGAGGGTGCCCTCGCCCTGCTCCACCTGGTACAGGTCGGCGCTGATGGTCTTGTCGTATGCCACCAGGACCTCCTCAGCCTGGGCCTCGGCGCCCAGGTTGCCCAGCTTGTCCACAGGCACCACGGAGTAGGTGTAGGTCAGGTTGTTGGCGGCCCCCAGGTCGTCCACATAGGAGGCCTCGGTGGTGAAGGCGATGGCCTTGCCGTTGCGGCGGATCTCATAGCCCAGGATGTTGGCGCTGTCGGTGTGGCTGATGGTCAGGGTCACCTTGGACTCGCTGACAGAGGCGGACACGGTGGCGGCGCCGTCAGCGGCCTGGCCGCTGGCCAGACGGTAGGTGCGGGAGGCGTCGTTCAGGTACCAGATGGCGCGGTCCTCGGCGGTGTAGCCGCCCAGGATGTCCTTCACGCCGTCGCTGAGGGTCATGCCCCAGCGGGTGAAGAACTCGGTCAGGTTCCGGTCGGCCACCTTGGAGGCGATGAGGGCCACCCGCTCGTCGTAGGTGTAGCCGCTGCCGTACTCGCCGCTCTTCCACAGCTTGAAGAACTGGTTGAAGAAGGCCAGAGGCTGGTCGGCCCCGTCATAGGCCAGGTGGAGCTGCCAGTACATGCCCAGCTGGACGAACACGTTGTTGGCGGCGCCGGGGCGGCCCTGAGCCACCTTGTCAAAGATCTGGGCCCAGCGGCCGTCCGCAGTGAGGCGGGTATCCAGGGTCATGGCGGCGCCGTCCCAGGCCTGGAGGGCCAGGGAGTAGATGTTGTTGGTGCACTCGGCCTTGCCCAGCTTGTCCATGTTGTGGCCGATCTCGTGGGCGATGCCCCAGCCGAACAGGCCGTTGGCGTTGCCCTCGCCGGTGGCGGAGGTGGGCTTGCCCTGGACCAGGGCGGCGGTGGAGCCGTACTCCACGCCCACGTGGTTGCCGGCGGCGTACATGAAGGCGCCGGCGAACATGCGCATGTAGCGGATGTTCTGGCGGGTGGTCATGGGATAGGTGTAGCCGGTCAGGGCGGTATTGGCGTCAATGATTCCCTGGACCTTGTTGGCGATGAAGAGCTCCTCCTCCCAGGCCAGGATGTTCTGGTACATGGCGTTCACCATGGCGTCCCTGTCCCGGTTCACGCCCTTGAGCCCGGCCAGGGCCTGGTCGGCGGGGATGGAGAGGAGCACGCTGGGGGTGGAGATCTCGGTGGCGTTGCGGATGTCGGTGGTCAGGCCGCTGGCGGACAGGCCGTCCACCCAGGCGGTCAGGGCGTCCACATAGGCGCCGATGGCCTCCTTGCGGGCGTCCTCGCCCAGGGCGTACCAGTTGGACAGCTCCAGCACGGGCATCTCCCAGGCGTTGGTCAGCACCCGGACCTGGAGCTTGATCTGCTCGGGATTGCTGCCGGCATAGGTCAGGTACAGGGGGCCGCCCCGGGTGGCGCTCAGGCTGCCGATCTTCTCAATGGTGATGTAGTTGCGGCCGTTCTTCAGGGCCACAGGGGCGCCCTTCCACACGCCGGACTCGCCGTAGAACTGGGTGGGCACCACGTAGACGGTGGCGTCGTCGGGCAGGTCGGCGTAGATGGCCACGGTGGCCCCGGCGGCGGCGGTGATGCCCAGGGGCTGGAGGTCGCTGGCGGTCTGGCCGGCGGCCTTGTCGGCGGCGGCGGCGGTGCTGCGGCTCTGGAAGTCGTTTTTCACCAGGCCCAGGGCGTCGTCCTCCTTGTCCAGCAGGGCCTGGGCCAGGTTCAGCTCGTCGCTGAGCCGGGACAGGTCCATATAGAAGCTGCTCAGGGCGGACAGGCGCTCCCGCAGGGCGGTGATGTCGGCCTGCTCCACATCGCCCCGCAGCTGGGTGAAGGCGCCGTCGGTGAACAGGGCGGAGATGTCGTCGGCCAGGGTGTCGCTGTCATAGAAGGCGATCTCGGAGATGCTCACACGGGGGCCGCCGGTCTTCTCGCCCATGCCCAGGGTCACGCTCTTGACCCCCTTGGTCTCGGGGAAGGAGAAGATATAGTAGTTGCTGCCGGTGATGTTGGCGCCGTCACGGTAGTAGGTGGCCAGGGTCTGGCCGTCCTCACCCTTCAGGGTGATGGTGTAGTTGCCGATGCGGTTCTTGTAGGCGGCGTCCAGGTAGGGCACCAGCAGCAGGTAGTTCATGTCGTGGGTGCTGGCAAAGGTGTAGGTGATGTTGCTGTTGTCCCACCAGGTGGCCGCCACCCAGTAGGTGTTGGGGTCGTTGTCGGTCAGGTCGGTCTTCACGTTGAAGTTGGGGCACAGGTCCTTGTTCACGTTGCTGGGGGTGGCCATGACAATGGAGGTAATCTCCCCGTTGTCGATCCGGTTGGTCTCGGGCAGGGCGGGCATCTCAAAGCCCTCCTTGTCCGGCGTGCCCAGAGCCACGGCGGACATGGGGCCGGTGCCGTGGAGGTTGCCCGCCTTCACGGCCACCTCGTACTCGGTGCCGTTGGTCAGGCCGGTGATCACCGCGCCCAGAGAGGCGGTGTTGCTCCCCCAGGCCTGGAACTGCTCCGCGCCCTTCACCCGATAGAACACCTGGTAGTAGGTGGCGTCCTTGGTCTTGCCCCAGGACAGGCGCAGGGCGCCGTCGGCGTTCTCCACCACGATGTTGGAGGGGGCGCCGGGCACAGCGGCGGGCAGGGGCATGGCGGAGAGCACCGCGGAGGGGGTTCCGCTCCAGTCGCCGCTGACAGCGGTGACCTGGAAGTAGTAGGTCTTGCTGTTCTCCAGGTCGGAGATCACGATCCGGTTGGTGTTGGCGCCGGCGGTGCGGTCCAGGCGGTCCTTTTCGGTGCCGTAGGCCACGGTGTAGCCGGTCACGTTGGGCAGGGCCTCCCACACCAGGGTGATCTCGCCGTCGCCGGCGGTGGCGGCCACGCCCTTCACCTGGTTGTCCGCCTTGATCTCGTCGGACACGATGTCCTTGAGGAACTCGATCTGGGTGACGGTGGCGAAGGCGGGCTTGTCGCCGGTCTGTCCCTCCACCTTGGACACCTGGATGGTGACCTTCTTCACGGGCACCTTCATGCCCAGGTCAATGGTCACCACGTTCTCGCCGGCGATGCGGCTGGTGGCGTGGGTGCCGGCGGGGGCGGTCACGTCAAAGGACACCGTCTTGGTCTGCTCGCGGCCCTCCTCGTCCAGATACACCACCTCAGCGGTGCCAGCCTGGATGCCGCCGGCAGTGCTGGGGGAGGTGATGGAGATCTCGCTCATCTCAGTGGGCTTGTCCAGGGTGATGGGGATGGACAGCTCCTCGGCCCCCTCGGCAGGGGCCACGGTGACGGTGCTCTCCCCGGTGAACAGGCTCTCCAGGCTGCCGTCGGTGACGGTCAGGCCCTCCTGCTCCACAGTGGCGGACACAATGGCGGCAGTGTCCAGCACCTTGGGCGTGCCGGTGATGTCCACCATCTTGTTGACGTAGGACAGGTCGGTGATGTCCACCACCCCGTCGCCGTTGAGGTCGCAGACGTTCCCGGCGCCGTTCAGGCCCAGCTGGGCATCCATGGCGGTCAGGTCGGCGCTGTCCACAGCGCCGCTGCCGTCCAGGTCGCCCAGGGAGAAGGTGCCGTCGTCCGTGGACACAATCACGTGCTTGGAGTAGTCCTGAAGGGTGACTTGGGCAGTGCAGGCGGCGTAGCCCGTGCCGGTCAGGGTCAGGGTGTAGTCCTTGCCGGTGTCCTTATCCGCAGGCAGGCCGGTGAGCACCACCTGGTAGCTGCCGATCTGCTCCTCAGTGGTCATGGCCACGCCCTGGGTGTTCTGCTTTTCCACAGAGACCTGGGCGGCGGTGATGCCGCTGCCGGACACCTCCCCGGTCTCAAGGTTGATTATGGCGCTGTTCTGGCTGCCGTCGGTCAGCTGGAGCTTGATGGCCCGCCTGGCCACCTCAGCCGCCGTCTGGGGCAGCGCGAAACGAATGGTCAGAGAAATGGAACCGGTGGTCTGGCTCACCTGACGGAGGGAGTCCTCCTGGGTGGAAACGGCGGCTGCGGACGGCAGCCAAGCGGTGCAGAGAGAGCCCACCATGGCCAGGCTCAGCAGGCCGGAAACGACCCGACGCGTATACTTCAATGCAGTCAACCTTCCTCTCAAAGTTCTTTGGTGACATAGTTGCTCCCAGCCGGGCCCCCGGGCGGCGCGCACGCCCGAACCGGAACGGCGGAGGGGCTTTCCCCCCTCTCTCCGCGCCGTGACCTGACTGGGATTGTGTGGAGATTATACTTGATTACTCCTAGGGTTTCAATGGACATTTGGTTACTTTTTGCTTTTTCATGCTGTATACATAAAAAATAATTGTAACCATTCTTTTTTAGGGCATTATTCACAACACCCTGGAATTTATCCCTAAATTCGCCAAAAAAGGAGCCGTCCCCCTCGATTTTCGGGGAAAACGGCTCCTTTTTTGTGCTATTTCGCTGTTATTTTACAATTTTGCCCTGGAAAATGATGTGGCGGATGTTCAGCTCCCGGTCCAGCAGCACCACGTTGGCCCACTTGCCGCTCTCCAGGCTGCCGCACCGGCTGTAGATGCCGATGGCCCGGGCCGGGTT
>NZ_CALXEG010000037.1 GCF_944387275.1 uncultured Pseudoflavonifractor sp.
TCCCGGCCCCGGACGTAGGGCACGATGCAGTAGGAGCAGAAGTTGTTGCACCCGTACATGATGGACACCCAGGCCTTCACACCGTTCTGCCGCACCACCGGGATGCCCTCGGCGATGCTTCCGGGGTCGTCGGCGGTCTCAAAGATGCGGCCCCGGCGGGTGAGGATGCGGTAGAGGAATTCGGGGAACCGCCACAGGGCCTGGGGGCCGAAGACCATGTCCACATGCCGGTAGGAGGTGCGGATCTTGGACACGTTGTGGGGCTCCTGGGCCATGCAGCCGCACAGGCAGATGATCTGGTTGGGGTTCCTCCGCTTGGTGTGCACCAGGGCGCCCACGTTGCCCAGCACCCGCTGCTCGGCGTGCTCCCGGATGGCGCAGGTGTTGATGACGATGACGGCGGCCTCTTTCTCGTCCTGGGTGAAGCCGTAGCCCATCTCCTTCAGGTAGCCCCGGATGCGCTCCGAGTCGGCCTCGTTCTGCTGGCAGCCGTAGGTGTCCACAAAGGCCAGGGGGGCCTTGGAAAAGCGGGAATTGATCTCTTTGATCTCCCCGCAGTAGGCCCGCTGGCGGGCGATGTCCTCGGGGGGGATATGGGTGGTCTTTCGCTCCACAGTACTTCCTCCAAATCATAACGTCTGAATATAGAATTATAGCATTTTCCCGCTTCAAAAACAAGGATGCGCCCTGTTTTTTTACACAGGGCGCGAAAAAATGGGGACCGCCTGCCCGTAGGGCAGGCGGTCCCCATTTTTTCTTTCACATGGATTTCTGCCCTCACCACTCGGGCGGCTGGATGCCGTACCGGACGGCCAGGTCCCGGAGATACTCCACCAGGGGCCCCGCGCCGTAGACCCGGCTGTATGCGTCCTCGATGCAGTAGATGCCGCCGTAGTAGGCGAAGCCCTTCTCCCCCAGGGCGCAGGTGACGGCCAGATCCGGCCCGTTGGAGCGGGAGATTCTCAGGTCGATAAACTCATTTTCCGGCGCGCTGTACACGCCCGGTCTCACCGGCGGGAAGTTCAGGTCGCTGTCCCCGGAAATATGGAACATGCTCCGGCGGAACAGCAGGCCGTTGCTCAGCTCCACAATCTCCCGGGCCTCCTCCTCCGTAATCTCCAGCCAGCCGCCGTCCTGTGGCTCCAGCATCACGCAGACGTAGGCCGGGTCATAGCTGATGCCGTGCTCGCTGGTAACCTCAAACTGCTGAACGTTGTCCGGGTCGGCGGGGAAGCGGTAGGGGAAGTAGAACCAGACCAGATAGGCCGCACACAGGGCCATGCACCCGGCGGAGATCAGCCGCTTTTTCTTCTCCCCCTTGTGGAGCAGAAAGTAGAGCAGGGCGATGCAGATGGCCACCACCGCGGCCATGGCGATGTAGACAATCCCAGGGGCGGAAGCATTGAGTGTCATTTTTCGTCACCTCACTGTGTTTCCGGGGCCGGGCCGGTCTGCCGCAGCAGTCGTTCTCTCCTTTCTTACCATTTTTATTTTATCATACTTTGTTTTTTTGTCTATTATTTTTCCTTTCCCGGCAATTCAGGGCCCCTGTCCTGCCCCTCCGGCGTTGACGGGCAACTGTTTCAGGGGGTATAATAAGCTGAATATCGTTGCGGAAAGGCGGCGCAGCCATGAAAGCCCTGATTATAGAGAGACAGGCAGTCAAGCAGAACATCGCCGTGGTCAAGGCCCGGGCGGGCCGCGCCGCCATCTACGCCGCCCTCACCGGGGACGCGGGGGGCGCCGGGCTGGTGGACATGGCCAGGCTCCTGCGGGACGAGGGCATCGGCCGCTTTGCCGTGTCCGAGCCGGCGGACGCCGCCGCCCTGCGCAAGGCGGGCTTTGTGGACGAGGAGATTCTTATGCTCCGCTCCACTGCCGACCGGGAGGAGCTGGAGCAGCTGGTGGACGTGAACGCGGTGTGCACCGTGGGCTCCATCGACGCGGGCCTGGCCCTCAACGGCCTGGCCGAGAGCCGCTCCACCGTGGCCGAGGCCCACATCCAGGTGGACACCGGCCTGGGCTTCGGCGGCTTTCTGTGCACCGAGCCGGAAAAGGTGCTCTCCGCCTACCGCAACCTGCCCAACGTGGCCATTTCCGGCATCTACACCCAGCTCCACTCGGTGAAGGCCGACGGAAAGGATGCTGCCGCACAGATCCAGTCCTTCCAGAGCCTGCTGGAGGCCATCCGCTCCGCCGGATTTGAGACGGGCACGGTCCACGCTGCCGGCTCTTTCGCCCTGCTCCACTACGATGACGCCCTGCTGGACGCGGTGCGGGCGGGCTCGGTGCTGCTGGGCCGGTGCCGCCGCACCAAGGGGGACGGTCTCCAGCGGGTGGGGTACGGCGAGGCCTCCCTGGAGGAGGTCCGCTGGCTCCCGGCGGGCCACACCGTGGGCAGCGAGCAGCCCGTCACCCTCAAGCGGCCCACCCGGGTGGGTGTGCTGCCGGTGGGGTACCAGAACGGCTTCGGCGTGGCCCGGGTGCGGGACCCCGGCTTCTGGGCTGCCATCCGCCGGTGGCTGCGGGGCAGGCGGATCACCGTCCGCATCGACGGGCAGAAGGTGAAGGTCATCGGCCGCATCGGGGCCATGGAGACCCTGCTGGACGTGACCGACATGAAGTGCTCCGCCGGGGACCTGGTCCACTTTGACATCGACCCCATGTACGCCCGGGGCTTTGTCCGGGAGTACCGCTGATTTTCAGATAAAGAGAGGATTTTAACGGCATGCGCGCAGTCGTGACCAGAGTGAAGAACGCCTCGGTGGAGATCGAGGGCAAGGTAAACGGAAAGATCGGCCAGGGCTTTCTGGTGCTGCTGGGGGTGGCCCCCGAGGACACCATGTCCCAGGCCGAGAAGATGGCCGACAAGGTGTGCGGCCTGCGGGTCTTTGAGGACGAGAACGGCAAGATGAACCTGAATCTGGCCACCGTGGGCGGCAGCCTGCTGGTGGTGAGCCAGTTCACCCTGTACGCCGACACCAAGAGCCGCCGTCCTGGCTTCACCGGCGCGGCCAGGCCCGACGTGGCCATCCCCCTGTACGAGGGTTTTATGGACGCCTGCCGCGCTCGTGGCTTCCAGGTGGAGCACGGCGAATTCGGGGCTGACATGCAGGTTTTTTCGCAGAACGACGGCCCCGTTACCATCCTCTTTGACACCGACCATATGTAACACGCCGAATTCGCCCCCGCGCCTTTTTGGCGCGTCAAGCGTTTTCCGCAGGAAAACCTTGAAATCGGTCGGATTCACTCCGGGTGATTTGAGTCCAATCCAGGGCTCCCACGGGGCCTGACCCGTGGGACATTCGGCGCTGACATGCAGGTTTTTTCGCAGAATGACGGCCCTGTCACCATCCTCTTTGACACCGACCATATGTAACACCCCATTAACGCAAGCGAGGTGCTGAACATGATTTTCAAGCAGCTGACCGTGCCGCCCATCGGCACAAACTGTTATATCTTCGGCGACGACGCCACCAAAATGGGCGCCATCGTGGACCCGGGCGGGGACGCCGCTAGCATTCTCTCCGCCGTGCAGGCCCTGGGTCTGACGGTTTCCGCCATTTTCCTGACCCACGGCCACTACGACCACGTGGGCGCTCTCCCCGAGCTGCGCAAGGCCCTGCCCGACGTGCCGGTGTATCTCCACCCGGCGGACAAGGCCGCCCGGGACGGCTCCCTTTTCCCCGACCCCGGCCCCACCGCGGACTATACTGACGGCAGCACGGTGGCGGTGGGAGGCCTGACGGTGGAGGTCGTCCACACCCCCGGCCACACCCCCGGCGGCGTGTGCCTGAAGGCGGGGGACGTCCTCTTCACCGGGGACACCCTGTTCCGCGGCTCCATGGGCCGCACCGACCTGCCCGGCGGCAGCTACGACGCCATCATGGACTCTCTGAAGCGGCTTGCCGCCCTGCCGGGGAACTACAAGGTCTGCCCCGGCCACGACGCCCCCTCCACCCTGGAGGCCGAGCGCAAGGGCAACTACTACATGCGGGAGGCTCTGGGCCAGTGACCCTCTCCCGCCGGAAAGGGACTCATCCATGAAACTCTATCTCACCGGCCACGACTACAAATACGCCTGCGAGCAGATCATGCTCACCCTCTTTCCCGGCCAGCGGCCCCTCTACCCGGAGGAACCGGCGGGGGAGGGGGAGGACCAGGCCCACATCACCCTCTTCCGGGGCGCGCAGTGGGCCACCGGCCGCACCGCCCTCACCTGGGAGGGCAAGTCCGCCGTGGGCTCCTGCCGGGTGAAGACCGCGGGGCTCACCGGCCAGGTGGAGCTGGACCGGGCATTGCAGAAGGCGTTGAAGCTGTCCTTCTACCGGGCGGCGGTGGCGGTGCTGGGCAAGGAGCCCCCCTGGGGCGCCCTCACCGGCGTGCGGCCGGTGAAGATCCCCACCAAGGCCCTGCTGCGGGGTGAGACCCCGGCCCAGGCCGAGGCGGTGCTGCGAGACACCTACCACGTGACCCCGGTGCGCCGCCGTCTGGCCATGGACTGCGCCAGGGCCAGTCTGGCCGCCCTGGACAGTCTGAAGGAGGACGAGATCTCCCTCTATGTAGGCATCCCCTTCTGTCCCACCCGCTGCGCCTACTGCTCCTTTGTGTCCGCCGACGTGGGCAAGGCCCTCAAGCTGCTGCCCCCCTATCTGGAGGCCCTGTTCCGGGAGGTGGAGGCCGCCGGGGACCTGCTGAAACGCCAGGGGCTGTATGTCCGCACGGTGTACATCGGCGGCGGCACCCCCACCACCCTGTCGGCGGAGCAGCTCGCCGCCCTGATGGGCCACATCCGGGCCCACATCGACCTGTCCCGCTGCACCGAGTACACCGTGGAGGCCGGACGGCCGGACACCATCACGGCGGAAAAGCTCTCGGCGCTCAAGGGAAACGGGGCCGACCGGGTGTCGGTGAACCCCCAGTCCATGAGCGACAAGGTGCTCAGGGCCATGGGCCGCTCCCACACGGCGGCGGACATTCTCCGGGCCTATGACCTGGTGCAGAATTCCGGCATCCCCTGCGTGAACATGGACCTGATCGCCGGCCTGCCCGAGGACAGCCGGGAGGGCTTCCGCGCCTCCCTGGACCAGGTGCTGGCCATGGACCCGGCCAACATCACCGTCCACACCCTGGCCCTGAAAAAGGGCTCCCGGCTCATGACCGAGGGGGGCAGCCTGCCCACGGCGGAGGATGTGGCCGCCATGCTGGACTACGCCTGGACCACCCTGCGGGGGGCCGGGTACATGCCCTACTACCTGTACCGGCAGAAGTACATGTCCGGGTCCTTTGAGAACGTGGGCTGGACCAAGCCCGGGTTTGAGAACCTCTACAACATCTGCATGATGGAGGAGCTGCACACCGTGCTGGCCCTGGGGGGCGGGGGCGTCACCAAGCTGGTGGACCGCACCGCCGGGCGCATCGAGCGCATCTCCGACCCCAAGTACCCATATGAATATATCAACGCCATTGACCATATTATCGCCGACAAGGAGAAGCTGGCGGACTTTTACGCCGCCGCAAGGAGGTAACCATGGCATATTCCCTGCGTGAAATCAACGAACGCATCCGCGCCGACGCCGCCGAGTTCCTGGCCGAGTGCGACCGGAACTTCCAGCGCCGGGTGGTCTCCGCCGCCGACACCATCGCCAAGCGGGCCAAGGTGAGCCCCATCGTGCTGCTGTCCGGGCCCTCCGGCTCGGGCAAGACCACCACCGCCCTCAAGCTGGAGGAGGAGCTGGAAAAGCGGGGCATCTCCACCCACACCGTGTCCATGGACAACTACTTCAAGACCATGAACCCCCGCACCGCCCCCAGGACGCCGGAGGGGGACATCGACTACGAGTCCCCCAAGTGCCTGGACATGGAGCTGCTGGGTGACACCTTCGCCAAGCTGGCCAGGGGGGAGGAGGTCATCATCCCCAAGTTCGAGTTTGCCCGCCAGATGCGCAACGACGCCCGGGGCACCCCCCTGCGGCTGAAGGAGAACGAGATCGCCATCTTCGAGGGCATCCACGCCCTCAACGACGACATCGCCGGCCGCCACCCCCAGGCCACCAAGCTGTACATCTCCGCCCGCAGCAACGTGTGCGACGGGGACAAGGTGGTGTTCAAGGGCACCTGGATGCGGCTGACCCGCCGGGCCGTCCGGGACTACAACTTCCGGGGCACCGACATCGCCGCCACCCTGGACATGTGGGCCAACGTCCGCCGGGGGGAGAAGCTGTACATCTCCCCCTTCAAGAGCAAGGCCGACGTGATCATCGACTCCTCCCTGCGCTACGAGGTGCCCGTCATGAAGCACTACGCCCTGCCCATGCTCCAGGCCGTGCCGGCGGAGAACCAGCGCCGGGCCGAGCTGCTGGACCTGATCCACGCTTTCGACGCCTTTGAGGCGGTGGACCCGTCCATGGTGGCCAAGGACTCCCTGCTGCGGGAGTTCATCGGCGGCGGCAGCTACAAGTACCGCTGAGCGGCAGCGTTTTCCCGCTGTTTTCTCATAGACCAACCAAAACCATGAAATTTTTAAGATGAAGGAAGGATTTTCCAATGTCTGAGTGTACGCACGACTGCTCCTCCTGCGGTGAGAACTGCGGGGAGCGCACCGCACCCCAGAGCCTGCTGGCGCCCGCCAACGCCCTGTCTAAGATCGGCAAGGTCATCGCCGTGGTCAGCGGCAAGGGCGGCGTGGGCAAGAGCCTGGTGACCTCCTCCCTGGCGGTGGCCATGCGCCGCCGGGGCAAGAAGGTGGCCATTCTGGACGCCGACATCACCGGCCCCTCCATCCCCACCGCCTTCAACCTCCACGAGCGGGCCACCGGCACCGACCTGGGCATCAACCCCGCCGTGTCCGAGACCGGCATCGAGGTCATGAGCCTGAACCTGCTGGTGGAGCACGAGACCGACCCCGTCGTGTGGCGGGGCCCCGTCATCGCGGGCACGGTCAAGCAGTTCTGGACCGACGTGGTCTGGGGCGACGTGGACTACATGTTCGTGGATATGCCGCCCGGAACCGGCGACGTGCCCCTGACCGTGTTCCAGTCCCTGCCCGTGGACGGCATCATCGTGGTCACCTCCCCCCAGGACCTGGTGAGCATGATCGTCACCAAGGCGGTGAAGATGGCCGGCCTGATGGACATCCCCGTGCTGGGCCTGGTGGAGAACTACAGCTACTACAAGTGTCCCGACTGCGGCAAGGAGCACGCCGTCTTCGGCGAGAGCCACATCAACCAGGTGGCCCAGGACCTGGGCCTGAAGGTGCTGGCCCGCCTGCCCATCGACCCCGCCGTGGCCGCCGCCTGCGACAAGGGCGAGATCGAGAAGTTCGAGCCCAACTACCTGACCGGCGTGGCCGAGGCCCTGGACCAGTAAGTTTTCCACACCGGCGGGGCGTATTGTGGAATATTCCCCGCTCCAACAAAAAACGAACGCGCGGCTGTGTGCACAGCCGCGCGTTTTCTTTTTGTGTCAGTCGTAGTAGAACTCCGTCCACCGGCCCCGGTAGGACACGCAGGGCAGGGTGGGGTGCTTGGTGCCCTTCAGCGCGCCCTTTTTCAGGGCCACCGCGTCCTCCAGGTTTTTCTCCACATAGCTGAAGTCGATGGGGCAGGGGTGGTGGCAGGGCAGGATGGTCTCCACCTGGCCGGACAGGCCCCGCAGCTCCCGCAGGCTCTCAATATACAGGTCCAGATTCCGGTGGCTGCCGAACATGAAGATGGGGCCGCCCTTCTGCACCGAGTCCCCGGGCAGCAGCAGCTTCCTCTCCCGGTCAAAAAAGGCCACGCTGCCGTAGGTGTGGCCGGGGATCTCCATGACCTCCAGCCGGTACCCGCCGCAGGTGAACACGTCCCCATCCTGGAGGGGGTGGAGGGTCACATCCCCCTCCACCAGGTGCCAGTCCCTGGGGTGGAGCCAGCACTCCCGGAACTGCCCCAGGCCGCCGGTGTGGTCCCAGTCCCCGTGGGTCAGGACCACCTTCACCGGCTTGTCCGTGATTGCCTTCACCGCCTGGTACACGCCGCTGTCCGGGAAGCCGGTGTCGATGAGCAGGGCCTCCTTCGGACCGGTGATGAGGAACTGCCGCACCCGGCCGTCGTCCAGAATATAAAAGTTTTCCCCAAATTTTCTTGTCTCTGTCATGGTTTCGCCCCATTTCCGCCCTGTTCCGGCGGTCAGAAAATATCCAGCTCCACCGGGCAGTGGTCGCTGCCCATGATCTCCGGGTGGATGACGCTGTCGTTGATCCTGTCCGCGATGGACCGGGAGACGATGAAGTAGTCGATGCGCCACCCCGCGTTGTTGGCCCGGGCGTGGTACATGTAGCTCCACCAGGAGTAGGCCCCAGTCCTGTCCGGGTAGAGGTAGCGGAAGGAGTCCACAAACCCGGCCTCCAGCAGCTGGGTCATCTTGGTGCGCTCCTCGTCGGTGAAGCCCGCGTTGCCCCGGTTGGACTTGGCGTTCTTCAGGTCGATCTCCTGGTGGGCCACGTTCAGATCCCCGCAGTAGATCACCGGCTTCTTCTTATCCAGCGCCAGCAGGTATTCCCGCAGGGCGTCCTCCCACTCCATGCGCCAGTCCAGCCGGGTCAGCTCCCGCTGGGCATTGGGCACGTAGCAGTTGACCAGGTAGAAGTCCTCAAACTCCAGGGTGATGGCCCGGCCCTCCCGGTCGTGCTCCTCCGAGCCGATGCCGTAGGTCACATTCAGGGGCTCCAGCCGGGTGAACACTGCCGTGCCCGAATAGCCCTTCTTCTCGGCGCTGTTCCAGTACTGCCTGTAGCCGGGCAGGTCCAGTTCCGCCTGGCCGGGCTGCATCTTGGTCTCCTGGATGGAGAACACATCTGCGTCCAGGGCGGCGAAGGACTCCAGAAAGCCCTTGCCCAGGCAGGCCCGCAGGCCGTTTACGTTCCACGATACCAGTTTCAATCCAAATCCTCCAGAGGCTGCGCGCTGTCCCAGATCACCGGCCTGCCGTCCCGGTCCAGCAGGGGCGTGAGACCGCCGCCGTACCCGTTGACCACCTGGAGATAGAGCACGCCGGTAAAAGTGTCCACCAGAATGACGGTCTCCATCATCATGCCGCCCGCCGGGGCCTCTCGGTGGACCACCTGGAAGCGCTTGTCCTTTTTCGCCATATGCTCAGTCCTCTCCGGCCACAATGGCCCGGAGGAACCGGCCCATCAGGGGCACGTAGGTCACGCAGAACACCAGCCCCGCCAGCAGACCGGCGCCCTTCCTGTGCTTTTTTGCGGCGCCCAGGCCGATGAGCACCCCCAGGGCGCCCACACACAGCTTGAGCAGGGCCACATCAGTCAGTTCCATCTTCTTCAGGTACAGGTTTCCCGCCGCGATCAGGTTCTTCATGGCTCAGTTCTCCTTTCCTTCCACTGTCCCGGCCTCCAGCCGGAGCAGGCGTGCCTTCAGGTCCAGCCCGCCGGCGTAGCCGGTCAGGCTGCCGTTTGCCCCCACCACCCGGTGGCAGGGGATGATGATGGGGATGGGGTTGCGGTGGTTGGCCTGCCCCACCGCCCGGACGGCCCTGGGCCGCCCTACCGCTTCCGCAATGTCCCGGTAGGTCCTGGTCTCCCCGTAGGGGATGGCCTCCAGGGCATGCCAAACGGCTCTGTAAAACTCCGTGCCCACCGGGGCCAAGGGCAGGTCAAAGCCCCGCCGCTGTCCGGCCAGATACTCCAGCACCTGCCGCTTTCCCTCGGAGAGCAGGGGCGTCTCGTGGCAGGCGATCCGGGGTGCAGGCGCCCCCGGCAGCAGCAGCCGCACAATGGCGCCGTCCTCCTCTTCCAGCCCCAAGGTGCCCACAGGGGTGTCGAACAGGATCAGATCCAATGGCTCACACTCCTCTCCGCCGCGGGACCGCGGCATATCCGGCTCATATTATACCACAGCCATCCCGGCCCAGTAAATCACCCCCTGGAATTTCCACGGACCTCCCGCCGGGGCCAGGCTCTCCCCCGAAGAGATTCCCCATTTTCTTTATGCACTCTGCATAATTTTTTGCTTCGGTTTCGCCGTATTATGGACCAATGTTTCAGTTTTAGAAATTGACTTTTCACCACTTCGGGTGCATATTGAAACAAGAGCAGCAGACGGGGACGCCCGATCTGCCGCAGCACGCAGCCTCCGCCCCCGGACGCGGGCCCATCGGGAGGGCGCTGGCAAGAAAGGAACGAACCACCTGTCCGTCTGGAAAAGGAGAATATAGAATGAAATACAACAAGATCTCCGCTCTTTTGCTGGCCGCCGCTCTGATGGTTGGTACCGCCGGCTGCACCCAGCAGCCCTCCGCCGACACCACCAGCCCCTCTCCCTCGACCACGGTAACTCAGTCCGTCCAGCCCAGCACCACCCCCAGCGCCACCCCCAGCACCACCCCCAGCGCTGAGCCCGAAGAGGAGTACGCCAGCTACTGCCTGGCCCCCACCCTCTACTCCGAGACCCTGAAGCTGGACTGGAACTACACCATTTATCTGCCCCGCGGCTATGACGACCCCGCCAACGCCGACAAGACCTACCCGGTCATCTACCTGCTCCACGGTGCCTTCGGCAACCACCGCAACCTGGTGGAGCGGTTCTCCACCCCCGAGATCATGGACAGCCTGATCGAGAGCGGCCAGATGCCCGAGGCCATTGTGGTGTTCCCCGACGGCTTCAACTCCTACTACATCGACGGCCCCGCCCTGGACATGGAGTCCGCCTTTATCAACGACCTGTTCCCCACCATTGAGTCCCTCTACCGGGCCGACACCTCCAAGGAGGGCCGGATCATCGGCGGCATCTCCATGGGCGGCTACGGCGCGGCCCGCTTCGCCCTGAAGTATCCCGAGCTCTTCTCCGCCGCCCTGCTGATCTCCCCCGCCGTGTGGGCCCAGCCCACCGAGGGCAACGACCTGTACGACAACTGGCACGTGTTCCCCGAGGGCGACGCCAACTTCTCCCAGAGCGTGTGGGAGTCCTTCTACCCCACCTCCTACCTGGAGGACTACACCGCCAAGAACAGCCCCGTGTCCTTCTACGTCATCAGCGGCGACGCGGACACCACCGTGGACATCTCCGAGGTGCAGAACTTCTATGACCAGCTCCTCACCGTGGCCCCCGATGCCCAGCTCTCTGTGGAGCCCGACGGCGTCCACGCCTGGACCTTCTGGGAGCCCGCCACCACCAAGGCCCTCCAGTTCGCCGGCTCTGTGCTTCAGGGCCAGGAGTAAGCGGCCCATATCACGCAAAAAAAGCAGCCCCGCTGTCCGTAATCCGGACAGCGGGGCTGTCTGCTGTTCTGCTCAGTATTTGCGCACCACCGCTACCACCTTGCCCAGAATCTCGGCCCCTGCGCCGTCAATGGGCTGGTAGTCCGGGTTCTCGGGCATAAGCCAGGGGTGGCCGTCCTTCCAGCGGAGAGTCTTGACCGTGGCCTCGTCCTCAAAGAGGGCCACCACGATCTCGCCGCTGTGGGCCTCGGGCTGGCGGTGGACCACCACCAGGTCCCCGGGCAGGATGCCCGCCCCCAGCATGGACTCCCCCCGCACCTTCAGGGCAAAGTGCTCCCCGGCCAGTCCGCCGGTGTCAAAGGTCAGGTAGTCCTCGATGCACTCCTCCGCCAGGATGGGGGAGCCGGCGGCCACGTTGCCCACCACGGGTATCCGGTTGGCGCTGGGGTGCTCCTCCTCGGCGATGGCACGTCCGGTGGAGCCGCTGACCGTGATGGCCCGGGTCTTGCCCTCGGCCTTGATGATGAGCCCCTTCTCCTCCAGCCCCTTCAGGTGGAAGTGGACCGTGGAGGGGGACTTGAGCCCCACCGCCTCGCCGATCTCCCGGACAGAGGGGGGGTAGCCGTGGTCGGCCTGGAAAGACACGATATAGTCGTAGATCTGCTGCTGCTTGGGAGAGAGTACCCTCATTGCGAGCCCTCCTTGTCTGCTCTGCCGGCGGCAGAGGGCGCGGCCCCATAAAGGGGACTGTACGCCCTTGTTTTCTCTCGGTCTCGGTGTACGCTATTATATCACATGCTCAGGCAAAACGCAAACATTCGTTCTAAAATCCCGCCATTTTTCTTTTCTTCTCCCGCAGGAACAAAAATGGGCGCGGCGAATGCTCGCCGCAAGCCCTGCATGGCAAGGCTTGCGGCGCATTCGATCCCATTCGAGGCGGGCGGCCGCCCCCTCGCGCTCCTCCGCCCCCATCAGGGCGCAGGCCTTTTACCACAGGTCTCTCGATACAACAAGGGCGCGGCGAATGCTCGCCGCGCCCTTGTGGACGGTCTGTGAAATGAAGTTGTACGCTCAGGCCTTACCAGCCGAAGGGCCAATAGCCGCCGCCGTAGCTGTTGCCATACTGCTGGCCGTACTGCTGGCTCTGCTGGTTCTGCTCCTGCTCGATCTGCTCCTGGAGCTCCTGAGAGGCCTGCACCCGCTCGTCGGTGCGCTCATCGAAGGTGATGGTCAGGGTCTGGGTCTGGCCGGAGCGGCTCACCGTCAGCGTGGCGGTGTCGCCGGCGCGGTACTCGGACAGGGCGTTCTGCAGGTCATCGGAAGAGGTGATGTCGGTGTCGTCCAGCTTGGTGATGATGTCGCCCTCCTGGAGGCCGGCCTTGGCCGCACAGGAGTCGTCCACCACGCCCAGGACATAGGCGCCGGCAGGGGTGCCGTACCGCTGGGCCTCACCGCTGACGCTGGTGTTGATGATGCCCATGTAGGGCTTGCCGGTGACGTAGCCGTACTGCATGATGTCGGTGATCATGTTCCACACGTTGTCAATGGGGATGGCGAAGCCCACGCCCTCCACAGAGGCCTCGGAGGAGTCGCCGTTGTTGGACAGCTTGGCGGACACGATGCCCACCACCTGGCCGTACTGGTCAAACAGGGGGCCGCCGGAGTTGCCGGAGTTGATGGCCGTATCGGTCTGGATGTAGTTCATACGGCGGCCGTCGCTCATGGTCACGTTCCGGTCCAGGGCGGACACATAGCCGCCGGTGAGGGAGAAGGTCAGCTCGCCCAGGGGGTTGCCGATGGCGTAGACCTGATCGCCCACCACCAGGCTGTCGCTGCTGCCGATGACCACGGTGGACAGCCCGGTGGCGTCCACCTTCAGCACGGCGATGTCGTTCTCCTCGTCGCCGCCCACCAGGGTGGCGTCGTAGCTCTTGCCGTCCACCAGGGTGACGGTGATCTTGCTGGCGTCCTCAATGACGTGGTAGTTGGTGACGATGTAGCCGTCCTGGGTGATGATGAAACCGGAGCCGGAGGCGGCGGTCTGGACCACCTGGCCGTAGACGTTGGTGTTGATCTCGGTGGTGATGCCCACGGCGGCGTTGACATAGGTGGCGTAGATCTGCGCGGCGGTCAGGGGCTCCTTGGTGGTCACGTTGGAAACATTGACCACCGTGGGGGCGTGGTCGCCCTGGTAGACGGTGGTGGAGCCCTTCACGCCGCCGGTGAGGGCCATGACCCCGGTGCCTGCGCCGCCGCCCAGCAGGGCGCACACCAGGCACAGGGCGGTCACCTTGGGCCATACCCGCTTCTTCTTTTTGGTGGGACGGACTTCGTCCTCAATATGATAAGAGGTCGCCTCGAAAGTCTGCTGGGGCTGCTGCTCCTCGGGGCGGTTTTCAGGATTGAATTCACTGTAGTACATATCTGTCGCTCCTTCTATCACGAGATACTCTCTCGGCGGGTTCCTGGCCCGTTTCCTTTTTACGGGACTAAGCATAACCGGAATTTATGTCCAAAGCGTGAAGAAAGATAAAATGAAATTTGAACTTTCGCCGGGTGCCGTAATATTTTTCCCCGGAGGGAGGGGTTTTTCCGTTTCAGTCTTAAAAAAGTTTAAGAAATATGCTCCATTTGTGCTTTATCCCTGTTTTTGCTCCCGTTCCGTTTCAGGTGCGGGCCGGTTTTTCAGGATGGCGGCCAGGTCCCCCGCGGCCAGGCGCAGGTCGGACAGCACCCCGTCCAGCACCCCCAGGCGGCCGATATTGATGACCACCATGCACAGCACCGGGCCCAGGATCATACCCGCCACGCCGGCGATCTTCATGCCCACATAGATACTGATGAGGGACAGGATGGGGGACAATCCGGTCTGGTCCCCCACCACCTTGGGCTCGGCCACCCGGCGGAACAGGGCAATGACGCCCCATATGACCATCAGCTCCACAGCGTGGCGGTACTGCCCCAGAAACAGGTCGGCCACCGCCCAGGGCACCATGACGGTGCCCGAACCCACGATGGGGATAAAGTCCAGCACCGCCAGCAGGAAGGCCAGCAGCACCGAGTAGGGCTGCCGGATGACCACAAAGCCCGCCAGCAGGATAAAGAAGACCACCACGGACAGGATCAGCTGGGCCTTCACATATCCGCCGAAGGCGGCCACCGCCGTGCGCTTGACGCTGCCGAAAAAGTCCCGGACGCCTGGGGACAGGCGGTCGGTGACCATGAGGCGGAGGCGGGGGTAGTCGGAGGCGATGAAGTAGGTGGCCATGACGAAGATGACCAGGGCCACCACAAAAGAGGGGATGCTGAAGGCAAAGGACCCCGCCGCGCTGCCCGCCCGGCTGAGCAGCTCGGGGATCATCTCATTGAGCCAGGCCACCAGTCGCTCCAGGCCGTCGGTGGCGGTCTGGTTCACCTGCTGGGGCAGCCCGGCGAACAGGCCGGAGAGGAAGCCCTCCAGGTCGGTGATGGCGGGCTGGAGGTTGCCCGACCAGATGGCGGGCCAGTTCATCACCAGAGAGGCCACCTCGCTGACCACGCTGTACACCAGCGCCGCCAGCAGGCCCCCCGCCACGGTGAAAATCAGGATCAGCATCACCAGGGACAGGGCCTTCCGGGAGGCCCCCAGCCGCCGCTGCACCTTTACAATGGCCGGGTTGAGAATCCAGGTCAGCACCAGGGCCAGCACAAAGGGCATCAGCAGGCCCAGTAAAGGCGGTGCACCGTACACCAGAAACAATACCACCAGAATGGTCCCGGCCAGCCGGATGCCCAGCCGCAGCCACAGCCGCCCCCGCTCCCGCCAGGTCAGCTCTTTCCCGTTCAAAGCAATTCCTCCTTATGTATCTCTTGTGTCTTTCTATGTCCGCCCCTTTCCCCGGGGCTGATGGGCGAAAAAGCTCCCAAAGCCTTCCCCCTCGGGGGAAGGTGGCTGGCCGAAGGCCAGACGGATGAGGGGAAAGGCTCCTCTGACCGCCGCAATCTCAGCCCATTGTAGCACGGCCCCGATGGGATAATATCAAGAATCCATGAA
This sequence comes from uncultured Pseudoflavonifractor sp., assembly GCF_944387275.1. Taxonomy (GTDB): domain Bacteria; phylum Bacillota; class Clostridia; order Oscillospirales; family Oscillospiraceae; genus Pseudoflavonifractor; species Pseudoflavonifractor intestinihominis. The sequence goes on from NZ_CALXEG010000037.1 coordinate 15,252, forward strand.
TATTTCCGAAAATCCCCTGAAAATTTTCCCGGCCTGCAACCTTTTTTGCTCTCTTCTGGTATTATGGATGTAAGAGGTCCCGGAGGGCGGCCCGCTGGGGGCATGGCGGGCGGTCTCCGGGACGGAGGATGCCCAAAAAGAGGTGAGGGAATATGACGGACGAGAGGACCGCCCGCGCTCAGGTGGAGCGCTGGGGCGGCATGGTGTGGCGGCTGGCCCTGGCCCGCACCCGCCATATCCAGGACAGTGAGGACGTATTTCAGGAGGTATTCGCCCGCTTTTTCCGCCACGAGGGGGAGCTGAGCAGCGACGAGCACCGGAAGGCCTGGCTCATCCGCTGCACCCTCAACTGCACCAGCACCCTGCTCTCCGCGCCCTGGCGGAAGAGCCTGCCCCTGGAGGAGGCCCTGACCAGGGCCGTGCCCCAGGAGGACCGGGCAGTGTACCAGGCGGTGCTGGCCCTGCCCAAGCCCTACCGGACGGCCATCCATCTCCACTACTATGAGGGGTACTCGGTGGCGGAGGTGGCCGCCCTGACCGGGGCCCGGGAGGGCACGGTGAAGAGCTGGCTGTCCCGGGGCCGGGACAGGCTGGCTGCTGCATTGAAGGGAGATGAGTGACATGCTGGACAGATACAAGGCGGCCAACGACGCCCTCCGGCCCTCGCCGGAGCTGGTGGACCGGGCCGTGACAGGGGCAGGGCGGAAAAAGCGCCGCCGCCCCCTCATTCCCGCCCTGGTGGCGGCGGTACTGGCGGTGGTACTGCTGGCCACCGGCATCCCCGGCCTGACCGGCTCCACGGGCGGCAGCGCCCAGGCCCTGGCGGTGCCGGTATACCCCGAGCTGGCCAAAGCTCCCGGCGAACCGCTCCAGGACACGAAACAGGCCTGGATAGACTGGAACGAGGCCTATGACGCCTACCGGGACGACTGGCGCGCCTTCCGGGACGCCGCCCCGGCCCTGGCCGACCAGCCCGGGCTGCTGGAGGCGCTATCGGACTTCTCCGCCCGCAGCGCCGCCCTGGCCCTGGCGGGGGAGAACAACCGGATTTACTCCCCCATCTCCCTGTGGTTTGCCCTGGCCATGCTGGCCGAGACCACGGCGGGGGAGACCAGACAGCAGGTGCTCGCCGCCCTGGGGGCGGAGGACATGGAGCAGCTGCGCGGCTGGGCGGACAGCCTGTGGCACGCCCTGTACACCGACGACGGCACCGCCACCCTGCTGCTGGGCAGCTCCATCTGGCTGGGGGAGGGGGTCGGGTTCCACCAGGACGTGCTGGACACCCTGGCGGAGCGCTACTACGCCGGCTCCTACCGGGTGCCCATGGGCACCGACGAGGCGGACGAGGCCCTGGCCGCCTGGGTGGCGGAGCAGACCAAGGGGCTCATCGGCGGAGACGGCAAGGTGCTGGAGACCACCCAGGACACCCTTGCGGTGCTGGCCTCCACCCTGTACTACCAGGCGGGCTGGCGGGACGAGTTCCAGCCGGAGAACACCAGCGAGGACGTCTTCACCACCGCCGCCGGTGAAGAATTGACGGTGGACTTCATGCACCGCACAGACAAGAATGTGTCCTTCCTCCGCCGGACCAAGTACCAGGCTGCGGCCCTGTCCACTTCTCTGGGGCAGATGATCTTCGTCCTGCCGGAGGAGGGGGTGTCTCCCACCGAGCTGCTGTCCAACCCCAATTTTCTCCCCAGCCTGGACATCTACAGTGACGACGCCATTCTGGGCGAGGTCCACTGGTCCGTGCCCAAGTTTGACGTCAGCTCCGACCTGTACCTGATGTCCACGTTGGAGGGTCTGGGCATCACCGACGCCCTGGACCGGAACGCCGCCGACTTCTCCTCTCTGACCGATGAGGCACTATGGGTGGACCAGATCAAGCAAATCGGCCGGGTCAAAGTGGACGAGCAGGGGGTGGAGGCCGCCGCCGTCACCCTGATGGCCGCCGACGGCGAAGGGCCGCCCCCCGAGGACCCCACCATCTGCGTCATGGACCTGGACCGGCCCTTCCTCTTCCTCATCAGGGCGGAGGACACGGTGCTCTTTGTGGGCGTGGTGGAAAATCCGGGGTAACAGGACATCGCCCCACCAATTTGGGCGGGCCGCAGTGCGGCCCGCCTTTTTTGCGCACGCCCCCTTTTCGGCCTGAAAAACCCACGTTTTTTCGTTTGTGAAATATCTATCATATTATTAACTTTTTCGTTGCAAATTGTTTTATTTTTCTCAATTACAAGTTAAAAAATAAACTTATTGCACATCCATTGACTTTTCCAGGGAGACAGCTATACTCAAATCAAGAACAGGCGGAAGGATTTTGATATCAGAATTCTTTCTCCCCTCCGAACCGGCAAAATATGAAAGAGTGAGGCGTTGAACATGGGTATTTACGTGGTAACCGGCGGCTCCAGCGGCATCGGAGCCCAGATCGTGTCCAAGCTGAAGGAGCAGGGCCACGAGACCGTCAACATCGACCTGAAGGACGGCGATATCACCGCCAACCTGGCCACCGTGGAGGGCAGGGAGTCCGCTCTGCGGGAGCTGTACGACCGGTATCCCGACGGCATTGACGCCATGATCTGCAACGCGGGCGTCTCCGGCGCCAGCGGCAACATCCCCCTCATCATCTCCCTGAACTACTTCGGCGCCACCGCCATGGCCTCCGGCGCCCTGGAGCTGCTGCAGAAGAAGCGGGGCTCCTGCGTGGTCACCTCCTCCAACACCATCGCCCAGGGCGCGGCCCGGATGGACGTGGTGGGCATGCTGAACAACCAGGCCGACGAGGAGCGCATCCTGGCCCTGGTGAAGGACTACGACCCCAAGACCGCCCACTCCTTCTACGCCGCCACCAAGTATGCCCTGGCCCGCTGGGCCCGCCGCATGAGCGCCGACTGGGGCGCCCACGGCGTACGCATCAACGCGGTGGCCCCCGGCAACGTGCGCACCGCCATGACCGCCAAGCTCTCCCCGGAGCACATGGTGGCGGTGGAGGCCCTGCCCGTGCCCATCAACTACGGCACCAACGACCCGCTGATGAGCCCCGAGGACATCGCCAACGCCATCATCTTCCTCTCCTCGCCCCTGGCCCACGGCATCAACGGCGTGGTGCTCTTTGTGGACGGCGGCACCGACGCGCTGCTCAATTCCGAAAAGGTCTATTAAGAGGGGGTTACTGATATGCTGATTGCGGATTTCATCCACGCCATGGAGAAAAAGGACTACAAGGCCATGTCCCAGTGCTTTTCCAGCCAGTGCCGGCTGTTTGACTACTGCACGCCCGAGGGCACGCCCAACTTCTTCGTCTACGGCCGCCGGGCCATGGACATGTTCTACCACAACCAGTTCATTCTGGGCGGCCTGTCCGTGTCCAGCCCCCGCATCGTGGACGAGCGGACCGTCAACTTCTACATCAGCTACGGCGGCATTATCAACCACGCCGTGGCCAACATCGAGAGCTACGACCCCACCACCGGCCTCATCAAGGAGCTGGTCATCCGGCCCGCATAAAGCGAACGAAGAAAAATCCCCGCTCCGGAGCTTCCGGAGCGGGGATTTTGTCGTTTACTCCTTCTCAGGGCCGTAGAGGCGCTTGTAATAGGAGTCCGCCGTGTACAGCGCGGCGGCGGGGTTGTTGCCGGTGACCCGGTCCTTGGTCACCAGGGTGGTGCACAGGGCGTCGGAGTACTTGTAGAACAGGCTGTCGTGGCCCACGCAAAGGCCCACCACAATGTTCAGCTCCGTGCCCTGCCTGTTGAGCAGCTTGGCCTGGAGGATGGGGTTGCACATATTGGTGCCGATGGACTCGCACTCTGGGGCGATGCCCACCGCCGTCTTGCGGACCGCACCCGCCTTGCAGGCCACGCCGTACACCTCAAAGCCGTGGCTGCGGAGGATTTTCGCGGCAATCCGGGCCTCGCGGATCAGGCCCACGCAGGTGGCGATGCCCAGCTTGTGGTATCCCATCCGCTTGGCAAACTCCACGATCTCCTGTATGCGGGTCCAGTGGCAGTAGCCCTGGTACTCCACATCCGCCGCCGTGGTCATGACCTTGTGGTTGATCTCTTCGTGGTAGGCCTCCATGGCCTCGTCCATGGCCTGCCGGTCCATGTGCTCGGTCAGGCAGAAGGGGGGTCGCCCCTCCGGGTCCTGACGCTTGCAGCCCACTACGCCGCAGTCGGCGCAGGAGCGGACGATTTCCTTTTCCATTGCGCAGCGCTCCTCTCAACATTCTCCCTAATCACAATTCAGGAGATATAAAATCAGGCAAAAGCTTTACAGTTTTCCATGTTTTCTGTATCATATATTTGAGGAAAGCTCCCTGAAACAACGTGCCTCCGGGCCAGAAAGGAGTTCCGGCATGAAGATACGGTTTTCCAAGGAACTACTTGTACTCCTCGCCGTGGTTATCCTGCTGCTGGTATCCGCCGCCACCACGTTTTTGCTCCCTCCGGGCTGGTTTGAGGCCGTCACCTTTGACGCCGTGGTAAAGGAGGATACGCTCCTTCTGGTGGATGAGAATCTGGAGTACCTTTCTATCCTGAGGGAGGACGGAGAAGAACAGAGGCTCTGCATCAGGCAAGACACCAGAGTAACGGACGAGGACGGTCGGAAGCTGGACCTGACCGAAGGCGTGGAGCTGAAGGCAGGGCAACCCATCCGGGTCACCGCGCGTAGTCTTGTGTATTACGAGCCTGTAACAACATTTGAAACCTGCTTCAAAATTGTGATGCTCTCCCCGTAGGCAAGTCAAACGGCCCGGCGCGAACTGCTTCGCGCCGGGCTCTTTCTGTCTGTTACTTCCTGGGATCCTGGACGGGGCTGCCGTCGGCGGGCACCAGGCAGCCGTCCTTGTCGTACTTGAGGATGGTGATGTCCGCACGGGTGTTCTTGGCGATCTGCTCCATCTTCATCTGCTCGGTGATGCCCACCACCAGGGTGTAGGCCACGCCGTGGCGCTTGGCCCGGCCGGTGCGGCCGATGCGGTGGATGTAGTACTCGATCTCGTCGGGCACGTCGTAATTGAACACCACGTCCACGTCGTCGATGTCCAGGCCCCGGGCGGCCACGTCGGTGGCCACCAGCACCCGCAGTTTGCCCTCCCGGAAGGTCTGGAGGGTCTTCTCCCGGATGCGCTGCTGGATGTCCCCGTGGATGGCCTGGGCGGAGATGCCCCGCATCTGGAGCAGACCGGAGAGCCGGTCGGTCATGTTCTTGGTGTTGCAGAAAGCGATGGCCCGCTCGTATCCGCCGTGCTCCAGCAGGGCCACCATGGTCTCCAGCTTGTCCCCCCGGCCCTCCAGGTCGATGCGGTACTGCTGGATGTCCGGCTTGTTTTCCTCGTCAGGCCGCACCACAATCTCCACCGGGTCCCGCTGGTACACCCAGGAGATGTCCATCACCTCACGGGAGATGGTGGCGGAGAAGAGGCCCAGGTTCTTCCGGGACTTGATCTGGTCCAGAATCCGGGTCACGTCGTGGATGAAGCCCATGTCCAGCATCCGGTCGGCCTCGTCCAGCACCACGGTCTCCACCTTGTCCAGCTTCACGGTGCGGCGCTTCATGTGGTCCATGAGGCGGCCGGGGGTGGCCACCACGATCTGGGGGTGCTTTTTCAGGGTGGTGATCTGCTTCTCAATGGGGGCGCCGCCGTAGAGGCACACCGAGCGCACACCCTCCTTAAATTCACACAGGTCCCGCAGCTCGTCCTGAATCTGGAGGGCCAACTCACGGGTGGGGGCCAGCACCAGGGCCTGCACCGCGTCGCTCTCCGGGTCGATGTGCTCCACCATGGGGATGCCGAAGGCAAAGGTCTTGCCCGTGCCGGTAGGGGCCTTGGCGATGACGTCCTTCCACTCCATGAAGTAGGGGATGGCGCCCGCCTGGACCGGGGTGGCCCGGACATAGCCCTTCTTGTCGATGGCCTTCATGACCTCGGCCGAGAGGCCCAGGTCCGCGTAATTGACAATTTCATTTACCTGTTCGCCGTTGATTTCCATGCTGATATTCCTTTCTTTCCGCACTGATTCAAGGTCCCCACAAGGCGAAAAGAACCCTTTCAGCCCCAACGCCCGCCCGGCCCGGGGGGCGCGACCCTAAATCAACAGAGAAATTCTGTTTTTTCTCCGGTATTCGGTCAATAGTGTAGCATATACCGGAGAAATATGCAACGGATATTGGCGCGTGTGTTCCTTGACATTCCGGAAATGAGCGGATACAATGTTACTCTGCTATAGTGTAAAAATATTGTGTAAAAACTGGAAGGAGGCGCGGGAGATTGAAGCTTTCACTGGTGATCCCCGCCTATAATGAGAGCAGCATCATTGAGGCCACCCTCCGCACCGTCACCGCCCGTCTGGCGGAGATGGACCCGGACTACGAGCTGCTCATTGTGGACGACGGCAGCACCGACAACATGGCCGACCTGGTGCGTCCCTTTGAGGACGGCCACGTCCGCCTGACCGGCTACCACCCCAACGGCGGCAAGGGCAAGGCCGTCCGGACGGGCATGCTGGAGGCGAAAGGGGACTATGTGTTCTGCACCGACGCCGACCTGGCCTACGGCCTGGAGAACATCCCCGACATGCTGGACAAGCTGGCGGCGGGGGCGGATCTGTGCATCGGCTCCCGGCGGCTGGACGCTCTGGGCTACCAGGGCTATCCCCCCATCCGCCTGCTGACCTCCAAGGTGTTCGGCCTGCTGGTGCGGCTCTTCTCCGGCCTGCCCTATGACACCCAGTGCGGCATCAAGGGCTACCGGCATGACGCCGCCCAGGCCATCTTCTCCCGCTGCTCCACCGACGGCTTCGCCTTTGACTTTGAGGTGCTCCTCCGGGCCCGGAAGCTGGGCCTGCGGGTGGCCCAGGAGGCGGTCCACGTGGTGAACCACCGGGAATCCAAGGTAAACATCCTCCGGGACAGTGTCCGCATGTTCCGGGATATCTTCCGCATCCGGCGGCTGGTGGCCCATACATGAGGGGCCGCCTGTTCCACAAGGAGCGGCCCTGGCTGGTCTTTGCCCTGATCTTCGCCCTGGTGCTGCTCCGCTTCTGCTACTACGGCTTCACCTACTACCCCCAGCTGGACGACTACATCCAGCTCCACAACCAGTCCGCCTACTACTCCGCCAAGGCGGTCATCCTGGACATGGGGCTGCTGTCCTCCCGGCCCCTGGCCTCGGTGATGGACTACTTCTTCTGGTCTCATTTCTGGCCCTTCCTCATGGCCGCGGTGGCCCTCCTCTCCGCCATGTACGCCGCCTCGGCCTGCCTGTTCCGCCGGGTGTGGGGGGAGTATTTCGGCACCGGGTATGTGTTCCTGGTGATCTACGCCCTGCTGCCCCTGGGCGTGGAGGGCACCTACTGGATCTCCGCGTCCAACCGGGTGGTGCCCTCCCTGTTCTTCGTGGCCCTGGCCATGTACCTGTTCCAGAAGTGGTGCCGGACAGGCAGGGCCCGCTGGCTGCCCCTCTATTTCATCGCCCAGCTCATCTCCTTCTGCTTCTACGAGCAGGGCCTGGTGCTGTCGGTGACCGGGGTGCTGCTGGTGGGTATCATCGAGTTCTTCCGGGGCAATCATAAGAAGAGCCTCTTTGCCCTGCTCACCTTTGTCAACGCGGGCATCTACTTCGCCTTTACCGGCTACTTCTCCACCTCCACCGGCCAGCTGGGCAGCCGCCTGAAGCTGACCCTGCCCTGGCAGGAGGGGTGGAACAAGGTGTTCCTCTCCGCCGCCGGGCAGACCGGCGAGTCCTTCCTTGTCGGCGGGTACAAGACCCTGTTCCGGGGCTTCCGCCGGGGCATCCAGTGCATCCTGGCCGACTTCAGCCCCCTGTGGGTGGTGGTGCTGGTGGTGCTGTGCGCGGCCCTGTTCCTGCTCGCCCGCCGCTTCACCGCGGAGCGCCCCACCGGCGAGGCCGCCCTGCCCAGGCCCTGGGCGCTGCTGGTGGGCTTCCTCATGGCCCTGGCGCCGGTGACGCTGTTCTTCGTGCTGTCCAGTCCGTCGGTGGCCCTGCGCAACACGGTGTTCTCCTTCTGCGGCATGGCCCTGTTTATCGACGCGGTGTGGAGCATGCTGCTGACCAAGTGCTCCGCCCGGGGCATTGTCACCGGCGCGGTGTGCGCGGTGTGCGCAGCGGTGTTCTCCGTGGCGGCGGTCAGCGAGATTCACGACTACCGCGCCACCACCCTGGCCGACCAGCGGGTGGCCCGGGCGGTCACCTCCGCTGTGGTGGGGGACGAGGACACCATCGCCGTGCTCAACCTGGAGCCCAACTACCTGAGCGAACAGAACTTCCTCTACCACGAGCACATCCACGGCGCCACCGAGAGCACCTGGGCCCTGGCGGGCCTGCTGTCCTGGGCCGCCGACGACCCCGCGTTCCCCGCCGCCACCCCCGTGCCCATGGGCAGGCACTACGCCGGCAGCCTGACCGAATTCGGCGCCCTGCTGTGGTACGACCACAAGACGGGCACCGTCCAGTCGGTGATGGCCGTCCCCGCCGGGGAGGGCGTCTACGAAATCCACACAGCGGGCGGCGCCGTCCTGGCCGTGGCCCGGGAAGAAAACGGAACCGGCAGCCTGACCGCCGCCGGACACTAAGGTGAGTCCATGAAAGAAAAAATCCTCCATCTCATTGAGGTCTTTGACCTAAAGCGGTTTATCAAATTCGGTTTCATCGGCGTGCTCAACACCCTGGTGGACTTTGTGGTGTTCTACCTGCTGGACACATTCGTCATCAAGGACGGCCCCACCCTGGTGCTGCTGGGGGCCACCATTGTGGCCGGACCCTATATCTCCAACGCCATCTCCTATGTGGTGGCCAACATCCACAGCTTTATCTGGAACAAGTTCTGGACCTTCCAGAAGAAGGAGCCCCTCACCCGCCGGGAGGTGGGCCGGTATATCGTGACCAGCTGCGGCTTCCTCATCATCTCCTCCATCGGCCTGTCCATCTTCATGTCCGTGTTCCAGCTGCCCGCCTTCGCGGCGGTCATCCCCGCCGGGCTCATCCCCCTGGCCGCCAAGATCCCCAACACCTGCGTCACCATGTTCTACAACTACCTGATGAACAAGTTCTGGGTGTTCAAGTGAGCAAAAAGGTTCCCTCCCGCTAGGGAGGGAACCTTTTTCGCTTATTTCTTTATCAAGCTCCCAGGTCCTCCGTGCAGTAGCGGATGAGAGAGCTGCCGGTATACACCGTATTCTGTGCCACAACGGGTTCGCTGATCTCCCACTGGTTTCCCGCCACGTTGGTGTGGATGGAGTACATACCGGCTGCGGAGGAGGAGACGTCCACCCGGAGATAATCACCGGGGTTGAGCTTGCACACCACCGGTCCGGTCTCAAAATTCAGGGTGACCTGCTCTCCCGGCGTGTAGCTCCCCAGCTGGTAGCTCAGAGAGGTAATGTCCTCCCGCAGGTTGTATGCTACCCCGTCCTTCACCACATAGATCCGGACCAGGAAGCAGGTATCCTCACAGTCCGAGGACACTGTAAGCTGCGCGCTCAGGGTCCCCTTGATATAGGTCTCCTCCTCCACCGGCGCGCCCAGGAAGGTGAGGATATCCTGCCGGATGCCCGGCTCCGCTTCCGCCGCCAGTCCATTGTAGCCGTTGGTCCCGTTGCCGCCGTTCTCATCGCTGGCCTGGAACACGGCGGGGTCATTGGGATCATAGGTATAGGTCATGGCGGTCACTTCCCCGGCCTGCTGGTCCAGAGTGTTCTGATTGAGATAGAGCACATGCTCCTGGCTGCCGTCTGTGAGGGAGTCCGGCTCGGTAAACCACTGGTCGCCGTCCACAGGGTAGTAGGTCACTGTGCCCAGCTCCACCTTTGTGGGCTCAGTGCCGTTCCGTACGCTGTCAAAGAAATCCACCACGTAGTCGGCATTGTAGTTGGGCGTGGTGGAGTCGCCCACATTGAGCGGCCAGTCCTCGCTGCCCGTATAGCTGTGGCCGAACTGGCTGATCACAAAGGCCGACTGGGCCTTTTGCTCCTCCGAGAAGCCGTTCCAGATGGCATTGCTGTCCTCATAGAAGATGTCGTAGAAGTTCTCATACAGCAGCACCGGGATATCAATGGCGGCAATGGCGTCGTAGATATACGATCCGGCCGCCTCGGTCCGCCACCACTCCCCATCCTCGGGGTGGGTGAGGATGCCGGTCCAGTATTCGTCCTGTTCGCCGTACATCTCCACCGGCCAGTTGATGTAGGGGAAGGTGTTGAACAGCGTCATGTCCATGGTGTTGCCCAGAGCGGTGCCGTCAAAGCCCGCCGGGCGGTGCATCATGGCCTGCCAGTAGCCCATAAGGCCAATTTTGATGAAGCCGTTCTGATACCATGCGTCATACCGGGTGCTCACCGGGCACTGCATGGAGATCGCTTTGATATCCTCGTGAGGCGCGTAGAGGTGGGACATGGAGGTAAAGCCCATATAGCTCATGCCGTTGCAGAAGAGCTCGCCGTTATAGAAATCCTGCTGGCGGATCCAGTCCATTACCTGCAGTTCGTCGTCCGTGTCGTGGATGTAGGCCAGGAAGCTCTCATACTGGCTGTTGGCAGTGCCTCTGGTCTGGATCATGACAAAGGCGTAGCCTGCCTCCACAAAGGCGCTACTGTCCGCCACGCAGGATTCAAAATACTCGGCGGTAAACTCATCCGTGGCGGCCTGATAGCAGTTCTGCGTGATGACCGTGGGGAACTGCCCCTCCTTTTCCGGGGTGACCACCAGACAGCAGATCTCCGTGCCGTCCTCCATCGGCACGAACTCCGCCCGGGCATAGCCGCCAGCGCAGGGAATATAGTCCTCCTGGGACGGCTCGGGCGTTGTCTGCTGTGAGACGGAAGGTTGGGGCGACGTGGGCGGCGCGGATTCTGCCGTCGGCTCCTGGCAGGCAACCAACAACAGCAGGAGTGCGAGGCAGACGAGTGCACTGACGGTCTTTTTCATTGTTTTTCCTCCTTTTTTTATTTGAATGGTTTCCCTTCCAAGTTGACAAATCGAATTAAAAGGTTATAATAAAATCCTATATTATTGTGCTATCTGCCATTATTATCTCAGAGCCGCCTGCTCCATACAACCCGCAGTTTCTTCCCTGTCGCTGAAATAGAATTGCCCCCCATTCTGCAACAGATGACTCGTTTTTGTTGGGAGGTGCGTGTTTCGTTGAAAGTCACCGGAAAGCAAAAAATCTGCGACGCCCTCTGCCGGTTGGCCGCAGCGCGCCCCGCAGAAAAAGTCCCTATCTCCAATCTTATCGAGGAGGCGGGGGTCAACCGCTCCACCTTTTATTACCATTTCGACAATCCCCGCTCTGTTCTGGACTACATGATCAAAACCTTCTGTCAGAAATATCTGCAGCTGCTCTCTATGCCCTCGGGTCAGACCGCCCGGGCACTGGACTCGGACAGCCAAATGCAGCTGGAACAGAACGTGTGCACCTATGTCTTTTCCGTCCAGCACTACATCCGTTTTTTCCTCTCCGAGCACAACTATCTCACCTTTAAGCAGGCTTTTTTAACCTATTTCCGCGACTACTGCAAAAGTCATCGGGTGGTCCAGATCTTTTCCGACGGCAGCGTCTGTCCGCTGAAACAGGGAATCGTCTACGACTACTTTCTCCGTATTTTAGCCTCCCAGCTGCTCGGTATTCTTGAATTCTGGGCAGAGCGGGACTTCAGCGAGGGCCCGGAAGATTTTATTCAGCTGTTCAATGCCCTCCACAATTCCACCATTTCTCTCCAGGGCTAACTACCCAATGCGCATAATATGAAAAAGGTTCCCTCCCGCTTGGGAGGGAACCTTTTTTATGCCGTTTTGTCTGCTTTCGGCCGGGCCAGCCACAGCAGCCCCGCCGCCGCCCACAGGCACACTGTGATGATGATGGACAGCCAGTTGGGCCCTTCGGGGGTCAGCCCCAGCCACAGCGGGATAAAGGACAGACACCCGGCGGCGATGAGGAAGCCCCAGGCCGTGCCGGGAAAGGCGCCGTTCCTGCCCAGCCCCGCCGCCAGGCCGGAGAGGGAGCCCAGGGCCAGCACTCCGGCCAGAGGGACCAGGAAGTTGCCGTATCCCCACACGATGCTGTCGAACCAGGAATAGGTCTGGTAGCGCACCTGGTCGGGGCCGACGGCAAAGGTCATGGTGACGCTGCCGGGGAAGAGCATCAGGGCCCCAGCCGCCAGCACCAGCACCAGGGCGGCGGCGCAGGCCCCACGGACGGGCAGAACAGGTCTTCTCTTCATGGTCGGTTCCTCCTTTCCATCTCCCGGGCGTTCCGCCCGGCGTCCTATGTCTCCGCCGCTCCGGCCTGGGTCCTGGGCTTGGCGCCCTCCGACTGGGCCAGGATCAGCACGTCTCCGGGCAGGATGACCGTGCTCCCCGTGGGGATCACCGTCTCCTGCCCCCGCTGGATGAGTACAATGAGGTACTTGGGGGAGTTGGGGGCGGAGGCGATGTCCGCCAGAGTGCGGTTTGCCAGCCGGTGGCCCCGCTCCACCGTCAGCTCGCTCAGCCGCAGGTGCTCCCGCTCCTCAAAGGGATAGGCCGCCAGCACCAGCAGGTCCCCCTCCTCCAGCCTGGTGTCCCCGTTGGGCACAATGGTGCGCTCGCCCCGCACCACCATGACCACCAGCAGGTCCTTCAGGGGCATCAGCTCCCGCAGGGCCCTGCCCCGCCACGGGTGGCCGGGTCCCAGGTGGATCTTGATGAAGCTGATGTCGCTCTCCTCCTGGTAGTCGGTGAAGGTCTTGCTGACGTCCCCGTGCTCGTCGATCATGGACAGCCTGCCCGCCACCCGGGGCAGCAGGGTGCCCTGGATGAGCATGGACAGCAGCACGATGCAGAACACCAGGTTGTAGAGATTGTAGGTGGTGTCCACGCCGCTGAGCACCGCCGAGATGGCGAACACGATGGAGGCCGCGCCCCGCAGTCCGGCCCAGGACACCACCCCCAGCTGTCCCGCCGAGGGGCGGAAGGGCAGCAGCAGCACGCCGGTGACCAGGGGCCGGGCGACCACCGTGAGGAAGAGCATGATGGCCAGGGCGGGCAGCAGCACCCGGGGCAGCTCCACCGGGGTGACCAGCAGCCCCAGCAGGAAGAAGATGATCACCTGGGCCACGCCGGTGACCACGTCGAAGAAGTGGACCAGGTACTTCTTCTGGGACAGCTTGGCGTTGCCCAGCAGGATTCCGCACAGGTACACGCTCAGGTACCCGTTGCCGCCCCACATGGCGGGCAGGGCGTAGGCCAGGAGCACCACGCCGAAGAGGAACACGGTGCGGCTCTGCTGGGAGGTGAACAGGTTCTTGCCCAGGAGCCACACCGCCAGACGGCCCACCAGCACCCCGGCCAGGGCCCCCAGGGCCAGCTGCTGGAGCAGCAGCAGGGGAATGGACACCTGCTGCCCGGACATGAGGGCGATGAGGACGGTGGTGAGCATGTAGGACATGGGGTCGTTGGAGCCCGACTCCACCTCCAGCAGGGAGTCGGTGTGGTTCTTGAGGGCCAGCTTCTTGGACCGGAGGATGTTGAACACGGAGGCCGCGTCGGTGGAGGAGATGACCGAGCCGATGAGCAGGCTCTCCAGCCAGGGCAGCCTGAGGGCGAAGTGGGCGAAGAGACCCACCGCTCCGGCGGTACCGGCCACCCCCAGGGTGGACAGCACCACCGCCGGGGCCGCCACCGGCCTGGCGGCCTTCAGGTTGGTGCCGAAGCCGCCGTAGAACATGATGAACACCAGGCTGGCCGAACAGATCAGGTTGACGGCCTCGTAGTCATCAAAGGGGATGCGCAGCAGGCCGTTCTCCCCAAAGCACATGCCCAGGGCGATGAAGAACAGCAGCGGCGGGATGGGCAGCTTCTCCAGGAAGCGGTCCATCAGGATACAGATCACGATCACAACTCCGATCAGGAGAAAGGCAGCATTCATTTCAAAACCTCGCTGTATGTCATATCTCCGGCCCCGCTGGGAATGTGTATGCCCGCCGGAGCCGGGGCATGCTCACAGGCGGCGGAACACGTGGACCCGGAAATTGGCCCGTACCGTCAGCTCCTCCAGGGCGGAGAGCCGCTGGCCGCCCTCCTTGGGGGTCTTCCAGTAGTAGGGGGTCATGCGGAACAGGTCGGCCAGGTCCTGGCCGCGGGGGGTGATGACCCGCTCGGCCTTCACGATGTCCAGGTAGTCAAAGCCCTGGTAGGGGATGGCCTCCTCAGGGTTCAAATAGGGCCTGTCGTAGAGCACTTCCTTCAGCTCCCACAGGTGGTCGGCGGCGGGCACCACGTAGAGGAACACCCCGCCGGGCACCAGAACCCGCCGGAATTCCTCCGCCGCCAGGGGGGAGAAGCAGTTGACCAGCAGATTGGCCCGGCCGTCGGCCACCGGCAGGTGGTAGGCTGAGGCCACAGCGAATTCCACATCTCTTGTCCGCTTGGCCGCCCAGCGCAGGCAGAACTTGGAGATGTCCACCCCCGCCATGGTCACCTGCCGCCCGGCGGCGGCAAGGGCGGCGTGAATTCCGGAGGTGTAGTACCCCTCGCCGCAGCCCGAGTCCAGCACCCGGGGCGCGTCCCCGGCGTACCGGAGGGCCAGCTGCTCCAGGGTCTCCCGCAGGTGGCCGTAGTACCCGGCGGAGAGAAAACGGTTCCGGGCAGCGGCCATCTCCTTGTCGTCCCCGGGGGCCTTGGAGTGTTTCCGGTTGGCGGGGAGCAGGTGGACATACCCCTCCCGTGAAATATCAAAGCTGTGCCCCTTGGGGCAGGCGTAGGCCCCGTCCCGCCGCTCCAGCGGTGCGGCGCACAGGGGACAGCGGAACATGCTCTCCATAAAATTTCCTCTTTTCCGGCGGCTCTGGGGCCGGGCTGTTTTTTTCATTATACCATGCCCTTCAGAGAAGCCGCAAGGCAGGGGGAAATATGCTGGATACACAGTTTACTTTTTATGCACACACCGTTAAAATAGACATATAGCCTTGTTTAAAACACCTCGGAAAGGATGATTTTCATGAAGAGACGCGTCATATCCCTGCTGCTCACCCTGGTTCTGGCACTGGGCCTTTCTGCACCCGCCTGGGGAGCGGACGCAGCGCCGGAGGACCTGCGCCTGTCCGTGGAGCAGGCGCTGACCGCGGCCCAGAAGCTCCACGCCATGGGCCTGTTCCAGGGCGTGGGGGACAACGCCGACGGCACCCCAAACTTTGACCTGGACCGCACCCCCACCCGGGTGGAGGGGGTTGTCATGCTGGTGCGTCTGCTGGGGGAGGACCAGGAGGGCGCCGGAGGCGGCTGGGAGAGCCCCTTTGCGGACGTGCCCGCCTGGGCCGCATCCTACGTGGGCTACGCCTACGGCAGGGGCTACACCAAGGGCACCTCGGACACCGCCTTCAGCCCCATGGCGTCCCTGGACGCGGCCCAGTACCTGACCCTGGTGCTCCGGGCCATGGGGTATGAGGACGGGGCCGACTTCCAGTGGGATTCCCCCTGGACCCTGTCCAATCAGCTGGGCATCACGGACTATGACCCGTCCAGCCCTGACGCCTTCACCCGGGGCACCGCCGCAGTGTGGGCGTGGAACGCCATGAGCGCCCAGACTTCCGCGGGCGTCCGCCTGGCGGACCGGCTGATGGCCGGCGGCGCGCTGACGGCGGAGCAGGCCGCCGCCGTGGGCCTTGCCGGCGGGGACGCGCCGTCCGTGGAGCTGGTGGGGCCCGACCTGCCCGCCAACTTCACCGGGTACAACTCCAGCGGCTACCTAGCCTATGACATCACCATCAACAGCCTGTCCTGCCGGTACACCCGCGCGCCTGACCAGACGCTGGAATTTACCGACTGCGACTTCACCATCAACTATCTGGCGCCCGGCGCCAGGGAGATCCTGCTCCGTTTCACCGTCACCGACCAGAACGGCGCGGTGGTAAAGGGGAACAACTACCTCCTCTTCCGGACGCAGAACGGCACGCCCTCCTGGACCTATTCCACGGACGTGGTCCTGTCCAGGGGCGGCGTCTATACCGTCACCCTGTCCAACTGAGCCCCGGTGCGAAGACCGGCGGCGGGCAAATGCCCGCCGCCGGTCTTGCGTTATTTTTTGTCCTTCTCCCCGTGGCCCGGGTGCCCCGCCTCGGGCAGAGCGGCCTCCTCGTTCTTGATCTCCCAGTGGATCAGGAAGGTGAGGGCCGCCCGCAGCAGAATGATGGCGCCCACCAGGGCGATCTCGCTCAGGTCCCGCACCACCACCGTGCGCAGGATCTCGCCGCCCAGCTTGAATTCCAGGGCCATGGCCAGGCCCTGGGCCAGCTTGAGCCGGGTCTCCGGGTCACGCCTGATATAGTGTACCACGCCCAGCACGCCGGACACCACCAGTACGGCCACGCCCACCCACTCGAACAGCATGATGCCCAGCTCCACGGCCACCTCCAGGGCTGTGTGCAGATACTCCATCCACTCCATTGTGTTCCCTCTCTTTTTGCGTGTTGTCCCTCAGGGGTTCTTTTTTGCCATTATACCGGGTGAGGGGGATTTGCACAAGGGATTTCCCCCGGGCATGGATATTTTTCTTTCTGTTTCTCTATCCTTTTTCCCTCAAATGTGATACAATGTCTGCCGCGTGTAGATATTACTACTATATTCAAGGAGTGCGACATGATCACAGTTACCGACCTGGGCCTGGCCTACAGCGGCCAGCCCCTTTTCTCCCATGTGGACCTGCAGTTCATCAAGGGCAACTGCTACGGCATCATCGGCGCCAACGGCGCGGGCAAGTCCACCTTTCTGAAGATCCTCTCCGGCGAGCTGGAGCCCACCAGCGGCGAGGTGTCCATCCTGCCCAACACCCGCATGTCCATCCTCAAGCAGGACCAGAACGCCTACAACCAGTACACCGTCATGGACACCGTCATCATGGGCAACCAGCGGCTGTACGACATCGGTAAGGAGAAGGAGGCCCTCTACGCCAAGGAGGAGATGACCGAGGAGGACGGCATCAAGGCCTGCGAGCTGGAGGAGGAGTACGCCGAGCTGGGAGGCTGGGAGGCCGAGTCCGATGCGTCCCGCATCCTCCAGGGCCTGGGCATTCCCGTGTCCATGCACTACGACGTGATGGAGAACGTGGACGGCCGTCTGAAGGTGAAGGTGCTGCTGGCTCAGGCCCTGTTCGGCAACCCGGACATCCTGATGATGGACGAGCCCACCAACAACCTGGACATCAACGCCATCAATTGGCTGGAGGACTTCCTGCTGGACTTCCCCGGCACCGTCATCGTGGTGTCCCACGACCGCCACTTCCTCAACACCATCTGCACCCACATCGTGGACATCGACTACAACAAGATCAAGATGTACGTGGGCAA
>NZ_CALXEG010000038.1 GCF_944387275.1 uncultured Pseudoflavonifractor sp.
CCCGCCCAGATCTACGACATCTTCCCCTATATCGCCACCGTCATCGTGCTGGTGGCCGTCAGCATGCGCCGCAAGCGCGAAAACCAGCCGCCCCAGAGCCTGGGTCTGGCCTATTTCAGAGAAGAGCGCTGAAAAATTCAATTCCTGCGTCAAAGAGCGGGTCCGGACAATGTCCGGCCCCGCTCTTTTTTTGGCTTCCCTCATCCACCATTTGCTGCGCTGGACTCAGCTGTTTCCCTCATCCGCCCCTCGTCCTCCCAAGCTGCGTATCGCTCAGCCCGCCGCAAGCGGCAGGACTCACTCGCTCCACTGCTCCGGCTCTCCCCACGAAAGGCATTCCGCCTTCCGTGGGGCCCCCATTTTCGCTGCGCTGGGCTCGTGCGGGGGCCCCGAGAGGCCAGCCACCTTCCCCCCAGGGGGAAGGCTTGCCTGGGGCAAAAGCTGAAACACGGCGCTGAGACTGCGTGCGGCATTGAGAACGGTAATTGAATTGCAGGGGCTTACAAGTCTGGGGGGTAACTCTGCTCGGGCGATGCAGTTACGACACGGACCAGCCGAACCGGCGTAGTAACTGCTCTCAAGTACGGCGGCTTCTTGGACACCACCGCCGCAGGACGTACTCCGAAGGGGGTACCAGGGGGAAACGGGCGCGTTTGGCCCTAACAGGGCCCTCCGCGCCTGTTGCCCCATGGCGAGCTTTGCCTACTTTCCCTCGCTGGAAAGTAGGCCGTCGGAGACCGTTCCCCTCATCCGCCCCTCGTCCTCGCAAGCTGCGTATCGCTCGCCCCGGCATAAATACCAGGGCTCGTTCACTCCGCTGCTCGTCCTCTCCCCTCGCCGTCGCAGGTTCCGCATCCCTCGTCCCGCCGCAAGCGGCAGGACTCACCCGCTCCACTGCTCCGGCTCTCCCCACGAAAGGCATTCCGCCTTCCGTGGGGCACCCATTTTCGCTTCGCTGGGCTCGTGCGGGGGCCCCGAGAGGCAGCCACCTTCCCCCCAGGGGGAAGGCTTTTTGCTCTCACCGGGGCTGGTTGAGACCCTCGATGCCCCGGACGATCATGGCCTCGGACAGGGCGGCCAGCTCCTCGGGGGTCTCCTTCCGGTCCCCCTCCAGCCAGCTCTGGATGAGCCCCACCACGCCCCCCACCAGAAAGGCCATGCAAAAGGCCTGTTCCCTGGGGTTGTCGAACCGGTAGAGCCGCCCCCACTCCAGGCTCACCCGCTCCGCTACCATGGACTTCAGCTTCTCCAGGAACCGGGTGTCCCGCTCCCGGTCCAGCAGAGCCGTGGACACGTCCCCGTACCGCCGCAGGAATTCAAACACATCCCGCAGAATGGGCCGCAGGCCCTGCCTGAGGGCGTCGGCGGGATAGGCGTGGAGCAGATCGCTGAACTCCTGGAACATCTCGTTCTCCAGCTGCTCCACCATGTCGAAAATGTCCTTGTAGTGGCTGTAAAACGTGCCCCGGTTCACGTCGGCCAGCCGGGTCAGCTCGGTGACCGAGATCTCGTTGACCGGTTTGGTCTTCAGCAGCTCGGTCAGCGCCGCGCGCAGCATTGCCTTGGTCCGCCTGACCCGACGGTCCCCCTGTTCCTCTGCCATGGCAGTTCCTCCTTCAACAGCTTTTTGCTCATCTGTGTGATAACCAACACTTATATATGGCCTTGTCTCATTTCGTACGGAGACGGGCCGATCTGCCCATTGCAACAAACCTTAAATCCAATATAATATAATTAAGTCGATAAATCAACACCTGTCTAATAATACACACGAGGTGGAAACCATGGCATATATTTCCCTGGAACACGTGGTCAAGCGGTACCAGATGGGCGAGGTGGTCATCACCGCCGTGCGGGATATCTCCTTTGAGATCGAAAAGGGGGAATTCTGCATCATCGTGGGCCCCTCCGGCGCGGGCAAGACCACGGTGCTCAACATTCTGGGCGGCATGGACGAGTGCGACGAGGGCACCATCCTGGTGGACGGGCAGAAGGTGTCCGATTACAGTCAGAAGGAGCTGACCACCTACCGGCGGTACGACATTGGGTTCGTGTTCCAGTTCTACAACCTGGTGCAGAACCTGACCGCCCTGGAGAACGTGGAGCTGGCCGCCCAGATCTGCCGCAACCCCCTGGACGCGGTGGACGTGCTGAAACACGTGGGCCTCTCTGAGCGGATGGACAATTTCCCCGGCCAGCTCTCCGGCGGCGAGCAGCAGCGGGTGGCCATCGCCCGTGCCCTGGCCAAGAACCCCAAGCTGCTGCTGTGCGACGAGCCCACCGGCGCCCTGGACTACGTCACCGGCAAGCAGATCCTCAAGCTGCTCCAGGACACCTGCCGCAAGCAGGGCATGACCGTGGTGGTCATCACCCACAACACCGCCCTCACCCCCATGGCCGACCGGGTCATCCATATCAAGAACGGCACCGTGGCAGCCGTGGAGCGCACCGACCACCCCACCCCGGTGGAGGAAATCGAGTGGTAATCCTCTGAACCCCGCGAAAGGAGGGGATTTTCCCATGAGACCCAAGCACAACCGCCTGATTACCGACGCACTGCGGGAGATCGGCAAGACCAAGAGCCGGTTTCTCTCCCTGCTGCTGCTGTCCGCCCTGGCGGTGGCCTTTCTGTCCGGCCTGCGCACCACCGCCCCCGTGATGGAGCACACCGCCGACGGATATTATGACAGCCACAACCTGATGGACATCCATGTGCTGTCCACCCTGGGCCTGACTGACGACGACATCAACTACCTGTCCTCCCTGGAGGACATCTCCGCCGCCGAGGGGGCCTACACCGCCGACGGCATCCTCCACCTGGAGAGCAACGACCTGGTGGTCAAGCTGGTGTCCCTGTCGGAGCAGGGCATCAACTCCCCCGAGCTGGTGGAGGGCCGCCTGCCCCAGGCGGACGACGAGTGCCTGGTGGAGCCCAAGCTGCTGGAGGAGGCCGGGCTGTCCATCGGGGACAAAATCTCCTTCGACACCGGCACCGGGGACTACGAGGATGCCCTGGCGGTGGAGGAGTTCACCATCGTGGGCACCGCCAACTCCCCCCTCTACCTGTCCACCGACCGGGGTACCTCCTCCCTGGGCACCGGCAGGGTCAACGGCTTCGTGCTGCTGCCCATGGGCGCCTTCGACATGGAGACCTACACCGACGCCTATCTGACGGTCACCTGGGCCAAGGACCTGTACTGCTACGACGATGAATACGGCGACCGGATGGACGCCCTGTTGGATTCCCTGGAGCCTGTGGGCGATGAGCGGGCGGGCCTGCGGTATGACGAGGTCATCGACGAGGCCAATCAGAAGCTCTCCGACGCCCAGAAGGAGTACGACGACGCGGAGGCCGAGGCCAACCAGGAGCTTGCCGACGCCCGGCAGGAGCTGGACGACGGCTGGGCGGAGTACTACGACGGCCTGGCCGAGTACCAGGACGGTCTGGCGACCTATGAGCAGGAGTCGGCCGACGCCTGGCAGCAGATCGCCGACGCGGAGGCCGACCTGCCCGAGGCTCTGAAGGAGCTGGAGGACGGCGAGCAGGAGTACGCCGACGGCGTGCAGAAGATGGCCGACGGCAAGGCCGAGTACTGGGACGGCCTGAAGGATTGGCAGGACGGCAAGGCGGAGTACGACCAGGGGTACCAGGACCTGGTGGACGGCGAGGCCGAGTACCAGGAGAACTACAAGACCCTCTCCGAGGCCCAGCAGGAGTATGACAAGGGCTGGCAGGAGTACCAGGACGGGCTGGTGGCCCTGGAGGACGGCGGCGGCCAGCTGATGGCCGCGGAGGGGTCACTCTCCGACGCGCTGGCCCAGCTTCAGGACGGCGAGGCCCAGCTCTCCGCCGGCCAGGCCCAGCTGGAGGGTGCCAAGGCCGCCCTGTCCCAGGCCAAGACCAACCTGAACGCCCAGCTGGACACGCTGGGCGGCGTGATGGCCATGCTCAGCCCGGGCACCGCCCTGACCAGCGCCGGGGCCATCCTCAGCCCGGACACGGCGTGGACCCAGACCGACGGCCAGGTGCTGGCCATGCTGCTCACCGCCGACCAGGACGGCCTGACCAGCTGGGTCATGGGGCTGGTCATGTCCGGCCAGCTGACCATGCAGCAGGCCCTGGCTCTCCAGGAACAGCTCACCGGCATGGCGGACGCCTCCCTGTCCGGTCAGTTCCAGGACATGGTGGACCAGGGGCTCATGACCCAGGACCAGGCCGACGGCCTGACCGCCCAGCTGACCGCCGCCCTGACGGCGGCGGCCGGGGGCGTGGACGGGGAAGGCAATCCGGTGTCCCCCGACCCGGAACCTTTGAAGTCCTTTTTCAGCCAGAGCATCCCCGGGCTCTTTTCCGCCGGCGAGGCGGAGATCGCCTCCGGCGAGGCCCAGCTCTCCTCCTCCGCCGCCCAGCTCTCCGACGGCTGGCGGCAGTACAACGAGGGCAAGGCGGAGGTGGACCAGGCCCGGGCCGAATTTGAGGACGGCGTGAAGCAGTCCCAGGAGGCGGAGCAGACCCTGTTTGAGTCCCGTGTGCAGCTGGAGGACGGCTGGAAGCAGCTTGCCGACGGCCGCAAGGAGCTGGACGACGGCTGGAAGGAGGCCGCCGAGGGCCAGAAGGAGCTCTCCGACGGCTGGGCCGAGCTGGAGGACGCCAGGCAGGAGATCCTGGACGGCGAGGCCGAGCTCTCCGACGCCCGGGCCGAGCTGGACGACGGCTGGCAGCAGTACTATGACGGCGTGGCGGACCTGGAGGAGGCCAAGGCCACGGTGCCCGGCGAGCTGGCCGACGCCCAGAAGGAGCTGGACGACGCCAAGCAGGAGCTCTCCGACGGCTACCAGGAGCTGCTGGACGGCGAGCAGGAGTACGCCGACGGCAAGGCCGAGGCGGACAAAAAGCTGTCCGACGCCCGGCAGGAGCTCAACGACGCCCGCCGTGAGGTGTCCGAGATCGAGGACTGCAAGTGGTACATCCTGGGCCGGAACACCAACGTGGGCTATGTGTCCTACCAGCAGGACGCCGAGCGCATGGGCAATCTGGCCAGCGTGTTCCCCCTGATTTTCTTCCTGGTGGCGGCCCTGGTGTGCCTGACCACCATGACCCGCATGGTGGAGGACCAGCGGGTGGAGATCGGCGGCCTGAAGGCCCTGGGGTACAGCCGCAGCGCCATCGCTTTGAAATACGTGGGGTACGGGTTCCTGTCCTCCTTCTTCGGGGGATTGCTGGGCCTGGCCCTGGGCGTGACCATCATCCCCACCATCATCTTCAACGCCTGGAAGGTGCTCTATACCGTGGGGGACATGGAGCTGTTCCTGCTGCCTGAGGTGGCGCTGCTCTCGGTGGGCGCGGCGGTGCTGTGCGTCACCGGCACGGCCCTGGCCACCTGCTTCGCCGCCCTCACCGCCGTGCCCGCCCAGCTCATGCGGCCCAAGAGCCCCAAGCCCGGTCGCCGGGTGCTGCTGGAGCGGATCCGCCCGGTGTGGAAGCGGATGTCCTTCACCTGGAAGGTGACCATGCGCAACCTGTTCCGGTACAAGAAGCGGTTCTGGATGACCGTCATCGGCATCGGCGGGTGCACCGCCCTCATCATCACCGGCTTCGGCGTGCGCAACTCCCTGTACGACGTGTTTGACAAGCAGTACGACGAGATCACCCCCTACAGCGCCCAGGTCAGCCTGATGGACAACGTCACTGACGACGAGCTGACCGAGATCTCCGCCGTGCTGGACGGCTGCTCTCTGGTGTCCGAGTGGATGCCCGTGTCCAACCAGCCCATCACCGCCGAGAGCGGCAGCCGCAGCCTGGACAGCAACGTGTACCTGTTCACCGTGTCCGACCAGGAGCGGTTCAGTGACTTCATCCACCTGCGCCACCGGCTGGACAGCGACCCGGTGACCCTGCCGGAGGAGGGCGCGGTCATCACCGAAAAGCTGGCCTCCCTGCTGGACGTGAAGGTGGGTGACACCATCACCCTGGTGGACGGGGACAACCGCCGGGCCCAGGTCACCATCACCGACCTGACGGAAAACTATGTGTTCCACTACGTCTATATCACCGAGGAGTGCTATGAGTCCCTCTTCGGCCAGACCTCCGAGATCAACAGCCTGATGGTCACCTACACCGAGGACACGGAGGAGAACTCTGACACGGTGGCCGAGCAGCTCATCCCCCTGTCCGGCGTATCGTCGGTCAGCCGCATCGAGAGCACCAAGAACACCTTCATCGAGGGCATGAAGGGCGTGGACTACGCCGTGGTGGTCATCACCGTGTCCGCCGCCGCCCTGGCCTTTGTGGTGCTCTTCAACCTGACCAACATCAACATCACCGAGCGGCTGCGGGAGCTGGCCACCCTCAAGGTCCTGGGCTTCTACACCGGCGAGCTCAACGCCTACATCTACCGGGAGAACATCTTCCTCACCATCTTCGGCATCCTGCTGGGCCTGGTGCTGGGCAAGTTCCTCCACCAGTGGCTTATCATCACCGTGGAGATCGACATGGTCATGTTCGGCCGGGACGCGGGCGTCATGAGCTACGTGTACGCCGCCGCCCTCACCGCCCTGTTCTCCTTCCTGGTCAACGTGTTCTCCAGGACAAAGCTGAAGAAGATCGATATGGTGGAGTCCCTCAAGACGGTGGACTGAGAATATTTTGTGATTGTGACAGCGGGCGGGGCAAAGGCCCCGCCCGCTGTTTTTTTATTTACTGCGCCCCCAAGCCTTCCCCCTGGGGGGAAGGTGGCTGGCCGAAGGCCAGACGGATGAGGGGGAAGCCAAAGACAGCGCCGCCCCTAAGACTCCCCCAGGGGGGAGCAAAAAACAGCCCCGGAGGGCGGCACCTGCCGTTCTCCGGGGCTGTCAGATCATCCACATTTGGGGCTGTCTCTGTGGAAGCTCAGCGGCGGTTGGAGCGCTTCCAGATATGCATCTTCTCCGCCGCGGCGATGAGCTCCTCCCGGAAGTCCGGGTGGGCGACGGAGATGATCCCCTCTGCCCGCTGCCAGGCCGACAGGCCCTTCAGATTCACCATGCCGTACTCGGTGACCAGGTAGTGGATATTGGTGCGGGTGGAGGTGATGATGCTGCCCGGGGTGATGGTGGGCACCAGGCGGCTGTGGGCCCTCCCCTGCTTATCCAGGTAGACGGAGGAGCAGCAGATGAAGCTCTTGCCCCCCTTGGACCGGTAGGCCCCCAGGACAAAGTCCTGCTGCCCCCCGGCGCCGCTGATGTGCCGGGTGCCCATGGTCTCGGCGGACACCTGGCCGAACAGGTCCACCTCCATGGTGTTGTTGATGGAGATCACGTTGTCGTGGGTGGAGATGACGTCGATATCGTTGACGTAGTCCACCGGCGCCACCAGCACGGTGGGATTGCGGTGGATGAAGTCGTACAGCCGCCGGGTGCCCGCGGCAAAGGTGAACACGGCGCTGCCCCGGTCCAGGTTCTTGTTCCGTCCGGTGAGCTTACCCGCCTCGTCCAGGTCCACCACGCAGTCGGTGAGCATCTCGGTGTGGATGCCCAGGTCCTTCAGGTCGGAGTGGGCCAGCAGGCCCCCCACCGCGTTGGGCATGCCGCCGATGCCCAGTTGGAGGCAGGCCCCGTCGGGGATGAGGGGCACGATCTGTCTGGCCACCGCCACGTCCACCTCGGTGGGCACCAAGCCGGGGAGCTGGTCGATCTCATGGCCCTCCCCCTCCACCACCATGTCCACCCGGGAGATGTGGATGGCGGTGCCCAGGCCGCCAAAGGCCACCGGCATCCTGGGGTTGACCTCCACGATGATGACCTTGGCCCGCTCCAGCATGGCGGCCAGGTAGGTGGTGTTCAGGCTGAAGCTGAAGAACCCGTGGTTGTCCATGGGGGAGACCTGGATCATGGCCACGTCCACCCGCTGGATGTTCTCCCGGTAGTACCGGGGCATCTCGGAAAAGCGGATGGGGGCGTAATAGGCCACGCCCTGCTCCATGAGCCGCCGCTCAATGGCCGAGCAGTGCCAGGAGTTCCAGGTGATGCGCTCCGCCGCGTCGGGCAGGGCGGTCACCGCCGGCTGCCGCAGGGCTACCGCACCCCGGAAATTCAGGTCGGTCAGCTCCGGCTCCTCTCTCATCCGCTCCGCTAGGGCCAGGTCCAGGTCGTAGGGCATCTGGCTGCAAAAGCCGTAGTCGATCCAGTCCCCCGACTTGACGCAGGACACCGCCTCCCGGGCGGTACGCCGCTTTTTTAAATACAGTTCGATATCGTTCATGTAATTTATTCCTTAACGTAATCAGAATTTCCCGGTTCCACCGCCCTCAGGCCCGGAGGAAGCCCTTGCCGAAGATCTCGCTGGAGTTGGACACCAGCAGGAAGGCGGAGGGGTCGTGCTCCTTCAGATACCGGCGGAGCACCACCGCCTGGCCCCGGGACAGCACGGTGAGCACCACGTAGTGGGTCTGGTGGGTGTAGGCCCCCTGGCCCTCCCATATGGTGGCGCCCCGGCCCAGGGTCTTGGTGACGTAGTCGCACACCAGCTGGGGATGGGAGGTGATGATGGTGAAGCTCTTGCGCCGGTTGAGGGACTCGATGACGCTGTCCACCAGCACCGACTTGAGCACCAGGCCCAGCAGGGAGAACAGGCCGGTCTCAATGTCAAAGATGAACAGGGCCGCGCCGGCGATGATGATGTCCGACATGAGCAGGGCCCGGCCCACGTCCATGCCGGTGTACTTCTTCAGGATCATGGCGGCAATGTCCGTGCCGCCGGTGGAGGAGTTCAGGTTGAACAGGATGCCCGAGCCAAGGGCGGGCAGGATGATGGCAAAGAAGGCCTCCAGCATCTTGTTGGTGGTCAGGGTGCCCGACAGGGGCACCACCGCCTCAAAGAGCTGGATGAGCCCGGCGTAGAGCAGAGAGCAGTACACGGTCCGCAGTCCAAAGCCCTTGTTCAGGAAGATGAAGCCCAGCACAAGGAAGAGGGTGTTGATGATGGTGTTGAAGGTGGAGGGGGTGAGCCAGGTGGACTCAAACAGTCCCCCCAGCAGCACCGACAGGCCGGACACGCCGCCCATGGAGAAGTTGTTGGGGAATTTGAAGAAGTAGACGCCGATGGACACCAGCGAGGTGCCCAGGGTCATCATCAGAAATTCCTTGATCGCCTTGGTCGCTTTTCCTTCTTCCCTTGCGGAATTGTGATTCATTTGATTCACTCCTGTTTTCTTCTGGGGCAGCGCGTTTCCGGACCTCTTTCCCCAGGCCCGCGAGAGCCGCCATGTATATCATCTTCTTTTATTTCTCTCCGCACCGGGCCAGCTCTATCTCGCTGAGCCGCTCATTGAGCTGTTTCCGGTTGCCGGTCTCCCGGAAGCCGTTCCGGGTGTAAAGGCGGTATGCGCCCTGGTTGGTGTTCAGGATCCACAGGGTGGGCGTGCCCCTGCAGCGGGCCAGGGCGTATTGCAGCAGGGCCGTGCCGTATCCCCTGTTCTGCTCCTTGGGCAGCACATACAGGTTCTCGATCAGGCCGCCCCACACAGACACGATGCCCACCGGATGGGGGTCCCGCAGCATATAGACCCGCTTCCCTGCGGCCATCTCCCGGCGCAGGTACTCCGCCTGGGCCGCCGGGGTGTGCCGCGCCACGAATTCCGCCCCACAGAAGCCCCGGTGGGACTCTTTCCAGCTCTCCGCGTGGACGTACCCCGCCTCTGAGACGTCCGCTTCGCTTACCTCTGCAAATTCCACAGGGCGCCCCTTACTCCCCCGCCCGGGCGGCCTGGACGGCCCCCCACACGTCGTAGTTCTGGACGTCGGCGTAGTCGGGGATGATGCCCAGCCGCCAGATGGACAGGCCGTCCACGCCGAACATGTGGGCCAGGTTCACCTTGGCCATGATGCTCTGGGCGTCCTCGTACCACACCTTGTAGTGCTCCCCGTCCACCGAGTAGGTCAGATAGGGGGTGGCGGCGGCGGCGTCCCAGGTGCGCACCGCGTCGGCCTGCTTCATGCGGGAAGCCAGGGTGGCGGGGGCCGGGGTGTAGATATCGGTGGAGGCCAGCAGGCCGTTCTCGTCCACCTTCAGCCCCACGCTGGTGATGGACACGGCCAGCACGATCTTATTTTTGTCCGCCACGCCGGTGTCCGGGTCGGTGACGGCCGCCAGGGCCTCATACACCTTGTTCAGGGGCGCGGGGGCGTTGCGGGTCTGGCTGGTGCCCACCCAGCCCTGGGGCAGGTTGGTGTCCTGGTAGTCGTGGGCCATGAGGATCACCTTGTCGCAGGTCTCCCCCAGGGCGTGGTAATCGTACCCGCCGTACCACTCGTCGGGCTGGACGCACACCCACAGGTTCTTGCCCTGGGGCAGCGCGGCCCGGAGGGCGGTCATGAACTGGGTGAAGGAGGTGCGCAGGGAGGTGCCCAGGCCCTCAAAGTCGATGGTCAGACCGGCGTAGTCCCCGGCGGCCTTCACCAGCTGCTCCACCGCGGCCTGGCGGTTGGCGGCGCTGAGGATGCCGGTCAGGTCGTCCCCGGCGGCGTACACGTCCAGGTTGTAGGTCACCCCCGCCCCCTTCAGGGCGTCGGTGGCCAGCTCGGAGCCCTGGGGCACCGCCCACTCGTTGCCGCCTGCGCTGGTCTGGTTCAGATAGGGCTTGCCGCTGCCGTCCAGGGTCATGCGGGACCAGCCCAGGCTGACGCCGTCCATCTTCTCGGCCATGCCGATCTGGCTGTAGGAGCTCATGGCGTAAAAGCCGTGGAGAAAGCCGATGTCCGCGTGGTACTTGTCGTACACCCGCACCAGCATGGCCGCCGCCTCCTGGCGGGTGGAGGAGTGGCCGGGCAGGAAGAGCAGGCTGCCGTCGGCCTGCTTGACGCCGTTGATGATGCCGAACTCATAGGCCAGGGCGATGTACCCCCTGTTCTCCGTCACGTCGGAGAAGGGCAGCTCCGCCGCCGACTGGGTCAGGGCCAGACTCTCGTACCCCAGGGCGCGCACCAGCATGACGGCCATGTCCTGGCGGCTGATGTCGTCGTCGGGCCGGAAGTACAGCCCCGAGTCGATGGCCCCGTTGGCCAGGGCGGTCTCCACGGCGGAGTAGTACCAGGTGCCGGGCACGCAGTCGGAGAAGGAGGGCTTCTCCGGCTCCACCATCTCCCAGCCGAACATGCGGCACAGCACCATCACAAAGGAGGCCCGGTTCATGTACTCGCCGTAGCCGAAGGTGCCGTCCCCCTTGCCCTCAATGAGGCCGTAGTCCGTGGCTTTCTGGATAACCTCCTCGGCCCAGTCCCCCGCGGGCACGTCGGAATAGCGCCCGGCCGCCGCGGCAGGCACGGCCGCCAGAGTCAGCAGCAGACACACCGTCAGAAAGGCGGCTGCAACACGATGCTTCATAGTCGAAATACCTCCGTTTCAGGTGGATTCTCTCCCCGGCCGCCCCAAAACAGGCGGCCCGTACTTGTCTCCATCATAGCATAATCGGGGACGGGAGGAAAGAGCAAATGCCCGGTTCCCCGCCCCCCAGGCTATAAAATGGAAAATATTTCCCGTTCGACGGGCTGCGCCTTGTTTCTCCCCGTGGTGTGGTAAAATATGGATAACAACATGATCCATTCTACAAAGGAGGTCCGCCCATGGCACTGCTGCGCAAAAAGGGACTGTATGAGACCAATCGGGTGTGTTTTCTCCCGGAGAGCCTGATCGTGCCCAATCCGGACCAGCCCAGGAAATACTTCTCCCAGGAGGGCCTGGAGGAGCTGGCCGAGAGCATCCGGGAGCACGGGGTGCTCCAGCCCCTGTCGGTGCGCAAGACCGCCGGGGGCTATGAGCTGGTGTCCGGCGAGCGGCGGCTGCGGGCCTCCCGCATGGCCGGGCTCAAAGAGGTGCCCTGCATCATCCTGCGGGTGGACCAGGAGAACTCCTCCCTGCTGGCCCTGGTGGAGAATCTCCAGCGCCGGGACCTGGACTTTGTGGAGGAGGCCACCGCCCTGTCCCGGCTCATCTGCACCTACAACCTGTCCCAGGAGGAGGCCGCACGGCGGATCGGCAAATCCCAGTCCGCGGTGGCCAACAAGCTGCGGCTGCTGCGGCTGCCCCCCCAGGTGCTCAAGCTGCTGCTGGAGGCCGGGTGTACCGAGCGCCACGCCCGGGCCCTCCTGCGGCTGGAGGACCCGGAGCTCCAGCTGAAGGCCGCCCAGTACATCACCCAGGAGCATCTCACCGTGGCCAAGACCGAGGCCTATGTGGAGTCCCTCCTCTCCCCCGCCCCGGCCAAGCGGCGGAAGCCCACCTATTTAATTAAGGATGTGCGGTTCTTCCTCAACACGGTGACCAAGGGCCTGACCATGATGAAGACCGCCGGGGTGAACGCGGACTGCCAGCGCCAGGAGACCGAGGACTCCATCCTGCTGACCATCCGCATCCCCAAGCGGACCGCCTGAGCCCCTTGGTGTTTCACGTGAAACATGGGGAGTTTTCCACTTGTCCCCACATTCTTCCACCGCCCTCCCCTCTGCGGCCGTCTTATGTCAAACGGTCCCCTTCCCTCCACCTTCCCCCTTACCCCGCTGCCCGGAGTGTTTCACGTGAAACACTCCGGGCTTTTTTCTCCCCGCCTGGGCCGCCCTATCCGCATGTTTCACGTGAAACATGGGTAAAATCAGTTGAAATGAACGGGCGCCGATATTATAATAGGACTGCTGAACAAACCGCCCGCCGCCCTTTTTCGGCCCGGAGGGTGCTTTGTCGCCCCACAATCGCTGTAAAAAGGCAGGTGCCCCTATGGCTAAAACCATTGCAATCGTGAATCAGAAGGGCGGCGTGGGCAAGACCACCACGTGCGTCAACCTGGCCGCCGCCCTGAAAGAGGCGGGCGCCCGGGTTCTGGTGTGCGATTTCGACCCCCAGGCCAACGCCACCTCCGGCTTCGGCGTGGACAAGACCACCGCCTCCCCCAACATCTACGACGTGCTCATCAACGACGCCGACGTGAAGCGGGCTGTGGTGGAGACCCCCTACGGCGACGTGATCCCCGCCAACAAGGCCCTGGCCGGCGCCACCGTGGAGATGATCGCCATCGACAAGCGGGAGTATCTCCTGAAAAACGCCCTGGACCAGCTCGCCGACAAGTACGACTACATCCTCATCGACTGTCCCCCCTCCCTGGAGCTGCTCACCCTGGACTCCCTCTGTGCCGCCGACACGGTCATGGTGCCCGTCCAGTGCGAGTACTACGCCCTGGAGGGCCTCAGCGACCTACTGTCCACCATCCGCATCGTGAAGCGGTCCCTCAACCCGTCCATCGCCCTGGAGGGCGTGGTGCTCACCATGTACGACGGCCGCACCAACCTGTCCATGCAGGTGGCGGAGGAGGTCAAGCGCCACTTCCCCGGCCAGGTGTACGCCACCGTCATCCCCCGGAACGTGCGGCTGGCCGAGGCCCCCAGCTACGGCAAGCCCGTCACCGCCTACGACAGCCTGTCCCGGGGCGCCGAGGCCTATCAGGAGCTGGCCCGGGAGGTCATGGAGAAGAACAAAGGGTAACATCCGCTGCGCCCTGTAAAGAAAGGAATGATAGATTTGCCAGTGAACAAGGACCGGGGCCTGGGCAAGGGCCTGGGCGCCCTGCTGGGCGACGCCGCCCTGAAGACCCAGGAGGGCGGCTCGGTCATGCTGCCCATCTCCCAGGTTGAACCGGGCATCAAACAGCCCCGGAAGCGGTTTGACGAGGAATCCCTCAGCGACCTGGCCGAGTCCATCCGCACCCACGGGCTCATCCAGCCCCTCACCGTCCGCCGCCTGTCCTCCGGCTACTACCAGATCATCGCCGGAGAGCGCCGCTGGCGGGCCTCCAAACTGGCGGGCCTGACCGAGGTGCCCGCCGTCATCATCGAGGCCGACGACCGGAAGGTCATGGAGCTGGGCCTCATCGAGAACCTCCAGCGGGAGGACCTGAACCCCATTGAAGAGGCGGGGGGCTACAAGGTCCTGGTGGAGGACTACGGCCTCACCCAGGAGGAAGTGGCCCAGCAGGTGGGCAAGTCCCGCTCCGCCGTGGCCAACGCCATGCGGCTGCTCTCCCTGCCCGACGCGGTGCGCATGCTGCTGGAGGAGGGCAAGCTGTCCGCCGGCCACGCCCGGGCCATTCTGTCCGTGCCCGGCGGGGAGCTGCAGAAGCGGCTGGCCCAGAAGGTGGTGGAGGACGACCTGTCCGTCCGCCAGACTGAGGCCATGGCAAAGCGCATCAGCCAGGCCGCCGAGGAGGCGGAGGACACACCCCCCGCCCCCGACCCCATGAAGATCTACCGGGACGCCGCCGCCAAGGACCTGTCCGCCAGGCTGGGCCGGAAGGTGTCCATTGTCCAGGGGGCCAAGCGGGGCAAGGTGGAGCTGGAATACTACGGCGACGAGGACCTGACCGCCCTTCTTGAGGCGCTGGAGCAGACCTCCGGCGGGAAGGGAGGCACTTCTCTTTGAATCAGCAGGACCACAACAACGAGGAGCAGGAGGTGCAGCACCTCCAGCACGAGGCGGAGCACGCCAAGCCCCACAAAAAGGTCTCCGTCATGGGGTACCTGACCATCCTCTTTGCCGCCGCCTTCCTGCTGCTGCTCCTGTCCTACTTCATGCAGCAGCGGGCCAACGAGCAGGCCATCTCCGGGCTGCAGGCCACCTCCAGCAACGCCTTTGACTCCATCAACAACCTGATTGCGGAGAAGGACGAGCTGGCCCAGCAGGTGGAGGACCTGGAGGGCCAGGTGGCCGGCCTCCAGGAGGAGCTGGACACCGCCCAGAGCCAGCTCTCCGACGCCCAGGCCGACGCCGAGACCGCTCAGACCGCCCAGGCCGACGCCCAGAAGGCCCTGGAGGCCATGGACTGGTTCTGGCGCA
Source organism: uncultured Pseudoflavonifractor sp. (assembly GCF_944387275.1). Lineage (GTDB taxonomy): Bacteria > Bacillota > Clostridia > Oscillospirales > Oscillospiraceae > Pseudoflavonifractor > Pseudoflavonifractor intestinihominis. Next base: position 14,855 of record NZ_CALXEG010000038.1, read on the forward strand.
TCCAGCGGCAGTTCTCCCGGGGCTACTACACCGACGCGGCCAACATCATGGCCGAGTTTGAGGCCTCCGGGCTGCCCCAGTACCTGCCCCAGGAGGCTCTGACCGGCCGGGAGGGCGACCCCTCCCCCGCTCAGCAGTACCAGGACATCAAGGACGTGCTGGGCTGAGCCCTCCCCTGTTTCACGTGAAACATCCCCGCGGGACAACCCCGCAAACCATAACAATATGATGATGAGGTGTCACATCTATGCTGGACATTCGTTTTATCCGTGAGAATCCGGAAGCCGTAAAAGAGAACATCAAGAAGAAGTTCCAGGACCAGAAGCTGCCCCTGGTGGACCAGGTGCTGGAGCTGGACGCCGCCAACCGGGCGGCCATGACCGAGGCCAATGAGCTGCGGGCCAGCCGCAACAGCCTGTCCAAGCAGATCGGCATGCTGATGGGCCAGGCCAAGAAGGACCCCTCCAAGCTGGCCGAGGCCGAGGCCGTCAAGGCCCAGGTCAAGGCCAACGCCGACCGCCTGGCCGAGCTGGAGGAGCAGGAGACCAAGCTGGCCGAGGAGATCCACCACATCATGCTCCAGATCCCCAACATCATCGACCCCTCCGTGCCCATCGGCCCCGACGACTCCTGCAACGTGGAGGTGGAGCGGTTCGGCGAGCCCGTGGTGCCCGACTTCGAGATCCCCTACCACACCCAGATCATGGAGTCCTTTGACGGCATCGACATGGACTCCGCCGGCCGGGTGTCCGGCAACGGCTTCTACTACCTGCTGGGCGACATCGCCCGGCTCCACGAGGGCGTGCTGGCCTACGCCCGGGACTTTATGATCAACAAGGGCTTCACCTTCTGCATCCCCCCCTTCATGATCCACGGCAACGTGGTGGAGGGCGTCATGTCCCAGACCGAGATGGACGCCATGATGTACAAGATTGAGGGCGAGGACCTGTACCTCATCGGCACCAGCGAGCACTCCATGATCGGCAAGTTCATCGACCAGATCATCCCCGAGGAGTCCCTGCCCCAGACCCTCACCTCCTACTCCCCCTGCTTCCGGAAGGAGAAGGGCGCCCACGGCATCGAGGAGCGCGGCGTGTACCGCATCCACCAGTTTGAGAAGCAGGAGATGATCGTGGTCTGCAAGCCCGAGGACTCCATGAAGTGGTATGAGCAGATGTGGAAGTACTCCGTGGAGCTGTTCCGCTCCCTGGACATCCCCGTGCGCCAGCTGGAGTGCTGCTCCGGCGACCTGGCCGACCTGAAGGTGAAGTCCTGCGACATCGAGGCCTGGTCCCCCCGGCAGCAGAAGTACTTCGAGGTGTGCTCCTGCTCCAACCTGGGCGACGCCCAGGCCCGCCGCCTGAAGATGCGCGTCAAGGGCGCCGACGGCAAGATGTACCTGCCCCACACCCTCAACAACACCGTCGTGGCGCCGCCCCGTATGCTCATCGCCCTGCTGGAGAACAACCTCCAGGCCGACGGCTCCGTCAAGATCCCCAAGGTCCTCCAGCCCTACATGGGCGGCAAGGAAGTCCTGGTGCCCAAGAAGTAAACAGCCTTCCCCCCAGAGGGAAGGTGCCCCAGTGCGCACACTGGGGCGGATGAGGGGAAATGCAGGTCTTAGCGCAGTAAATGGGGCCCCCGCGGAAGGCGGCACGCCTTTCGTGGGGAGAGGAGCCGCAGCGAAATGCATGAGCTTTGCCGCAACACCGGGGTCCCCGCCGGGCCCATGGCCCGGTGGGGAAAGGACGAGCAAGGGAGCGGCGCGAGGAATGGCCCTTCAGGCCGTTCCGAGACAGAGCGGACTTTGCGAGGACGCTGCGAATGATATGAAGCTTGCGGCGACGACGGCCTCCGGCGGCCTACTTTCCAGCGAGGGAAAGTAGGCAAAGCTCGCCATGGGGCAACAGGCGCGGAGGGCCCTTCCAGGGCCAAACGCCCCCGTTTCCCCCTGGTACCCCCTTTCGGAGTACGTCCGGCGGCGGCAAAATTCAATCACCCGCCGTATTTGAGAGCAGTTACTATGCCGGTTCGGTGCCCTGCGTATCGTTCCTGCGTCGCCCGAGCAGAGTTACCCGCCCAGACTTGTAAACCCCTGCAATTTAATCACCGTTCTCAATGCCGCACGTAGTCTCTGCGCCGTGTTTTAGCCTCCGGTCGAGGCAACCCAAGCCTTCCCCCTGGGGGGAAGGTGGCTGGCCGCAGGCCAGTCGGATGAGGGGAAGGCTGTCGGTCTGCAAACAGCTTACCATGACACACCACACCAACTCTCTGCGGTTTGTCTGCTGCTCTGGTTGAGGCAAGCCTTGTTACAAAAATTACTGAGGTTATACATTTGAAGAACATGAAAGACAACATCAAAGATATCAACAAAAAGTCCCGGGGCTTCCTGGGCGAATTCCGCAAGTTCATCGCCCGGGGCAATGTGATGGACCTGGCTGTGGGCGTCATCATCGGCGGCGCCTTCCAGTCCATCGTCAACTCCCTGGTCAACGACATCATCAACCCCGTCCTGGGTATCTTCACCGGCGACAGCGAGGCCCTGGCCGCATCCCTGGCCATCCAGCTCCCCGGCGGCGGACAGCTCATGCTGGGCAGCTTCATCAACGCGGTCATCAACTTCCTCATCATGGCCTTTGTCATCTTCTGCATCGTGAAGGGGCTCAACTCCTTCCACCGCAAGAAGGAGCAGGCCGCCGACACCGCCCCCGCCAAGCCGGCCCTGTCCACCCAGGAGCAGCTGCTCACCGAGATCCGTGACCTGCTGCGGGAGCAGCAGGCCAACGGCGCCGACAAGTAAGGAGCGCGCTATGTCTGACGATCACAACAAGACGCCCGGCAGCGGCCAGGAGGAACAGCCCCGGGAGACCTACACCCCCGCCTCCCCCCTCAAGCGCATCTGGGCCTGGGTGGGCGTGGTGTACATGGTCATCATCGTGTGCCTCATGACCTACATGTACGGCACGGGCACCTATCTCCACGGCATTGCCTCCCTGATGGTCATCCCCGCCCTGGGGGGCGGCGGGGCGTCGGCGGTCTGCCTGTGGCTCACTTCCCCCCAGGAGGGCCGCACCCCCGCCCGCCGGGCCATGATGATCCTGATCACCGCCCTGTGCCTGGCCCTGGCCATCATCAACCTGATCAACGGAATCCCGGCCCTGCTGGCCAACTTCGGAGGTTAAGCGGATGGAAGAGAGAATTGCCGCCGGGCTCAAGGCCATGGGAGTGCCTCTCCCCTCCCCTGCCGCGCCCGCCATGCTGGCCCGCTACGGCCGGCTGCTGCTGGAGAAAAACCAGGTCATGAACCTGACCGCCATCACCGACCCGGACAAGGTGGCCGACCTCCACTTTCTGGACTCCGCCGCCCTGCTCACCCTGGACGGGGTGGACTTCAAGGGCAAGCGGGTCATCGACGTGGGCACCGGCGCGGGATTCCCCGGCCTGCCTTTGAAGATTCTGGAGCCCGACCTCTCCCTCACCCTGCTGGACAGCCTGGGCAAGCGGGTCACCTGGCTGGGCGAGGTGTGCGCCGACCTGGGCCTGACCGACGTGAACTGCGTCCACGCCCGGGCCGAGGAACAGGCCCTGGAGCCGGGCTGGCGGGACGGGTTCGACTTTGCCGTGTCCCGGGCCGTGGCCGACCTGCGGGTGCTCACCGAGCTGTGCCTGCCCTACGTGAAACCGGGCGGAGCGTTCCTGGCCATGAAGGCGGTGGACTGCACCGAGGAGCTGTCCGGCGCAGCCAACGCCATCGCCCGTCTGGGCGGCAAGGTGGAGGCCCTGCGGGACTATGAGATCCCCGGCGCTGGGGTCACCCACCGGGTGGTGGTCATCCGCAAAATCGCCCCCACCCCCAAGGGCTACCCCCGCCGCTGGGCCAAGCTCCAGAAAGCCCCCCTTTGAATTGGCACAATTTTTGCTATTGTGTTACATTTGCACAAAAAATATTGGAAAACCCAGCCCGTCATGATATACTAACACCGTATGAACTGGAGGGACGCTATGAGTACCGCCGTTGTGGTCACGTCCGGTAAGGGTGGGACGGGAAAGACCTCCCTGACCGGGGGCGTCTCGTCCTGTCTGGCCGCCCTGGGCCGCCGGGTGCTGTGCATCGACATGGACATCGGCCTGCGCAACCTGGACATCTCCCTGGGCCTTACCGACCGGGCCCTCATGGACTTCACCGATGTGCTGGAGGGCCGCTGCTCCCTGAAGCGGGCAGCAGTCCCCCACCCGGTCATCAAAAATCTCTACCTCCTCACCGCACCCCTCACCCTGCCCCCGGGCATCAGCGAGGAGCGGATGAAGGCCTTCCTCCGCACGGCCCGGCAGCAGTACGACTATATCCTTATGGACTCCCCCGCCGGCATGGGCGAGGGCTTCCGGCTGGCCGTGTGCGGTGCGGACCGGGGCATCGTGGTCTCCACCACCGACGCCTCCGCCCTCCGGGACGCCCAGCGGGTGGTCTCCCTCCTCTCCCGCCAGCTGCCCTCCATCCACCTGGTGGTCAACCGGGTGCAGCCCAAGCTGCTCCGCCGGCTCCACACCACCATCGACGACGCCATGGACGCCGCCGGCCTGCCCCTGCTGGGCGTGGTGCCCGAGGATGAGCAGGTCATGCTCTCCGCCAACCAGGGCAAGCCCATCATCCTGGCCAGCCGGAAGGGCGCCGCTGTGGCCTACCTCAACATCGCCCGCCGCCTGATGGGTGAGCGGGTGCCCCTCATGCACATCCGCTGACCAGTCCCGGCTTTCCCACAGGGCGGGACAGCCGGGTGGAATCTCTCCGGGCCGGGCCCGGAAGCGTGGGCCGGAAGGCCCGGGAGGCGCTATGTACTGTACCAAATGCGGCGCGCCGCTGAAGGATGGGGTGAAGTTTTGCACATCCTGCGGCGCAAAGGTGGAAAATCTGGCGGCACAGCCCCAGACCGCTCCCCCGCCCAGGGCCGGGAAACGGCTCAGGCCCGGGTGGAAGGCGGTCCTGGCCTCAGGGGCCCTGGCTACGGTCACCCTGGCCGTGGCCCTGGGGGTATTTCTGTGGGCCGCGGCGCCCCGGACCAACACCCCGGAGGGAGCCCTGACCCTGGCGGTGGAGGGCCTGGCGGCGGGCGACGGGCCGCGGGCCGCCCAGGCCATGGAGCTGACCCTGAGCCAGCAGGCCGGCATGAGATCCATGACCGCGGCCCAGGGGCAGTACGCCCTGCTCTCCGCCCTCCGTCTGTCCGAGGATACAGACGCCAGCCAATCCCTCCAGTCCGCCCGGCTGGTCACCGCCATGGTATCCTACACCAACTCCGCGGGCACCGCCTGCCAGGGGTCGGCCCTGGTCCGGCTCACCTGGGCCGACGGAACCCAGACCACCGCCCTGCTCCCGGGAGCAGCCCTGGAATATGACGGCGGAAGCTGGCATATCATATCCGGGCTGGGCCCCATAATCTGAGAAAGGATGAATTCCGATGAACATTGCCCTTATGGCCCACGACCGCAGAAAGGAACTGATGGTCCAATTCTGCATCGCCTACTGCGGCATCCTCTCCAAGCACACCGTCTGCGCCACCAACACCACGGGAAAGCTGGTCGCCGAGGCCACCGGGCTGCCGGTATACCTCTTCCTTTCCTGTCAGCACGGCGGAAGCCAGCAGATCGGCGCCCGCATCGCCTACAACGAGATCGACATGGTCCTCTTCTTCTGCGACCCCCAGTCCAGTGACATGGATGCCGACCTGAGCTACATCACCCGGCTGTGCGACCAGTACAACATCCCCTACGCCACCAACGTGGGCACCGCTGAGATGCTCATCCACGGCCTGGAGCGGGGCGATCTGGACTGGCGCGAGATCATCAATCCCAAGACCAAGCCCTTTACTGTGTAATGCTTCCGCCGCGCCGCCCCGCACCATTGGGCGGCGCGTTTTTTTGCCTTCCCCCCGGGGGGAAGGTAGCATTTGCGAAGCAAATGACGGATGAGGGGTGTGGTCGGGCGCCATGTCAGACCATAGCCTCCCAAATTCCCGCTTTTGGGCCTCAAACGGTTGACAGACCGGGAAATTTGGGATAATATCATACCGTATGCAGTGACAACCACCGCCACGACGGAGCATGAGTACCGGGCACACCGCCGGACAGAGAAGGACGCCCTCGGCTGAAAGCGTCCCACGGACCGGAACCCGGGAAAGACGGCTCTACCAGCGGGGATGGAGACATCCACGGCCCGCTCCCCGTAACAGGAGCACAGAGGGCGGGACGATCAGTCCCGCCGAACATGGGTGGCACCACGGAGGCAGGCGCTTTCGTCCCATTGTCTGGGGACGGAGGCGCTTTTTTGTCTTTAACCGCCATACCCCGTTTTGACTCAAATTGCCGGAGTGAATCCGGTCAATTTCAAGGTCTTGCTGCGCAACCCCTGACGCCCCACCCGAAGCGCCAAGCAGCAGCGGCCTATCCTATACAAAAGGAGTTTTTCAAATGGAACGTATCAAGCCCCGCACCCTGTCCGGCTTCATGGAGCTGCTGCCGGCGGATCAGGTGCTCTTTGACCGCATGGTGGCCATCCTCCGGGAGAGCTACTCCCTCTACGGCTTCACCCCCCTGGACACCCCCGCCATCGAGGCCAGCGAGGTGCTGCTGGCCAAGGGCGGCGGCGAGACCGAGAAGCAGATCTACCGCTTCCAGAAGGGCGACAGTGACCTGTCCCTCCGCTTTGACCTGACCGTGCCCCTGGCCAAATACGTGGCCCTCCACTACAACGAGCTCTCCTTCCCCTTCCGCCGCTTCCAGATCGGCAAAGTCTACCGGGGTGAGCGGGCCCAGCGGGGCCGGTTCCGGGAGTTCTACCAGGCCGACATCGACGTCATCGGCGACGGCAAGCTGGACATCATCAACGAGGCGGAGATCCCCTCCATCATCTACCGCACCTTCACCGCCCTGGGCCTGAACCGGTTCAAGATCCGGGTGAACAACCGGAAGGTACTCAACGGCCTCTTTGCCCTGCTGGGCCTGGAGGCGCAGGCGGGCGACGTGATGCGCACCATTGACAAGCTGGAAAAAATTGGATCCGATAAGGTAAAGGCCATCCTGGTGGACGACTTCGCCGTGCCCGCCGACACCGCCGACACCCTGCTCAGCCTGCTCTCCGCCGCAGACCCCATGGCCGCCCTGGCGCCCTTCAAGGGCAAGAACGAGCTGTTCGACCTGGGCGTGACCGAGCTGGAGACCGTGGTGAAGTACATGGCCGCCTTCGGCGTGCCCGCCGACCACTTCATGGTGGACCTGACCATCGCCCGGGGCCTGGACTACTACACCGGCACCGTCTACGAGACCGTCATGCTGGACCACCCCGAGGTGGGCTCCATCTGCTCCGGCGGCCGGTACGACAGCCTGGCCGAGTACTACACCGACAAGCAGCTGCCCGGCGTGGGCATCTCCATCGGTCTGACCCGGCTGTTCTACGTGCTTCAGGAGCAGAAGATGCTCAACCCCGCCGCCTGCACCGCCCCCGCCGACGTGCTCATCCTGCCCATGACGGAGGATCTGTCCGCCGCCATCTCCTTTGCCACCGCCCTGCGGGCCCAGGGCGTCCGGGCCCAGCTCCACTGCGAGCAGAAGAAGTTCAAGCAAAAGCTCAACTACGCCAACAAGCTCTCCATCCCCTTCGCCGCCTTCCTGGGCGAGGACGAGGTAAAGGCGGGCACGGTCACCGTGAAGAACCTGCTCATGTCCGACGACTTCACCGAGGAGGAGAAGGCCGACATGGAGAGCCAGGGCTTCTACAAGCAGGTCACCCTGCCTGTGGCCGAGGCCGTGTTCTATGTGAAAAACTGCCTCAGCGACCCCCGGGAGGACCGACCCATCCTGGACAAGGAGTAAGCCCAGCCCCCAGCCGGGCTCCAAAAAGCCTTTCCCCGGCGGGGAAAACCGGAGAGAATGCCGCCTCAAAGCCTTTCCCCCTGGGGGGAAGGTGGCTGCCTCTCGGGGCCCCGCCGAAGCCCAGCGAAGTGGGTTCGGTGGGGAGAGGACGAGCAGCGGAGTGAACGAGCCCTGGCATTTATGCCGGGGTGAGCGATACGCAGCTTGCGAGGACGAGGTCCGGCGGCGGCAAAATTCAATGACCCGCCGTATTTGTGAGTAGTTACTATGCCGGTTCGGTGCCCTGCGTGCCGTTCCCCTTCTGCCCGAGCAGGGTTAGCCCCCAGACTTGTAAACCCCTGCAATTCAATGACCGTTCTCAATGCCGCACAAAGTCTCTGCGCCGTGTTTCAGCTTTTGCCCGAGGCAAGCCTTCCCCCTGGAGGGGAAGGTGGATGCTGCTGCTTGGGGCCCCCACATGAGCTCGGCGAGGCAAAAATGGGGCCCCCGCGGAAGGCGGAACGCCTTTCGTGGGGAGAGGAGCCGCAGTAAAATGAGCGAGCTCTCGCCTTCAGGCGGAAGCGAGGGATATGGCACTTGCGGCGACGATGTCGGATGAGGGGACGGTCCCCGTCCCATACTCCCATGGGAACTTTCGCCCCCCGGTTTCCGTCTGAAGAGAGCGCGGATTTCCGCGACACTATGACTGTCTGCTGGAGGATTTCAATATGAACCGTAAGCTGATCGCCGTGGGCCTGTCTCTGGCCCTCACCCTCACCGGAGCCCCCGCCCTGGCGGCCTCCGCGGTCGACGCCTTCCCCTCCCTCAACACCTACCCCGGCTACGCCGACGTGCCCGCCGGCAGCTGGTTTGAGTCCAGCGCCAAAATCTGCTACGAGACCGGCCTCATCACCGGCTCGGACAGGGGCTTTGAGCCCTACCGCACCATGGCCGTGTCCGAGGCGGCGGCCATCGCCGCCCGTATGGCCGAAATCCTGGACGGCGGCGACGGCCTCTTCGACAACCCTGCCGGTTCCCCCTGGTACACCGGCGCGGTGGACTACCTGAAGGGCCTGGCCAAGGACGACGCGGTGGTGCTCTCCCTGCTGTCCCAGCCCGATAAGACCGTCACCCGGCTGGGCTTCCTCAAGCTGCTGTCCGCCGCCCTGCCGGAGGATCAGCTGCCCGCCGTCAACACCATCACCGCCCTGCCCGACACCGCCGACACCGACGTGCTCCGCTTCTACAACGCGGGCATCCTCACCGGCGTCAACGACTACGGCATGTTCGCCGGGTCCAACACCCTGACCCGCAGCGAGGCCGCCGCCATGGTGGCCCGTGTGGCCCGGGCCGACCTGCGGGTGTCCTTCACCCCCACCTTTGACGCTGTGGTGTGGGCCTCCCTGGACGTGCCCGACACGGTGTACTTCCAGGGCAATGGCAAGACCGTCACCGCCCAGATGTACCTCACCCACGCCCTGAGCCTGATTTCCGGGCTGGAGGACGCCAGCGCCGAGGGCGGCGTTGCCTTCAACTGGTCCAACACCCTCAGCAGCGGCGAGACCTACAAGGACTACGTGACCAACAGCGCCATGACCTACTTCGGCGTCACCAAGGACATGGCCACCGAGCAGTACAAGGACCTGGACATTCAGGTGTTCTACAGCCGCTATCTGGACCTGGGCGGGACTGCCTCCCAGGCGCAGGCCTACACCCTCTACGTGGGCACCGACGGCTCCTTCACCTCCTACCCCGCCGCCGCCACCGACCTGGACCCGGCCGCGGACAGCGCCGCAGTGGTGAAGCACCTGCTCTCCGAGATGAGCAAGCTCACCGGCTGGAACCTGGACACCGGCGACATCTACGTGGGCAAGGGGGGCGTGACCGTGTCCTGGGCCAGCACCTGCGCCCTGTACACCGGCCCCGCCGAGCCCCAGAAGGACCAGTTCCACATGTACGACGCCAGCCAGCTGGCCTTCACCCTGCTGGACAGCGTCCAGCGCACCATCCAGTGCGCCTTCTCCCCCGCCAACCCGGACAGCCTGGACGTGTGGTTCTGCGCCGCCGACGGCAGCGCCCTCAAGCTGGACAACCTGGGCGTCACCCTGCCCATCGACCAGCCCTACTCCCACGGACTGCTGGAGCGTCTGATGGGGTAATTCAAATACAAACCGTTATTCTTATGCATTATATTACATTTTGGAGTTGATTTGACATGGCAAATGCCAAAACCTACTACCGCACCCACTCCTGCGGGGAGCTCCGCATGGAGCACGTGGGACAGACCGTCACCCTGGCCGGCTTCCTGGAGAACTTCCGTGAGGTGGGCGCCAACCTGGGCTTCCTGGTGCTGCGGGACTTCTACGGCACCACCCAGGTGGTGGCCGAGACCGAGGAGATGGTCAAGACCATCAAGGCCCTGAACAAGGAGTCCACCATCCAGGTCACCGGCGTGGTGCGGGAGCGGGACAGCAAGAACCCCAAGCTGCCCACCGGCGACATCGAGGTGGTGCCCCAGAAGATCGAGGTGCTGGGCCGCTGCCGCCACAACGAGCTGCCCTTCCCCATCAACCGCAGCCGTGAGGCCGACGAGTCCGCCCGCCTCAAGTACCGCTATCTGGACCTGCGCAACCCGGAGGTGAAGAATAACATCGTCCTCCGCTGCAACGTGGTGTCCGCCCTGCGGCAGGCCATGACCGCCCACGGCTTCATGGAGATCACCACCCCCATCCTGACCGCCTCCTCCCCCGAGGGCGCCCGGGACTACCTGGTGCCCAGCCGCAAGCACCCCGGCAAGTTCTACGCGCTGCCCCAGGCCCCCCAGCAGTTCAAGCAGCTGCTGATGGCCTCCGGCTTCGACAAGTACTTCCAGATCGCCCCCTGCTTCCGGGACGAGGACGCCCGCGGCGACCGCTCCCCCGGCGAGTTCTACCAGCTGGACATGGAGATGGCCTTTGCCGACCAGGAGGACGTGTTCGCCGTGCTGGAGGACGTGCTGCCCCCCATCTTCGCCAAGTACGGCAAGTACGACTCCGCCTCCTCCGCCCCCTTCAAGCGCATCCCCTACCTGGAGGCCATGGAGACCTACGGCTCCGACAAGCCCGACCTGCGCATCGACCTGACCGCCCAGGACGCCACCGAGGCCCTGGGTGCCTGCGGCTTCGGCCCCTTTGAGGGCAACACCGTCAAGGCCGTGAAGGTCACCGGCTTCTCCGCCACCCGCAAGCAGATCGACAAGCTGTGCGCCGACGTGGAGGTCCAGGCCGGCGGCAAGGTCTACTGGTTCCGCTACGACGAGAAGGGCGAGATCGTGGGCGGCATCGCCAAGTTCGTCCAGCCCATCAAGGACGCCGTGGTGGCCGCCCTGGGCCTGGAGAAGGGCACCTTCGTGGGCCTGACCGCCGGCAAGAAGCTCTCGGCGCAGAAGACCGCCGGCGTGCTCATCAAGATGCTGGCCCCCCTGTGCCCCGACCACTTCCACAAGGAGACCTATGAGTTCTGCTGGATCGTGGACTTCCCCATGTACGAGATCGGCGAGGAGAGCGGCGAGCTGGAGTTCTGCCACAACCCCTTCTCCATGCCCAACGGCGGACTGGATATCCTGAAAAAGGCCGCCGCCGGTGAGGTGGACCCCCTGTCCATCACCGCCTTCCAGTACGACCTGGTGTGCAACGGCGTGGAGCTGTCCTCCGGCGCCGTCCGGAACCACGACCCGGAGATCATGATCGAGGCCTTCCAGCTGGTGCGGCTGGGCGAGGACGACGTCAAGGCCAAGTTCCCCGCCATGTACAACGCCTTCACCTACGGAGCCCCCCCGCACGCCGGTATCGCCCCCGGCGTGGACCGGATGGTCATGCTGCTCTCCGGCGAGGACTCCATCCGGGAGGTTATCCCCTTCCCCATGAACAAGAACGCCCAGGACCTGATGATGGGCGCCCCCAGCTTTGTGGACCCCAAGCAGCTGGACGAGCTGAACATCGTCTGCACCAAGAAAGAGGACGAGACTGCCGAATAAGGCCCCATAAGCCTTCCCCCTGGGGGGAAGGTGGCTGCCTCTCGGGGCCCCCGCACGAGCCCAGCGAAGCGGGTCGTGTGGGGAGAGGACGAGCAGCGGAGTGAACGAGGCCTGCCGCTTGCGGCGGGCTGAGCGATACGCAGCTTGCGAGGACGATGGCGGATGAGGGGAGGGCCTTCAAGCTTGCGAAGATGAGGGGAACGGTCTCCGACGGCCTACTTTCCAGCGAGGGAAAGTAGGCAAAGCTCGCCATGGGGCAACAGGCGCGGAAGGGCCCTTTCAGGGCCAAACGCGCCCGTTTCCCCCTGGTACCCCCTTCGAGGACGCGTCCGGCGGCGGCAAAATTCAATCACCCGCCGTATTTGTGAGCAGTTACCACGCCGGTTCGGTGCCCCGTGTGCCGTTCCCCTTCTGCCCGAGCAGGGTTAGCCCCCAGACTTGTGGGCCGCTGCAATTCAATGACCTTTCTCAATGCCGCACGCAGTCTCTGCGCCGTGTTTCAGTCTCCGCTGAACGCCGCAATTCCCCTCATCAGTCACGCTTTGGCGTGACAGCTTCCCCCAGGGGGAAGCCTATGGGATGCGTTCTAAGCCTTCCCCCTGGGGGGGAAGGTGCCCCAGTGCGCACACTGGGGCGGATGAGGGGAACCCCTCGTATGCCACAGTTTCCTGCCACAGAAAAAAAGGAGTGACGGTTCATGTCCCAACTGCCCAGATCCATCGGTCTTACCGGAGTGAAAAACGCCCGCGAGTTGGGCGGCATTCCCGCCGCCGGCGGAAAACAGGTGCGGAAGGGGCTGCTGCTGCGCACCGGCGCCCTGTGGGAGGCCACGGAGGAGGACCGCCGCATCCTTGCCCAGGACTACCATCTGGCCTGGGTGGCCGACTTCCGCACCCTCAAGGAGGCCGGCGCACGGCCCGACCCCGCTTTCCGGGGCACCTCCTTCTACCACCTGCTGGTGCTGGACGAGAACGGCGGCGGTATGAGCCAGGCCGCCCGCTCGGTGGCGGAGCACGACCGGAGCGACTTCAACGCCCTGCTGCTGGCCATGGCCAGGTCGGGCACCTTCAGCAACCGGTCCTACTGTGAGATGTTCTTCACCGCCTGGGGGCTGGAGGCCTACCGGGCCTTCCTGGACCTGGCCCTGAAGAACGACGGAGAGCACGCCCTCCTCTTCCACTGCACCGCCGGCAAGGACCGCACCGGCATCGCCGCGGCCCTGCTCCTCTCCGCCCTGGGGGCCGACCGGGAGACCATCCTGGAGGACTTCCTCCTCACCAACCGGTATCTGGCCCACGAGCTGGCCCAGGCCGAGGCCTACGCCCGGCAGAACTGCCCCGGCGACGCCGAGGCCCTCATGCCCGCCATCCAGGCCACCGCGGGCGTGGACCGGCAGAACCTGGCGCTTCTGCTGGAGGAGATCGACCAGCGGTTCGGCTCCATGGACGCCTTTCTCACCGGCCCCATGGGCCTCAACAACCGGAAGCTGGAGCGCCTGCAGGGCATCTATCTGGAGTAAATTTCGCCATATTGGGCCGCATTTTGGCCTTTTCAGCCGTCCTCCGGCAGGATTTTCCCGACGGAGGACGGCTTTTCAAAAAATATTCACAAAGTGGCCTTCTCCGTTCATAAAATGTTCCCATTTTTTTCAGACTGGTTTCAGCTTGATTGGGTATCATATGCATGTCAACAGAGATGATACCTCTCTCTTTTGACTCTTCCCAAGCCCGGACGGAGCCTTGAGCAAGTTCCGCCGATCGGGCCGCGTTTCTTCTTTCCTTCTTTCCCGGCAAAAAGCCGGCCTGTCTGACAGGCCGGCTTTTTGCCGTCTATTCTGCGCTTTCGGAGCGAAACCTGACCCTTTCACCATCAAAAGTGTATTGCCTGCCCCATCTTTTGCTTCGCCGGGCTAATGCGGAGGCCCATTTGTGGCACTGTAAGCTGCCGTCCCCCTCATCCGCCCCCTTCGGGGGCACCTTCCCCCCAGGGGGAAGGCTTGCCTGGGGGAAAAGCTGAAACACGGCGCAGAGACTTTGTGCGGCATTGAGAACGCCCCTTGAATTGCAGCAATTTACAAGTCTGGGGGCTAACCCTGCTCGGGCAGAAGGGGAACGGCACGCAGGGCGCCGAACCGGCAAGCAACTACTTTCAAGTTGGGCGGCTTCTTGGACACCACCGCCGCAAGCCGCGTCCCCGAAGGGGGTACCAGGGGGAAACGGGCGCGTTTGGCCCTGAAAGGGCCCTCCGCGCCTGTTGCCCCATGGCGGCTTTTGGGTACTTTTCGCCGGAGAAAAGTCCCCCGCCGGAGGCTCGTCCTCGC